>ONHB01000038.1 GCA_900317505.1 uncultured Lachnospiraceae bacterium | reverse complement strand
TTCACTTGATAAGTGAAAAGCAATATTCAATTAAAATACAGTGACTATGCGGCTTTCAGCCAGTTTTTCGGCTGAGCCGTGAATAATCTAGGATAAATGATGCTACAATTAAGGGCTTTTCCGGTTCAAAAGAATTTTCACAAATTGTGGCAGGTTTTGGACTTTAAAACAGCCTGTGCATAAATAACACTTGCACGATATTTTATTATTGTTTAATATGGTGTAGGTGAACCATATGAAAAAGATAGTGACTTTTATAAAAAAAGAAACAGTTTTAACTGTAGCATGGGCACTTGCAGCCTTATCCGCATTCTGGGTAAGGCCGGGTGCCTTTTACTTTGATTATATTGATTTCCGCTCGCTTGGAATTTTGTGGAGTCTTATGGCGATCATGCAGGGGCTGAAGTGCAACGGGGTCTTTGAGGCGATTGGCTGGAAGCTGCTTGAGAAAACCAGAAAAGTTGGTGAACTTGTGGCAGTTCTGGTCTTTTTATGCTTTTTTACGGCGATGTTTATTACCAATGATGTTGCTTTGATCACATTTGTGCCATTTACGGTCATGATGTTGATCAATTGCCGGAAGGAAGAGTTGATGATACCGGTCATTGTGCTTCAGACAATTGCAGCCAATCTGGGAAGTATGCTGACTCCGATTGGAAATCCGCAAAATCTGTATTTATACGGGTTATCCGGCTTATCTATTCGGGAGTTTTTATTGTATATGCTCCCGTTTTCGGCTGTGTCAGCGGTATTACTTCTGGCTTCTCTGGCACTTATAAGAGGAAAAGGGCAAAAGATCCGGGCGGAAGTGCATTCTAAAGGAGTGCGGAAAGATGATAAAAAGAGAATCCTGCGCATTACGGTTTATCTGATACTTTTTGTCTTTTCTTTATTGGTAGTTGTACATGTTGTGCCGTGTTGTTTTCTGGTAATCAGCGTTCTGATTCTTTTATTCATTTTGGAGAAGAGAGTGTTGCTAGACGTTGATTATGCGTTATTGTTTACATTTATTGGATTTTTTATTTTTACCGGAAATATGGGGAATATTGATATTATAAAAGAGTTTTTGCAGCATCTTGTAGCCGGAAGGGAAGTATTTGTCGGGATTCTGACAAGCCAATGTATCAGCAATGTTCCCGCAGCTCTGCTTTTGTCAGGCTTTACGACAGATTATAAGGCTCTTTTACTTGGGGTCAATCTGGGAGGCCTTGGCACTTTGATTGCATCCATGGCAAGCCTGATCTCTTACAAGTTTTTGGTTAATCAGTATCCGGATAAAAAAGGCAGATATATGTTGTGGTTTACGATTGCTAATATCGTATTTCTGCTAATATTATCGGGATTTTACTTTCTAATCTATAAGTGATACAAAAGAGCAGGTGAAATCGGAATTCTGTATAAGAGGATAGGGATGGAAAATTATAAAAAAATTAATAATAATGTAATAAATTATAAATTGAGCAAAAACACGTTTTATGCTAACATAAATTACTAGTATAGCAGGTGGCAGATTTCTAATCTTTGTACAGCATCCGGGCAGCCGCCGGCACAATAATATGCAGTAGAAGGGATAGAGTTACCAGTGGAGAAGAAATTGATCACCATAGCAATTCCGTGCTACAACTCACAGGATTATATGGAAACGGCGGTCATGTCAGCGGTTTCCGGCTCTGATGATGTGGAAGTATTGATTATTGATGACGGATCGACAGACCGGACCGGAGAAATAGGCAGGGCCTTAAAAGAGAAATATCCGGGCATTGTGGATTACATATACAAGGAAAATGGCGGACACGGTGACGCAGTTATGTGCGGACTTTCGCATGCGCATGGTCTGTATTACAAAGTGCTGGACAGTGATGATTACCTGGATCAGGATGCATTTGCAAAAGTAATAAAAGCACTGAAAGAGCACGCAGATGCCGATAATCAGATTGACATGTTTATTGCCAATTATGTATATGATAAGGAAGGCGAGCATCGCAAGGTTGTGATCGATTATAAGAGCGCACTTCCTCAAAATGTAGTTTTTACCTGGGATGATGTCGGTCATTTCAAGGTGGGACACAATCTGCTCATGCATGCGGTCATATACCGGACCGAGCTGTTGAGAGGATGCGGACTGACACTTCCCAAGCATACATTTTATGTGGACAACATTTTTGTATATTATCCGCTGCCCTATGTGCACACGATGCTTTATATGGATCTGGATCTTTATGATTACAAGATCGGAAGAGCGGACCAGTCGGTCAATGAAAAGGTCATGATCGGGCGCATTGATCAGCAGCTTTACGTCAATAAGCTGATGATACAGATGCATGACCTGTCCAAGCTTCAAAATGAAAAATTACAGGATTATATGGCTCAGTATCTGGCAATGATCCTGTCTGTCAGCTCAGCCTTGTTAGTCAGGGAAGGAAGCCCGGAGAGCATTGCCAAAAAAGAAGAGCTCTGGCGGGAGCTTCATGCAAGCGGGGAAGAGATGTATGAGATCATACACAGACAGATTTTGACCAAGATTATCGAAAAGGACGGAAAAGCGCGTCACAAAATTATCGAAAAAGGATATGAACTGGCGCAAAAGATTTATCATTTTAATTAAGTGCATTTTTACAACGCCACAGGACTGACATCTGTGGCGTTAAAGACATTTTGGGAGATGATTTCATGAAAGACAATTGGAAGGCAAAGATGAAATACTGGTGGACGGTCCTGTATTGTCCGTTGTATCTGCTTTGTTTTACGCTGGTTGAAAAAAGAGATGTTCCGGTGGCGATTGTATCCATTGCACTGGATCATAAGATTCCGTTCCTGGAAGTGTTTATTATTCCATATCTGCTCTGGTTCCCGTATATTGCCGGGATGTTCTTGATCTTCTTTTTTAAAGATAAAGAGGAATTTCTCCGTATGATCAAATATCTGTACATGGGGATGACGCTTTTTATCATTATTTCTTTCCTATATCCTAATGGTCTGGACATACGGCCGGCATATTTTGAAAGAGACAATATTTTGGTCCGCCTGGTGCAGATGATTTACCAAAATGATACATCGACCAATGTCGTGCCAAGCATTCACGTCTACAATTCGATTGTTGTGATGATCGCAGCCTTGCGAAGTGAAAAGGTACTGCCGAAAAAATGGCAGAAGGCAGTCTGCTGCATCATATCCGGACTGATCATTTTATCAACTGTTTTTACCAAACAGCACTCGGTTCTGGATGTTTTTGCCGCAATTATACTGGCATGGATCGGCTATCAGTTGTATTATAAAAAGGAGAAAGCTGTCGAAACAGAGGCAGATACAGTAAAGGCATAACAGGAGGGAAGAGTGAAAATATGAAAGTATTATTGATCAATGGAAGCCGGAGAGAAAAAGGCTGTACCAATATGGCACTGACAAAAATCAGTGAAATTTTACAACAGGAAGGCATCGAAACTGAGTTTCTGCATATCGGTGTTGCCGCAGTAAACGGCGGGATGGATCAGCTTGTGGCTAAGGCAGCAGAGGCTGTTAAGCAGGCAGATGGACTGATCGTGGGAAGTCCTGTATACTATGCTTCTCCGTCGGGAGAGGTGATTGCCTTTTTAGACCGGTTATTCGGTGTGGCCAAAGATGATCTGGCATTTAAACCGGCAGCAGCGATTGCTTCTGCAAGACGTGCCGGTACAAGCACGACACTGGATGTGTTAAACAAATATTTTATGATCAATCAGATGCCGGTTGTTTCATCCTGCTACTGGAACATGGTGCATGGATCTGCACCCGAAGAGGTATTGCAGGACAAAGAGGGCGTCCAGATCATGGAGACCCTGGGCCGCAATATGGCATGGCTGTTAAAGAGCATCGAGGCAGGCAAAAAGGCAGGCGTAAAGCAACCTGAGCCGGTGGATAAGGTCATGACCAATTTTATAC
This sequence comes from uncultured Lachnospiraceae bacterium, assembly GCA_900317505.1. GTDB lineage: Bacteria > Bacillota > Clostridia > Lachnospirales > Lachnospiraceae > UBA2882. Next base: position 11,007 of record ONHB01000038.1, on the reverse strand, counting down.
GGTAAGGTATACCCTGACATCATACTGTGAAATATGTTTCAGAGATTATTTGGAGGATCACATATGGAAGGATCAACGGTTTATTTTACGACTTTCAAGACCAATTACAATGAAAACCTGATTCAGAAGCTTCATCGTCTGATGAAACAGGCCGGATTTGAAAACATTGATTTTAAGGACAAATATGCAGCGATCAAGATCCATTTTGGTGAATATGGCAATCTGGCTTTTTTACGCCCCAATTATGCAAAGGTCGTTGCTGACTATGTCAAAGAGCTTGGCGGCAAGCCTTTTCTGACGGACTGCAACACGCTTTATGTAGGCAGCCGCAAAAATGCGCTGGACCATCTGGATACTGCCTATGTCAATGGATTTTCGCCGCTTCAGACCGGCTGCCACGTCATTATTGCGGATGGTCTGAAGGGAACGGATGAGACACTGGTGCCGATTGATGGCGAATATGTCAAAGAGGCCAAGATCGGTCATGCGATCATGGATGCGGATGTGTTTATTTCACTGACACATTTCAAGGGCCATGAAATGGCAGGTTTTGGCGGTGCGATCAAAAATATCGGAATGGGCTGTGGTTCCCGTGCGGGCAAGATGGAGCAGCACTGCGAAGGCAAGCCGAGCGTAGATCAGAGCGCCTGCATCGGCTGTGGCGCCTGCTACCGGATCTGTGCCCATCAGGCTCCCGAGATCACGGACAGAAAAGCATTTATCAATCATGACAAATGTGTCGGCTGTGGACGTTGTCTTGCTGTCTGTCCCAAGGATGCTATTTCCGCAGATTTTTCCAATTCCATTGCCATGTTAAATTACAAGATGGCTGAATACAGTCTTGCTGTCTGCAAGGACAGACCCTGTTTTCATGTTTCCCTGATCTGCGATGTGTCACCCAACTGTGACTGTCATGCAGAAAATGATATTCCGATCATTCCCAATGTCGGTATGTTAGCTTCCTTTGATCCGGTTGCCCTGGATCAGGCCTGTGCAGATCTGTGCAATCAGATGCCGGTCATGAGCGGAAGCGTCCTGGATGACAACTGTAAGGAGCATGGTCACGATCATGCAGAAGGTCACGGCCATGAACACTGTCATACGGATGGAGCCGGTACAACCGATCACTTCCATATGACCCACCCGGATACAGAATGGGAATCCTGTCTGGCGCATGCTGAAAAGATCGGCCTTGGAACACGTCAGTATGAACTGAAAAAAATATAAGAATATAAGCAGCATGTTTTACCGGTGCAAAATTGCTTTTGCCCACAGTATCATGCTATAATGAGCGCAGGTATTATCCGGATGTGGATAAGAGATAAAAAGCACATGCGGATACAATAATAGACAAAGAGAATGAGAGGACAGAAAATGGATATTGTATGTTTGGATTTGGAAGGAGTACTGGTACCGGAGATCTGGATTGCATTTGCTGAGGAAAGCGGCATTCCCGAGCTCAAAAGAACGACCCGTGATGAGCCCGATTATGACAAGCTGATGAAATGGCGTATCGGTATTTTAAAAGAGCACGGTCTCGGACTGAAAGAGATTCAGGAGACGATTGCCAAGATCGATCCTATTCCCGGAGCAAAGGAATTTTTGGATGAGCTTCGTTCCATCACACAGGTAATCATCATCAGTGATACCTTTACACAGTTTGCCACTCCCCTTATGAAAAAGCTGGGATGGCCCACTATTTTCTGTAATTCCCTGGAAGTAGCACCCGACGGTGAGATCACCGGATTCAAGATGAGGGTGGAAAATTCCAAATATACAACAGTAAAAGCATTGCAGTCGATCGGATACAATACCATTGCAAGCGGTGACAGCCACAACGATCTGGGTATGATACAGGCCAGCAAGGCAGGCTTTTTATTTAAGAGCACTGACCAGATCAAGGCAGATCATCCTGAATTAAAGGCCTTTGAGACCTATGATGAGCTTATGGCAGCAATCAAGGAAGTACTGGAATAATTATGGGTAAAGATCTGAAGCAGTTAATGAATCAGTGCTATGAAATGTGCGATTATATCGAAAAAAACGGAGTCATCAAGCAGGATCTGCAGATGACACTGCGTGAGAATCTGCGCAGGGAGTTTTTAAATTTTGTCATTTACATTTCAACACTGTCCGGACATCTGGAAAAAGAAGAAGAAGATTTTATTAATGACATGCTTGGCTTTTACATAGATCCCAATACGGCGGATGAGCTGAAGAAAAAACGGGATCTCAATGAGGCCACCTATGGCAACCGGATTCCTGTAGCATTGAAGTACTTTGTGCTTGCGGATGCCGGCAGAAAAATAAAGGGTGATATTTACCGCAACCAGAAGGCGAAATTTGTGGTAGAAACCTTCCGTGAGATCGGACAGAGCTATATTGCGAGCAATTCCTGTGCAGGGGAAAAGGAAGTTGAGATGCTTTCCAAATACTGCCTGATGCTTGACAATTATCTCAAGGAATATGGTCTGTTACGGCCTGACAAAAAGCCTGTTACCGTGATCAGGCCTCCCAAGGAGGAGGAAATGGAAAAGCTCGATCCCAATGAGCTTTTGGCGCAGTTAAATTCCCTGACCGGATTAAAAAGTGTCAAAGAGGATGTCAATGCTTTGGTCAACCTGATGAAGGTCCAGAAGATGCGTGAGGAAAACGGCATGAAGACCACCAGTGTCAACAGACACATGGTATTTATGGGCAATCCGGGTACCGGTAAGACGACGGTTGCCAGACTGCTTGCCAAGATTTATGCCAGCATCGGAGTCATCGAAAAGGGACATCTGGTAGAAGTAGACCGTTCCGGACTTGTCTGTGGTTATATCGGACAGACCGCGACCAAGGTCATGGAAGTAGTAGAGGAAGCCTTGGGCGGCATACTGTTTGTCGATGAGGCTTATACCCTGACCAACAACAAAGGACAGGGAGACTTTGGACAGGAAGCTGTGGATACGCTTTTAAAGGCGATGGAGGATCACCGGGATGATCTTATCGTGATCGTGGCCGGATATACCGATCTTATGCAGGAATTTATCGATTCCAATCCGGGACTCCGTTCCCGTTTCAACAAATACATTTATTTTGAAGATTATACGGCAGACGAGGAGTATGAGATCCTGTTAAATTTCTGCAAGAGTCAGGATTACCAGCTTTCGGAAGAGGCAGCAGCCGTTGCCAAAGAATTTTTCAAAAAGCGATGTGAGAGCAAGCCGGACAACTATGCCAACGCAAGAGATGTGCGCAATTACATGGAAAAGGCCGTGTCCAACCAGGCGAGCCGTATCGTGGCATTGAAGGATGTGGATAAGGATACACTGGCGGTGCTTGAAAAAGAAGATGTAGAAAATATTACACTGGGTTAAACAGACGTGACATATGTAAGATACAGCATATGTCACGTTTTTTGTATTCGTGTTATCCCGGAAAGGTTTTTCTGTAACAGGCAGGGAACAATTTACAAAAACCGCATATTATGATGTTGGAAATAAAAACATTGTACGGATTTTATTGATATCGGACTGCTATGTGCAAAATATGGCAAAAATATGTATTAATAATGCAAAAATAAATTTGTAATTAGAATCAAAGATGATATAATGTAAATGCTTATACCATAGAGAAAACAGCATACCAAAAGTGTTTTTTCTGCACTATATGTTTGACTGAATGATACATTATATCAATGTTGAACCGGATATCAATGTTGGAGGGTTATTGATGAAGAGAGGCAATATTGCGGTTTTTATCACCGGGGTGGACAGCGAGGCATGGAAATCAATACTGGGAGGAATCGAAGAAAGAGCAAGAGAGGAGGATTACAATGTCTCCATTTTCAGTTGTGCCGGAATCTACGATATCCGTCGCAAATTTGATATTGGAGAATTTAATATTTTTCGTCTTGCCAATTTAAAAAACTTTGATGGGATTATCATTGTGGCAAATACCATAATATGTAAAGAGGTTGAGAGGGAATTGTTTGACTCTGTTAAAAACAGCGGTGTTCCGTGTATTTCTCTGGAGATCAAGGAAGATGGCATGGGCTTTGCCGGTATTGATAATTATGCATCGATGCGTGAAATGATTGAACATCTGATTGACTTTCACAAATATGAGAGGATCGGATTTGTGACAGGACCGGCTCTCCATCAGGAGAGCATGCTCCGACGGAAGGCATATGAGGATGTATTAAGGGAGCATGATATGCCGGTCCGTGAGGAAGATATCTATAATGGCAATTATGGCTTCCAGAGCGGGGTGGATGCCGGAGTGTATTTTGCCGGCAGTCCGGCCGGATTGCCGCGCGCTATCGCCTGCTCCAATGATGAAATGGCGATGGGGCTTATCCGCGGACTGGAGCGGTTTGGGATTAAGGTGCCAAGAGATGTTGCGGTGACCGGTTTTGACGATATTGCGGATGCGGTTAATTTTGAACCGAGACTGTCATCGGTCAAACGTCCCCGTACCGAGATTGGATATCGCGTATGTGAAAATTTATTCAACCGGATCCGGGGCAAAGGGACCGGTACGGACATGGTTGAGGAGACAAGGCCGATTTTCAGGGAAAGCTGTGGCTGCTGGATCCGGTGTGGAAAGAGTTTTAAGGAATTCCGTCATGATTATTATGTGAATCGCGAAACCGGACAGTCCAACTCCATCATTCTGAATGAAATGATGGAAAAACTGTCAGACTGTGATAACTATGATGAGATGCTTGACGGGCTCAGGGAGTATATCCCCTTTTTGAGATGTGAAGGTCTGTATCTGTGTGTCAATGCAGAAATCTTTGACCGCTCACAAGGGATTGATTCGCCGGAGCTTATGGAAGGATTAAAAAAATACGGGACAGATCCCGGCAGGGATTATTCGGAACGGATGAGGGTTCTTGCCGCATATCGGCAGGGAGAATATTTTGAGGCAGACGATTTTGACACCGTGCGTCTGGTGCCGGATTGTGAATATGACGGAACAGCACGGACGTATTTATTTTCACCCATTCATTTTCAGGATCTCTGTCTGGGATATGCCGTGATTGTCAATCCGGATTATACCATGAACGGGCAGCCCTTTTATCAGTGGCTTATGAATGTCAATATTTCCATTGAAAATATCCGCAGGAAAAATACAATGAATATTGCGCTCCGGCGTTTGGAAGAAATGTATATCCGGGATAGCCTGACGAATCTGTACAACCGCTTTGGTTTTGAAAAGTACTCTGTCAGGTTGTATAATAAGAGCCGTTCAGAAAAGAAGTCCTTGATGATATTATTTGCCGATCTTGACAAGTTAAAGACAATTAATGATGAGTTTGGCCATGAAAATGGGGATATTGCTATCAGATCGGTAGCAAAAGCCCTGATCGGATCAAAGAGGAAAGAGGATATCTGTACACGTTTTGGCGGGGATGAATTTATTTTAATGGGTATAGGGTACACTGCCAAAGAAACGGAAGAGCTGGTAGAAAGGATACACCGGTTGTTGGCTGATAATAACCGTAAAAACAATTATCCCTATCAGATTACGGCAAGCGTCGGATATTTTATAATCGAACCCGGAAGCCAGATCTCTCTGCAGGATGCAGTAGATATGGCAGATCACAATATGTACCGGGTCAAAAGGAAATATATGGAGCAAGTATAAAAGGATTATGATTCCGGAATGAAGATAAAGCAAAAAACACATTTTTCCATTCGCAATAAAATATTGGTACTGTTGTTTGCCGTGGCAATTCCCTGTATGGGTCTTGCCATTTACCTTCTTATCTCGATGCACAATTATAGTGAGGTCTATGGGAAGGTCGTCAGCGAAATGACCGTGGCCAACAATTACAATATCACCTTCAAAGAAAAAATGGACGAGAGCATGTACAAGATGGTTGTAAGCTCTGTCAATTCCAATGCAGTTGAGGAAGATACGGCATGGGAGGATCCCTTTGTGCTGATCTCTGATCTGAGACGTGATTTTACCGGACTTCAGAAGGTTACCCAGTCCAAAGAAAGCCAGATCTGGCTGGACCGTCTCTTGCGCAATGTCGACACTCTTGAAAAGCAGATAAAGGATATTCAGGAAAAATCCCAGACTGTCGGCAATTATCAGGAAAATCTGGAAGCGCTTGACAGCGATATCTATATTATGACCGACCTCATTCAGGAGGATATCCAGTATTATATTTATTACCAGACAAAGAGCATGGATTATACCAATCAGAGGCTCAATGAGGAGATCAATCATTTCCTGATCATTGCCATGATTTTATTTGGTATCCTGTTTTTTGGTGTCTTGTCTGTGGCATTTTTGATTACGACTGACATCCTGCATCCGGTCAAGGAGCTCAATGCAGCGACCGAGGCTGTTGCAAAGGGTGATTTTGAGGTGCGTGCATCTGTCAATTCCAAGGATGAATTTGCAGCGCTTGCACATTCCTTCAATGACATGGCGGCCAATATGGAGCAGCTGTTGGAGAGAGCCAAAGAAGATGAAAGAAAGATGCGCCGGATGGATCTGAGACTGTTGCAGGAGCAGATCAATCCGCATTTTCTTTACAATACGCTGGATACGATCGTGTGGCTGATTGAGGCAGATGAGACAGAGAAAGCGACAGAAATGGTTGTGACCCTGTCTTCTTTTTTCCGGATCGTATTGAGCAAGGGCAAGGAAATGATCTCCATCAGGGAAGAGGAAGAGCATATTGCAAGCTACCTGCAGATTCAGGAGGTCCGGTATCATGATATTCTGGAATATGATATCCAGATCGACAAGGTTTTGTATGATTACAAGATCCTCAAGCTGACACTGCAGCCCATTGTGGAAAATGCACTTTATCACGGGATCAAATACAAACGTGCCAAGGGTTATATCCATATCCACGGAGAAAAGAGGGGCGACCTGATTTATTTTACCGTCCGTGACAATGGTGTCGGAATGGAAAAAGAAGAGCTGGACAAGCTTTTAGAAGTTATACAAAGGCCGTGCAATGAGACCCAGAGCGGCTTTGGCCTTGCCAATGTCAATGAACGTATCCGGATGTACTACGGTGCGGAATACGGCATGAAGATTCAATCAACACCGGGTGAAGGAACGACAGTAGAGATCGTCATTCCGGCCGTCCGGTAAAGGAGGTTATGTTCATGAAGAAAAAATGGAATAAGTGGATCGTGACCTTTCTTTTAGGTGTGCTGGTCTGCATTCTGGGAGCCTGCGCCAATCCGTTTGCCCCGGATGAAATATTAGAACAGGAAACGACGGAGGATCCGGGAGAGGGTTTGATCGTCGTGGGAGTTTCACAGGTCGGAAGTGAGTCCATCTGGCGGACTGCCCATACCGCTTCCATTCAGGAGGCCCTGACAACGGAAAACGGTTATTATATGATCTATGACAATGCCAGACAGAAGCAGGAAAACCAGATCAAGGCCATCCGCAATTTTATTTCACAGCAGGTGGACTATATCGTGCTTTCGCCGATCACCGAAACCGGATGGGACAGTGTTTTGCAGGAAGCAAAGGATGCAGGGATACCGGTTATTCTGATGGACCGGATGGTGGATATACAGGATGACAGCCTTTATGCAGCCTGGATCGGTTCGGATTTTGAAGAGGAAGGCAAAAAAGCCGGATACTGGCTGCAGGAATATCTGGAAGACAAAGAGCAGGATGAGGATCCGGTGCGTATCGTAGTCTTACTTGGAACCGAGGGATCGACATCTGTGATCGGGCGTTCCAAGGGCTTTGAATATGTTGCGGCGCAGCACCCCAACTGGGAAATTTTAGAGCAGGTGGATGCTGATTTTACCACGGCAAAGGGCTATGAGGTCATGAAGCATCTGTTGGAAAAATATCCCGACATAGATGTGGTTATCTCGCAAAATGACGATATGACCTTTGGAGCCTTGGAGGCGATGGAAGAGGCCGGTGTTGCAACAGGAACGGACGGAGACGTGATACTCGTTTCCTATGATGCGGTTAAGACAGCACTAGAAAAGGTAGGGGAAGGTAGGATCAATGTAGACATCGAGTGCAATCCTCTGCAGGGACAGTATATTGATATGATCATCAAAAATCTGGAAAGCGGTGTTCCGATCGAGAAGAAATATTATACCGTAGAACGTATTTTTACACCCGAAAATGTTGGACTTGTGCTCGATGACAGATTATATTAGAGATAAGATGTCTGATTAGAAATTTAATGGGGTAAAAGATGTTAAAAGTATTTTTAGTAGAAGATGAAAGTTTTATCAGAGAGGGGCTGCGGGATAATATTCCGTGGGAAAAATACGGATATACCTTTGTCGGTGAGGCAAGTGACGGCGAAATGGCGCTGCCGCTTATCCGTAAGCTGAGACCGGATGTGCTGATCACAGATATCAAGATGCCGTTTATGGACGGACTGGCTTTATCAAGGATCGTGCAGTCCGAGCTGCCGCAGACCAGGATTATTATCATCAGCGGCTATGATGATTTTGAATATGCCAGACAGGCGATTGAGGTTGGTGTCGAGCAGTATCTGTTAAAGCCGATCACCAAGCTTGCTTTGCGCAAGGTCTTATTGGAGCTCAAAGAAAAGATCGATCAGGAAAATACCAATGATGATTACCAGCTTCGCTATCAGGCGGAAATGAAGGAATACGAGCAGTTTTCGCGCAGGCATTTTTTTGAAAAAATGCTGCATGGGGAACTGTCGGTCCAGGAAATATATGAAGAGGCAGCCAAACAGTCTCTGGATCTGACCGCTGCGTCATACAATCTGCTTTTTATCTCCCTGCAGGATAAGACAAGTGCCCTGACAAGGGAGCAGCAGGAAAAAAATCATTACAGGCGCGAGGAAATGCTGCATTTCTTTTTGCGTTACCCCCAGTATATTTTGTTTACGTGGAATGTCAGTCAGTATGGTATCCTGATCAAGACGGATGCCGACAGGATGGATGATTTTGTCAAAAAAGCCGTCCGGCAGATTGAAAGTGTCTGTGAACCGGCGGACAGTCCGTTTATCTGGTATATTGCGGTAGGCAGTCCTGTGGAACGTCTCAGTATGTTAAAGGACTGTTATCAGAATGTCAGTCATTATCTGGCGTACCGTTATTTTTTGCCTGATATGCATATTTTTACCGGGCAGACATTGGCAGACAAGATTGCGCTCAATGAGGATACCGACCTCAAAAGTGTGGATTCCTCACAGATGGATCCGGAGATCATCAAAGACTTTTTGAGCAGTGGAAATCCATCCGAGGTCCGGGATTTTGTGGAAGGATATCTGGGTAAGATCAGTGAAGCTCTGGAATCGAGGATGTTCCGTGATTATGTGACATTAAATATCCGCTTTTCCGTGCTGGCATATGTGGATTCGCTGGATCAAGAGGAAGCGCATGAGAAGATGGAAAAATATGACATCCGCGGAACGATCCAGAAAGAGGAGCTGTATACCTATTTCAGGGATATGCTGCAGACGGCATTGGAGATCAGGGATGAACAGAGCAGCAGCCAGAGCGGTCATGTATTAAAGGTAGCTTTGGACTATATCGATTCGCATTTCTGCGAAGAGACGCTTTCACTCAATGAGGTTGCAGCGAGGGCAGGTGTCAGCCCCAACTACTTAAGCTCGGTATTCAGCCAGAGCAAACAGAAAACATTTATTGAATATGTTACCAATAAACGGATGGAGAAAGCCAAAAAGCTTTTAAAGACCACCACCGTCTCAACCGGAAGCATAGCGGCACAGGTGGGATATAAAGACCCCAGGTATTTCAGCTTTGTCTTTAAAAAGACGCAGGGACTGAGCCCGCGGGAATATCGTGCCAAAAAACAAAATGCTCAAAAAGATTGATAAGTACTTTGCTTGACATTCAGGCGAAAGGGAATTTCCTTGGAAATAACAGGAAGCCCTTTCGCCATTTTTATTGCAGATTCGGCAGCGAGTGAGCTGATTTCATGAGGCTCATGGGACAGAGTGGTGATGGAGACAATGCCACGGTTGCTAAGATAGGTATTGTCAAAGGCTGTGACAGCTATATCTTCGGGCAGATGATATCCGGCCCGGTTGAGTTCCTTGATAAGCCAGTAGGCAATTTCGTCGTTGTAGCAGATCACGGCAGTACAGTCCTTTAGTGCATCATGAAGAATATCTCTTAAAAAAGAAGTATCCTGTCTGCTGCGGAGTGCGTCCATCTGGCGGGTATCGTACCAGCCGATCCGGTCATCGGGAATGTCCAGACCAAATTTTTGCATTGTCTGTGCAAAGCCCAGATAGCGTTCGACACCCTGCAGATCATCCGATTTGAAAATGCCGCCGATCTTTGTATGCCCCTCTTCGTATAAATGACGGACCAGAAGGGAGCTTCCATAAGCATTGTCATCCTTTATATAGAAAGAAGAATCAAAATTCATATAGCGGTTGAATAAAAAGATCACAAAGGTTCCCTTTTCCTGCAGCTTTTCATAAAGATATCCGTTGGGATTGGGTCTGGCACTGCAGCAGCCCTCGACAATCAGTCCGCGCGGCGGGTTTTCAAGGAAGGCTTTCAGATATTCGGTTTCCCGGCACACCTGATTGGCGGTGACAAAGACCTGATCGGTAAATCCGCTTTTGCGAAGCGTCTGATGGATGTCCTCAATGATGTCCGGATAGATATAGTCCTGTTCACTGGAGATCATCAGATAGATTTTGTTTTTTTCCGGATTATCCAGTATTCCGGTGATATAGATGCCGGAGCCCTGTCTTTTTTCGATAATATGCCGCTGCTCCAACAAAGAAAGTGACTGGCGGATCGTCTGCCGGCTGACGTGGAATTTTTCACACAGTTCTTTTTCAGTCGGAAGCTTGGGAATCCCTCTTTCTATATTTTTTTCTACTAGTGCTTCAATATCATGAGCAATGGACTTGTACAAAATTGCCATATTTTTCTCTCCCATATCACAAATTTAATAGGCGTTTGATAAACGCCACAACCCATTGATTTTACTGGGTTTTTATGCTTGTTTTATATAAATTTTCTCTCCATAAGTGGTAAAATAAGGGTAGCA
>ONHB01000009.1 GCA_900317505.1 uncultured Lachnospiraceae bacterium | reverse complement strand
AGATGAAAAGTTTAAAAAGTACGGACGGATTGTACAAAACATTGACTTTTCACAGCTTGTAGAAGTGATCAATGAAAAAACACCCTTGCCGGACGGCGTGGCTTATGAGCCGAGCGTTGCAGTGCTTGAAGAACTCCCGGTATATCAGGAATTATCGACAAAGACATATGGCGAGCTGGAAATTGAAATTGGTTACTGCAACGGACACAATGAGCTTCTCAATGCAGTGGAATATCACAGAAGCTCCGAGATCAATGTGGCAGCAACAGATGCGATCCTGATCCTGGGATCGCAGCAGGACATCACGGATGATTTCACATATGATACATCTCTGATGGAGGCTTTTCTGGTACCTGCCGGAACAGCCGTGGAAGTATATGCGACTACACTGCATTATGCACCCTGCGGTGTTAAAGGAGCCGGTTTCAAGGTTGGTATTGTATTGCCAAAGGGAACCAACTATCCGCTTTCCGATAAGCATGAAGGTTGGGAAGACAAGCTGATCACAGCCAAAAACAAATGGCTGATCGGTCACGCAGAAGGCGGTCTGGATGCCGGCGCGCACATCGGTCTGATCGGTAAAAATTTAAATGTTAATGAATAAATAATAAAATGCCGGATGGCAAACAAGGAGGATAATAAAATGTTTAATGCACCTGAAGTAAAAATTGGTATTGTAGCTGTAAGCCGTGACTGTTTCCCGGAATCACTTTCCGTAAACAGAAGAAAAGCCCTGATAGAGGCTTATAAAGCAAAATATGATGCGGCTGAGATCTATGAATGCCCAATCTGTATCGTAGAAAGTGAAATCCACATGGTACAGGCACTCGAAGATATCAAAAAAGCCGGATGTAACGCTCTTTGCGTATATCTTGGAAACTTTGGTCCTGAAATTTCAGAGACACTGCTTGCAAAACATTTCGATGGACCGAAGATGTTTGTAGCAGCAGCTGAGGAATCTCAGAACGACCTGGTACAGGGACGTGGTGATGCATACTGTGGTATGTTAAATGCAAGCTACAACTTAAAACTGCGTAACATTCATGCATATATTCCGGAATATCCGGTAGGAACTGCAGAAGAATGTGCAGACATGATCCACGAATTTATTCCGATCGCACGTGCCGTTGACGGACTTGCAAACTTAAAGATCATCAGCTTTGGACCGAGACCGTTAAACTTCTTAGCATGTAATGCACCGATCAAACAGCTTTACAACCTTGGTGTTGAGATCGAAGAAAACTCAGAGCTTGACTTATTTGAAGCCTTCAACAAGCATGCAGATGATCCCCGTATCCCTGCAAAAGTAAAAGAAATGGAAGAAGAGCTTGGCGCAGGCAACAACAAGCCCACTATTTTACCTAAATTAGCTCAGTATGAACTGACACTGTTAGACTGGGTAGAGGAGCACAGAGGATACCGCAAATATGTTGCTATCGCCGGTAAATGCTGGCCTGCATTCCAGACACAGTTCGGATTTGTTCCCTGCTATGTAAACAGCCGTCTGACAGGAATGGGCATTCCGGTATCCTGTGAAGTAGATATCTACGGATGCTTATCAGAGTTTATCGGTTATTGTGTATCAGAAGATATCGTTACACTGCTTGATATCAACAACTCTGTTCCGGCTGATATGTACAAAGAATCCATCGAAGGCAAATTCAACTATACACACAAAGATACATTTATGGGCTTCCACTGCGGAAATACAAGCAGCAAGAAATTGAGATCATGCGCTATGCAGTATCAGATGATCATGGCAAGAAGCCTTCCCGAAGAAGTTACACAGGGTACTCTGGAAGGAGACATTGTTCCCGGAGATATCACATTCTTCCGTTTACAGTCTACCTCAGACAATATTCTGCGTGCATACATTGCCAACGGTGAAGTATTGCCGGTAGCTACAAGATCCTTCGGTGCGATCGGTGTATTTGCAATTCCTGAAATGGGACGTTTCTACAGACATGTACTGATCGAGAAAAACTACCCTCATCACGGAGCAGTTGCTTTCGGACATCATGGAAAAGCTTTATACGAAGTATTCAAATACATTGGTGTAGCTGTAGATGAAATCGGATACAACCAGCCTGCGGGTGTTCGTTATCCGACAGAAAATCCTTTTGCATAATTTAAGGATTGTATCATAATCGGATTTCCTATAAAATATACACGAAGATGGTTTCGACCGGCTTGCCGGTCGGAATCTTCTTTGCACGTTAAAAATCAAATTATTATTCTGGGGCAACTGAGTTAATCGCCCTTACGATATCATAATATCTTCTGCGACCCGCTCTCGCTTCATTATACATGTAGCAGTACTAATGATTTTTCATCGCAATGCTCGAAAAATCAAAGTGCTGACATGTATAAAGAGTCGCTGACAGACATTATGATATCTCCAGGACCATTAACTCAGTTGCTCCACAAAAAAAGGAGAAACCATGACAAATTTAGAACTTCAGAAAATGGCAAATGAAGTTCGTAAAGGTATCGTGACTTCAGTACACAGTGCAAAAGCCGGACATCCCGGCGGATCACTTTCTGCAGCAGATATGTTTACGTATCTTTATTTTGAAGAGATGAATATCGATCCTCAAAATCCTAAGTGGGATAAGAGAGACCGCTTTGTATTATCAAAGGGTCATACAGCTCCCGGTCTTTATTCCGCACTGGCCAACAGAGGATATTTCCCGGTTGAAGATTTAAAGACACTGCGTAAGCTTGGCTCTTACCTGCAGGGACATCCCTGTATGCAGGAAACTCCCGGTGTGGATATGAGCTCAGGCTCTCTGGGACAGGGGATTTCCGCAGCGGTTGGTATGGCACTGGCTGCCAAGCTTGATAACAAGGATTTCCGTGTATACACACTGTTAGGAGACGGTGAGATCCAGGAAGGTCAGGTATGGGAGGCATCTATGTTTGCCGGTGCCCATCATCTGGACAACCTCGTAGTCATCGTTGACAACAATGGCCTGCAGATCGATGGTAAAGTCGAAGATGTATGTTCTGTATATCCGATCGATGCCAAATTTGAAGCCTTCAATTTCCAGGCGATCAATGTAGACGGACACAATTTTGATGAGATCCGTGCTGCAATGGAAAAAGCAAGAGAGACAAAGGGCAAGCCCACTGCGATCATCATGCACACCATCAAAGGAAAAGGCGTTTCCTTTATGGAAAACAATGCAGGATGGCATGGAAAAGCTCCCAATGATGAAGAATATGCAATCGCAATGGCTGATCTGGACAAGATTGCCGCAGATTTAGAGAAAGCAGGTGAAGTATAATGGCAGACGTAAAGAAAATCGCAACAAGAGAAAGTTACGGAAATGCTTTGGTTGAATGTGCAGAAGACTTCCCTGAACTGGTTGTTCTTGATGCAGACTTAGCAGGTGCTACCAAGACCGCTACCTTTAAAAAGGCATATCCGGACCGCCATATTGACTGTGGTATTGCAGAATGTAATATGACAGGTATTGCTGCCGGACTTGCTACCTGTGGCAAAATTCCGTTTATTTCTTCTTTTGCCATGTTTGCGGCAGGAAGAAACTTTGAACAGGTAAGAAACTCTATCGGTTATCCTCATTTAAACGTTAAGATCGGTGCTACACATGCCGGTATCACCGTTGGAGAAGACGGTGCCACACATCAGTGCAACGAAGATATCGCTCTGATGCGTACCATTCCTGGCATGACCGTTATCGTTCCTTCTGATGATATCGAAGCAAAGGCTGCCGTACGTGCTGCATTGGAGCATGACGGACCGGTATATCTGAGATTTGGCCGTGCCGCTGTTCCGGTTATCAACGATACACCCGATTACAAATTTGAAATCGGCAAGGGTGTTGTCTTAAAAGAAGGAAGCGATGTGACAATCATTGCAACCGGTATTTGCGTAGAAGGCGCTCTTGGTGCTGCCAAGATGCTGGAAGATGAAGGTATCCATGCAGAAGTGATCAACATTCATACCATCAAGCCTTTAGATGAAGAACTGGTAATTGCTTCCGCTAAGAAAACAGGAAGAGTGTATACCGTAGAAGAACATTCCGTGATCGGCGGACTGGGAAGCGCTGTTTGTGATGCACTTTCCGAAAAAGCTCCTACCAAGGTTACCAAGATCGGCGTTTATGATCGTTTTGGTGAATCCGGACCGGCAGCTGCTTTAGTTGAAAAATTCGGACTGGATGCCAAAGGTATTTATGCTAAAATTAAAGAAACCTTATAAGGCAGACATATAATATGCTATAATCAGACTGTTATAAGACGATGCGTTTTGTAACAGTCTGTTTTTTATAAAGGAGATTATCAGGATGATTGTAACGCCCAGAGCGAAAGGATTTATTTGCACAACTGCACATCCGGTCGGATGTCGCGAAAATGTCTTGAGTCAGATTGCCTATGCTAAAGGAAAGGCAGAGGATTATCATAAAAAAGCGGAATGGCCGGTGAAAAATGTGCTGGTGATCGGGTGCTCCACCGGATATGGACTGGCAAGCCGGGTCGCTGCTGCGTTTACAGCCGGATGCAATACACTGGGAATTATGTATGAAAGAGAAGCGGCCGGAAAGAGGACAGCTACAGCCGGTTTTTACAATACAAGAGCTTTTGAAGAAGCGGCCCGCCAGGATGGATTGTATGCTGAGACGATCAATGGTGATGCTTTTTCCAAAGAGATCAAAGAGCTGACAATCGAAAAAATCAGACAGGATCTGAAAAAGATAGATCTGGTCGTATATTCGCTGGCCTCACCGAGGCGTACGCTGGAAGACGGCACGGTCAAAAAATCTGTATTAAAAACAGTCGGAGCCATTTTTCAGACAAAGTCATTGAACCTTGCGCACAATGAGATTGAGACGGTATGTCTGGAGCCTGCAACCGATCAGGAAATAAAGGATACCATAAGTGTCATGGGCGGAGAGGACTGGAAAGAGTGGATAGATTTGTTAAAGCAGGCAGATGTCCTTTCGCCACAGGCAAGGACGATGGCATATTCCTATCTCGGACCAAAGCTGACCTATCCGATCTATCAGAGCGGTACGATCGGCTGTGCAAAAAAACACCTGCAGGAAACTGCGGATAAGATCAATGATGAGTATGCGGAGCTTGAGGCTTATGTCTGCGTCAATAAAGCAGTTGTGACGCAGTCAAGCGCAGCAATTCCCGGAGTGCCCCTATATTTATCGGCATTGTACAGGGTCATGAAGGAAATGGGACTGCATGAGGACTGTACCATGCAGATGACAAGACTTTTTACGGACAGACTGGGTGCGAAAAAGCCGGATACCGATACACAGGGGCGTATCCGTATGGATGACTGGGAGCTCAAAGCAGAGGTTCAAAAAAAGGTTATGCAGATCTGGGATGAGGTTACGACGGAAAACGTAAAGGAACTTTGCGATCTTGACGGCTATTGGGAAGATTTTTACAAAATGTTTGGATTTGGTATAAAAAATGTGGACTATTCACAGGATGTGGAAGTATAATATTTCATATAATTTGTGCGTAAAAAAACGCATGCTTGTATAAGGGGTTGGAAAATTGTATTTCTGGGATTTATGGTTACGTTTTAAAGATTTTATCATAAAGGATACACAGTCGGAAAATGAGTCCAAAAAGACTGCGGTCGTGATCCGGATTCTGACGTTATCTTTTATTTTGTATCTGTTGGTACTAATGCTGATGATCAATGTGATGTCCGTCAAGGGCGGGCTTTTGATCTATCTGGTCGCGCTTCTGGCATTCGGCGGGATTTTTGCATCGACATACAAATTCCATACGCTTCAGATATTTGCCGGACTGAGTGTCGCAATGATTGTGTGGATCATCAGTTTTATTTATCTGTTTGGCTGGAATGTCGGCGTACAGCACTTTCTGATGGTTTTACTGGTGCTGGTCTTTTTTGTCCGGTACAATCACCTTCGCTTCAAGGCAATCTATGTCGGTGCGCTGTGTGTGCTTCGAATTGTTTTGTATTATATTTTCCTCAACAGCAAATCTTTGGTAAAGATCACACATGGGGAAAACAATTCCCTGCAGGTGATCAATACGATCGTCATATTCTGGTGTATATCGGTTGTGGCATACATATATGGCAAAGACGGGCAGGAGCTGGAGAGCAAGCTGGTTGCCTACAATGAAGAGCTGGTTAAGCTTGCCAATACTGATAAGCTGACATCACTCTGCAACCGCCGCAAGGCAATGGAATACATCGAGGCCTGCTGTAAAAATTGCAGCGACAAGGGTTTTTGTCTGTGCATCTGTGATATTGACTTCTTTAAAAAGGTCAACGATACCTATGGACATGATGCCGGTGACAAGGTATTGAAAGCCATCAGCAAGGTGTTCCGTGAAGAAATGGGAGATAAATATATGGCAGCCCGCTGGGGTGGAGAGGAATTTTTACTTTTGTTCCCGGATACCAATGGGGATGCTGCCTTTATCAAGCTCTGCGAGATCAGGCGCAAGATCAAGGATGTTGTTGTCACAAAAGGAGAAGAAGAGATCCGTGTGACCATGACTTTTGGCCTTGCAGAATATGACTATTCGGGAAGCTACGAGGGCATGCTTACCAATGCTGATCAGAAGCTGTACCGTGGAAAAGAAGACGGCAGAGACCGTATCGTATATTGAGTATCAAAATAAGCATCAAAAAACCGGAAGCATATGCCTCCGGTTTTTATTGCCTTGTAGTATATCACTTATTCCTTAGGGTTGGGTCCATAAGCATTGGCACCGGGCTCGCTGTCTTTGCAGAACCAAACGAGTAAGATGATGGCGCCTACAAGCGGAATAAATGCGAATAAATAAAACCATCCGCTTTTTCCGATGTCATGTAAACGACGAACTGCAACTGCAAGACCGGGCAGTAAAACAGCCAGTGAGTAAAGTATAGATAAGAAATTCCATCCTGTCAGTCTGGCGATTAATGAAATAACCACACTTACAATGATGTTGAACAGGACAAACCACCAATACTCACTTCTGCGTGCACGGCCTTTGAAACCAACGTACTGTGAAAATACACTTTTAACAGCATCTGTAAAACTCATTTTTCTTCCTCCTCCCACAAGTTCTTTTGTATATCATATACAAATTCATTTTATCATACTTCTATTTTTTGTAAATAAATTTATTGATAACTGTCGAAAGTTCAGGGCAGGTATGCTATTATTAAAAAGAATATAATCTGCAGTGACAGATTACAATATTAAGGTAATGACTCATGGCGCAGGGGCTTTGATCAAGCAGAGCGGCATGGGAAAAGGAGGTTTATTATGGCATGTTTTGTAGTACCGGCAGCAGAGGCGGTAGTGACTACCGTTGCAGCACATGTTTTAAAAAATAAAGAAAGTAAGTGTGAGGTTCAGAATTTACCCGCAGAGGAGCATATGACATGGTCGTCACATGTGCGCAAGCTCTCCAACTTCTTATGGGGAGGTTCAGCACTGCTTGCATTTGAGCATGTATGGCATGGAGAGGTTACCATGTTCTTTCCGTTTTTGACAGCAGCC
Source organism: uncultured Lachnospiraceae bacterium (assembly GCA_900317505.1). GTDB lineage: Bacteria > Bacillota > Clostridia > Lachnospirales > Lachnospiraceae > UBA2882. The sequence continues at coordinate 87,398 of ONHB01000009.1, read as the reverse complement.
AAGAGCCCGGAGACACTTTCTGTGATGCTTCATGAAATGTCTACGGTCGGTGTGACGATGGCTGTTGTTGTGACGGCATTCTGGGGAGCTCTGACCCTGATCGGGACAAAAGTATCAGCAAAGGCAGACGATAAAAAGCTTATCCGGGAGAAAGTAAGATGACGTTGTTGATTACAGTTTTTGCGGCAATTATTTCTTCCGTTGTGTGGTATATAAGCTCTGAGGCGCGGACTCTAAAGGTCGGTGTATTGTGCTATATTTTCTGGGGCGCATCCCTGATGTGGCTTGTGGATGCATTTTATGAATATGCCGAATGTGGAGCAGAGTACTTTGATATGCTGACACAAAATATATTGAATGACACATTGTTGGGATTGTCAGCCGTGGCACTCGGCCTGATCATATGGCTGGTATTTCTTTTCATAAAAGATCCTAAGCATGTGATTAAATCCGCTTGAAAAGGGTCTGTTTATGTTTATTTATGAATTAGAAAAAGAAGAAATGGTCACGCTCACGGTAAAAATGAAAGAGCATGACAAGATGGAGTGGAAATGTCCGGTTCTGGAGGTTTCACAAAAGGGAAGATGTATTCTGATCCCGCCTCTCAAATATGAGGATAAGGTGCTGTCGTTCGGCAAGGAAGGCGTGATCGCCGAGGTGGTTGCCATCCGTGACGGAAAGCCGGTTATTTTCAGAGGCTGTTATGTCCAGTATATCAAGTTTAAAGACCAGAGATATCATGCGATCATATCCAAGGAAAATGGTGTTAATTTAAACAGGCGGTCGCATTTCCGCGTGCCGATCGATGAATACTGCTATGTCAATCATGGTAAGGCAACGGTCGATGCCTATGTCGTGGATATGAGCTCTTCCGGTTTTTCCTTTATTGTCGGACATTATGACAATCAAAATATGGAATATGTCCAGATGTTATACAAAGATACTCTGCTGGATATGGATATTTCCGTTATGGGCCGTGTGGTGCGGAGAGAGGACCGTGAGGATGGCAAGACACTCTTTGGATGCTATATGATTCCGCGTCCGGAGATTGACCGATATATCACAACACGTCAGAGAAAAATCATGAAACCGAAGGATCGGGAAGACTGATTTCCCGGTATTTCCATATGAAAATATACAGTGAATTGGAAAAACAGACATACAGCCATTGTATGCTGTGTCCCAGAAAGTGTGGGGCAGACAGATTAAATGAGCAGTATGGTGTCTGTCATATGAAAGCCGAGTCGGTTGTTGCAAGGGCTGCGCTCCATTTTTATGAGGAACCCTGCATCAGTGGAGAGCAGGGATCGGGAGCCGTTTTTTTCTCAGGCTGCAATCTGCGGTGCGTATTCTGTCAAAATTATGAGATATCCAGAGGAAAAGCAGGCCTTATTATTGATACCGGAAGACTTGCCGAGATCTTTTTGGAGTTACAGGATAAAAAAGCCAACAACATCAATTTAGTGACCGGTGTGATGTTTATTCCTACGATCGTGGAAGCCCTGAAACAGGCAAAAGCACAGGGGCTGCACATACCGGTTATTTATAATAGCAGCGGCTATGAATCGGTTGAAGCACTGCGGCTTTTGGAAGGATGGGTGGATGTATATCTGCCGGATTTTAAATGCATGTCGCAGGAGCTGGGCACAAAGTACTTTGGTGCGCCTGATTATGCAGAGGCGGCTGAGGCGGCGATACAGGAAATGGTCAGACAGGCACCGCACATTGTTTTAGATGAGCAGGGATTTATCAGACAGGGCGTGATCGTCAGACATCTGGTGCTTCCGGGGCAGCGGAAAGAGGCGGAAAAGGTCCTGGGGTATCTGCATGACCGGTATGGAGATCAGATTTACTTAAGCATTATGAATCAATATACCCCGATGAAGGGTATTGATCTGCCGGACCGGGAGTTAAAAAGAAAGCTTACGACATATGAATATCAGAAAGTGATAGATTATGCACTGTCCATCGGCATCACAAAGGCCTATATGCAGGTCGGAAAGACGGCTGATGAAAGCTTTGTGCCGCCGTTTGATTTAGAAGGTGTAGAAAAATAAAAACCAGGATTACATATATTTATATTGTGGAATGTGAAGATCATACATTGTATACAGGAATTACGACCGATGTCAGAAGACGCATGAAGGAGCATTTTATGCAGGGCAGAAAGGGTGCACGGTATACACATTCCAGACGCATACAGGAAGTAAAGATGGTGTGGGAAGCAGAAAGCTATGCTTCGGCAGCCAGACTGGAGTATGCGATCAAGCAATTAAAACGTGAAGATAAACAGAGCCTGATACAGAGACCGGAGGATGTGACACTTATTTTTATTCCGGCGCTGGAAGAGGAAAGCTATCAGGTCAGAAAAGAATACTGTGGGGCTGTTTCAAAGTTGATTTCATGAGCTGGAATCGGGGCAGACCCTGATCAGAAAGAGGTGCAGGCTTTATGAATCAGGACAATACCAAAAAAAGAGGTTCGGGATTGTTTTTATCCCTGTCTGCTGTTATGGCAGTGCCGATTTTGGTGCTGGGCATTATCTTTATTGCACTGGGGACACAGAGCGTATCGGAAGGTATGGAGCTGGAGATCAAAAAGGCGCTTGCTTCCACGGCAAGAGAGACGGTTGCGCTTTATTCCTTATCCTATCCGGGAGAGATCGAGACAGAAGGACAGCGTTTTCTGATGGGCGGCGTCGATCTGAGCGGAGATTATACGCTGATCGATCAGATAAAAGAAAATACAGGAAATGAGATCAGCATTTTTTATGGAGATACCAGAATGCTGACTACGATACAGGATGCTGACGGAAACCGGATTGTACATACGACGACGGATGATGCCAATATTATGGCAGCCATCCAGATGGGCAACGAATATTATTCTGACCGCGTGGATATCAACGGTCAGTATTATTATGGATATTATATTCCATTACGCAACGGAAACGAAATATGCGGAATGGTATTTGCCGGTATGACCAATGAGAGTGTAAAGGGCAGTGTGAATACGATCGTGACCAAGATCGTGATCGTCTTTTTGATCGCGCTGATGGCGGTTTTAGTGATCGCATCCATGTATGCCGGAAATGTTGTAAAGGTTCTCAATCAGATTGGTGATTATATCGGAAGTCTGGCAGAAAACAATTTCAAGACACAGATGCCGGCCGGTATTTTAAAAAGAAGCGATGAGCTGGGTGACATGGGCAGGCATGCGCAGGAGGTAGGATCCAATCTGCAGACGCTGATTTACAAGGATCCGCTTACAGGTCTGTACAACAGACGTGCGGGACGTATCGAGCTGTCCAAATATATTGATCTTGCAGAAAGCAGCAATTACCGCAGACAGGTGGCGGTAGCTCTGGGAGACATCGACTTTTTCAAAAAGATCAATGACACCTATGGCCACGAATGCGGAGATATGGTGCTGACCCGGATATCCGAAGCCATGGAGGAACTGGTAGGAGAACAGGGTATTCCCATCCGCTGGGGTGGCGAAGAATTTCTGCTTGCATTCAAGACGGATTATCAGACTGCCGGTGAGATTGTGGAGCATGTGCTTGAAAGCGTCCGGAATACCGAATTTACCTATGAAGGACAGAGCTTTCATGTCAGCATGACCTTTGGTGTATCAGCTTACCGCAAAAAGGAAAGCATTGAACAGGTTGTCAAAAGAGCGGATGAACACCTTTACCGGGGCAAAAAGAACGGAAGAGATCAGATCGTGGGAGACGATCCGGAATAAATATACATAAATACTTTGAAACAAGAAAAATAGACCTTACAATTATAAAAAAGTATGGTATAATATGCTCATAAATGGGATTTTTTAGGGGATCGTTACTATAGACAGCAAAGAGAGGTTTGGGTATGACAAAAAAGACAGATATTAAGCTTAACATCAAATGGAAACTCCTGATCTATTCAGTGGTTCCGTTGATCGCGACTTTTGCCGAGCTGATGCTTGGTATTCGCATTTTTTATGGAAAAGAGATTTTGGCATCGGTTAAGACACCGATGTTGCTGATCTTTATTTTAAATTCCGTTATCATGTTTTTCGTAATGCAGGCATTTGCATGGAAGCTTGGCAATTCCGTTGACCGCATCATCGCGACACTGGACCGTGCCGGAAGCGGAGATCTGACCGCTGAGCTTGGCAAGATCGATCTGGAGCGCAAGGATGAGATCGGTGTTTTGGCAGATCACGCCAATATGGTTATCGGCCAGTTAAAGGATGTTATCGGCCAGGTCGGCAATACATCCGATGTCATTGAGGAATCAACCGCACGTCTGGACAAGATGGCTGAGCAGACCAGCACAGCTTCCGAAGATGTTGCAAGAAGCATGGGAGATATGGCCAATGGTGCGACTGCACAGGCTTCTGAGACACAGGCTGTATCCGATGCAATCGGACGTATCGGTGAAGGAATCGAAGAAACGAGCAATGCTGTTGCCAAGCTGATCGTCAATGCGGATCAGATGAAGGCAGCCGGTCAGGAAGGTGTTGACTCCGTAGGCGAGCTTAAGACCATTTCCGAAAAAGTAAAAGCACAGATTGCAGTTATATATGAACAGACCAATACAACCAACGAATCCGCACAGGAAATCCACAAAGCAACAGAGCTGATCTCATCTATCGCAAGCGAGACCAACCTGTTGGCATTAAATGCATCCATCGAGGCCGCGAGAGCCGGTGAGAGCGGACGTGGTTTTGCCGTTGTTGCTGAGCAGATCAAAAATCTTGCTGAGCAGTCCAACCAGTCAGCCAAGACGATCGAAGGCATTATCAACAACCTGCTGGCAGATACCGAGCAGGCAGTTAAGACGATGAATACCGTCGATGCGATCATTGGTTTCCAGGCAGACAAGGTTGAGATGACCAAGCGTGTATTTGACAAAGTAAATAATGGACTGATCGTTACAATGGAAGGTGTTGAAAGCATTGCCCAGAGTACCAAAAATCTGGATGAAGCCAAAGGCCGCGTGATCATGTCTGTTGAAAGCCTTTCCGCTATTGCAGAGGAAAATGCCGCATCTACACAGGAGACCGCTGCAAGTGCAGAAGAGTTGACGGCAACCATTGGTGAGATCAAAAATGCCACCAGCCGCTTAAATCAGGTTGCGGACGATCTGACAACACAGACCAATCGTTTCCAGATTTACCTTTAATCAATAGCAAGTCAGACAGTTCATGCAGATTCTGCATGGACTGTTTTTTTATAGGAGGTAATTATGACAGAGATAGAAAAATTACAGCAGATGATTGATGAAAGCAGTTCTATTGTATTTTTTGGAGGAGCGGGTGTTTCCACCGAAAGCGGTATTCCGGATTTCAGAAGTGTGGATGGATTATATCATCAAAAATATGATTATCCGCCGGAGACAATTCTGAGTCATACCTTTTATAGAAGAAATCCATCTGAATTTTTCCGGTTTTACAAGGATAAAATGCTCTGTCTGTCTGCCAAACCCAATGCGGCACACAAAAAGATTGCAGAGCTTGAAAAAGCAGGGAAATTAAAAGCTGTAGTGACACAAAATATTGACGGCCTGCATCAGGCAGCCGGCAGTAAGACCGTGTATGAGTTGCATGGAAGTGTGCTTCGCAATTACTGTGAGGACTGTGGAAAGTTTTATGATGCACAGTATATTCTCGATTCGCCGGGGATACCTGCCTGTGAATGCGGAGGACCGATCAAGCCGGATGTCGTTTTGTATGAAGAAGGGCTCGATCAGGACACTTTGACCAATGCTATCCGGGCGATCGCATCGGCAGACATGCTGATCATTGGAGGAACATCCTTAGTCGTATATCCGGCAGCGGGACTGATCGACTACTATAAAGGTAACAAGTTGGTTGTCATCAACAAAGCGCCTACATCAAGGGATGCAATGGCGGATTTGGTGATCAGCGGACCGATCGGTGAAATCCTTTCACAGATCGAGGTTCACTAAGAAAGAGGTTTTTCATGGATTATCAGGTAGGGGATATCATTACATTCAAAAAACAGCACCCCTGTGGGAGTAAAAACTGGATCATACTGCGTACAGGTGCTGACTTCCGATTGAAGTGTGAGGGATGTGGACATCAGCTGATGATGCCGCGGACACAGGTGCAAAAAAATACAAAAGAAATTCACAAAAATACTTGAAATTTGCGTGGATAGATGGTATCATTCATGTTTGTGATATATTATTCCTTGCTCTCTACTAAAAGTTAGGGGGCCAGAGACCAAAAGGAGGTAACAAGCATGAACAAATATGAATTAGCCGTTATTGTTAGTGCTAAAATCGAAGACGATGAAAGAGCCGCAACGATTGAAAAAGTTAAAGGCTATATCGAGAGATTCGGTGGAACAATCACAAATGTTGATGAATGGGGCAAGAAGAAACTTGCATATGACATTCAGAAAATGAGTGAAGCATTCTATTATTTCATCCAGTTCGATGCTGATGCAAAGGTTCCTTACGACGTTGAAAACAATGTTCGTCTTATGGAAAATGTCATCAGATTCTTATGCGTAAGACAAGACGAGGCATAATAGAAAGTAGGAAAATATATGAATAAAGTAATTCTAATGGGACGATTAACAAGAGATCCTGAAGTGAGATACTCACAGGGAGATCAGCCACTGGCTATTGCAAGATATTCCATTGCTGTAGACCGTAGAGGCCGCAACAGTCAGGATGGCCAGACTGCAGACTTTATTAATTGTGTTGCTTTTGGAAGACAGGGTGAATTTGCAGAAAAGTATCTGCACAAAGGAACCAAGATCGCTCTTACCGGACGTATCCAGACCGGAAGCTATACCAACAAAGATGGTGTGAGGGTATATACCACAGATGTTGTTGTAGAAGAGCAGGAATTTGCTGAAAGCAAAAATGCCCAGGGTGGTTCTGACAATGGTGGTTATGTGCCTGCTCAGAATAATGCCGCTCCGGTTGAGGCTGGTGCAGGATTTATCAATATCCCCGAAGGTATCGAGGAATTGCCGTTCAATTAGAGAATCAGAATGGAGGCAAAGACATGGCTTTTAACAAGACAGACAAATCCGATTCTCCCATGAAGAGAAGAGGCGGAATCCGTAGAAGAAAAAAAGTTTGTGTATTCTGCGGTAAAGATAATGTTATCGATTACAAAGATACAGCTAAATTAAGAAAATATGTTTCTGAAAGAGGAAAAATCCTTCCTCGCCGTATCACAGGCAACTGTGCTAAACATCAGAGAGCTTTGACAGTAGCTATCAAGAGAGCTCGTCATATCGCTTTGATGCCTTATGTTCAGGACTAATATGATTTTCAAGGACCAACTGCTGATGGATTTCGGCAGCTGGTCTTTTTTTGTTGATATCCCCTAAACTGTATATTTAAAGCAAACTTTTTATCATATACCACCATATATAGTATGTGCAAAATAATGGTTTTAATGGTATACTAATAACGTATATGACCTGATATATGAAGATGGACATATGTACACTTTTTGTTTATTGGAATGATTTTTATAGATGTCTCTTTAGCAGAATGAGACAAAATGAGGCAGTTGCAAATGGACAAAAATCTTAAATTTAAGGGAAGATTGCGCTTATATTTTCAGATGCCGCTGATATTTGGTGTATTATTGGCAATCACAGATATTATTACCTATACAATCGATGTGACCGCAGGCATCCTGATGTCTGTGTTTACTTTGGTTTATCTGGTTGTATTTTTGCTGATGGAGCATTTCAACAGGCCGGTTGTCATGACGGAGTTAGTCAGCTTTGCGACGCAGTACGGACAGATCCAGAAGCGCCTTTTGCGGGATCTGGAGATGCCCAATGCACTATTGGATGAAGGCGGCAGGATTATCTGGGCCAACCGGGCTTTTATACAGATCGCAGGTAAGGCCAAGCCTGAAAACAAGACGATCAATTCCCTGTTTCCCTCTCTGACCAAGGACAAATTTCCGGGCAAGGAAGAGGACGAATCGGAAGTGGATTTCCAGTATGAGGACCGCGATTTTCATGCCAAAATGAAAAAGATCCCTCTGGATGAAATGGTTGCCAACAGTGATGTTTTCACTTCAGACGGCCCTTATGAGGGATATCTGATCGCTATTTATCTGTTTGATCAGACAGCATTAAAGCTTGCCTTAAAAGAAATCGACAATCAGAGTCTGGCAGTCGGACTTTTGTATTTTGACAACTACGAAGAAGCGCTTGACAGTGTAGAGGAGGTGCGCCGTTCACTTCTGACCGCACTTATCGAAAGACGTGTCAACAAGTATTTTGCTTCGCTCGACGGTATTGTCCGCAAGATGGAAAAGGATAAGTTTTTCTTTATCATCCGCAAGCAGGCCCTAAAGACTCTCGAAGAAAATCGTTTTGATCTTTTGGAAGAGGTAAAGACAGTCAATATCGGCAATGAAATGTCGGTGACACTGAGTATCGGTGTCGGTGTTGGCGGCCTTACCTATGCACAAAATTATGAATATGCACGTACATCCATTGACCTTGCGTTAGGAAGAGGCGGTGACCAGGCCGTTGTCAAGACCAAGGAAGGCGTAAGCTACTATGGAGGAAAGAGCCAGCGTGTCGAAAAAAATACCCGCGTAAAAGCGCGTGTAAAGGCGCATGCCCTAAAGGAGCTGATCTCAACAAGAGACCGTGTGCTTGTCATGGGACACCGGATGCCCGATGTGGACAGCTTTGGTGCTGCAGTCGGTATCTATTGTATTGCCAAATCCCTTGGCAGGAATGCCAATATCGTCTTAAATGAGGTTCCGGCGAGTCTCAAATCCATGGTAGATCACTTTATGGAACCAATCGATGCCGAAGAGCCGGTGCTGATCAGCAGCTCGCAGGCCATGGAATATGCAGGCAACAATACCTGTCTGGTTGTCGTAGATGTCAACAGGCCGAGTATCACGGAGTGCCCGGATCTGTTAAAGCAGTGCCGTTCGATCGTTGTGCTGGATCATCACAGACAGGGAGAAGAATATATCGAAAATGCGACGCTGTCCTATATCGAGTCCTATGCATCCAGTGCCTGTGAAATGGTCACGGAGGTTATCCAGTATATTGACGGACTGCGCTTAAATGGTACAGAGGCAGACTGTCTGTACGGCGGAATTGTCATAGACAGCAACAACTTCACATCCAAAGCAGGTGTCCGCACGTTTGAGGCGGCTGCTTATCTGCGCAGGAGTGGCGCGGATGTTTTGCGCGTGCGCAAGATGTTCCGGGACGATGTGACAGACTACCGGATCAAGGCCGAGACCATCAGCAAGGCAGAGATCTTCAAGGATGCCTTTGCTATTTCCGTGTGCAATCCGGGAGATTCCCTAAGCCCGACCATTGTCGGTGCCCAGGCAGCCAATGAACTGCTCAATATGAATAATATCAAGGCCAGCTTTGTGCTGACAGAATACAATAATTTGATTTATATCAGTGCCCGCAGTATGGATGAGATCAATGTCCAGATCATCATGGAAAAACTGGGCGGTGGCGGACATATCAATGTCGCTGCGGCACAGCTTAAGGATGTATCGGTAGAACAGGCGATTGATATCCTGAAAGAGACATTGACGACTATGTTGGAAAAAGGAGAGATCTAGATGAAGATTATTTTATTGGAAGATGTTAAAAATGTAGGAAAAAAGGGAGATATCATTGAAAAAAGCGATGGATATGTGAGAAACTACATCCTTCCGCACAAGCTTGGTGTGGAGGCTACTCCCAAAAACTTAAATGACCTTAAGCTGCAGAAGGCCAATGAGGAAAAGATCGCGGCAGAGCAGCTGCAGGCAGCCAAGGATTTTGCAAAAGAAATGGAAGAGCAGATCGTTGTTGTCAAGATGAAATCCGGAGAAGGCGGAAAGGCATTCGGTTCCGTATCTTCCAAGGAAATTGCGGTTGCCTACAAAGAACAGTTTGGCAGAGAAATTGATAAAAAGAAGCTGGTATTGCCCGAAGCCATCAAAAACTTTGGAACATACGAAGTAAAAGTAAAGCTTCACCCCAAGGTAAGCGGAATGATCCGCGTAAAGGTTACAGAGCAGTAAAAGAGTTAGGAAGAGTGCAATATGCCGGCAGAAGAGCAAATTAAAAAGAGGGTCATGCCATACAGTCTGGATGCAGAGCAGGCGGTTATCGGAGCGATGATATCCGACAAAGATGCGATTGTAACAGCTATGGAGCTGCTGACCTCGGATGATTTTTACGGGAAACAAAACGGCATTATATTTGATGCCATTATCGAATTGTATGACAGAGGCAGTGTGCCCGATGTCATTCCTCTTCAAAACAAGCTGAAGGAAAAAGGAATCCCGGATGAAATAAACAACATAGAGTATCTTGGCGGACTGGTTGCAGATACCAACTCCAGTCTGATACGGGATTTTTGCAACATCCTGATCGAAAAGTCTACCTTGCGCAAGATGATCAAGATCAACGAAGGGATTGCAAATGCCTGTTATGAAGGAAAGCAGGACTACAATTCCCTGCTTGAAGAGACTGAGAAAAAGGTGTTTGATCTGGTGCAGTCGCGCAAGATCTCATCCCATATGCCGATCGATGAGGTTGTTATGCAGGCTTTATCAAGGATTGAGGCTGCGTCACAGTCTTCGGGCAATGTGACAGGTGTCCCCACGGGCTTCCTGGATCTGGATTACAAGCTGGCAGGTCTTCACGGTTCCAACCTGGTGCTGATCGCGGCACGTCCTGCGATGGGAAAGACCGCTTTCGTATTAAATATTGCAGAATATGTGGCACTGCGCAAAAATATGGCAGTTGCTATTTTCAGTTTGGAAATGGGAGAGGTTGAGCTTGTAAACCGACTTCTTTCACTGGAATCCAATGTTGACTCCGGTCATATCCGTACCGGTAATCTGTCCGATGATGAATGGGAAAAGATCGTAAGATCGGCAGGAGATATCGGAGATTCCAACCTGATCATCGATGCACCGCCGAGCCTTACGGTATCGGAGCTTCGCAGTAAGTGTAGAAAATACAAAATGGAAAAGGATATCAAGCTGATCATCATCGACTACCTGCAGCTGATGAAGGGCTCAAGCAGGGCTGCATCGGAGTCAAGACAGCAGGAAATTTCAGAGATCTCCCGATCCCTAAAATCTCTGGCAAGAGAGCTGGATATTCCGGTTATTGCGCTGTCGCAGCTTAGCCGTGCGGTTGAACAGAGACCGGATAAACGGCCGATGCTGTCAGACCTTCGTGAATCCGGAGCAATCGAGCAGGATGCCGACGTCGTAATGTTCATCTACAGGGATGATTATTACAACAAAGATTCCAAAGAAATGGGAATTGCAGAGATTAATGTGGCAAAACAAAGAAGTGGTCCGACAGGTGTGGTCAAGCTTGCATGGCTGCCGGATTATACCAAATTTGCCAATCTGGAGAAGCGTTATCAATCCAATGAAGGCTGATATATACAATAAAAAACCTCACCGTATGGTGAGGTTTTTTATTTAGTGGTCGATATACCAAAACTGATTATTCAGCTTCGATAGAGCCTGTAGGGCACTGACCAGCACATGTACCACAATCTACACATTTGTCTGCGTCGATTTCGAATTTGCCATCTCCCATGCTGATTGCTCCAACAGGGCATGCTCCTTCACAAGCGCCACATGCTACACAACCATCGTTAATTACGAATGCCATAGTCATTATCCTCCTTGTATAGATAAAATCTTGTCCTTCATAGATGTATTCTAATACATTCACCTTGATAAAACAAGTGTAAAAAACTAGAAAACGGCTTTGTGCTTTTAAAAAAACAGTTGCATTTTTTGGAAAATAATTGTATAGTGTATCAAGTGATAGACAAGGGCGTCTGCTGAATGGGCAGGGGCTTTTTTATTTACTGGATCTGACCGTTATCGGAGAGATATCCGATAATGGCGTCCTGGTGATGAGGGAGACAGTATGAAAAGACCGGTTATCGGATTAATTCCATTGTATGATGATGAAAAAGAGAGCTACTGGATGCTTCCGGGCTATATGCAGGTGCTGGAACAATGTCATGCACTTCCCATCATGCTGCCGCTTACAACGGATAAAGAGGAGCTTTTACAGGCATTTGCACTCTGCGATGGGCTGTTACTTACCGGAGGTCATGATGTGGGACCTTATGTATATGGTAAAGAAGCAGCTCCAAACTGCGGTATTCCCTGTAAAAAAAGGGATGAAATGGAAAGCATCTTATTGGGAATGGCGCTTAAAGAGGATAAACCGGTACTTGGTATCTGCCGTGGTGTCCAGTTTATGAATGCCTATCTTGGCGGTGATCTGTATCAGGATCTGCCGACCGAATATCCGTGCAAGGTAGAGCATCATATGAATCCGCCATATGATGTTGCAGCTCACCAGATCCGCGTAGAGGAAGGAACAAAGCTTTCCGGTATTATCGGTGCCGGTCTTCATGGTGTCAACAGCTACCATCATCAGGCAGTCAAAACACCGGCTTCCTGTGTCAATGTTTCCGCTTATTCGGAAGATGGACTGGTTGAGGCTATTGAGGTAAAGGACAAAAAATTTATGCTGGGAATCCAGTGGCATCCCGAATTTTCCTATCAGGTAAATGAGGAAAGCCGCAAGCTTGTACAGGCTTTTGTTGATGCCTGTAAATAATGGATATCATAGCCGGGATTACAGGATCCGGGCTGTTGATATAGATGGGCAAGAGGCCGTGGTATCAGATGATATTGGCAGGTTTTGTGTTTATTCTTTTGACACATACACCTTTATATTGTAAAATAAGTACCATGGTTGCCTGAAACTAAGGACCAAGAGAGGAGAAATGATTATGAAAAAGAAATTATTGGCATTACTTATGGCATCTACAATGGTATTTGGCCTTGTAGCATGTGGCAGCACAGAGGAAGCTGCATCAACAGATACAGCAGAGACTACAGAAGCTGCTGACACAGAAGCTGCTGACACAGAATCAGCTGTCTCAGCAGATGAAGCAACAGATGCATCCGGAAAGACATGGGTGATCGGTACAGATACATCCTTCAAACCTTTCGAGTACACAGACGATGCAGGTGATTTTGTAGGTATTGATATGGATATCCTTGCAGCAGTTGCAGAAGATCAGGGATTTGACTATGAAGTACAGGTTCTTGGATGGGATGCATCCATCGCAGCATGCCAGGCTGGTCAGGCTGACGGTATGATCGCAGGTGCTTCTATTACTGACGAGCGTAAAGCTTCAGGCTGGATTTTCTCAGATGGTTACTATGATGCTAACCAGTGCATGGCAGTAGCTGAGAGCTCAGACATCGCTGGATTTGATGATCTTTCCGGAAAATCAGTAGCTGTTAAGACAGGTTCTATGAGTGCTACATATGCAGAAAGCCTCAAAGATGAATATGGATTTACAATCACATATTTCGAAGATTCACCCACAATGTACCAGGCAGTTATCGGTGGTCAGGTTGCAGCAGTATTTGATGATACTCCGATCATGGCAGCTAACATCAAAGACGGCGGTCTTGCAATGAAATTAGTAGACGGAACAGGTAACGAACCTGCTCAGTACGGTATGGCTATTTTCAACGCAGACAATCAGGAACTGATCGATATGTTCAATGCAGGTCTTGCAAACATCAAGGCTAACGGCAAATATGACGAAATCCTTGCTAAGTATCTTGGAGAATAATCAGTAGAATCTTATATGATATCTAATGGATCGCCGGGCGGGAGGACTTTATCCCGTCTGGCGTCTTTCTTTTTTGGCCAATATAGTATAAAATAGAATATATTCAAAGATACAGAAAGGAAAAAGCTATGGTAAAAATTATAACAGTATATGGCAATATGCTGATAGCCGCAATGGGTAAGACCCTGTTACTTGCACTGCTTGGCTTGTTTTTTGCCTGCATCATCGGTCTGCTTTTCGGATTGCTTGGTGTTGTAAAAAGCAGAGTCTGTAATATCATTTCTCAGATTTTCGTAGATATTGTCAGAGGAGTGCCGATGATCGTATTGGCGTTCTTTGTATATTTTGGAGCCCCCTATTTTTTCAATACCATTATCGGGGGATTTAATGTGACACTTTCCGCATTGCAGGCCGGCACGATCTGTCTGGCATTAAACTGTGGTGCTTATATGGCAGAGATCATCAGAGCCGGTATCCAGTCCGTAGATATCGGACAGATGGAGGCTGCACGTTCTCTGGGTCTTTCCTATGGAATGGCTATGCGCAAGGTTGTATTGCCGCAGGCGATCCGTACGATGATTCCTACCTTTATCAATCAGTTTATCATCACCTTAAAGGATACATCCATTTTGTCAGTTATCGGTTTCCCGGAACTTGTCAATACGGCCAAAAACGTACAGGCCAATACCTTTATGGCATTTCAGACCTGGGCGATCGTCGGTATCATGTATCTGATCGTCATCACAATCCTTTCAAGATGTGCAAAGGTTATGGAAAGGAGATTAAACGTTGGAAGATAGAAAATTAAAAATTCATGTTGAAAATCTCAAAAAAAGCTTTGGCAGCCTGGAGGTATTAAAGGATATCTCAACCGATATCTATGAAGGCGAAGTAGTGGTTGTCATCGGACCTTCCGGCTCCGGTAAATCCACATTCTTACGCTGCCTCAACCGTCTTGAAGAGGCAACCGGCGGCAAGATCATTGTCGACGATATGGATGTTACCAGCAAAAAGACCAATATCAACAAGCTGCGTGAAAATGTCGGAATGGTATTCCAGCATTTCAATCTGTTCAACAACTTAAACATTTTGGGCAATCTGACACTGGCTCCCAATATGCTCAAGAAATGCTCCAAGGCAGAAGCCAAAGAGCGTGCATTGGAAATGCTTCAAAAGGTTGGACTGGTTGAAAAAAAGGACAGCTATCCGAGCCAGCTTTCCGGTGGTCAGAAACAGAGAATTGCGATTGCGAGAGCACTTTGTATGAAACCGGATATTATGCTGTTTGACGAGCCCACCTCCGCACTGGATCCGGAAATGGTCGGAGAGGTTCTTCAGGTTATGAAGGATCTGGCAGCAGATGGTATGACCATGGTCATCGTTACACATGAGATGGGATTTGCCAGAGAGGTTGCAGACCGTGTCCTGTTTATGGACGGCGGCTATATCGTAGAAGAGGGTACACCGCAGGAAGTACTGCAGAATCCCAAAGAACAAAGAACCATTGATTTCCTAAATAAAGTATTATAGGAGGTAACGGCTATGAAAAAAATTATTACAATCAGCAGAGAGTTTGGAGCCGGAGGCGGACAGATCGGAAGAGCCGTAGCCAACCGGCTGGGATATTACTACATGGATAAGGACGTGATTATCCGTTCGGCAATGGAATCTGCGAGCCTGACAGCAGAGGATTTTCGTCATTATGATGAAAAAGTTCCCCACAATTTTGGCCTTGGGCAGAGTTTGTTTGATTTTTACAATAAGCCGTTAAACGAAAAGCTTTTTGAGGCCCAGAGGGATGCGATCCGCAAGGTCGGAGAAAAAGGAAAGTGCGTGATCGTAGGAAGAAATGCCAATGTGGTATTAAAAGAATTTGATCATTCCTTACACGTATTTATTGCAGCTTCTCCTTATTTCAGACTGCAGAATTTAAAGAGCCAGATGCCCGGATATTCCGAAAGTCAGATTTTGGATGAAATGAAGGCCATCGATAAAGCCCGCAAAAAATACTGCACCTATTATACCAATACAGAGTTTGGAAAGGCCGATTATTATGATCTGATGCTCAAGAGTTCTACACTTGGCATTGACACCTGTGTGGATATTATCTGCCGGATTGCTGAACAAGAATAGATTTATGAGAAATTTTATAAATACATTCATTGATAAAATACGGTGATTAGGTTATACTAAACCAGAAATAAATCCAAATTGAAGGAGGCGTAGATAATGTCAGGAATCACAAAAGACATGACAATTGGTGAAATTCTTGTAAAGGACCAGAATGTTGTCCCGGTTTTACTGGAGGCAGGAATGCACTGTTTGGGTTGTCCCGCATCCCAGATGGAAACACTGGAAGAAGCTGCGGCAGTTCATGGAATTGATATTGATGAATTAATGGAAAAAATTAACAGCTTATAATCATTGTCATAAATAAATCAGGCTGTGACACCTTTTGGATGTCACAGCCTTTTTTTGCTTCATCTTAATACGGCTTATAGCCTTGTGTATCATATGCCGTATATGCTGCTATTTATACAACTGCAAGGGACTGCAGTGCATGATCCCGGATGATCGCCTCAAAATGCTCATTGTAGTAAGCCTCTGGATTGGCAATATTTTTTAATACCTTTCCGTATTCGGAAGCGGCATTGCTTAACTGGTTAAATTCCCGGAAACCGATCTTGCGGTTGTAGATCACAAGATGATAATGATTGCGTACCTTATCTTTGTATAAAGAATTTTGGCAGAGCACAAATCCTTTTGCAACATGAGCAAAACGGATCACCTCATTGAGGCTCTCAAAAGAAAAGCTGCAGGCTTCGACGGTTTTGACCTCCGGCTTATTTTTGTCTTTGGAAGGTCTGTTGTCGGATAAGCCTTTTGGCAATTTATCGGATTTCTGGACCTTGTGGAACAGATCCATGACTTCCTCTGAAATATCCATCATATCATCATCATCGGCCGGCTCTTCATCATGAACAGAAGGCGCAAACTTGGAAAAGCGGGTATCAAGCTCTTCCGGATCCTCTACCTTGGTGATCGTCAAAACGATGCATTCGGAACTGATCGGAACAGCTTCGATCATAAGCGGGATATCATCCGCCTCAAAGCCAAATTCATAAGAGGCCTGCTCCATCATATCTTTAAATAAAGACTTGGCTTTATCACTTCCATAGGCCAGTTCGCTGATCTTGAGCTTGCGGCTGGCAAGATCACTGCGGGTGAGTGTGCAGCGAATTTGATTGTCATTAATTTTTTCGATTTTCATGTTATCACATCCTTACTGCGTGCGAAAAAATTGTAAATGTATCTTATAATGTATAGTTTATTAAGTCAATAGAGGCGGGTGCCAGTTTAAAAAAATTTTAGAATTTTAAAAGGACAGGAAAAATATGCCTGTTTTTTATTTGTGCATATTTACTAAAAAATAAAAACACATCTTGTCAAAAATAGACAAGTAAAGTATAATAACCATACAAGATGCTTCCGGGACAATCCGTACAGGAAGGAGGCATGGGGATTATCTTATGTTTATGTCATTTTAAAAGTGAATTCTTTAAAGCAGATCGTATTCATTTTTGACCGTTAGCGGTCGTCTAAGGCTTCGTGCCTGATCAATGATTATTTCCAATCAGATTTTCATGATACAACGTCAAATTCATCAGTGAAAACACAAATTATCTACACGTCCCGCAGTATTCTTGATCTTTTTATAGTATCGTCATAATCAGAAAAAGTATGATTCCAATTTTTAATAATATATCACAAACCTTTTGGGGATGCTGGATCGTACCTGATGCCGATACATCTTAAACAATCCATGGAGGTACAATGACAATTTATGGAAGCAGATAAGAAAACAAAGCAGAAGCAAATGCAGGAAGACTTAACTGCATCCCTGAAAAAAGGAGCGATACTTTATCTAAATGGCGAAGTGGCTTCACCAAAGAAGATCAGTATAGCTGTTTTTCGGGAAGAGCATGGTTATATGGCGGATCTGGTGACAGATGAACATGGATGTGTCAGGGAAATCCGCTATGACCATATTTTTAGCTAGTATTTTATAAAAGCCATGAATGCTTAACGGGTGATGATCAAGGTCCTTCTATGCTGATCAGAGGTTTGCTACAGGCAAAGGGATTGGGGAGTTTAAGCATTGTGCCATAATAAAATATTTGATATAATCGATTCCGATAAGGTTCGTATTCAAAAGCAAATCGGAGGATATACATATGAAAAAAAATCACGTACCTGTACTGGTTGCGGTTGCTTTGATTGTTGTGGTTGTGTTGATCGGAGTTTCAACAGGACTGCTCGAAAAGTATTCCTATTCAAATGAAAGAGCAGATTTAAATGCCTATTTTAATGTATCGGGCGGCGAAGAAACGGCGATCATTTACAATGACACACGTATCGAAGAGGATGCCATCTACAGGGATGGACATGTGTATTTCCCGTTTTCATTTGTAGATCAAAATTTAAACAATCATTTTTACTATGATATGTCAGAACAGCAGCTTTTATTTACGACAGATTCTGCACTGTTATCAACAGCGATCGGAAGCACGGATTATACATTTGGCGGTGAATTTGTATCAGAAGCCTATGCACTGACACTGGCAGCCAATGATACCGTATATCTGGCTGATGAATTTATCAAACGATTCAGCAATTTTTCCTGTCAGTATTTTGGCGAGCCCAACCGTGTCCTGATCGATACAGTCTGGGATGAGGAGCGTCATGCTACCGTCAAAAAGGATACACAGGTCCGTGTGCTGGGCGGAGTTAAGAGTGAAATATTGGCAGATCTTCAAAAGGGCGATGATGTGCGTCTGGTAGAGGAAATGGATACCTGGAGTCTGGTGACTACCTATGACGGTATCAGCGGCTATGTTGAAAATAAAAGGATTGAGGAGACAGATCCTGTGACACCTGCACCGGTGACGGATTATGTTGCACCGGCGTATGCACCGCTTCAGAGAGACGGCAAGATCTGTCTGGTATGGAATATGGTGACCAATAAGGATGCCAATGCATATGCACAGGGCCTGCTTGACAGCACACAGGGCGTCAATGTGATCTCACCGACCTGGTTTGCACTTAGCGATGACTATGGTGATTTTTCATCACTTGCGGATGCAGGCTATGTTTCAGCCATGCACAACAGAGGCATACAGGTATGGGCACTTTTAGACAACTTTACCAACAAAGAAGTATCCACTGCCGATGTGGTCAATAATACCACAAGCAGACGAAACCTGATCAATGGTCTGATCAGCACGGCGTTAGAGTACAATCTGGATGGCATCAATGTTGACTTTGAATCGGTCAGCGCAGATGCCGCCAAGGGTTATATCCAGTTTTTAAGAGAGTTATATATTGAATGTCACAAAAATGGAATCATTCTTTCGGCAGACAATGGTTATCTGTTAAATTATGACAGAGGAAGACAGGGCGAGGCAGTCGATTATGTGATCATCATGGGATATGATGAGCATGTTGCCGCAGCAGACGGTGTCGGCTCCAATGCATCCATTGATTTTGTACAGAGCGGTATCGAAAAAACGGTATCACAGGTTCCCTCTGCAAAGGTTATCAACGCCATTCCTTTCTATACCAGATTGTGGACAACCAATGGAGAGATCGGACAGGTAGCCTATGGCATGAATGAGATTGAAAATTTCCTCAATGCCAATGGTGCGACAACTGTGTGGGATGACGCGGCATGTCAGTACAAGGCACAGTTTTCGGTTGATGGAACAAACTATGAGGTATGGCTTGAAGAAAGCGAATCCATTGCTGTGAAGCTTAATATCATGAGCCAGTATGATCTGGCAGGTATCGCAGGCTGGAGACTGGGACAGGAAAAAGCAGATATCTGGAATGAAATAGCAGCATATTTACAGCAATAAGCATCTGTCTGAATATAAGCATCTTTTAATGCATAAATTCTAAAAAAGGTTTGTGATGTGAGGAAAGATGCAACAGCGGATAATAGGAATGGGGATGGCTGTTTTTCTTCTGGCTGCGATGGTTGTCTTATCCAAGCAGGCAGCAGTATATACTCTGTCTGTGCGGCAGGATAAAGAGACAACGGTTGTGATCGATGTCGGACATGGAGGCTGTGATCCCGGAAAGGTTGGCATTGGCCAGATACTTGAAAAGGATGTCAATCTTGCCATTGCACTCAAATTGGAAGCTTTGTTAAAACAGACTGACATGCATGTCGTTTTGACAAGGACAACCGACAATGGTCTTTATGATGAGGATGCTTCCAATAAAAAAGCACAGGATATGCGCCGCAGGATCGAAGTAATGGAAAAGGAAAAGGCGGATCTGGTTGTCAGTATCCACCAAAACAGCTTTCAGGACAGCTCGGTTTATGGCCCGCAGTGCTTTTATTATGCCAATTCCAAGGAAGGGCAGCAGGCGGCTGCTATTTTGCAGAATACGCTTAATGAAGGGCTTTCCGTCGATGCTCCAAGACAGGAGAAAGCCAATGACAGTTACTATATTTTGAAAAAATCGGCCATGCCAACGGTGATCGTTGAGTGTGGCTTTTTATCAAACGCTGAGGATGCTGCAAAGCTTGTGGATGAAGCTTATCAGGAAAAACTGGCATTTCAGATTTATATGGGCATTCAAAGGTATTTCAATGCATTTTAAATTGTGTTATGATGGGGGTTAGGATAATTATAGCGGAGTTGATAAGATGAAAACGCGTTTTGAAGTCATTTCCAGAGACGATGACAGAGATCTGGTAAATGATCCCATCATAAAAGAAGCGGGAGAAATTATTAAAAACGGTGGTCTCGTGGCTTTTCCGACAGAGACTGTTTATGGACTGGGAGGAGATGCACTCAATCCGGAGTCATCCCGGAAGATATATGCGGCAAAGGGACGGCCTTCCGACAATCCATTGATCGTACATATTGCGGACTTAAAGGATCTTCCAAAGATCGTATCCTATATACCGGAAAGTGCAAAGATACTGGCAGAGCATTTCTGGCCGGGACCGCTTACCATGATCTTTCAAAAGAGTGATGCTGTTCCGCTTGAAACAACAGGCGGGCTTTCGACGGTAGCGGTACGTTTTCCGTCAGATACCATTGCACAGGCGCTGATCAAGGCTTCCGGTGGATATATCGCTGCACCGAGTGCCAATACATCCGGCAGACCGTCACCGACAACCGGACGTTACGTGCTTGAGGATATGGACGGCAGGATCGAGATGATCTTGGATGGCGGCAGCTGTGACATCGGACTGGAATCCACGATCGTAGATCTGACCGAGGACATTCCGGTTATCCTGCGTCCCGGATATATTACCGAGGAAATGCTGCAGGATATTTTTGATGAGGTTAAGATCGATCAGACGATCTTAAGTGCGGCAAGCGGGATCGCACCCAAGGCACCGGGGATGAAATACCGTCATTATGCGCCCAAGGGTGATCTGACAATTATTGCCGGAGATACGGACAAGGTGGTTTCCTATATCAACCATGAGCTTTCACAGCTGGATGCCGATGATAAAAAGGTTGGTATCATAGCGACGGATGAGACCATTGAACGTTATGGCGACTGTGATAAAAAGAGTGTCGGAAAAAGAACGGATGAGGCAATGATAGCCCGCAGGCTTTATGAGATCCTCCGGGAATTTGACGATGAAGAGATTGAAGTTATTTTTGCAGAATCCTTTGACTGCAGCGGTATGGGGCAGGCAATCATGAACCGGCTCTTAAAGGCAGCAGGACACAAGGTGATCAACGTATAAAATGATAAAAATACAGGAGGACAGATATGATAGCAATCGGTAGTGATCACGGCGGCTTTGATTTAAAGGAGCTTGTGATCAGACATTTAAAGGAAAAGGGAATGGAAGTAAAGGATTTGGGATGTTATGACAAATCCTCCTGCGATTACCCGACCTATGGAAAGGCCGTGGCAAATGCAGTTGCTGACGGAAGCTGTGAAAAAGGAATTGTCATCTGCACAACAGGTATCGGCATCTCCATTACAGCCAACAAGGTAAAGGGCATCCGGGCAGCTTTGTGTGCAGATACACTTTCAGCCAAGCTGACACGCCTTCATAATGATGCCAATGTATTGGCAATGGGTGCCGGTATTGTAGGTCCCAATCTTGCTCTGGAGATTGTGGATACTTTTTTAAACACAGAGTTCTCCGGTGAAGAAAGACACCAGAGAAGAATAGACGCAATCGAATCATAAATTAACTTTTCATAAACCATAAATAAAAAGAGCAAGATACAGGAGGATAAGAAAATGAGTAAAGTAGTAGTAATGGATCATCCGCTGATTCAGCACAAGATTGGATTGATCAGAAGAAAAGAGACAGGAACCAAGGATTTCAGACAGACGATCAGTGAGATCGCCATGCTGATCTGTTATGAAGCAACCAGAGATCTGCAGCTTGATGATGTGGAGATCGAGACACCCATCTGCAAGACAACTGTCAAGGAGCTGAAAGGCAAAAAGCTGGCCGTTGTTCCGATTTTAAGAGCAGGACTTGGTATGGTAGACGGAATGCTCCAGCTGATCCCCTCTGCAAAGGTCGGCCACATCGGTCTGTACAGAGATCCCGTTACCGTAAAACCGGTTGAGTATTACTGCAAGCTGCCGGCTGACTGCAACGAAAGAGAAGTTTTCGTGGTAGATCCCATGCTTGCAACAGGTGGTTCCAGTGTGGCAGCTATCCAGATGTTAAAGGATAAGGGCTGCAAAAATATTCACTTTATGTGTATCATTGCTGCTCCCGAAGGTGTAGAGGCTATGAAGAAAGCACATCCGGATGTGGATATGTATATCGGTGCCCTGGATGAAAAATTAAATGAGCACAGCTATATTGTTCCGGGTCTTGGTGATGCCGGAGACCGTATTTTCGGAACAAAATAGTATAATCGGAGGTTGGGTATGGCAGGACAGAGAAAAGATTATATTTCATGGGATGAATATTTTATGGGAGTTTCCATGCTTTCCGGCATGAGATCCAAGGACCCCAATACACAGGTCGGAGCCTGTATTGTCGGAAAAGATCACAGGATTTTGTCCATGGGATATAACGGTTTCCCCAATGGCTGCTCCGATGATCTCTTTCCATGGGCGAGGGAAGGTGCGGTGCTTGAGACAAAGTATTCTTTTGTGGCGCACAGTGAATTAAATGCTATTTTAAATTACCGCGGCGGAAGCTTGGAGGGGGCATCGCTGTATGTGTCCCTGTTCCCGTGCAACGAATGTGCGAAGGCCATTATCCAGGCCGGAATCAAACGGGTCATCTATGCTTCCGACAAATACAAGGATACACCGGCAAGCATTGCCTCCAGAAGGATGTTTGATGCGGCAGGCGTGGAATATCACGAGTACCGGCATTCCGGTAAAAAAATCGAATTAAATTTGTAAATACAGCTATCAGGAAGTTTTAAAGAAGGATCAGGTATTGAGAAGAAAGTGGTTATGTCTGATCGTTGTAGCATGTGCATGTCTGTTTTTGGCTACAACGGTCAGGGTGGATGCATCTACATATGGAAAGCTGCAGCAGGCACAAAGGGAAAAGGATCAGGCTGAAAAAAAGGCTGAACAGGTACAGGGAGACCTTGGGGACCTGAACGAGGAGCGTGCGGGACTTCAGACCTATCTGGATCAGTTAAATGACGAGCTTTTGCAGACGAGCAGTGAGCTTGCCGGGATTGAGGATCTGATCACCCAAAAGGAAAATGCGCTTGTGGAAAAGCAAAAAGAGCTTGAAACTGCCAAGGAACGTGAAGCTGAGCAGTATGACGCGATGAAAAAGCGGATCAAGTTTATGTATGAGAGAGGCGATTCTGCTTATCTGGAATTGTTTTTCAATGCAGAAAGCTTTGCAGATTTTTTAAATAAAACCGAATATGTGGAAAGAATGTCACAGTATGACAGGGAAATGCTGGAAGAGTACATGACGATCCAGGAAACGATCCAAAATGATGAACAGAGCATTGTGGATGAACGTGTGGCGCTTAGTGCACTGCAGGAACAGGCACTTGCCAAACAGGATGAAGTATCCGGGATGGTAAATGAGGCCAGTCTCAATGTGGCTGACTATCAGGATCAGATTTCCAAAAAAGAGGCAGAGCTGCTGGCATATGAACAAAAGGCCGAGGAGAGTGAAAATGATATCGCGACCTTGCAGGCCAAATTGAAAGAAGAAAATGCCCTGACCAAACAGGCCATGGCAGCCGGTTTTTCAGACCTGTCTTCGATCACGTTTGCATCCGGAGATATCGATCTTTTAGCCGCGATCATCTATTGTGAGGCGGGCAATCAGCCGTACATCGGTCAGGTTGCGGTGGGCAATGTTGTCATGAACCGTGTAAAGAGCTCGGTTTTCCCCAATACCATATTGGAGGTTATTTACCAGAACCGCCAGTTTTCACCGGTTGGCAGCGGACGTTTTGCCATTGCACTTGCCAATCATAAGGCGACGCAGTCCTGTTATGCTGCGGCACAGGATGCCATGGCAGGATCAGCGCCGGTCGGCAACTGTCTGTTTTTCAGAACCCCGATTCCGGGGCTTACCGGAATACAGATCGGCGGACATATTTTTTACTGATTATTTTTTTCAATGTCATCGAGGAAATCCTGGCAGGCTCTGAACTGCCCGGAATAGATGAGCGAAAGCAGATGATCAAGCCGGTTGATGGCGGCCTTCATCAGATCGAGGGACAACAGTCCTTTATCATAGGCCTCGGTGATCTCCGCAAGGTCTACGACCTTTACAAAGCCGTCGGGATAGATCAGGACATCGGAAAGCAGATCGGTTGCAACAAAGGTGCCCTGCTCTTTGTCATAATCAGTATCGATGATATCGCAGTACCAATATAAAAGATTATTTTCAGCAGAATAAAATTTACTGACTTTAAAGCCCTCGTTCCAGAAATAGGCAGAATAGCCGTGGTGCAGATCTTTGCGCGGCCGGATTGCATGCCATTTGGTGACGAGGCGCTTTTGTGTATCGGAAAAAAAGATGATCTCATCATCCTTGAGGCAGATACATTCTTGAGGGATGAGTCTTTTTCGGTATAAAACGGGTTCTTTCATATGTCTGCTCCTTTTGATGATGCCTTTGCCGGTTGTCTGGGAGGCCGGTCATCGGATTATCTTGAATTGTTTATATGAATTGGATTTTTTTCATAGTACTTTGTAGAAATGGAAAAGTCAATGCTAGACTCTTTGTATAAAAATTAGTATAATGATTTTAAGTCTGCGGATGAGATTACAGACTTATTTCAAATATGAAATAAATGGGGTTTTGTATTGTTGGGAAACAGAAAGGACAAAGGGAGCGTTAGATGAAATATCACAAAAATGTATATCGTTCTCTTGCGATGATTACCCAGTTTGGGATTAACATGCTTGTTCCGATTTTTGCCTGTTCTTTTATCGGTATTTTTCTGGATAAGCATTTAGGCACGTCTTTTTTTATGATTCTCTTTTTCTTTATCGGTGCTTTGGCCGGAGGCAGAAATGTATATGTCTTTTCCAAAAAGATATTTAGTGGGCCGCCCAGCCGGGACAGGCGTAAAAATACGGCTGACCACAGGCACCGGACATCTTTTCATGATGCCGAATGTATAAATATCCCTCAAGATGACAATAAGGATAGTAAACATGAAAAAGATATTTAGAGGCAATGATGCTTTACCGGATTTAGTGATCGGCATAGTGATTTTTGGAATTATTGCGCTGATCATTCCCATTTTTTTTGTGCAACAGAAGCTGTATTATGCGTTAGGACTTCTGATCGGACTTTGCTGTGCCGTATTTTCGGCCTGTCATATGGCAAAAGGCATTGCGCAGGCGGTTGATTATGACGAGGGGACCGCGACGAGACGGATGCAGAAGGGAAGCGCGTTCCGCTATGGAGTGGAGCTTGTTGTACTGGGGATTTTGATGATATTTAATTTTGCAAGTCCGATAGCTGCGTTTATCGGCATGATCTCATTGAAGGTGTCGGCGTATCTTGCGCCGTTTACACATAAATTATTTAGGAGGTGAATGTATGGGGCAGGGCATTTTGTTATCCGGCGGTGCGGACATTGATTTTATGATCCACGGAGTTTTCTCCTATAAGCTGTTCGGACAGACTGTATGGATAACAACAACACATGTCTGTGTTTTGATTGTATTTTTGCTGATCATCGGTTTTTGTATTGCGGCAAACAGGGCAGTCAAAAAAGCAGGGGATGTGCCCAAAGGATTTCTCAATGCAGTAGAACTGATCGTGGAAATGCTTGACGGTATGGTATCTTCTACCATGGGCAAAAATGCTGCCAAGTTTGCAAATTATATTGGCACCATTTTTATCTTTATCCTGATCAGCAATATTTCCGGACTGTTTGGACTGCGTCCGCCTACAGCTGACTACGGTGTCACGCTTGCGCTGGGTATTATGACATTCTGTATTATCCATTTCAACAAGTTTAAGCATCAGCATATCAGTGGTGTTATCAAGGGCTTGTGCGATCCATGGCCGTTTTGGGCACCGATTAATATGATCGGTGATATAGCGGTTCCGATTTCATTGTCACTGCGTTTGTTTGCAAACGTATTGTCCGGTACGGTAATGTTAGCTTTGGTATATGCTTTATTATCCAAAATAGCGATCATCTGGCCGGCTGCACTTCATGTGTACTTCGATTTGTTCTCGGGAGCAATTCAGACTTATGTATTCTGTATGCTGACGATGACATATGTTACAGATGCGATTGGCGAATCGTAGGAAACACATTTTTTGAAAACACGTTGATGAGCGTGTGAATCATCGAAAAAGATGATAATCATCAAGATTAAATAGAGCTATCATGTTAAGGAGGAAAACAAACATGGAATTTAATGAAAACTTTATTTTAGGCTGCTCAGCAATCGGTGCCGGACTTGCCGTAATCGCAGGTATCGGACCTGGTATTGGTCAGGGTATTGCAGCAGGTCACGCAGCAGCTGCAGTTGGTAGAAATCCCGGTGCAAGATCTGATATCACCGCTACCATGTTGCTTGGACAGGCCGTTGCCGAGACAACCGGTCTGTATGGTTTGTTAATTGCGATGTTATTGTTATTCGTAAAACCTTTGGTCTAAAAGCCTTTTTTATCAAAACAGAAAGGAGGCTTAAGACTTGAATACGTTAGTGAGCACAGGATTCATTCTCTTGTCGGAGCAGACAGAGATGACGAGACTGTTCGATTTGGATTTCCAGCTGCTGCATGATGCAGGGCTCATGATCATTGCGGTCTTTTTCTTGTTCCTTATCGCGTCCAATCTTTTATTTGATCCGGTGCGCAATCTGTTACGCAACCGTCAGGAAAAGATCCAGAATGACTTGGACAGCGCCAAGGAAGACAAGGAAAATGCCAATGCATTAAAGCTGGAATACGAAGAAAAATTAAAGGACATCAATAAAGAAGCAGAAAACATTCTGAGCGAAGCAAGGGCAAAAGCATTAAAGACCCAGGATCAGATCGTGGCAAAGGCCAAGGCTGAGGCAGCGGAAATTATTGCAAGAGCCAACAAAGAAGCCGAGCTTGAAAAACAGAAGGTTGCTGATGATGTCAAGAAGGAAATGATCAATCTTGCAAGCGTAATGGCCGGAAAGGTTGTAAAAGCTTCAATTGATACAACGGTTCAGGACAGCTTAATTGATGAAACATTAAAGGAAATAGGTGAGAGCACATGGCTAAGCTGATTTCAAAAACCTACGGAGATGCGTTATTTGAAACAGCTTTGGACAAGCAGGCCGTTGATTCCTTACTGGAAGAGGCAGATGCTGTTTTAGAGGCTTTTTTACAAAATCCCAAATTATTTGAACTGATGACACATCCCAAGATCCTCAAAGAAGAAAAAATTGAGATCATCCAGAATATTTTTAAAGGGCGTGTCAGTGATGAAATGACCGGTTTTCTGACGATTGTCGTGAAAAAGGACCGTTTCGGGGAAATTCGGGATATCTTGGAATATTTCATCTCCACAGTAAAAGAGTATAAAGGCATCGGTGTGGCATATGTTACAACACCGATCGAATTAAATGCAGCACAAAAAGAGGCTGTGACCGCCAGACTTTTAGAGTCAACCGGATACCGGGAAATGGAAATGCACTATCAGATCGATGAAAGTCTGATCGGAGGCATGGTGATCCGTATCAAGGACCGTGTGGTAGACAGCAGTGTGGCAACAAAATTAGAAGAGCTGAAACGGCAGCTTTTAAAAATACAGCTTGCGTAGCTGTAACCGTGAATAATAAGAAAGGTGCGTAAGATCTATGAATTTAAAACCGGAAGAGATCAGTTCGGTCATTAAAGATCAGATTGAAAGATATGCTTCCGCTTTGGAAGTATCCGATGTCGGAACTGTTATCCAGGTAGCAGATGGTATCGCCCGTGTTCATGGTCTTTCCAATGCGATGCAGGGAGAGCTGTTGGAGTTCCCCGGTGAAGTATACGGCATGGTATTAAACCTCGAAGAGGACAATGTCGGTGCGGTATTGCTGGGAAGCCACAGAAATATCAACGAAGGTGATATTGTCAAAACGACCGGCCGAGTAGTAGAAGTGCCGGTAGGCGACGAATTACTTGGACGTGTAGTCAATGCACTTGGACAGCCTATCGACGGCAAAGGACCGATTCAGACAGATAAATTCCGTCAGATCGAAAGAGTGGCATCGGGCGTTATCACCCGTAAGAGTGTAGATACCCCCTTACAGACAGGTATCAAGGCAATCGATTCCATGGTTCCGATCGGAAGAGGTCAGCGTGAGCTCATTATTGGAGACAGACAGACCGGTAAAACTGCCATTGCGATTGATACGATCATCAATCAGAAAGGGCAGAATGTAAAATGTATTTATGTTGCGATCGGACAGAAAGCTTCTACCGTTGCAACTATTGTAAAGACACTCGAAGAGTTTGGAGCTATGAGCTATACAACCGTTGTAGCCGCTACAGCAAGTGAGCTTGCTCCGTTACAGTATATTGCTCCTTATTCAGGATGTGCTATCGGTGAGGAATGGATGGAGAAAGGAGAAGACGTACTGGTTGTATATGATGACTTAAGCAAGCATGCAACCGCTTACCGTACACTCTCTTTGCTTCTGAGAAGACCCCCGGGACGTGAAGCTTACCCCGGTGATGTATTCTATCTGCATTCCAGACTGCTTGAAAGAGCTGTCCGCATGAGTGATGAATATGGCGGAGGATCCCTTACCGCATTACCGATCATCGAAACACAGGCAGGCGATGTATCTGCATATATTCCGACCAATGTTATCTCTATTACAGACGGTCAGATTTATCTGGAAACAGAAATGTTCAATTCCGGTTTCCGTCCCGCAGTTAATGCCGGTCTTAGTGTATCCCGTGTAGGTGGTGCCGCACAGATCAAAGCTATGAAGAAAATTGCAGCTCCCATTCGTGTGGAACTGGCACAGTACCGTGAACTGGCATCCTTTGCACAGTTTGGTTCCGAGCTTGATGACGATACCAAAGAAAAGCTGGCACAGGGCGAACGAATTAAAGAGATTTTAAAACAGCCCCAGTATCAGCCGATGCCGGTACAGTATCAGGTTCTGATCATCTATGCAGCAACCAACAAATATCTGTTGGATGTTCCGGTAGAAGATATTACCAGATTTGAATCAGAGTTCTTTACTTTTATTGATACAAAATATCCGGAGATTCCGGAAAGCATAGCCAAAGACAAAGTGATTTCCGAAGAAATTGAAGAAAAACTGATCAAGGCAATCGGAGAATTTAAGGCAGAGTTTAAATAAGTGTACAGAAAGTAAAGGTGATATATTATGGCTTCAATGAGAAGTATTAAAAGACGTAAGGGCAGCATTGAGAGTACCCAGCAGATCACCAAAGCCATGAAGCTTGTCTCTACCGTAAAGCTCCAGAGAGCAAAAGGCCGTGCAGAAAAATCAAAATCATATTTTGAATGTATGTATGCCACTGTCAAGAGCGTGCTTGCAAAGACCGGGAATATCAACCACCCGTATCTGCAGGCCGGAGACAGTACCAAAAAAGCCGTCATTGTCATCACCTCCAACAGAGGTCTGGCAGGCGGATACAATTCCAACGTTATCAAGCTGATCACAAAAGGTGATTTCAGCAAGGCAGATACCGCACTGTATACAGTTGGTACCAAGGGAAAGGATTATTTTTCCCATCATGGCTACGAAGTTGTAAAGGATTATTCCGATGTGATCGAAGAGCCTGTTTATGCAGATGCCATGCGTATCAGCGAGGATCTGTTAAAAGCATTTTCCGATGGAGAGGTTGGAGAGATCTATCTTGCATATACCGCATTCAAAAATACAGTCAGTCATGTTCCGACATTGTTAAAGCTTTTACCTGTGGATACAGATGGGCTTGAAGATGCGGACGAGGACAAGGCTCTTATGAATTTTGAACAGGATGAGGAAGAAGCACTCAATCTGCTGATTCCCAAGTATGTGACCAGTCTGATCTACGGTAGTATGGTGGAGGCGGTTGCCAGTGAAAACGGAGCCCGTATGCAGGCAATGGATTCGGCAACCAGCAACGCAGAAGAAATGATCGACAAGTTATCCTTACAATACAATAGAGCCCGTCAGGGATCTATTACACAAGAATTAACCGAGATTATAGCAGGTGCGGAAGCAATCAGCTAAGTAAAGGAGTGAAAGAAAAGAAATGGCAGAAACAGCAAGCGGAAAAATCACTCAGATCATCGGTGCCGTACTGGATATTAAGTTCCCGGAGGGCAAACTTCCGGAGATTAACGAAGCTATCGAGATACCTTTAAAAACAGAGGGTAAATTGGTGGTGGAAGTTGCGCAGCACCTTGGTGATGATACAGTGAGATGTATCGCCATGGGTTCTACCGACGGTCTTGTAAGAGGAATGGATGCAGTTGCAACCGGAGCTCCTATTACAGTACCTGTTGGTGAAAATACCTTAGGACGTATTTTCAACGTTCTTGGCGAACCTATTGACAATAAACCGGCTCCGACCGACGTGTCTTATGAGCCGATCCACAGACCTGCTCCGGAATTTGCCGAGCAGTCTACAGAAACAGAATTATTAGAAACCGGTATCAAAGTCGTAGACCTTCTCTGCCCCTATCAGAAGGGTGGTAAGATCGGTCTGTTCGGTGGTGCCGGCGTTGGTAAGACCGTACTGATCCAGGAATTGATCCGTAACATCGCAACAGAGCATGGTGGATATTCCGTATTTACCGGTGTAGGTGAAAGAACCCGTGAAGGTAATGACTTATACCATGAAATGACAGAATCAGGCGTTATTGACAAAACAACCATGGTATTCGGACAGATGAACGAGCCGCCGGGAGCCAGAATGAGAGTTGGTCTTACCGGACTTACCATGGCAGAATATTTCCGTGACAAGGGTGGAAAGGATGTATTGTTGTTCATCGACAATATCTTCCGTTTTACACAGGCAGGTTCGGAAGTATCAGCGCTTCTTGGGCGTATGCCCTCAGCCGTTGGTTATCAGCCGACACTGCAGACTGAAATGGGTGCACTTCAGGAACGTATCACATCTACCAAAAACGGATCCATCACATCCGTACAGGCAGTTTATGTACCGGCCGATGACTTAACTGACCCGGCTCCGGCTACAACCTTTGCCCATCTGGATGCGACCACCGTATTATCACGTTCTATCGTAGAGCTTGGTATTTACCCGGCAGTAGATCCGTTGGAGTCAACCTCACGTATCCTCGATCCCCGTATCGTAGGTGAGGAGCATTACAAGGTAGCACGTGGTGTACAGGAAATTCTGCAGAAATACAAAGAGCTGCAGGATATCATTGCAATTCTTGGTATGGATGAGTTGTCAGAAGATGATAAGCTGGTTGTAAACAGAGCCAGAAAGGTACAGAGATTCTTATCTCAGCCATTCTTTGTTGCAACACAGTTTACCGGTCTTGATGGTAAATATGTACCGCTTAGTGAGACCATCCGCGGCTTTAAGGAAATTCTGGAAGGCAAGCATGATGACGTGCCGGAAAGTTACTTCTTAAATGCAGGAACCATTGATGAAGTCGTTGCCCGCAAGAGATAGGGGTGAATAAAAGATGGCTGATTTATTCAAACTGAGGATTATCACACCGGACCGTGTCTTTTATGAAGGCGATGTGGAAATGGTTGAGTTTAATACAACAGAGGGAGAAATCGGTGTATACAAAAAGCACATTCCTATGACTGTGATTGTAAAACCGGGTATCCTGACCATTACCGAAGCCGAGGAGACCAAGGTAGCCGCTTTACATGCCGGATTTGCAGAGATCCTTCCGGATCAGGTAACGATCATGGCCGAGATCATTGAGTGGCCGGCTGAAATCGATCAGGACCGTGCAGAGCATGCCAAAGAGCGTGCAGAAGAGCGTCTGCATGAAAAGGCACCCAGTACGGATGTGGCTCGTGCGGAAACAGCGCTTCAGAGGGCTGTGGCACGTATTGAGGTTCTCAAATAAGTTATACAGGATTTTTATGATACAGAGTGGCTGTTTTGGCTGCTCTGTATTTTTTCGTTGTGAATGTTTTGAATGTATCCCTGTCTGCGGCTATCCTCCCGCCTCCGCCTCCCTGCATGCCTCCCACTGCCCCTGCCTGTGTCCTTTCCCGGAGCATTTCATATCGGATTGCGTAAATTTGTCAGATGCCGCTCTGAGGCTCAAAATTTGTGTACTTCACTAAATGGACGGTGCCCCTCCGGTGTCCGCCTATGGCCTACACTCTCCGGTTGTCTGTACCTAGTGGGAGTAAATGTCGCCATCTACAATACCGGAGACGGTAAAGGCACGGAAAATATAAAACGCGCCTACGGCTTGAACGGTATCTTTTCCGTGCCGGTCTTTGACCTTTGACGACATTAACTCCCACACGGTTCGACAAAAGTCGAGTGTAGACCATAGGCGAACATCGGAGGGGCACCGTCCATTTATTGAAGCACACAAATAAATCAAAAGAGCCGAGGGGCGGCATCGACAAATTAGCAATCCGATATGCGCTCCGGGAAGGACACAGGCAGGGGCAGTGGGAGGCATGCAGGGAGGCGGAGGCGGGAGGATAGCCGCAGACAGGGATACATTCAGGAACCGGCAACGGAAGATATAGAACGAAATGGGATAGGGCAGCATACAATAATACATAGAATAACAAAAACGGAGTTGCATAATAATGGAAAGAAGAATTGTGCCTTTTTATATGGCTTATCCGCTGCCGGTTAATTATCAGGATGAACAGGAAATGGTGCGGGATATGGAATATCTGCAGAGCCAGCATTCGATGGAAATCCGGCAGCTTAGAAAACATATTGCCGATACGATCAATCTGATGGATTATGAAGGAAGTATGATTTATGATGAGTATCCGGATCGTTTTTCCATGGAAAGACAGAGTAAGATGATCTGTGACAATATGAAAAAAACATATGGGGATGATGAGAGCTGCGTGTTTCACAAAATGCTTTCCTGGGATGGATTTGAGGATATCATCAGACTGTTGGTTTATGATGAGATCTTAAAACGGAGACACAGGAGAAAGAAAGGATACCTGCAGTTTTAAGACAGATTGCTCCAGATGTTCAAAAATACAGATATCTGTAAAGTGGCTGGATGAAATGTGCAGAGATTATTAAGAAAGCTTTATGAGGATAAAATATGGTTGCGTGTGACTTAAAATCGAATTATTATGATAATAATGGAGCAGTATACATTGCACCATATAAGAGAACAGGAATTAAGTGGAAATAGAGAAAAAATATGAAAAAGGGAATTATAAAAGCGGTTGTCTGTATTGTTACATTTTTAATATCGGTATTTGTGATCAGCACCGTGATGAATCGTGGAAACAGTGATATCACCATGGAAATGAGCAGTGCGTCATATCCGTTGGTTTACATCAATTATGAAGGGGAGCACTTAAATTGTCTGCATGGATACGCTCAGGAAATGGACGTATCTTTTATGCGTGATACCATTACTCCGCTTAGCGACAACAGACAGCTGTCTTTGTACATTGATACCTTTGAAACCGGAATCAATTCCATTTCATATGAGCTGCGATCAACGGATGGCTCGAGACTGATCGAGAGCACACAGCTGCAGGATTACAGCCAGCAGTCAGCGGGCATTTCAGCCGATATCCAGTTAAAGGATCTGATCGATCCGGATGAAGAGTATGAATTGATCCTGCTGTTAAATGATTCCCAGGGACGACAGCTGCGTTATTATACACGCGTGATCCAGAGAAGTGAAAATCATGTCGGGGAAGAAGTGCGCTTTGTCAAAAACTTTCACGAAAAGACTTTTGATAAGGAACAGGCAGCTGAGCTGGCACAGTATATGGAAACAGATGAGACAGGAGATAACACCACTTACAGCTATGTCAATATACACAGCAGCTTCAACCAGATCACCTGGGGCGATTTAAAGGTTGAAAAGATCACCGAACCACAGATTTCGATTACGGAGCTTTTCCCGCAGACTGCCCGGATATGCCTGTCTTATTATGTCAAGATCATGACCGATAACGGAGAGCGCCGCTGCCGTGTGGATGAATATTACCGTCTCAGATATGGTATTCAGAGAATCTATCTGCTTAACTATGAAAGAACGATGACCGAAGTCTTTGAAATGGAACGGACAGCGTTTAATAATGACAAGATCGATCTGGGTATCCGCGACGCTGATGTCGAGATCGCGGAAAGTGAAGACGGAGGTGTACTGGCCTTTGTATCAGCCAACAGATTGTTTTGTTTTAACTCCAACAACAACCGTCTTTCACAGCTTTTTGCATTTTATTCCAAAAACAATGAGGATGAAAGAACATTTTACAACCAGAATGATATCCGTATTCTGAGTGTGGATGAGGCCGGAAATGTACAGTTTGCAGTGTATGGATACATGGACCGGGGTACACATGAAGGAGAAATGGGCGTAGCCGTATATTTATTTAACGGTGTCTTAAATACCATCGAAGAAGAATCGTTTATTTCCTACGACCGCTCTTTTGCAACACTGAAAAGTGATGTGGAAAAGCTCATGTACTTAAACAGCAATGAAGAATTGTTTATCTATCTTGGAGGAAGTATCTTCTGCATCAACCTGAATGAAAACAGTTATACGGTAGTAGCAGAAAATCTTTCCCAGGAAAGCTTTAAGGTTTCGGCATCCGGAAAGATTGTGGTATGGCCGAAGGATGATGCTGATTACAGCCAAAGCCTGAATGTCATGAACCTCAATACCAAGGTGGTATCATCCATTGACGCCGGAACCGGCAATTATATCCGGGCACTTGGATTTATGGAAGAGGATCTGATCTACGGACTGGTGCGTCAGGGAGATCTGTACAAGGATAATGTCGGAAGCCTTGTGACACCGATGTTTTGTGTAAATATCAGTACCGAGCCGGATAATAAGATCAGCATGCAGTATCAGAAGGATGAGATTTATATCATGGATGTGCTTCTTTCTGACAATCAGATCACATTGGAAAGAGCGCGAAAAACCGGCGACGGTATTTTTACCGCAACAGCTGCCGACCAGATTATGCGTAATACTTCGGAAACAGCTCATGAAAATACTATCAATGTCGCAGCAACACAAAATCTGGAAAAAATTGTCCAGATTGCGACAAAGAGCAATATTTCCACAAGGTCTCTGAAATTTATGACGCCCAAGGAAGTTATGTATGAGGGCGGACATGAGGTTGCAATCGAATATCCGGAGAGTTTGTATGACAAATATTATGTATATGGATTTAACAGTATTACCGGCGTATATGCCAAGGAATCAGAGGCTGTCAATGTTGCAGAAAAAGAATCCGGCACAGTCTTAAACAGCCGTGGTGAGTATGTGTGGATAAAAGCAAACCGGAGCACGGCAAACCAGATCATGAAAATATCCGCAACCGCGCAGGATGCAGATAATTCGTCACTCGCCGTCTGTCTGGATACAATGCTGGGTGCAGAAGGCATCAGCAGGAACAGTCAGTATCTTCTGGATCAGGGAGCGACTGCTTTATCGATCTTAAAGGATAACATGCCGGAAGGCTATGAGATCCTGGATCTTAGCGGTTGTAGTCTGGATGCGGTATTGTATTACGTCAACAGGGATATTCCGGTTATGGCTATTTTAAACGACCGTAGTGCCGTCCTGATCGTGGGATTTAATGAGTTGAATACCGTGATTATGGATCCGTCTACCGGAACCATATATAAAAAGGGTATCAACGATTCTACGGATTGGTTTAATGCCAACGGTAATCAGTTTATTGCGTATATCAAGTAGTCATGAAAAAATTATGGAATAATATCATAGGAATTATTGTAGAAAATATTATCGGAAATATTACAAAAAAGTCACGGCAGAGTGAGCCGTGACTTTTTTAAGTATACGCATTATTTAAAAATAACATCGCGGTATTTTTGCAATGCAAATAAAAGAATCATACCCAGTATGCCGCAGGAAAGCACTTCGCCTGCACCGATCGTGAGCATAAAAAACGGGATGCCACCGGGAAGTCCATAGGCATAGGTCAGAACAAACGGAATGATAATGGTATTGGCCAAAATCGGAGGGATGGGAGCACACCATTTCCATTTTCTGAGAAGATAAGTTCCGATTGCTCCAAGCAGGGTTGCAAGACTGCCAAAAACAATATCCCAGATAGCTGCGCCTGTCAGAAAGTTGCTGAGCAGACAGCCGACAAAGAGACCGGGAATAGCTGCCGGAGTAAAGTAGGGAAGAATGGTAAGTGCTTCAGAAATGCGTACCTGAATGGCGCCGTTTGCCAGGTTAAAAGCGTTGATAAACATGGTCAGCACCACGTAGAGAGCAGCTATGACGGCTGCCTGAGTGATAAAATAAGCCTTTTTTTGTTTCATATGTATTTCTCCTTTAGTTTTATTTTTTCTCCGTATCCGGATAGGTCAGGAAGGTCTCGAACTGACCGCAAACACCAATATAGCACAGGAAAAATGCAAAAGCAAGTATCTTTATCTGGAAATGCTTAGATTTATTAAAATTATATTAACGCATTGACTTTTTAAAGTTCCTATTTTACGATATATATAATCGTTTGGATAAGACGATGGAAATGGAGGAATTTTTTATGGATTTTTTAAGCAAGGTATCAGCAAAAGCAGGAGAAACATTACAGACAATCAAGGACAGCGATATAACAAAAAAGGCTAAAAATTATGCAGAGATCCCCGGTCTCCAGGTTCAGATCGGCAAAGCAGAATCTGCTATCAAAAAAGCCTATGAGGAAATCGGTGAAGCTTATTTCAATGCACATGCTGAGGATGAGACAACTGAATACGAAGATCTGTTTACGCTGATCAAAGCTAAAAAAGAACTGATCGGACAGTTAAAATCTGAAATAGAAGACAAGAAAAAGAATGATGACAGCGTAGAAGCAGAAGAAGGCTCTGTAAAGGCTGAGAAGATCTGCCCTATCTGCAATCACAGTGTACCGGATGAGGCTGCTTTCTGCAGCGTATGCGGACATCAGTTTTAAGCAGACACAGTAAAACCCCTGCATATTGATAGGTACTCAGGAATTTAGTACATATCATATCTGTAGGGGTTTTTTATTGCTCTTTTTTATGAATTACATCTCACCATTTCTGTAACGTGCCAACAGATTCTGGATACGGTCACTTGGATTGAGCAGATCACTGATAGAAGCATCATGATTGAGTGTATCAATGATATAAGCGATATATTTGCTCAGATCACAGGTGATATAATAAGAACGCTTTAACAATTCGGGTGACTGATAGATCAGGTTGGTTGTAAGGATATAATCGATCAGTCCCTTGCTGTGAGCTTCGTCAAATTTTTCAAGGCCGTTGGTAAATAATCCAAATGTGGCAAATACAAAGATGCGGCTGGCTTTCCGTTTCTTTAAGGCTGCACATACATCGATCACGCTTTCGCCGGAAGAGATCATATCATCTACGACGATAACATCCTTGCCCTCTACGCTGGAACCTAAAAATTCATGTGCAACAATCGGATTGCGGCCATCCACCAGACGTGTATAGTCACGGCGCTTATAAAACATACCCATATCAAGACCTAAGTTGTTGGCAATATAGATGGCACGGCTCATGCCGCCTTCATCCGGGCTGACTACCATCATATGATCGGAATCGATGGTAAGATTTTTGACATTTTTTAATAAGCCCTTGATAAACTGATATGCAGGCTGTACGGTTTCAAAACCGTTGAGCGGGATTGCATTTTGTACTCTTGAATCATGTGCATCAAAGGTGATGATGTTG
Organism: uncultured Lachnospiraceae bacterium; assembly: GCA_900317505.1. GTDB lineage: Bacteria > Bacillota > Clostridia > Lachnospirales > Lachnospiraceae > UBA2882. The sequence goes on along the minus strand of ONHB01000009.1, from coordinate 49,391 downwards.
TCAACACCCATGCTGACAAGCTCCTGCAGTGCCAGTGCACAGTCTAAAGACTCACGGGCGTTTCTTTTATGCTGTCTGCTCTCATAAAGGAAAGGCATAATAACGGTAATACGGCGTGCTTTTCCGCCGACAGCGGCAATAATACGTTTGAGATCCTGAAAGTGATCATCGGGAGACATGTGATTTTGTTCTCCACATAAAGAATAGGTCAGGGAATAGTTAGCTACGTCTACCAGGATATATAAGTCAGTACCTCTGACTGATTCAAGGATGACGCCCTTTGCTTCACCGGAACCAAAACGCGGAACCTTTGCCTGAACCAGGTATGAATCGCGCTGGTAGCCTTTGAATGCTAAATCCTCGGTATGAGCATGCTCACGTTCGGTTCTCCAGTCAACAAGGTATTTGTCGACCTTTTCTCCGAGTTCCGTACAGCTCTTTAAAGCAATGATACCCAAAGACCCTACCGGAATGGTTTCTAAGTTTCTCAATTCTTCACGTTTGGACATGATGAATGATCCTCTCTTTCTCTCGTTTCGTTATTTGGTATTTTATTGTTGTTTATTATTGACTGGCAGTTTCTTTTTGATACGGATGTCGTCTCCGCCAAAGAAGCAGAAGGTATACTGGCCACTGATGCGTGAAAAAATACGCTGGTCATAACGCGCTTCCAATTCGTTCAATCCAAAATTGGTGGAAATGATCGTAGGCTTGTGGGCAATATCCCTGTTGTTGATACAGGTAAACAGATCGGATTTGACGCGGTCTGTAATTGTCTCGGCTCCTAAGTCGTCAATGATGAGCAGATCCCTGTCGTAGATTTCTTCCATGAAAGAAAAGTATTCATCCTTGTCTTCCTGAAAACGCAGATCCACCAACATCCGGAACAGATGCTCTGCACTGCAATAGGTAACGGAAATGCCCTGTTCCATCAGTTCCTTGGCAATACAACAGGACAGAAAAGTCTTGCCAGTACCAACATTACCACAAAATAATAGATTTTGGTAGTCTGAGTTGAAATTTGTCACAAAATTTTTGGCGATCGCAACCGAACGCTGGTAGGAGGCTGCTTCTTCCTGAGAAAAATAATCAAAAGATAAGGTATCGAAGTTTTGTGCCGTGATCAGATCATAGATACCGGACTGTTCAAACAAAAGCTTGGTCTGGGCTTCAATAAAGCAGCGGCATTTCTTTCTGGTATCGGGAAGAAAGCCGGTATCCTTGCAGATAGGGCAATGATATGACATCTTGAGATAATCGGGGGAATAACCGTGCTCTGTAAGAAGGGCGTCACGCTCTTTTTTGAGGGCGTCTTCCTCTGCAAGGCACTGCGCCACGGTATGTTCATCCTTTTGAAGGCTGGCCTTTGTACGTCTGATGCGCAGGGCATTGAGATTGTTTTGTAGGTCGAAATACAGGGGAAGCTTTTCGCGGATCTCCTGTTCTCTTTCTGACAAAAGCATGCGGTTGTTGTTTCTGATCTCATCATAGTGCTGTAAGATGGTATCAAACTGCTTGTTTGTTAAGCCCATAAAAACTCCTTTGGAGAATGTATTATCCTGTGATCTTAGTTGCTGCGTAAAATCTGCTCCAGTGCCTGAAAATCATAGGAATGTCTGTTGGCATGGAGACTATTGGTAGATTTGGATGTATTTTTAGCAGGCTTTGCTGCTGTATTGTGTCCTGCTTCGAAAGCCTCAATATCCTGCTCTGAGAAAACACCTGCGGCATGCCATTTGGAAAGAATGCCGTTGGCATATTCAAAGCGGTGGCGGTCTGTGCTTAATACAGTCTTTTCACAGGCTTTTAAAATAACCTTTTGTGAAAATCCCCATTCCTCGGACCACTTGCGGATAAAGGCAATTTCCGGGTCGGTCGGATCGGAATTTTTGCCGAGAGCCTTCATAATGGTATAAACAGATTTATCATAACGGCCTGTCTGGTTTTTGGCCTGTTCGATCGTCGTGATATTGGAATCGGCCCAGTTCATGGCTACCTTCTGGATATAGGAAAACTGCTTTTTGCCACGGCCCACACAGTACTGGATCAGATAATCGATCAGATCGGCAGAAAATCCAAGACTGTCGTAGATATAGAGCAGTACCTGGATGTCGCTGGAAGATAAAGGCTTTCCGATATAAGACTCCGCAATAAAGATGATCTGGGAGGTCTCATTGTTGGTCTTGAACGCCATTAAGTCCTCGGGACTGTAGGAAGGCTTGGAAACCGGACCTGTTGCAAGCTTGGGAGCAAGCGGCACGATCTCGGCCTGCTTTGTAAAATCATCCCCGGAAGCTGCCATAGACGGTGAAGCTGTGGACCCGGTACTGGACTCTGTCTTGTGAGAAGCCGGGAAGGGCAGAATATGGATGGCTGTAATGTGTTGCTCCTTGTCATATTCCAGAGAAAGAAGATTTTTCTTTTCCCAGTAATTAAGAGCACGCAAAACATCCTGCTCCATATAGTTGAAGCGCTCGACAATATCTGAAATGCCAAAGGGCAGATTGGCGCTGCTCATGCGCAGAAGATATAAATAGATCTTGATCTGGGCATCGTTGGCCAAAACCATATATTCATCAATGAAACGGTTGGACAGAACGGTAAAGTCGGCGCCCTGGTCCAGGGATACGGTTAATTGTGTCATTTTATTCACCTGTTTATGTATTCTTTAAAGCAAGTGAAAGTATAGCATAAAATAACGCAAATTGAAATAGCTAAATTTCCAAAAAAGTCCCAAAAATCAAGGCTTCCGGGCTTTTTTGAAAAGATGTGGATATGTGGATAAAGAGTGTACATAATCAAAATAGAAAACAAATTTCTGCCCCAGATTAAGATGATTTTGGGTAAAAATGCAAAAAGATTATGTAAACAATAATATCCACAAAAACCGTGCATATTTATTCACAGTTTTTTGTGGATATTGTGGATAAGTTAGTCGGCGAGGAGATTTTCCCCGATTTTTACAACATCTCCGGCCCCCATAGTTATCAACAGGTCCCCGGCAGAATAATTTTTTTTCAAAAAGGCTTCAATTTCTTCAAATGAAGGAAAATAATCGCATGTGGTACCAAGCTTTTGTATCTCTTTTTGAAGCGTCTGGGAGCTGATGCCCAGCGTATCGGTCTCACGGGCCGCATAAATATCGGCTAACACAACGTGGTCTGCCAAGGAAAGCGCCTTTGCAAATTCAGGTAACAGAGCCTTGGTACGTGTGTAGGTATGGGGCTGGAACACACACCAGAGCTTTTTGTGCGGATAATTGTGTGCGGCATGGAGTGTCGCGCTGATCTCGGTAGGGTGATGTGCGTAGTCATCAATGATGGTGACGCCATCGACCGTGCCCTTGATCTGGAAACGACGGTCGGTTCCGGTAAAGGCAGCTAAAGAATCACGCGTAACGCCTGCATCGACACCGCATAAATCGGCAAGTGCGATGGCTGCCAGGGAATTGAGGATGTTGTGCTCTCCGGTCACACCGAGTGTGATGGTGCGGCTCTCTCCATTGTGGCATGCTTTAAAGGTAGGTCTTGCGTAGGTATCGTAGGTAATATCCGTAGGATAGTAGTCATACTCGCTGGAAAGACCAAAGGTAATGATATTGCAGCTTAACCCTTCTGTGATCTCAGAAAGATTGGGGATTTCGCCATTGATGATCAGAGTGCCGTTTTCCGGTAAAAGTCCGGCAAAGCGGTGGAAGGAATGGCGGATATCGTCAATGTCCTTGAAGAAATCCAGATGGTCGGCATCGATGTTGAGGATGATACTGATCTTGGGGAAAAAGCTTAAGAAGCTGTTGGTATATTCGCATGCTTCCGTGACAAAATAGTCGGAAGCTCCGATCTTGATATTGCCGCCGATCGAATGCAGGATGCCGCCAATGGAAAGTGTGGGATCCATGCCGGCATTCATAAAGATCTCGCTGATCATGGAGGTCGTAGTCGTCTTGCCGTGAGTACCGCTTACCGCGATCGGAACGGGATAATTTTTCATGATCTGTCCAAGAAGCTCGGCACGTGTCATGCAGGGAATGCCTGCATCTTTGGCTGCGCAAAGCTCCGGGTTGTCATTATGTATGGCTGCTGTATAAACAACAAGATTGATATCAGGAGTAATATTTTGGGCGGATTGTCCATATAATACGGTAATCCCCTTTCCTGTCAGATGTCTGGTCAGGCTGCTTTCTTTGGAGTCGGATCCGGAAATACGAAATCCGCGGTCTGCAAGAATTTCGGCAAGACCACTCATACTGATGCCGCCTATACCAATGAAATGAATGTGAATCGGTTTTTCGAAGTCAATTTGATACATGATTACACTTCCTGTTTTTATATTTAATGAAACGTTTTGTTTCCTTAATTTATTATAACCGCCATTGCGAGAATTACAAATAATATTTTTTATGAAGAGCTCTTTGGTAATATTTTACAAAAAAAACTGCCTTTTTCAATGCAGAAAAGATGTACGTCGGTATTTTTTACAGAAAAGCGCACAAAGGAAATGTGAAATTTGTGTATTTTTTACATAAAAATTAAGAAAAGTCGGGATTTTGTTTGTAAAAATATTCACTTTAACTATATTGTATGCTATAATTTAGATACTATTTAAAAATATTCTTTTCGAATTATTTATTTTCAATATTTTGAGAAGATAGCAAGAGGTGAAGACATGATTAAGAAAGAAATGATTGCCATGCTGTTGGCCGGTGGACAGGGCAGCAGACTTGGTGTGTTGACAGCAAAGGTAGCAAAGCCTGCTGTATCATTTGGCGGAAAATACCGTATCATTGATTTCCCACTCAGCAACTGTATCAATTCCGGTGTCGATACAGTCGGTGTACTGACACAGTATCAGCCCTTGAGACTGAATACACATATCGGTATTGGTATTCCGTGGGATCTTGACAGAAATATCGGTGGTGTGACTGTACTGCCGCCTTATGAAAAGAGCTCCAATACCGAATGGTATACAGGTACCGCTAATGCAATTTATCAGAATATTGATTATATGGACAGCTTCAATCCGGATTATGTACTGATCTTATCCGGTGACCATATTTACAAGATGGATTATGAAGTGATGCTTGATTATCACAAGTCCAAAGGCGCAGAGGTTACACTGGCAGCTATGCCGGTTCCTTATGAGGAAGCAAAGCGTTTTGGTATTCTGATCACAGATGACGATCACAAGATCAACGATTTCGAAGAAAAACCGGAGAATCCCAGAAGCAATCTTGCCAACATGGGTATTTACATATTCAACTGGAAGACCCTCAAGGAAGCATTGATCGCAAATGCACAGCAGCCGGGTCTGGATTTTGGTAAACATGTTATCCCTTATTGTCACGAAAAGGGAGCACCTTGCTATGCTTACGAATATAATGGCTACTGGAAGGATGTCGGAACTCTTCATTCTTATTGGGAAGCCAATATGGAGCTGGTTGATATCGTACCGGAGTTCAACCTCTACGAAGAATACTGGAAGATCTACACCAAGTCCGAAAAGCTTCAGCCGCAGTACGTTTCCGAAAACAGCGAGATTGAGAAATGTATCATCGGTGAAGGCGCACAGATTTATGGTAAGGTTTACAATTCCGTTATCGGATGCGGCGTAACGATCGGTGAAAATACCGTTGTCAGAGATTCCATTATCATGAATGATACCGAGATCGGCAAGGGATGTGAGATCACCAAGACCATCATTGCCGAAAACGTATTGCTTGGCGACAACATCAAGATTGGTGTCGGCGAGGAAGTGGACAATGATACCGCACCTCATATTTACAATCACGGACTTGTATGTATTGGAGAAAAATCCGTTGTTCCCAGTGGTGTTACCATTGGTAAAAACGTCGTTATTTCCGGTCTGACCGCTACAGCAGATTATCCGGACAATACATTGGCAAGTGGCAAATCTTTGATTAAGGCAGGTGAATAGGTATGAGAGCAATCGGAATTATTTTAGCCGGTGGAAACAACAACCGGATGGGTGAATTATCCAAAAAAAGAGCAATCGCTGCTATGCCTATCGCAGGCAGTTATCGTGGAATTGATTTTGCATTAAGCAATATGACCAACTCCCACATTCAAAAGGTAGGTGTGTTTACACAGTACAATGCCAGAAGCTTAAATGAGCACTTAAGCTCATCTAAATGGTGGGATTTTGGTAGAAAACAGGGAGGCTTGTTTGTTTTCACTCCCATGATCACAGGAGAAAACAATGCATGGTACCGTGGTACGGCAGATGCAATTTATCAGAATCTGTCTTTCCTCAAAGAGAGCCATGAGCCCTATGTCGTAATCACTTCCGGTGACTGCGTATACAAGATGGATTACAACAAAGTACTGGAATACCATATCGCCAAAAAGGCAGATATTACCGTTGTCTGCAAGGATATGCCGGCAGGCGAAAATGTAGACCGTTATGGTATCCTCAAGATGAATGAGGATTATCGTATCGAGGAATTTGAAGAAAAACCTCTGGTTGCCAATTCCAATACGATTTCCTGCGGTATCTATGTTATCCGTAGAAGACAGCTGATCGAGCTGATCGAGAAATGCGCAGAAGAAGGTCAGTATGATTTTGTTAAGGACATCCTGATCCGTTATAAGAGCTTAAAGAGAATTTACGGATACAAGATCGATGATTACTGGAAAAACATTGCGACTGTCGATGATTATTTTGAAGCCAATATGGACTTCTTAAAGCCCGACATCCGCAATTACTTTTTTAAAGAATATCCGGAAATCTACTCCAAGGTAGATGACTTACCGCCCGCAAAATACAATGTAGGTGCCAAACTCAAAAACGCGTTGATCTCAAGTGGAAGTATTATCAACGGCGTGGTTGAGGATTCCGTGATCTTCAAGGGTGTATTTGTCGGCAACAACTGTACGATCAAAAATTCCATTATCTTAAATGATGTGTATATCGGAGATAATACCTATATCGAAAACTGCATCGTGGAAAGCCATGATACCATTCGTGCCAACTCATATTTAAAGGGTGAGGACGGCATCAAGATCGTGGTTGAACAAAGCGATCGTTATGTATTATAATAATAGTCCGACTACACAAAAATAAGGGGGAAGATCAGATGAACATTACTGACGTACATGTACGCAAGATTACGCAGGAAGGCAAGATGAAAGCCGTTGTTTCCATCACACTGGATGATGTATTTGTAGTACATGACATCAAGGTAATCGAAGGTGAAAAAGGGTTGTTTATCGCAATGCCCAGCAAAAAAACTGCTGATGGTGAATATCGGGACATCGCACACCCGATCAATTCCGCTACCAGAGAACTGATTCAAAATAAAATTCTGGATGCCTACAAAGAAGCTTTGGCAGCTCCGGAATTTCAGGAATAATATTATTTATATTTTTCGAGAAGGAAAAGGGTTACAGAGACCGTTGCCGGGGGGCAGCGGTCTTTTACTGCAAAGCCTCTGCTTGACCGCAGGGGCCATTGTGCGTTATAGATATAGATAAATATATCCAGAATGAGACCAGGAGGAGACACATGTTTATCATAGCAGGACTTGGAAATCCGACCAAAGAATATGAACACACAAGACATAATGTCGGTTTTGATACGATTGACTGTATCGCAGATCAGTACGGAATTTCCATCAATGAAAAAAAGCACAAAGCACTGGTGGGAAAGGGAATGATCGAGGGACAGAAGGTTATACTGTTAAAGCCGCAAACCTTTATGAATCTGAGCGGGGAAAGCATCCGCGCTGCCCTTGATTTTTATAAAATTGATGAAAAAGATGAACTGATCGTCATATATGATGATATTTCTCTTCCACCCGGTCAGCTGCGCATCCGCAAAAAAGGAAGTGCCGGCGGGCATAACGGAATCAAAAATATTATTGCACATCTGGGACATGATACCTTTATGCGGATCAAGGTTGGTGTCGGCGAAAAGCCGGCCGGATATGATCTGGCAGACTATGTACTGGGGCATTTTTCAAAGGATGACCGTGCAATTATGGAAGATGCGTTTAAGGAAGCCACAGAGGCTGTAAAAATGATGATCACCGATGGACCGGATGCTGCCATGAATGCATTCAATAAAAAAAATAGAATGTTTTAGGATATCATTTTTGTTAGAGAGGATTTAGAGTGAGAGTATTACGAGAGTGTCTGAATGGACTTACAGACTTTGAACAGATACAACAGGATATTCGGGATAAAAAGCCCATCGCCGTTTCCGGGTGTGTGGATTCTCAAAAGGTACATTTTATGTGGGCCCTGTCAGAGGATTTTCCGTTCCGCATTGTGATCACCCATTCTGAAATCCGGGCAAGAGAGATTTATGAGGACTTTTCCTTTTATTCCAAGGATGTATATCTGTTTCCGGCCAAGGATTTTATCTTCTTTCAGGCGGATATCAACGGAAGCAAGGTGACGAGGGAACGGATCATGGTATACCGCCGTATTTTAGAGGCGGAGCCATTTACCATGGTGACGACACTGGATGCCCTGATGGCAGCCTGTATGCCTTTGGAGGTATTGGAAAATAATATCATCCGTTTGGATAAGGAAAGCATCGTAGATATCAAAGCCTTGTCTGCAAAGCTGGTCCGTATGGGCTATGAGAGAGTCGGACAGGTAGAAAGCGGCGGGCAGTTTTCAGTCCGTGGCGGTATTGTCGATATCTTTGATCTGACAGAGGAAAATCCTTACCGAATTGAGTTCTGGGGAGACGAGATCGATTCGATGCGTACCTTTGATGCGCAGAGCCAGAGATCCATTGAGGCACTGGAAGAGCTTTCCGTTTATCCGGCGACAGAGCTTCTTTTGACAGAAAAAGAGAAAAAGGACGGACTTATGCGTATCCGTAAGGAAGCCAGGGAGACAGAGGATAAGTTTCGCAAGGCGCACAATCCGGAATATGCAACGCGGATCAAAAATCAGACCGCAGCTCTCATGGAGCAGATCGAGGAATATGGCGTCATGGCAAACCTGGACAGCTATATATCCTATTTCTTTGAAAAGCCGTCGTCTGTGCTGGATCTGTTTTCAAAAGAGGAGAGCATCTTCTTTTTGGATGAGCCACTCAGGATACAGGAGCAGGCTGGTGCCGTAGAGCTGGAATTTACGGACAGCATGAAGACCAGACTGGAAAAGGGCTATTCACTTCCCGGACAGAGTCGGATCCTGTTTAGTGTCAAGGAGACACTGGCGGGACTGCAGAGCAGATATCTTACCTGCATATCGACACTGGATACGCGGATTCCGATAGAGGTTGAGCATAAGTATTATCTTACGACCAAATCCATACAGTCCTTTCACAATAGCTTTGAAGAGCTGTGTCAGGTGCTTGCAAAATATAAAAAAGACGGTTATCAGGTCGTGCTGGTAACGCCGTCCACGACAAGAGCCAGACGTCTGGCCGGTGAATTAAGAGACCGTGAGCTTTCCTGCTTTTATTCCGAGACAGGGGACGAGCCTCTGGAAAAAGGACAGATCATGTCGGTATACGGACAGATCAAAAAAGGATTTGAATATCCGCATATCAAATTTGCCGTGATATCCGAAAGTGATATTTTCAGCAAAAAGCAGATCAAGAAAAAGAAGGCCAAAAAATATGAAGGACAGAAGATCAGCAATTTTACTGATTTAAAAATTGGTGATTATGTCGTGCATGAAAGACATGGTCTTGGAATTTATCAGGGAATTGAAAAAATAGAGGTTGACCATGTGGTCAAGGACTATATGAAGATTTCTTACCGGGATGGCGGAAATCTCTATGTGCTGGCTACGGAATTTAATGTGATTCAGAAATATGCTTCCTCAGAGGCAAAGCAGCCCAAGCTGAATAAGCTTGGGACCACAGAGTGGGAAAAGACCAAGACAAAGGTAAAAAGTGCTGTCTATGAGGTTGCCAAGGATCTGGTAGAGCTTTATGCGATCCGTGCCGATCAGAAGGGCTATGCCTACAAGGAAGATACGGTATGGCAGAGAGAGTTTGAGGAATTATTTCCTTATGAAGAAACACAGGACCAGCTTCTGGCGATCGAGGCCACCAAAAGGGATATGGAAAGCACCAAGATCATGGACAGGCTGATCTGCGGTGATGTGGGCTTTGGAAAGACGGAAATTGCCATCCGTGCTGCATTTAAGGCTGTGCAGGAAGGAAAACAGGTCGCATTTTTAGTGCCGACAACGATCCTTGCAAAACAGCATTATGATACCTTTAAACAGAGGATGAAGGATTATCCGGTCACGATTGAGATGCTGTCGCGTTTCCGCAGTGCAGCCGAACAGAAAAATGCCATTCATGAATTGGAACGCGGAATGGTGGATATCATAATCGGTACACACAGACTTTTGTCCAAGGATGTCAAATTCCATGATCTGGGACTGTTGATCGTGGATGAGGAGCAGCGTTTCGGAGTATCCCACAAGGAAAAAATCAAACAGCTGAAGAAAAATGTAGATGTGCTGACTCTTACGGCGACACCGATCCCGCGTACACTTCATATGAGTCTGGTTGGTATCCGTGATATGAGTGTGCTGGAGGAGGGCCCCGGAGACCGTATGCCTATCCAGACCTATGTCATGGAATACAACGAGGAAATGGTGCGCGAGGCTATCAACAGGGAGCTTGCCAGAGACGGTCAGGTCTACTATGTATACAACCGTGTCAATTCCATAGCGGAAATGACGGAAAAGATCCAGGCGCTGGTGCCGGATGCCACAGTGGCTTATGCACACGGACAGATGGCAGAGCATGACCTGGAGACGATCTTATATGATTTTATCAACGGTGAGATCGATGTACTGGTAGCGACGACGATCATTGAAACAGGAATTGATATTCCCAATGTCAATACCATGATCATTCACGATTCGGATGCACTTGGTTTGTCACAGCTTTACCAGCTCCGTGGACGCGTCGGAAGAAGCAACCGGAATGCCTATGCATTTTTAATGTACAAACGGGACAAAATCTTAAAAGAGGTTGCCGAAAAGAGACTGGAGGCCATCAAGGAATTTACCGATCTGGGAAGCGGCTTCAAGATTGCCATGAAGGATCTGGAGATCCGAGGTGCCGGTAATCTGCTTGGCAAGGTGCAGCATGGCCATATGGCAGCAGTCGGATATGATCTCTATTGCAAGATGTTAAATGAATCCGTCAAGCAGTTAAAGGGTATTCCCATGGAAGCTGCCGATTTTGACACCATCCTCAATATGGATGTCAATGCCTATATTCCGGTGGAATATATCATGAATGAGACGCAAAAGCTTGATATTTATAAGAGAATTTCTTATATTGAAAATGACGAGGAATGTGAGGATATGCGGACAGAACTGCAGGACCGCTTTGGTAAGCTGCCGTTACCTGCACAAAACCTGCTTCGTATTTCATTACTTCGTGCAAGGGCACACCGGCTTTATGTCGAGGAGATCCGGGCGCAAAAAGACGGAATAGAGCTTTTTATGAACCGCGAAGCCAAGATCAAGTCAGAAAATATTCCGGCGCTGCTTGAGCGTGCAGGAGGAATGATCGCATTTAATATGCGGTACACACCGACGTTTTCATGCAAGCTGTATCCGACAGGGTATGATACCAAGGATGAGGAGACCTTGCTCAAGACCTGCGAAGATTTAATCGAAATCATGGAGGCGTACCTTTTATAATTTTTATAAATAGGCTGTGAGATTTTGCATGGATACGATATTACCACCGCAGGCCGCTCGCACTATAACTTCGCAGTAGCGGTACATAAGGCGTCAAAATACGCCGCCTAAGTACCGACAGCGAAGAGATGCCTGCTTATGGCAATATTGTATCCATGCAAAATCCGGGAAGTTTATTGACCAATACATTAAAAAAGGAGAATGTATATGTATCATTACAATTTACAGGAATGGCTTTTATTTTTCTTTATATACTGTTTTTTAGGCTGGTGCTGGGAATCATGTTATGTGTCAGCAAAGCAGCGTAAATGGGTAAACAGAGGCTTTCTGAATGGACCGTTTCTGCCCATCTACGGCTTTGGTGCACTTTCCGTTCTGATCGCCACACTTCCTGTGCGGGAAACGCCGGTTTTGGTATTTATCTTTGGTATGCTGGGTGCTACGGCACTGGAGCTTGTGACGGGGATCTGTATGGAAAAGCTGTTCCACGTCCGTTATTGGGATTACAGCAATCAGAAATTTAATTATAAAGGGCATATCTGCCTGTCGTCTTCACTGGCATGGGGAGCGTTTTCGCTGGCCATGATCTATGGTTTTCACAAGCCGATTGAAAGGCTCGTGACATCCATTCCTTTCGCATGGCTCGATATCCTGACAACGGGTTTGACTGTTGTGGTTGCCGCCGATTTTGCAGTCAGCTTCAAGACAGCTATGGAGTTACGCGATATTCTGGACAATATGGAGCGTGTCAAAGACGAAATGAAACGCTTGCAGAAGCGCGCTGAGGTCATAGAAGCATTTTTAGCAGAGGATTTCCAGGATGCCAAAGACCAGATCGTGGAAGGCGTGCAGGAGAAAAAAGAACAGTTTGCCGAGGATATGCAGGAACGCAGAGAACAGTTCGCAGAAGATATGCAGGAGCGTAAAGAGCAGTTTGCCGAGGGCATGCAGGAGTACAAGGATCAGCTTGTTGAGGGCATGAAAGAGCGCAGAGACAGCATGATGGAGGAATGGCAGCAGAAGAAAGAAAATGCCAGACTGCAGCTGCAGGAAATCCGCAATAAGCAGAATACATATACTGAGCGCATGAAAAACGGCATGCCGGGCAATTCATCCATTGCAGGACTTTTAAAACGAAATCCTTCAGCCTTGTCCCGCAGACATGTACAAAGCTTTGGAGAGTACAAAAAGGAATTGCTTGAAAACAGAAAGAAAAGAAACGACCGTGAAAAATAAGCAGAGACCGGAAGGAACACAATGGAAGTACGATTGACGGAAAATCTACAGGAATATATGAAAAAAACAGGGAAACAGAGCATTATGGTGGAGGTCATCCAGACACAGAATTCCGACTTTGATGTCACGGAGATCTGCCCGAGACTGATCCCCGAAAAGATGGCAGAAAATCTCATCAATAAAAAAAATTACCAGGAGGTTGCGGCACCGTATGGAAGAGTACTGATGCCGCCCTACCGGCTTGAAATCGAACCGGTCGTGACCTTCCAGTTGAAATCCTTCCTGTTTATCAAATGGATCAAACAAGAAGGTATATCGTTGTAAAAGATAAATCTTACATCAATCCCTGAATCAGAATAAAGAGGATCAGGACCGGTAGAACAATCAGGAAATACCATTTCATCCAGCCTGCAAACTTGATACCCTTTCCGGCATTGGCCTCGGCCTGATAGTTTTTAAAGCCCCAGCCCCATTTGGTAACGCAGAATAGGAGATAAATGAGGGAGCCGATCGGCAGTAGCAGGTTGCTGACAATAAAGTCCTCGCTGTCAAGAATGTCCCTGCCGCCAATAAGATGTACATTGCTCCATACGTTGTAGCCAAGAACACAGGGAAGGCTCACGATCAGTACGATAATACAGTTGATGATGGCAGCTTTTTTCCGGCTGATTCCAAAGGTATCGATGCAGGAAGAAAGGATGTTTTCAAAAACGGCAATGACAGTTGAAAAGCTGGCAAATGTCATAAATAAGAAGAATAATGCACCCCAGATCCTGCCGCCGGACATATTGACAAATACGTTGGGCAGTGTCACGAAAATAAGGCTAGGTCCGGCATCAACCTCTACATTGAAGCTAAAGCATGCAGGGAAAATGATCAGTCCGGACATTATGGCAACAAAGGTATCAAGTGCACAGATCCGCAGACCTTCGCTCGGAAGTGTGTGCTCACGTCCCATATAGCTTCCGAAAATTTCCATGGCAGCTACTCCAAGACTTAAAGTAAAGAAAGACTGGTTCATGGCAGAGGCGATGACCTTGCCGATACCGATCGTCTTGATGGCATCAAGATCCGGAACCAGATAAAAACGCAGACCCTCGGCTGTGCCGGAAAGTGTCATGCTATGTACGGCAAGTACAACGATCAAAACCAGCAAAGAACACATCATGATCTTGCTGATCCGTTCCAGACCATTCTGCAGGCTCCTGCTGCATACTAAAAAGCCCAGGATAACGACAACCGCCATCCAGATGCCCATCTCGCCCGGATTTTGCAGCATGTTGAAAAATTCGGCGCTGCAGCTTTCGGTATCCATTCCCTGATGGAAGGTGCCTGTGGCAAATTTAAAAAAGTAGGAAATCATCCATCCGGCTACGGTGGTGTAGTACATCATCAGCACATAGCAGCCAAGGATGGCAATATATCCGTGAATATGCCAGAAGCTGCCTTTTTTTTCGAGGGCTTTATAGCCTAAGACGGCACTTTTTCTGCTGGCACGTCCTACTGCAAGCTCCATGGTGAGGACGGGAAGTCCCATTGTAATCAGAAATATAAGATAGAGCAAAACAAAGAGACCGCCGCCGCTTTGTCCGACAACATAAGGGAAACGCCAGACGTTGCCGATTCCAATGGCACAGCCGGCACTGACCAGTAGAAAGCCCAGTCGTGATTTAAAAGATTCTCGTTCCAAAATAATACTTCCTCCTGAAATTTGAGTAATTGTTTGACTATGCGCCGTATAAAGCGCTAATATTACTATTTTACAGGGTGTTGACAATTTTGACAATATGAAAGTACCATGATAGCAGAGACTGAAAATCAGATATTAAATATGGAAGAAAGATACGAGGAATAGATATGAAGGAAAACAGCCGGTTGGTCGTATGTATGGGAAAGGGTGCGCAGCCGGATGCGGCAGCAGCACTGGCAAAACGTGTCGGTGCAGAGATCGCAGATGCACCCGGCGACGGACTGACCTTGTGGATAGATGGAAAAGGTGTTTCGCTGCATGGCTATGGATTGAGCTATGCCGGTGATTTTTCGCAGATGCTGCACCGGATCACGGATGGACGGCTTTCGCATGAGATGCTGGTCCGTGTAGCCAAAACCGGGGAAGAGAAACCGCGTGCCATTGATGCAACAGCCGGGATGGGAGAGGATTCCCTTTTGCTGGCGGCATGTGGCTATGATGTGACGCTGTATGAGCAAAATCCGGTCGTTGCAGCTTTATTAAAGGATGCGATACGACGTGGCAGAAAGCATCCGGTATTGGGTGAAATCGTAAAGCGGATGCATCTGATCGAAGGCGACAGTATAGAACTGATGAAGGAGTATCCCACAAAGCCGGACCTGATCTATCTGGATCCGATGTTTCCGACCAGACAAAAGAGCGGACTGATCGGAAAGAAGCTTCAGCTGATCCAGAAGCTTGAGCAGCCCTGTCCAAAGGAAGAAGATCTGTTTGAAGCAGCCAGAGCACTGCAGCCGACAAAGCTGGTCGTAAAAAGACCGTTGAAGGGACCGGTGCTGGCAGGAAAGACGCCGGGATACAGCGTAAAAGGCAAGGCAATACGCTACGATATTTATGTATAAAATTTTTACATGAAAATCTGCAGTTAATGAAAAATACAAGGCTGGCCGATATAAATAATACACCCCTATAGAGGTGGAATCATGAATTCAGCTACGGTTGTACGAGCGACTGTAAAAGAGAAGGGAGATGTATTATTTGAAAATTGATTCCAGTTTTGTAGGAATGGAGTCCACCAGAAGGTATACTTCTGTAAATGCCCGCGGAGTGAGTTATCGTATGAATGCCAATTCGCCGGTATCCGCCAAGGATGGTACAACAAGCTTTGCCGATCTTTTATCGGGTGGAGCACAGGAAGAGGAAGTGTCTCTGCAGGACCGCGTCTTAGTCGCGTCTGTGAGCAGAAATGTTTCCGATGTAGACGAAAAACGCAGCATTGAAAATATCAAATTCCAATGTATGCAGTATCTGATTTATTGGTTGTTTGGAGGAAAACGGCCTATTGACAGTGATCTTTTATCACAGTCTACAGGCGGAACTACAAGCCTCAACACTACATACACAACAACCATGGATGTTTCGGCAATGGAATATCATGCCGAGAGTGAAGAAACAGCTTTTTCCACAACAGGAAAGGTTGTAACGGCAGATGGCAGGGAAATAGAGTTTAATCTGGATCTGTCCATGAGCCGCAGTTTTGAAGAGTATTATGAAGCCCATTATACGAGAGAAGTCACACAGATGCTGGATCCGCTTGTTATCAGTCTGGATACCAATATCGCAGGTCTTTCCGATCAGAAATTTGAGTTTGATCTGGACTGTGATGGTGTCAAAGAGCAGATATCCATGTTAGAGCATGGCAGCGGTTATCTTGCTCTGGATAAAAACGGAGACGGTGTGATCAATGACGGTTCCGAGCTTTTTGGAACCGGTTCGAAGGATGGCTTTGCTGACCTTGCCATGTATGATGAAGATGGAAATGGCTGGATTGATGAAAACGACGAGATCTTTGACCGCCTGCTCATCTGGGCCAAAGATGCCGATGGCAATGACCAGCTGTACACACTGAAAGAAGCCGGTGTCGGAGCTATCTGTCTGCACAGGGTTTCTACAGATTTTACGATGAATTCATCAAATAATAATCAGACAAACGGACAGCTGCGTTCGACCGGTGTCTTTTTATATGAAAACGGAACGGCAGGTTCCATGCAGCAACTGGATCTGGCGATTTGATATCAAGGGTCAAAAGTAAAAACAATATCATATGTATAAATGTATAAAAATATTTCGCCTCGGCAATACTATTGTCGAGGTGATTTTTTATGAAGAGACATAGATTTACAAAATGGAATAAAGAACGTATCTCTGTATATGCATCCGCTGCGTTGGTGCTGGGTGTCTGTGTGGTCTCAGGTATTTATGCCACGCACGAAGCACCATCCAAGACACAGATTATCGATATGGAAAGTGCAGATGAAGGCGAGGCTTACCCTGACAATGCCAACATGGAAGCCAATGCGGGAAATGCGGATACAGCACAGGAAACCGTTCCGACAACCGGAGAATCGGAAAGCCCGATGCCGGCCGCTTCTTCTCTTGCGCAGGAATATGCAAACCGGGCAAGGGAGCAGCAGAAAAATATGGAAGAAAGTGCGGATCTGACAGGAGATGCCGAAACAGCAGTTGAGGAGATCGTTCCGACAACCTCCAACAGCAAAAGCAAAGCTGTAAATGAAGAGCTGCATTTCAATCCGCAGGATGGAATGAGCTGGCCGGTACAGGGGAATGTCATTCTCAATTACAGCATGGATGAGAGGATCTATCTTGCAACCCTCAATGAGTACTGTTATTATCCGGCAATCGCCATCAGTGCACCACAGGATACCGCAATCTGTGCCGCTGCAAAAGGTAAGATCACAGCTATCGGATACAATGAAGAGATCGGACAGTATGTGAGCATGGATCTGGGAGACGGATATACACTGACCTATGGACAGTTAAAGGATGTCTGTACCAAGCAGGGAGATATTGTAAGCCGTGGACAGATCATCGGCAATGTGGCAGATCCGACCAAATATTATGCATTGGAGGGCGCCAACCTCTATGTTAAAATGGAGCATGACGGTGAGAGCATGAATCCGGTTTTGTACTTTCAGTGAAAGAAAAATTTAGAGCATGTGTGCCTTTACCGATTTACGACGTTAAGGTATAATATGATACGAAGAGTCATAAAACAGAACTTTTTCTATTTGCAGGAAATAAGTTCTGTTTTCATGATGTTTGAAATTAAGAATAATACATATGGAGAATAGATTTGAAAAAAAGATGGTTACCGTTTTTTTTATGCCTGCTTTTGGTGGCAGGTCTGATTCTGGTCGGTCTTTTTTTATCAAGGAAAAACAGGGCAAGCGGGGTAGAGGTTTTTGTGCCGACTGCGCAGAGCCCGTCAGCAAATGATATCACAGAGGACAGGAGCCTGTCACAGTTAGTCAGTGATAACAGTATGATAAAGGTTTCTGCCGTGATCAAGACAGATGGTCTGGGATATCAGATAAATGATAAGAAAAAAGCCTATTTTGAAAAGGGAGAAGATGGAACGTCCTTTCAGGTCGTGGATGCCCGTACCAGAAAGACTGTATTTACCGGACGGATCGACAGCAAAAACACAGGTGATTTTTCCGAGGTGACAGCCCCCGGAGTTTATTATATTGAGGCAGCGCATGTCGGGCGGTCCGAGCAGTTTGTGATCGTGGAGGACAAATACAGGGATATGGCTGAAAGCCTGTATCAGGAGTTTTTTGCCTGTGCAAAGTCAGAAGATACAGATACGGCAGACAGGCTGCAGATCCTTTCGTGGATCTTGCGCTATGCAGATACTTATCCTGACACTGCGGCCTATTCTTTTCTGGCGGATGAGGCCTCCAAAAGGGATGGCAACGGATATCTTTCCGGCTGCATGGAGATTGCGGATGATCTGATGGAAGAGATAACAAATGCCGATGCAGAAGAGCTTTGCCTGTACAGTGCTGCTATGGCCTCATTATCACAGAAAATTCAGGCATATGATAGGGAAAGATCCAATACATATTTAAAAGAGGCTGTCGGGGCGTATGCCAATGCGACGCAGAAAAAAAATGAGCTGTCGGATGAGGCATGGATTTTTTATGCGGCTGCGCAATTATACAAGACAACCGGGCAGTCGTCATATCGTGTTGTGGTAGAGCAGAATCTGAAGGCTGCGAGTGAAAAAGACTGGTTTGTAAAGGACGATCCGGAGGAAAAGCAGCAGGCAGATGAAGCCTTTGTTTTTGGCCTTGTAGCTTATCTGCAGACGACGGCAAAGGTCGATGTGGATCTGTGTGAAAATGGGATGAAGATGCTGATGCGCCAGGCAGAGGCTTATGGTGAGATGACCGAGGATGATTTTTACAATGGCTTTGGAAATGATGTCACAAGCCGTCTGATCACAGACAGACTTTATGTGATAGCGATCGTTGAGCATGTCATTGTCAGTCAGGAATACAACAATATTTTAAAAGCAGCGATCCACAATCTGGGAGGCTGCAATAAGGATGGGCAGATCTATCTGTCAGAGCAGGGGATTATCCGTACGGATTGGGATGAGCCGGGAAGTGATGCTGTTAATGCGGCGGCTTATTATTATCTGTTAGGCCAGATCTGTGAAAGTGATTACAAGGAAAAAGAAAGTATCAGAAGTGAAACAATGGAAAGTGAGGAACCATAAATGAAGATCGTAGTGTTAGCAGGAGGTACCAGTACAGAAAGAGATGTATCCCTGGTTTCCGGTACCGGTGTTTACCGGGCATTAAAGAAAAAGGGACATGAAGTTGTACTGTTGGACGTATATCTGGGCATAGAGCTTTCAGAGGAGGAAAAAGAAAATATTTTCTCTGATCCGAGGGATTTCAGTGAAGGAATAAAGCCGGTAACAGAGATCAACCCCGATGTCAGCAAGATCATTGCGCAGCGTGCCAACCCGGAACTGGGATTTTTCGGTCCCAATGTACTTGATATCTGCCGCATGGCGGATATTGTATTTCTGGCACTGCATGGCATGAACGGCGAGGATGGACGTATTCAGGCAACCTTTGATCTTTTAAATATCAAATATACCGGAACCGATTATATCAGCAGTACTCTTGCCATGGATAAGGCGCTGACCAAGGATATTTTTATGCAGGCAAAGGTTCTGACACCTTATGGATTTGGTATCAAAAAAGGAGAAGAGTTACCCGCGATTAACTTCCCCTGTGTTGTAAAGACCAGCCATGGCGGTTCGAGTGTGGGTGTTTATTTTGCCAATGATGAAAAACAGCTTCAGGATGCATTAAAGGATGCGTATACCTATGAAGATGAGGTTGTCATTGAGCAGTTTATCAAAGGCCGCGAATTTACGGATGTTGTTATTGACGGAAAGGCTTATCCGGTCGTACAGATTGCGCCCAAGGAAGGCTTTTACGATTACAAAAACAAGTATCAGGCAGGAAGCACGGAAGAAATCTGTCCGGCACCTATCTCCAAGGAGCTGACCGAGCGTATCCAAAGCATGGCACAGGCTGCATACAAAGCTTTGCGCCTTAAGGTATATGCACGTATGGACTTTATCGTGGATGAGAATGAACAGATTTACTGTCTTGAGGCCAATACACTGCCTGGTATGACACCGACTTCCCTGATTCCTCAGGAGGCGGCAGCAGTGGGCATCGGATATGAGGATCTGTGTCAGATGTTAGTTGAGTTATCATTGGCTAAATATTGATGTGACACTTATGCCATAGAATTGTATGAAAAGAAGGAAATAAAAATGATGAAGGAATTGAGCTGTCTGGAGGCAGCAAAAGCAGTGGGCGGAACCTTTTACGGCAGCAAAGAGGCCGGGGAGGTCCGGATAGAAGGTGTAGCGGTTGATTCGCGGAAGGTTCCAAAGAATGGATTGTTTGTGGCTATCGCCGGTGAACGGGTTGACGGACATAAGTTTATCCCGCAAGTATTGGAAAACGGTGCGGCCTGTGCATTGAGTGAGCAGAAGCTAACTGATGTAGAGCCATACATTCTTGTTGACAATACCCAGAGAGCGCTGAGAGATCTGGCTGAATATTACCGTCAAAAACTGGATATCACGGTAGTCGGTGTGACAGGCAGTGTCGGAAAAACCAGCACAAAGGAAATGCTTGCTTCTGTGCTTTCACAAAAATACAAGGTACAGAAAACAGTGGGCAATTTCAACAATGAAATCGGACTGCCACTGACGGTTTTTACGATCGGAACAGAGCATGAGATTGCCATTCTGGAAATGGGCATCAGTGATTTTGGAGAGATGAGCAGACTGGCTAAGATTGCCAGACCGGATTATATGGTCATTACCAATATCGGTCAGTGCCATCTGGAAAATCTAAAGACCAGGGACGGTATCTTAAAGGCCAAGACCGAGTGCTTTGAATATATGAAGGATTCTTCCAAAATCATCTTAAACGGTGATGACGACAAGCTTTCCGGGATTAAGAGTGTACCCGGCAAGGAGCTTCATTTCTTTTCCTTTGCCGATGCATCCTGTGATGCCTATGCATCGGATGTACAAAACAGACAGCTTTACGGAAGCGATGCCGTGATCCATTTAAAAAATGGCGGGGCAGAAGAAAGCTTCCCGGTACATATTTCCCTTCCGGGAGACCACATGGTCATGAATGCAGTTGCAGCTGCGCTTTTGGGACATCTGTTAGGTCTTGATGATAAGCAGATTGCCAATGGAATTGCAAGCGTGGAGGCGATGGACGGACGTGGCAAAATGATCCGGACCGGACGCTATAACCTGATCGATTCCTGCTACAATGCCAATCCAAAGGCGGTAAAGGCTGAACTAGATTTGTTAGCATATGCTAACACAAGAAAGGTCGCTTTGCTGGGCGATATGCTTGAGCTTGGAAATAATGAAAAAGATCTGCATTATGAGGTAGGAAGCTATGCCTGTAAAAAAGGCATTGACGTGCTGATCTGTGTCGGAACCCTTTCTGAATATACCGCAAAGGGAGCACAGGAATCGGAAGATAAAGATGGAACAGAGATTTATTATTTCACAGATAAGCCGGCATTTATGAAGGCCGCAGATGCAATCCTGAGAGAGGATGACACCGTGCTGATAAAGGCCTCCAACGGATCCGGCTTCCGTGAGCTTTTAGATTATTTATCTGCTTCCAAAAGCTTTTGATTTTTTAAATAAGTTTCTAAAATGATTTCTCTGACGTTCTCGCATAGTTGTTTCTTTTCATCCCTTGACAGGTTGGCAGTCTCGATCGGCTTGCCATACTCGAGGATGACCTTGGAAGGAACAATGCGGGGACGTTGTTTTTCGTAGATGGATTCGGAATTGTTGATCGTGATCGGAATGATCGTACATCCGGTTCTTTCTGCAATCTTAAAAGTACCCTTGTGAAATTCCTGTAATGGTTCATCTGTCTTGTTGCGCGTGCCCTCCGGACATACGTGGACAGAGATACCGTTGTTGATCAGATTGATGGCATCCTTGATTGTCTGCATGCCCTTTTTGATATCACTGCGGTCTAAAAACAGGCAGTGCATATAACGCATCCAGCGGGAAAAAGAAGGAATCCGCGCCATGACATCCTTGGCAATGTAACCGGTCTGTCTCGGAACACGGTAATAGGTCAGAATGACATCATAATAACTGCGGTGATTGCTGATGTATAAAACCGGACGATCCTTTGGAACATTTTCTTCGCCGATAACGGTAAGATCGACACCGGATATCACTTTGACGCACCGGAATGCCCAGCCGACGATCGCAAGGGATGCCTTGCCTTTGATCTCGGGATTGAATTTGCCGATGATAAACAGTACAAACTGGATCGGCAGGCTGACGATCAGAAATAAAACTACACAGACAAAAATAATAATAAAGCGTATCATGAATGATAGAAGTCCTTTCGTGAGAGATAAGTAAATGTGTGTGAAAATACCGGATTGCTGCGTGCGGTGGCACTCCGCAATCCTCAGAAACATTCGTAATCCGCGCATTTTTCAATAGAAAAATGGCTACTTACTCATGTTTCTGGCGGGTCAAAAGGGCAGAAAACCTCTTGCAAGCGAGCTTGCATCGGCTTTCTGTCCTCTTGACCCTGGTATTTTCATTATATAAAAAATAAAAAATAAAGACAAGCTGAAAGGTTATAGACGGTTGTTTCCTGACATATTTTTATAAAAAGCCATTGGATGAACAATATGTTGAATATGTGCAGAAAAATATGCTTCGGAATGGGGAAATGCAGTCTTTTGACCGGCTTTATGCTGGTGTTTTTATGTGTGTTGTGCGGATGCGGCAAAAAAGAGGAAGCTCCCGAAAAGGTACGTGACCTGGAGCTTACAGTCGTTGCAAAGGAAAATCTGCCGGAGGAGCTTTTGCAGATCGTGGAAAGTAAAAAGGCGACTCCTTTTAAATTTACTTTTAATGATGGGGAATACCTCTATATCTGTGTCGGATATGGGGAGCAGGAAAGCGGAGGCTACAGTATAACCGTGGAAGATCTGTATCTGACGCAAAATGCAATCTATGCCAAAACCTGTCTGATCGGTCCCGGACCGGATGTGCCGGACGACGGTGTTTATTCCTATCCATACATTGTTTTAAAAACAGAATACCTCGATTATTCGGTTGTCTTTGATTAAGCAAAATGCTATACTTTTTTTAGCCTTATGGTATGAAGATGAATGGAGAAAAATACATGTTGCTGATTCAGAATGCGAGGGTGGTTGATCCGGTTTCCCAGACCGACGAAAAGCTTGATCTTGTGATCGATCAGGGGAAAATCGCGAAGATTTTAAGACCGGAGGAAACACCTGATTTTATAAAAACACACGAGGTAAAAACAGAGGATGTGAAGGGATGCGTAGTCGCACCGGGACTGTGGGATGTGCATGTGCATTTCCGGGATCCGGGATTTACCTACAAGGAGGATATCGAAAGCGGGGCAAAGGCTGCCCTGGCCGGCGGGATCACGACGGTGGTGCTGATGGCCAATACCAATCCTGTGGTAGATAATTTAGAGACACTTCAATATGTGATAAAAAAGGGAGAGCAGACCGATCTTCATGTGAAGACCTGCGCTTCGATCAGTGTTGGCTTAAAGGGAAAACAACTGGTCGATATGGAGGCTTTAAAGGAAAATGGAGCGGTTGGCTTTACCGATGACGGAATCCCGCTTTTAGATGAAAACTTTGTAATAGAAGCCATGAAAAAGGCTGCAGATCTGCATATGCCTCTGAGTTTTCATGAGGAGAACCCTGCATACATCAAAAATAATGGCATTAACCGCGGTAAGGCGAGTACTTATTATGGCATTGAAGGCTCTGACCGTATGGCTGAAATATCCATGATAGAAAGAGATATCCGGCTGGCTGCCGAAACCGGTGCGGAGATCGACATCCAGCATATCAGTACGGCAGAGGGCGTTGAGCTGGTGCGTCAGGCCAGAAAGAAATATCCCAATATCCATGCGGAGGCAACACCTCATCACTTTTCACTGACTGAGGATGCGGCCATAGAGCATGGAACACTGGCAAAGATGAATCCGCCGCTTCGTACCGAAAAGGACCGTGAAGCCATTATCAAAGGACTGGCAGATCAGACGATCGAAATGATAGCAACCGATCATGCCCCTCATGCTGCTGAGGAAAAGGCAAAGGATATTACCACCGCACCAAGCGGTATTCTGGGACTGGAGACCTCCCTTCCGTTAGCAGTGACTAATCTGGTACGGCCGGGACATATGACCATGATGCAGGTTTTAGAACGTATGACTGCAGGTCCCTGCAGACTGTATCATATGGAGCCTCCCAAAATTGCAGAGGGAGAAAATGCGGATCTGGTCATTTTCAATCCGGACGAAACTTTTGTATATAAAAAATCCCTGTCCAAATCTCAAAACTCTCCGTTTTTAGGACAAACCCTGTATGGAAAGATCCATATGACGATCACGGACGGAAAGATCGTATACAGAGCAGCAGAAATATGATGAGAATAAAAATACGATAGACAGGTAAAAGACAGCACAAAGAGAAAATACGATAGAAAGAGGAAATAAAATGGGAAAAAGAAAAGAAACTGCCAGCGTGCAGAAACAGACCTGTATTGCTCCCGGTATCTATGATATGTGGATCAATACGACATTGGCAAAGGAAGCAAAGCCCGGTCAGTTTATCAATATTTATCCGGAAGACAGATCTACGCTCCTTCCGCGCCCGATCAGTATCTGTGAGGCAGATGGAGACCAGAACAGGCTCCGTATTGTTTACCGTACAGCCGGAAAGGGCACAACGGAGTTTTCCAATTATCAGGAAGGAAAAGATATTACCATCCTCGGTACTTTGGGAAATGGATTCCCTCTGGACAAGGCAAAAGGAAAAAAATGTTTTCTGATGGGCGGCGGAATTGGTATTCCTCCGATGGTGCAGTTAGCAAAGAAGCTGCATGAGCAGGGAGACTGTGAGATACAGATCATTGTCGGCTACCGTGATGCCAACCTGTTTTTGCAAAAAGATCTGGAAAAGTATGGAAAGGTCTATATAGCAACGGAGGATGGAAGTGTTGGCAGCAAGGGAAATGTCATGGATGCGATCCGAGAAAATGAGCTGTCAGCAGACGTGATCTATGCCTGTGGTCCGATGCCGATGCTTCGGGCAATCAAAAAGTTTGCAGAGGCTAACAATATGGAGGCGTATATTTCCCTCGAAGAAAGAATGGCCTGCGGCGTTGGTGCGTGCTTAGGCTGTGTCTGCAAGACCACACACAAGGATCATCATTCCCATGTAAACAATGCCAGAGTATGTACGGATGGACCGGTATTTGAGGCAAAGGAGGTAGACATCTAAATGGAAGAACAAAAGACAGTACAGACAAAGCTCAATACAGAAGTTACAATAGCGGGTGTCACCTTTAAAAATCCTGTTATGACTGCATCCGGTACGTTTGGTTCCGGAATGGAGTATGGAGAATTTGTTGATCTGAATAAGCTGGGAGCCGTTGTTACAAAGGGAGTAGCCAATGTGCCGTGGCCGGGCAATCCCACACCGAGAGTGACAGAGACCTATGGCGGCATGTTAAATGCCATCGGCCTGCAAAATCCCGGAATTGATGTTTTTATTGAACGTGATCTGGAATTTTTAAAACAATATGATACAAAGGTAATCGTTAATGTATGCGGAAAGAGCGTTGAGGATTATTTAGAGGTTGTTGAGCGTTTATCCGATGAAGCGGTTGATATGCTTGAGATCAATGTATCCTGTCCCAATGTCAAGGAAGGTGCGATTGCATTCGGTCAGAAGGCAGATGCCTTGTACGATATCACCTCACGGATCAAAAAAGTCGCTGCCCAGCCTGTTATCATGAAATTAAGCCCCAATGTTACCGACATTACCGAGATGGCAAAAGCGGCAGAGGCTGCAGGGGCAGATGCACTTTCCATGATCAATACCATTACCGGCATGAAGATCGATATCCATCGCAGAAAGTTTGCATTGGCTAACAAGACGGGCGGAATGTCAGGACCTGCGATCAAACCGGTGGCTGTACGTATGGTTTACCAGACCGCACAGGCTGTTAAGATCCCGATCATCGGTATGGGCGGCATTGCCAACGCAGAAGATGCCATTGAATTTTTATTGGCAGGTGCAACGGCCGTGAGTATCGGAGCCATGAATTTTATCAATCCCTATACCACGGTTGAGACCGTTCAGGGCATTGAAGATTATATGAGACAGTATCAGATTAACGATATTAAGGAACTGATCGGAGCTGTTCAGTAAAACAGAATTGTTATCATGCATTTTTAGTCATATCTTTTTGGGACATATCATAAGATGTAATAAGCCTAAGGAGGTTGGATGAAAATGCTGGAACTTACAAAGAAAAATATACATATGGACTGCATAAAGGCAAAAGCAGGCAATCAGATTACGATTGAGGATGATGTAAATATCCCGGATTTGCGCCCTGACATCGATAAGGTTATTTTCCAGTCAGGAATTATCCGGTTGGAGGAAGTCAGACCCGGCAATGATCAGGTTGGTGTGAAAGGGTCTTTGGCGGTCCATATTCTTTATCAGAGCGAGGAAGAAGAGGAACCCTTCAGCAAGATTGAAACAGAGCTGCCGTTTGATGAAATTTTCCATATGGATGGTGTCGAGGCATCGGACAGTGTCTGTGTCCGGTATGAACTGGAAGATCTTTCTGTGGGTGTGATCAACTCCCGGAAGATCAGTGTGCGTGCTCTTGTCACTCTGGAATTGTTAGCACGTGCTATCTATGATGAATGTGCGGCTACGGACGTGAATGCCGGGATTGCGACGGAATATCGCAAAAAACCGCTGCATGTACTTGAGACAACTGTGTGCAAAAAAGATGTTTTCCGGTTTCGACATGAAGAAACACTTCCCGGGCAGTATCCAAATATCCTGGAGATCCTTTATGGATCTGTAATGCCTGTAAATCTGGAGTGTGTGCCTGAGGAAGGAAAGCTTGCGATCCGTGGCAACATGCAGCTGTTTTTCATGTATACACCGGATGGAGAGGAAGATGGCAGTCGCTTTTTTGAAACGACGGTACCGATACAGGGTGAGGTAGTTTGCAGTGGCTTACAGGCTCAGATGATACCGAGTGTCTGCATCACGGTATCGGATGTCAATTATGAGGTAAAGGCGGATTATGACGGTGAGGACCGCATTATTTCGACCGAGGTTACATTTGATCTGGATATAAAAGCCTATGAGGAAAAGACCTATGACATCCTGTCGGATATGTACTGTGTCACAAAAAATGTGGAAACACAATGCCGTGAGACAATGTTTTTACAGCTTTTGCTGCAGCAGCAGGCCAGAACACGGATCAAGGAACGGCTGAAGCTGGAGGAAGAGTGTGCTAACCTGATCCACCATGAGGAAAGCGTGACTTTGGAAGAAACCGAGGTGGAGGATGGAAAGCTGAATCTGATCGGCAATATGCAGTTGAGATGCCTGTATGCTTCCGATATGGATATGAAGGAGCTGCATTATATTGAGCGTGACATTCCATTTTATTATACGGTTGAAAATCTGGATGTAAGCGGCAAAGAAATCCATCCGGAGATCTGTATGCAGATTGCGCAGGTAGATCTGATGGTGCCGGATCCAAAGACACTGGAATGCAGTGCGACAATCAATATCAATATTTTACTTTTGGAAGAAAAGAAGGAATGTGTCATTACGGAAGCGGATATCACGGATTTTGCATCCAACCAGTTACAAAATCTGCCGGGAATGGTCATCTATATTGTAAAACCGGGTGACAGTCTCTGGCAGATCGGAAAAGAATATCTGATATCCGTCGATGAGATCAAAATACTAAATGAATTGGAAACAGATGAAATACATCCGGGAGACCGGTTACTTTTAATGAAAAACAGGGCCTGAAAGGGCTCTGTTTTCTGTTGGTTTTGGTTGCATAACTAATTTTTTTTCGATATAATTGTATACAAAATACGCTATTTGTACAAAATGAATTAGTAAAGAAAATAAAGTGGAAAACAAAGGTATCAGGATATGGGGAACGGACAGATCATAAAAGATGCACATGCCAAAATCAATCTGGGACTGGATGTGCTGAGAAAAAGAGAAGACGGTTATCATGAGGTAAAGATGATCATGCAGACGATCGGCCTGCACGATACACTGACCTTTAAACGGACAGAGGATGACCGGATTGTAATTGAATCAGACAGTGGGAAGCTGCCTCTGGATGAACATAATCTGATCTATAAGGCAGCAAAGGTCTTTTTTGAAGAGACCGGACAGGCATTCGGTGTACATGTATTTCTGGAAAAAAGAATCCCCATTGCTGCAGGAATGGCAGGTGGAAGCACCGATGCGGCAGCTGCTTTTGAAGCATTAAATGAACTGGCGGGGTGTCCGTGCAGTCAGGAAAAGCTGATGGAAATTGCCGTACGTGTTGGAGCGGATGTTCCTTATTGTATTATGAAAGGCACAGCCCTTTCGGAAGGAATTGGAGAAATTCTGACGGCTTTACCACCGGTAGCACCGGCTAACCTTGTGATTGCCAAGCCGGATATCGATGTTTCAACCGCTTTTGTATACAAAAATCTTAAGGTAAATGAGCTTGACAGTCATCCGGATATTGACGGAATGAAAGCTGCCATCGAAAAAAATGATCTGCGGGGTGTGACAGACCGGCTTGGAAATGTGCTGGAGACTGTGACAATCCCGGCGCATCCCATTATCGGACAGCTCAAGGACTGCTGTATGGCTAACGGAGCCGCGAATGCTTTGATGAGTGGAAGTGGTCCGACCGTTTTTGCAATATTTGACAGTCCGGTAAAGGCTGAACAGGCAGCAGAAAAGATACGCAGTGAGTTTCAACTGCATGAAGTGTATGTGACAGAGTTTTGGGGACAATAGGAGGTGCTTTTATGATGATGATGGATATTATGCAACAGAATATGAATGAATATCTTCCGTTAAGGGATGTTGTTTTTAACACCTTAAGACAGGCCATACTTACCGGTGAATTAAAGCCGGGAGAACGTCTGATGGAAATTCATCTTGCTGACCGTCTGGGAGTAAGCCGTACTCCGATCAGAGAAGCAATCCGCAAGCTGGAGCTGGAAGGTCTTGTTGTGATGATTCCCAGAAAGGGAGCGCAGGTTGCCAAGATCACCGAGAAAAATTTAAAGGATGTACTTGAAGTCAGAAGAGCGCTGGATACGCTTGCCGTCAGACTTGCCTGCAAACGAATGGACGAAACTTATAAAAAACAGCTGCGTGAAGCCTGTGATGAATTTGCCAAGGTTGTTAAATGCAGCAATACCAAGGATATTACAGAGGCGGATGTCCGTTTTCACGATATTATCAACCAGTCTACCGGCAATGACCGGCTGATCCAGCTCGTCAACAATCTTGCAGAGCAGATGTATCGTTATCGCCTGGAATATATCAAGGATGCGGCTTATCACAAACGTCTGGTGGATGAGCATGAAGAAATTTACAATGCCATCATGGAGCAGGATGAGGAGCGTGCTGCGAAAGCGGTTGTCGTGCATATTGACAATCAGGAGGCATCGATTTTGGAGCATCTCAATCTGGATGCATAGGCTGCTTGTGATATTACATGTATAAATATGGAAAACATGTCAACACTCTTTATGTCAGGATAATATGATTATAAACATAAAGGACGAACAGACATGAAACGAAATATTTTGAAACTCTCCATATATGGTACAGTTTGCGCGATTTATACAGCAGCTTTTTTATTTGGAGCCATGTATCCACAGTATGGAATCCCCAAAAACAGCATTGTTATAGAGGATACGCGTACAAAGGAAAATGATGGTGGTCGAAAGATTGTGTACCGGAGCTATTTTGCAGAGAAGATAAAAGCATTGTTAGAAGAGTGACGGTATTGGAATTTGTGAGTGAACGTTTGAAACAAATAAGATGTTTCATGACGCATTGATGTCTTTTGCGGAGAGACGGGAAATAACAATGAAAAAACAGGTAAAAATTAAAGTAACCGGGACGCAGGCCGGAACGGATGAAATGATCACGACAGAAACTATGGGACATATGTTATATAAAGAACCATATTATTATGTTTCCTATGAAGAGAGGCTGGATGATTCATCAGAAAAGAGCAGCAAGACGACACTGCGATTTTGTGAAGATGAGCTTCGTGTCACCAGAAAAGGTGAAGTTAACAGCGCCCTGGAATTTCAGAATGAAAAAATACATAACAGCGTCTATATGACGGCGTACGGCAATTTTGAAGTCATGCTTGTGACAGATACTCTTTTTATCGAGAAAAAAGAAAAATCCGCAACGATTGCTGCGGATTACCGGATTGGTTTTAATACAATGCCTCCCACAAAGGGGAGGCTTGAAATTGTTATCACGGAAAGTGATATAGATCAGATCCTGTGATCCGGTCTGCTGAATTGTGGTCTTATTTGACCTGGCTGACACCAGCTTTAGCCTTGGCCTTTTCCCAAGTGGATTTCCAAAATCCTTTTTTCTCGGGCTCGCTGCTCTTGGCACTCTTACGGTAGCCGCGTACTTCTGTGATATAAATACCACTGACTACTGCTTTTACCTCTTTTTTAACCGGAATTGCATCAAAGATTTTTTCATCAGCAACAAAGTTTGTCACCTGGGGACCGACTTTCGCTTTAACAATCGGGATCTTGGTCGAACGCATCAACTTGGGTGTCTGTGAAATTACCATTGGCGGAAGACCGGAATCTTTTAGTTTCAATCGTTTTTTATCGATAATCAACATGGAAAGCGTCTGTTTGTTGGCTTCCATAGCCACTTCCTGAGCTTCCTGATTCTTTTTTGCTCTCTTGTAAAGCAATACAATTCCTACGATCATTGCAATTAATATTAAAATAATTACAATAAGTACAATCCATCCTGTCGTACTCATGGAATACCTCCTGATTCATTATCTAATTAAGCAAAATTATTGTAACAAACTTTTGCACTCTGTTCAACAAATTTTCACATTTTTTAAACTTTCGTTCTGTTTACATAAACAAACCGCTGTGCTAAACTTAAACTATCGCAATTTACCTAATCTGATATAGGTAATGAGTGCAAAATCAACGAGGAGTAATTTTATATGATGAAAAGAAAAATTTTATTTGCCGGTTTACTGGTTACAATGGCAGTTTCCATGTCTGGATGCGGAAAGGCAGACGGCGAAAATGCAGACAGCCTTGATGATATCAATCCGGATGAGTATGTGACACTGGGAGATTATAAGAATCTTGAGATCAATGTTGATCACTACGAAGTGAAAGATGATGAAGTAAAACAGTATGTAGCTAAGGATCTTGACAATTATGTTGATAATTATGATCTGTATGATTATACAACGACCGACAAGCAGACTGTATCTACCAATGATATTGTCAATATTGACTATGAAGGCAAAAAGGACGGTGTTGCATTTTCCGGCGGCACAGCGCAGGGTGCGCATCTGGAGATCGGTTCCGGCCGCTTCATTGATGGTTTTGAAGATGGACTGCTAGGAGCCAATGTCGGGGATACTGTTGAACTGAATCTGACATTCCCTGAGGATTATGGCAATGATGAACTTAACGGACAGGAGGTCGT
Organism: uncultured Lachnospiraceae bacterium; assembly: GCA_900317505.1. GTDB lineage: Bacteria > Bacillota > Clostridia > Lachnospirales > Lachnospiraceae > UBA2882. The sequence goes on along the minus strand of ONHB01000009.1, from coordinate 17,777 downwards.
ATTTACGGTTTCTATCAACTCCATTGATGAATCGCATCTGCCGGATTACGACGAAGCCTTCTTTGCGAATCTTGGAATTGATAATGTGACCAATTATGATGAATATCTGGATTATGCAAAGGAATACATCCAGAATGCATGTGATCAGCAAAATAATACCGCGATTGAAACGGCTCTTTGGGACGTTGTCAAAAACGGAAGTGAGGTATCAGATGTTCCCCAGAGCCTTTTAGATGAGAAGCTTGCAGAGCTCGATGATGACTTGCAGGAATATGCCGATCAGTATGGTGTGGATACCGATACCATGATCGGATATATGGGATATGATGCTGATTCATATGAAGAGATGAGACAGAGCACAGCCAGAAGTGAGGCTGAAAAAGACCTTATCTGCAGGGCAATTGCCAAGGCGGAAGGTATCACAATCACAGAGGATGATGTCAAAGAGGTAGCGCAGGAAGAGTATGAAAGCTATGGATTTACATCAGCCGCAGATATGATCTCATCAAAGAGTGACGAATATCTTCGCTCATATGTCAGATACAGAAAAATCATGGATCTGTTGAAAGAGACAGCAAACGTTACGGAAAATGAGAGTATTTCCTTCTTAGCTGATTATCTGGAATAAAACATCTGATGGGGATTATGAGGGAATACGGAAACGGAGAAACCTATGAATAAACGTATACTTTGTATACTTTTAAGTTGCATTATGACAGTTGGGTCTGCGGTTTCTGTGTCAGCAGAGACTTCTTCCGATGTCAGAAGACAGCAGGAGAAGACACAGGAAGCGCTGGATGAGCTCAATGACCGTGTAGATGATATTTCACAGCAGCGAGATGCTGTTTCCAATGAGGTTCAGGTACTGGATACAGAGCTGGTTGATATTCTGACCAGTATCAGTATCTGTGTTGATGAAATTGCGGCCAAAGAGGATCAGATCGCAGTTGTCAAGGAGGAACTGGCGCAGGCACAGGAAGATGCGACAACCCAGTATGAAAATATGAAAACGCGTATCCGCTTTATGTATGAAAAAGGGGATAATGCTTATATTGCGGCCTTGTTGGAGGCTGACAGCTGGTCTGATATGCTCAATAAGGCTTCCTATGCAGAGGAGCTGTATTCTTATGACAGAGATCTTCTGACGCAGTATGAGGATACCATCACCAAGGTTTCCGATTACAAGGAAGAGCTGGAAATAGAAGAAGCAGATCTGCTTACAAGTAAAAATGAGCTGAAGGAACAGCAGGATTATCTTGAAAATGTCATTGCTACCAAAAGACAGAGCATAGCCAATTTTGATGATCAGTTAGCAAAGGCTACCGCTCAGGCAGCAACTTATAAAAACCAGCTGGAAGAACAAAATAAAAAGATTAAAGAGCTGGAAGCCAAGGAAGAGAAAGAACGCAAGGAAAAGGAAAAAGAGGCAGAGCAGGGAAAGACGACCGATGTTGTCCTGGCTGCCGGAAGCAATGCTTCCAATCGTGCCGATTCCTCAGCAGTTATCGAATCGGTTTCCACAAGTTCTGAAGGTACGGCGCTCGGAAGAGAGGCTGCGGCATATGGATGCCAGTTTATTGGCAATCCTTATGTATTTGGTGGTACAAGCCTGACTAACGGAACGGACTGTTCCGGATTTACACAGGCTGTATATGCACATTTTGGCATCCGTATTCCAAGAGATTCCACGAGCCAGAGATTTTGCGGTACCGGCGTTGATTATTCACAGGCGCAGCCCGGAGACCTGATCTGTTATGCCGGCCATGTGGCACTGTATATCGGAAATGGACAGATCGTGCATGCCAGCTCCGAGAGGACGGGTATCAAGATCAGCCCGGCGACATATCGTACGATTTTGGCGGTGCGCAGAGTTGTATCATAAGAAGATTTTAAAATAATGATTTTAAAAGGCGACTACATGAAAAATGTGGTTGCCTTTTTCTTTCAAAGAGTGGATGAGGTGTTGTATCAGATGGATTTAATTTGATCGGTCATTTATGGACTATCTGCGCTGACTTTCGCATACAATGTAAAAAAGCTTTCTGAGGGGTAGCTGTGTGAAAGAATATATTGAAGAGAGAGCCATCAATGTCGCTAATTATATCATCGAGCACAATGCAACGGTGCGTCAGGCTGCAAAGGCATTTGGCATTTCGAAATCGACGGTACATAAGGACGTGACAGAACGATTGGAATACATCAATCCGTTTCTGGCAGGTGAAGCAAGAAAGGTTCTGGATGTAAACAAATCAGAGCGACATATCCGAGGAGGAATGGCCACCAAAGAAAAATATACACATCATATGTGTACAACAGACAGATAAAAAAGAGCTTTGCATTGACGAAGGTTTCGTAGTGCAAAGCTCTTTTTGATGTTGAGATTTATCTGCGCTTTTTACCAAACTTGCTCTTGAACAGATCCTGCCATACAGCGGGATGGAAAAAGATCAAAAGAGGGAACAGCTCCAGTCGTCCGGCAAGCATATCGATGATAAATACATACTTGGACAGGTTACTGAAGAAACCAAAGTTTTCAGTCGGACCGACCATATTGAGACCCGGGCCGATGTTGTTGATGGTAGCGGTTACTGCTGTAAAGTTGGTGACCAGCTCATGTCCGTCAAATGATACGATCAAAAGAGATACCACAAACACGGTAATAAAGGTTATGAAATATACATTGATGGAACGGAGAACCTCGTGTTCAACAGGCTTGCCGTCCATCTTGATCTTTTTGATACTTTTTGGATGGATATAGGAATCCAATTCCTTGGCAACCGTTTTGAATAAGACAACAAAACGGGATACCTTAATGCCTCCACCGGTGCTGCCTGCACAGGCTCCGATAAACATGATCAGGACAAGAATCGTCTTGGAGGTCTGCGGCCACAGACTGAAATTGGTTGTAGAAAAACCGGTCGTGGTGATCAACGATCCAACCTGAAAAGCGGCATGCCGGAGTACCTCGGAAAAGCTTTCGTAGTAATTGCGGATATCAACACATATGATAGCGATGGATGCCAGAATGACCAAAAAGTAGCAACGGACCTCTTCCATGCTGATCGCCTTTTTAAACTGATGAAATAAGATCAGATAATAGGCATTGAAGTTGAGACCGAAAAGAATCATAAAAATAGTCACAACCCATTGAATATAAGGCGAATATCCACCAATACTTTCATTTTTGATGCCGAAACCACCGGTGCCGGCTGTGCCAAAGGAGGTGGCAAGTGAATCAAAGAGTGTCATACCGCCGCACAACAGGAGTATGCACTGGATAACTGTCAGGCCAAAATAAATCAGGTACAAAATACGGGCTGTGGATTTGATCTTGGGAACCAGCTTGCCAACGGACGGTCCGGGGCTTTCTGCCCGCATCAGGTTCATGTGGGAGCCACCGGTCATCGGAATAACGGCTAACAGGAATACCAATACTCCCATACCGCCGATCCAGTGGGTAAAGCTTCTCCACATCAGGGAGCAATGACTCAATGCCTCAACGTCACTTAAGATGCTGGCGCCGGTCGTGGTAAAGCCGGATACCGTTTCAAACAGAGCATCAGTCAGAGACGGAATCTCGCCACTTGCCCAAAAGGGAATGGCACCAAAGAAGGACATCACAGCCCAGCTTAATGTGGTTGTCACACATCCTTCTTTTAAATAGAAAACAAAGTCGCTCGGTTTTTTAAATGTCATTAAGAAACCGAGGATCATACATAAAAGAGCAGTCACAAGATAGTAAAATCCGACACTTTCCTGATATATCAGAGCAACCAGACATGGTAACAGCATCAGGATACCTTCTATTTTCAGGACCTGCCCTAAAATATAACGAATAATTGAACTATTCATAAAATTAGCCTCCGCTAACGTAATATATCACGGATATCGTGAAAACCGGTATGCGTCGTTACGACCATGACGGTATCGCCGACCTTGATGCAGTCATTACCACTGGGGATAATGATGTTGCCATCGCGGTTGATAAAGGAGATCAACAGATTCTTTTTTAAAGGAAGATCTGCTAATGAAATATCCGTCACTTCCGATTTTTCATCGATACGGAATTCAATTGCCTCTGCACGGTGATCAAACAGATGGTACAGAGTCTCGATATTGCTGTCCATGGAATCTTTTTTGGCACGGACGTAGGCAATGATCGCTTCCGATGTAATATAACGGGGATAAATCAGACTTCCGAGATCCAGCTGGTCAATGACATTTTTGAAATTGATGTGATTGATCTTGGTGATGATCTTGGCATTGGAAACCTGTTTTGCATGCAGCGTCAGCATGATATTTTCTTCATCTATTCCGGTTAAAGGAACAAAGGACTCGACATATTCGATGCCTTCCTCGCTTAAAAGCTCTTCGTCGGTTCCGTCACCGTTGATAATAATTGCTTTGGGAAGCAGGATACTCAACTCTTCACAGCGTTTGCGGTCGCTTTCGATAATTTTGACGTCAACACCCATGAGCAGAAGCTGGTTGGCAAGATAATAGGAAGCCTTGCCGCCGCCGATGATCATGGTATCCTTTACCTTGTGCGTGCTGACACCGATCTCCTGCATAAATTTGCGGGCAATCTTGCGTGTGGCAACAAAAGAAATAACGTCACCTTCCTGAATGGTAAAAGTACCGGAGGGGATGTGTACTTCTTTATCACGCTCAACTGCACAGATTAAGATATTGCAGGTGATATGTTTGTGCAGGTTCATCACGGTCAGACCGTTTAAGATGCTGTCCTTGGGAACCTTGTAATTGATCATCTCTGCCTGTCCGTGTGCAAAAGGATTGACCTCAAGTGCAGTCGGCATGGCTAAGATGCGGGATGCCTCTTTGGCAGCTTCGAGTTCAGGATTGATGATCATGGCAAGCCCGAGCTTGTCACGCAGATAACCGACTTCTTTGCTGTAATCCGGGGTGCGCACTCTGGCGATTGCCGCGCAGTCGGCAACACGTCTGGCGATCGTGCAGCAGAGTAGGTTGAGCTCATCGGATGGTGTAACCGCGATCAGTAAATCGGCAGCTTCAACACCGGCTTCCATCTGTACACTGTAGCTGGCACCGTTGCCGGTAATTCCCATGATATCGTATAGATTGGTGGCTGCCTGTACCTTGACAGAGTTGGTATCAATCAAGGTAATATCATGCCCCTCCTGAGATAACTGTTCGATCAGGGCAGAGCCGACCTTGCCATATCCGACAATAATAATATTTAAGCCCTTGGGAGCCTTATTTTTATTTTGGAACATATCTGAAAACCTCCATATAGAAAAACTATAGCATTTTTTATACAAAAAGTCATCTGCATTGTGGTTTAGAATTCGTACAGATTCGGGACTGGAATAAAAAGGAAATGTTATCTGAACGGAAATTTGTTTTGACTTTAAAAAGTGCTGTACTTATAATGAAGATACACACAAAAATACCTAGGAGGAATGAAATGAGTCAGGAACTGGTCATTGTTTTGGATTTTGGCGGACAGTACAATCAGCTCGTCGCCAGAAGAGTGCGTGAATGTAATGTTTACTGTGAAATTTATTCTTACAGAACCGATATTCAAAAGATAAAAGATATGAATCCCAAGGGGATTATTTTAACCGGAGGTCCCAACAGCTGTTATGAAGAGGGTGCTCCGACATATAGTAAGGAATTGTTTGAAATGGGCATCCCCGTTCTGGGCCTGTGCTATGGCGCACAGCTGATGCAGCATATTCTGGGCGGTGAAGTAAAAAGAGCTGACAATAGAGAGTATGGAAAAACAGAGATTACCGTGGATACAACATCCGGTCTGTTTACCAATGTGCCTGAGCATACACTGTGCTGGATGAGCCATTTTGATTATATTTCCAAAATGGGAGCAGGCTTTTGTTCCGTTGCGCACACCGACAACTGTCCGGTAGCGGCATATGAGGATACAGACAGAAAGCTGTACGGTATCCAGTTCCATCCGGAAGTACTGCATACGCCGGAAGGCACCAAGATGATTTACAATTTTGTCCGCAATATCTGTGGCTGCTGTGGCGACTGGCGGATGGATTCCTTTGTTGAAAAGACAATCGCCGACATCCGTGAAAAGGTCGGAGACGGAAAAGTGCTTCTTGCTTTGTCGGGCGGTGTGGATTCATCGGTGGCAGCAGGATTGCTTTCAAGAGCCATCGGCAAACAGCTGACCTGCGTATTTGTAGATCATGGTCTTCTCCGTAAAAACGAGGGCGATGAGGTAGAGCAGGTATTTGGTGAAGGCGGACAGTTTGACCTGAACTTTGTCCGTGTCAATGCTCAGGAGCGCTACTATGCAAAGCTTGCCGGAGTTGAAGAGCCGGAGAAAAAGCGTAAGATCATCGGTGAAGAATTTATCCGTGTATTTGAAGAAGAGGCAAAGAAAATCGGCGCTGTTGATTTCCTTGCACAGGGAACTATTTATCCTGACGTGGTTGAATCCGGTCTTGGCGGTGAATCAGCTGTGATCAAATCACATCACAATGTAGGCGGCCTTCCCGATTATGTTGATTTTAAAGAAATTATTGAGCCTTTGAGACTTTTATTTAAAGACGAGGTCCGGAAAGCCGGTCTGGAGCTTGGTATTCCGGAAAAACTGGTATTCCGCCAGCCCTTCCCCGGTCCGGGACTTGGCATCCGTATCATCGGCGAAGTAACAGCCGAAAAAGTGCGGATCGTGCAGGATGCTGATTATATCTACCGTGAAGAAGTGGACAATGCGATCGAAGCATACAAAAAGGAACACGGAGAAGAACCTTCCTGGACACCGAACCAGTACTTTGCCGCCCTTACCAATATGCGGTCCGTTGGTGTCATGGGTGATGAACGTACCTATGATTATGCGGTTGCCGTCCGTGCGGTCAAGACGATTGACTTTATGACAGCGGAGGCTGCACAGATCCCGTTTGATGTGCTGCAGACGGTGATGAGCAGGATTATTAATGAGGTTCGTGGGGTGAACAGAGTCATGGTGGATGTGACTTCGAAGCCGCCGGGGACGATTGAGTTTGAGTAGCATATAAACCACGGGAGCCCGCATAAATAGCGGACTCCCGTTTTTTACGTCTACATTTCGTCTATTAAAATCAGTGCTTTTATTTTTTTTCAATTCTTATTACAACTGATTTTAATCTCTTCTTTCAAATCTAAGTCATACATAATAAATCAATTTCAAAATCCGGTAATGTTTCTTTTTGAATCTCGTGTTCTTGCATTTTATAAATGGTATTTTTGAATGCAGGAAGAGCAGACCATCTTAATGTGTAGGATATTTTTGTTCCTGATTCATTAGAATACATATCTATGTAGTATGGCATACCGTATCCATTCATTGTGTTGATGTCACAAAGAAATTTAGTAAATGCTTTATGACAAACTTTATTGTCACCATTTAATAATTCTGAAACTGTAAAGCTTAGAATTAAGCCGATATCTCCTACTCCATAATATTTTGTATCCGCATTGATACTAATTCCAGATTGTATTAAAGCGCGAATATCAACTAAAAACTCTGAAAGTCTACTAACCTTAGGCTCGTTGGCAGCATCATGGACTAGCGGATTGTAGAAATTATCTACAGCAGTTCTTTGTTCATTCCAAAACTCTTTTAAATCTCTTGGAAAGCGAGCCTGCCACTTTTCATATTGTGTGTGTGCACTAAAACTTGCTTCGTTATCCTCATCTGGAAGATTCTTCTTTTGAACGTACCAGGCATATAAATAGCTTAATAAAATCGCATGGCCAGGATTATCATTTTTTAAAATTAGGCTCGTAGTTTCATCATTTCTTTCGATTTCTAATCCTAGTTCATCTTCTAATAAAAAGAATACCTGCATGATATCTTCATAAGATTCAATATTGATATCAGATAGCGCAGAAGGATCCACATCCAGAGCTTCAATAAGCTTCTGACGGATATCATCCTTAGGTGCCATAATATCTTTTTCGTATTTTCGTATTCTTGAATCAGCTGTTGCCGCAGAAAAGCCAGCTTTTAATCCTAGATCCTTTTGGGTCATATCCTGCAATGTACGATATTTTCTGATTTTATCTCCTAGAGTCATAAGTTTCACCTCATAATAAACATAGATTTCTTCCTATATATTAACACGATAGACACAAAAAAGGAAGATATAAAATAATAAATAGACATAAATATATGACTATTGATATTGACAAGCATATATTTAGTATGTATTATAATTACAACCGACACATATAAATGTCGGTACGAAAACAAAATAGGCAGAATACAAGGAAAGGAGGAGTGACCTATGGCAGAGGAACGTCAGCCACTATTTGTTGGAGTAGATACCGTGATTTTTGATTTGGGAGTATCCAGAGCTAAAGCATATGACGTGATTAAACAGCTGAATAAGGAATTAAAGAAGGAAAATCCACGTGCAATTGTTGTAGCTGGGAAAGTGAATCGAATCTGGTATGAAGAAGCATGCCTAAAGGCAGGAACACACTAATGAAAGAAGATAGAAAAGAAAAAAGCCCCTCTGCAAAGGGGCTGCACATGTCATTGCTAACATGTTATCTCGTAAATTCATATTAGCATGGCAGGTGCTTCTTTTCAAGAAAATTCAGAGAAAGGAGCATATTTTAATGGCGGAACGAAGAATGTTTGCTAAGTCTGTAGTGGAAAGTGCAAGGTTCTTAAAAATGCCAGTATCCTCGCAGAATTTGTATTTCCATCTTGGAATGAATGCAGATGATGATGGAATTGTAGAAGGGTATTCGGTAATCAATCTTATAAAAGCCAATGAGGATGATTTAAGAGTGTTATACAGTAAGGGCTTTGTAAGAATTCTAAACGAAGATCTTGTGACTTATATTGCAGATTGGAGAGAACAAAACAGAATTAGACCTGACCGTAAGAAAGACAGTATATATACCAATCTTCTCTTACAAATGGAACCGGAGGTTGAATTGTTAGAACGTAGAGAACGTTCTGATTTAGTAAAGAAATCTGGACCGTCCATGGACGGACATATGTCAGCACAGTGTAGTGTAGTTGAGGTTAGTAAAGGTAAGGATAGTAGAGGAGAGTATAGTGTAGAACCGGCAGACACACACGCAATGAAATACCAGTTAGATAATGAAGTCCTAACTGTTTTTGATTATGAAAAGCTTGTTGGCAAATATGGGAAAAACAATGTTGATGGAGTTATCAGAAGGATACTAGGAAAACCGTATCACGGATGCTTAAATGTTTCAAAGATTTCTGAGTGGTGTAAAGAACAGCAGGGGACAACCACAAATAGATTGAAATCTGAAGCAGTATCAAAGCATTCAGAACAATTATCTAAATTAGCAAAAGAAAGGGTGGGTGATTAGATGGCTGAGAAAATATATGAATGTCAAATCTGTAAAGATAGCGGATTTGTAATGAAGGTTATGGAAGATGGCTATGAGTATGCAACTCCATGTAAATGTCGTGAAATCAAAATAGCAAAGGACAGACTGAAACGCAGTGGACTGGCAAAAGAGTTTACGGATAAGTCCTTTGAAAATTATGTAACCGGAGACAATGCACAGCTTATAGATGCTAAGAAAACGGCAGAAAGATTTGCAAATTCTATTGATGAAGGAAATGTAAATGAAGCACATTCACTGCTTCTTTGTGGGCAGGTAGGAGCCGGCAAAACGCACCTTGGAACAGCATGTAGTATGTCACTGATTAATAAGGGAATCGCTGTAATCTATATGGGCTATCGTGAGGAAATGACATCTATTAAATCAAAGATATTAGATGAGGACGCATACTCAAAAGAGATTAATAAGTTCAAGAATGCTACGGTGCTATTCATTGATGATTTTCTTAAGGGAAAGATCACGGAGTCAGACGTAAATGTAATTTATGAAATTGTGAATTACAGATATAACAACAAGCTTCCGGTGATTATAAGTACAGAGAAGACATTGGATGAACTTATCAATTTTGATGAGGCGATTGCAAGCAGGCTCATAGAAATGTGTACCGGCTATATCGTTGTTTTTGCCGGTAAGGAATTGAATTACAGATTATACAGAGGAGGAGCAGCTTAATGGCAGTTTATAAGGATAAATGGAATGGTTATAACGGCGACACATGGCGTGTCGCCTGCTACTACAAAGATTGGCAAGGAAAACGTGTGAAGCATGAAAAAAGAGGGTTTGCTACCAAGAAAGAGGCACAAGCATATGAACATGAATATCTAGCTAAGAAGACGAAGGATATCAATATGGGTTTTGGGACATTTATTGATATTTATCTATCGGATATGAGACCGCAGCTGAAAGAAAGTACTATGGCAAATAAGGAACATATCATAGAGACGCATATCAGAAAATACTTCGAGAATAAGAGCTTATCAGGTATTAGTTCTACAGACATTTTACAATGGCAAAATGAGCTTCTTGGCAAGCGAGATGATAATGGTAAAGGTTACTCGCAGACTTATCTTAGATCTGTAAATAACCAATTAAATGCCATATTTAACCATGCATACAGATACTACGATTTACCAAAGAATCCATGTTTTTCAAATAAGAAGATGGGAAAGTCAAAAACAAAGGAAATGCTTTTCTGGACGTTAGATGAGTATACACAGTTTTCTGAGGCGATGAAGAAAAAGCCGGTTTTTGGACGGGAATCAGATGTGGTGAACTTCTTGCATTAACAAAAGCGGATTTTGATTTTGAAAGAAAGGTTATGAAGGTAACTAAAAATTATCAAGTAGTTAAAGGACAAGCATTAATCACAACTCCAAAAACTGAGAAAAGTATCAGACAGATTGATTTACCGGATTTCTTGTGTGAGGAAATGAAGGATTATATTGATTCACTTTATAAGGTCGATGATGATACCAGGCTATTTGAAATAACAAAGAGCTATCTTCATCATGAGATGGATCGTGGTTGCAAAGAAACGGGAGTAAAGAGGATTAGAGTTCATGATTTAAGACATTCAAGTTGTGCGCTTCTTATTAATCTTGGCTATTCTCCGGTACAGATTGCAGAACGTCTAGGACATGAAAGTGTGACTATCACGGAGCGATATTCACATCTATATCCATCAGTGCAGAGAAATATGGCGGATACCTTAGACAAAGCATTTAAGGCAGAAAGCGAGGAAAACAATGGATAAGATTTATCGAAGAGAAACGCAGCTTGGTGGAACACCTAAAAAGAAGAAAAATGAAAAGAATCGGAAACGAAATGTAATCATGAATTTTAGGGTGTCACCTACGGAAAAAGAAGCAATTGACGCCCGTATAGCAATGACAGGGCTATCAAAATCAGATTTCTTTATTGAGAGCTGTATGTATCAGAAAATCTTAGTGCATGGCAATATAAGAACATTTACAGAAATAAAAAATAGGATGGAAGAGATTGCGGCAGATATAGATAGAAATCCTAAATTAGAAGATTTGGATGATGAAAAGGCAATGCTCTTAAAAACAATTTTGGAAATTTTGGATAGTAGATTTGGAAAGGAGAAATAACTTATGGCAACAACAAAATCATATGATGAAAGAATTGCAGATATTCAGAAACGACAGGAGCAACTGAAAGCACAAGAAAAGGCATTAAAGAAAAGACAGTCGGAAGAAATGCGAAAGAAACGCACCAGAAGATTGATTGAGCTTGGTGGAATTGTTGAGTCTGTATTAGGTAGAGAAACAGTGGATGAGGATAAGATGCGATTCCTTAATTTCTTAAAGAAGCAGGAAGCTAATGGCAATTATTTTACAAAGGCGATGAACATAGGCATCACTACGGAAGATGAAGTGAAGGAGTAACCTATAAGCTTTGGGTATTCCCTTAGGTACTAAGGGCGCACTTATATGTGGGCGTAGCCCACATTACAGCGCGCTCTCCGAGGGGGCTTATGCAGCCGGCACAAAAGGTGAGCAGAAAGGAAGGTGATGACATGGCAATTTATCATTGTTCTATAAAAATAATAAGTCGAGCAGGTGGTAGATCTGCAGTAGCATCTGCAGCTTATCGTTCCGGAGAAAAGTTATATAACGATGAAACAGGACTTACACACAATTTTACAAGAAAAGGTGGAGTATTTATGAATGAGATTTTATTGCCCCCAAATGCTCCAGAGAGATTTTTGAATCGTGAAGTTTTATGGAATGAAGTACAACAAATTGAGAAACGTTCAGATGCGCAGTTTGCAAGAGAAGTAGAAGTAGCGCTTCCAACTGAGATGTCACGTGAAGAACAAATAGAGTGTGTGCGTGGGTTTATTATGGAGAACTTTGTATCAAAAGGCATGATTGCTGATTGGGCACTGCATGATAAAAATGATGGGAATCCTCATGCTCATATTATGTTAACGATTCGTGGAATGGATGAAAATGCGAAGTGGATGCAAAAGCAAAAGACAGTTTTTGCCAATGCTTTGGATGAGAAGGGCAGGGCAATTTATAATCCAGACTTACCGAGCTATGATTCTAAAAATCGTGAAGCAACATCTAAGTATAGAATCCCACAGCTTGATGAAAATGGAAATCAGAAGACAAGGGTACGAGAAGGTAAGGGGACGGAATATCTTTGGTGTAAGATATCTATTCCTGCAAATGATTGGAATGATAGAGCGAATGCAGAAATCTGGAGGGAGTCCTGGGCAAAGCATTGCAATAAATATTTGGATGCAGAGCATCAAATTGATCATCGTAGTTATAAACGGCAGGGAATAGATAAGGAGCCGACAATTCATGAAGGGGTTACAGCCAGATTGATGGAGAAAGATGGAAAGATATCAGATCGTTGTCAGCAGAACCGTGAGATTAAAGCGAGAAATTCTTTGATGGAGCAGATGAAAAATTTGGCATCAGAGTTAACGCAATTATTGTTGGAGAAAGCGAGGGGAATATATGGACGATTTAAAGAATTTACAGGACATTATGGAAATGTTAAAGGCACAGGAAGAAATGATGAACATCTTGGAAAGCCAGCAGTGCGAAATAGGAAAATTGCAAATGGAGAATCGGAGCTTGAAGGAACAACTGGAAGAATCCATGGACTTAAGCGAGCAGCTGACTTCACAGAATCAGAAATTGCAGAAACAGATAGACAAATTGAAGAACTTACAAAAATAAAAAAAGAAAAGGAGGATGAACGTAATGAGCGACTTAGAAAACTTAAAAGACGAAGAGCTTCTCTTAATGCTGGAGGAGACGATGGACAAGGCAGAACTACTTCAAAATCAGAACTCAGAAGCACAGCAGATGATATTGAATCTTTCATCAGAAGTCTCGATGCTAAAGAAAGAACTTCAGAAGAAAAGCGAGACGATAGTATTTCTAAACGAGAAAATAGAGAAATACTCCGAGAGCGATCTCGTATTGAAGAAGAACGAAGAATTAAAGAGCGAGAACGAGAGCTTGAAGCTGAGCGAGAAAAGAACAAAAGAAAAAGCAGAAGCCGAGGTCAAAGCCGCTAAAGCTAATGCGCAAAAAGCTATAGCAGACGCAGAGACCAGAGCTCAAAAGGCAATTGGAGATTTAGCGGATAGAGAATCAAAAGTCTCTATTCGCGAAGCAAAAATAGAGTGGGAAGTAGGGCAACGTGCTGGAAAAATCGTTCGTGAGTTTGAACAGAAGTTATGGAAGAATCATGAGGAGAAACAAAAGCAATTATCTAAGAAGTATGAGACTATGACAATTAAATATAAGAGTGTGATGTATGCTTCGCTTTTGTATGGGATTATTACAACGTTAATAACAGCGATACAGTCTGAAACGATACAAACGGATCTTATAAGAGCAGTTCAAATGCTTGGACAGGGAACGGAGATGCTTGTTACTACGATGTATGAGGCAATTAAAACGATTGCAGGTATTACAAGTTATATATCTTATGAATCATTGGCTACAACTGTTTATTGGGGAATAATAGTGTTTTTATCTGTGGCTATGCTAGGGATAGTGGGAATAGGTTTATTTATTGTAGGAAGAAAATATTATAGCTTTTTCGTCGAATATCAAAAGGATGAATTGACAGTGTTTGTGTGTTTAATGGATTTGGCACTTATGGTTTTTGCTTCCAATATAATAAAGACATATCTTCCGGTAAATATAGTAATAATGGGAATTGTTTTATTTTGTGTCTATTCACTGCTACGTGGTGTCTTTGAAATGAAAGATAAGGATGCTCAATATAAGTTAGTATCTGGTGTTATTGTTAGTTTTATTGGAGTTGGAGTAACTGCGCTGTTGATTCACATGATTGGTGGATGGATGATCCTTGCATTGCCGATTGCAGGATTATTTATACTTAATGATTAAAGCGTATAACTTGAAAGATAAAACATAATCGCTGAATTGTGAATATACTCTTATGAAAAACTGTGTATTGTGATACAATTTAATAAATACACAAAGAGTAAAGGCCTGTGAGAAAAAACTAAAGCTTATTGTAAGAATAGCCGATATATACTTTGTTAAAGTTAGATGAAAGGGGAGTTGACAGCCATGCGAAGAATGTTACAATCTTGGAGAGCAGAGCAGAGCAGAGCAGAGCAGAGCAGAGCAGAGCAGAGCATGGGCTGATTGCGGCTTTTTTTCGGATGAAATTATATATGATGATGGTTAACCGTCGAACTTGACGAGACAGATATGTCTTGTTAAGCTCGGCGGTTTTTATTTTGGAAAAATTAAACTCAAGGAGGATATCATATGATGAAAAAAAAGAAAGCAGGAAGAGTGCTACTCAGTTTTTTGCTCTCATTGGCGATGGTTATAGGATTTATGCCAGGGATGAGTATGACAGCACATGCAGAACCTACTGAAAAATTACTCACAACCATCACGGCAACGGGCCAAGAACAGGCCAGTTACAGCATAGAGAATGTTGCAACCATTTCGTTCAGTCATACAGCGAACGGTTCCTCAAGCTATGCTGCAGTCTGGGGATGGTGGGGATATGGTTGGTCGGCCACCGTCAATGCTGCCGAAGGATATACCATCACCAAATGCGTATTCTTTGACGATAAAGATCGTACTGCTACAGACAACGAAGCTCCATTTGTAGTGGAAACTACGGAAGATGAAAAAGAGCCACAAGTAAATGGTACGCCAATTTTGGCATATCAGTCTAAAGGTATAAAAAAGATTGAGGTTTATGGATATGCTAACCCAACCACTGTCGATGTTACAGGTGTATCTCTCAACAAAACGACTACTACATTGACTGTAGGAGATACAGAAACACTGACAGCAACCGTTAGTCCGGATGATGCAACGGACAAGTCTGTTACATGGTCTAGTGATGATACAAGTGTTGCAACAGTTGATCCGGACGGTCTTGTTACAGCAGTAGGTGCAGGTACTGCAAACATAACAGTTACTACAACAGATGGAAGCAAAACGGCTTCATGTGCTGTTACAGTAAATGCAGCAACTGTTAGATCGTCAGTAACGTTAAATGCTAATGGTGGAACTATTAACAGTGGTAATATTACTGAATATACTGAAGGAACTGGTGCAACATTACCTACAGACGTTACAAAAGATGGATATCAATTTGGTGGTTGGTATGATAATGCTGGATTGACAGGAAACCCAGTGACGGCAATATCTACATCTGATACGGGAAATAAAGAGTATTGGGCAAAATGGACTGCAAACCCTAGCTCTGTTTCATACAGTGTAGTTTTTAAGGTTGTAAATGGCTCTTGGGATGACGGAAACACAAGTGATAAGAGCGTAACGCTTAGTGGTGTGGAAGGCGATACATTAAAGCTTTCTTCAGGGCAGATTCCGGCTGTAGGAACAAAGCCTAATGATGGTTATAAGGCCGGTAGTTGGGATGTGACTCCGAGTATCGACACAGCAATTTCAAGTAACGTAACCTATACTTATACCTATGTGGCAGATTCATCTGGAGGATCATCTGATAGCGGAAGTGGTGATTCATCTGGAGGATCTTCCGATAGTGGAAGTGGCAGTTCGTCAAGTGGTTCAACAGATAGTGGAAGCGGCAGTTCATCAGGTGGTTCCTCTGACAGCGGAAATACCAGTGGAGGAACTTCAAGCGATTCTTCTGATAATACGAATACAAACACAGATACAAGTGCAAAGGTTCCATATGATGATGTTGCTATCAGCACAGGCTCTGTAAATGATATTACTGGTACAGCTGCTGCAACAGCAGAAAGCAATCCCTTTGGAACAAAGATTGAAAACAATAGTAACCTGACCACCCTTTTATCCCTTACAGATGCAGAAGTGGCTCAGGGTGTAAATGTGTGGCTTGATATTCAGGATATGAGTTCTTCTGTATCACAAACAGATAAGACCTTAATCCAAAATAAATCCGGTGAGTACACAGTTGGGCTTTATCTTGATATTAACCTGTTTAAGAAAGTTGGAAGCAACGATGCAACAAAAGTGACCGAGACCAACGGAAAAGTAAAGGCAAGTATCGTTATACCTGAAAGCTTGTGGAAGAGTGGCAGAACCTTTGAAATCATCCGTGTACATGATGGCGTGGCTACAGCTATTGCAGGCACTTACGATGAAAATACACATGTATTCACATTTGAAACAGATAAGTTTTCAACATATGCTTTAGCATACAAAGATCCAGCTTCATCAAGTAATAGCGGTATAACTTCAGACAGTGGGTCATCCAACAGTAGCAATAGCACACAATCTACAGCACCAAAGACCGGAGACCCTAACGATATCAGAGTATGGTATCTGTTGCTGATTGCTTCTCTTGGTGGACTTGGACTTCTTGGTTATTCTAAGAAGAAAAAAGTAAATGACTAAAACAAAAGAACAATGGTAATCACTCAAATGGCTGTGCCTTGAAACGGCATGGCCATTTGTTATATAGGTGGCATGAAAAAAGATAGATATGAATGGTTAAAAAACAATATAAGTCAGATAGGAAAGATAAATTGGAAGCTGACAGAAGTAATTGCTCGTAATAAAAAGGATGCAGCAATTGCTCTTGTGTGCGTTGTTCTTGTAATGGTGGCTGTAGTTAGTATCGTAAAGATAGTTAATCTTCATAGTGCAGAGATTAGGCAAGAGCAGGAAATACAGGCGTTGCAGGAAGAATATACATCAGGGCCAGGAGATACTGCAAGTATGCCGGATGAGTCGGAGTTGGTCAAAAAGACAGATGGTGATTTGGAGACTGAGCCTGAGGATGATCCTAATGCCTGGTATCATGACATAGATGTGGATTTTGCAGGTTTAAAGGAGCAGAACGAGGATATTGTTGGCTGGATTTACTTTGAGGACGAGGAAAGTATCAGCTATCCGCTTTTGTATTCTGGTGATGATTATTATCTGCGGAGAAATTATCTGAAGGAAGAGGAGACAGCCGGTTCCATTTATATTGATGGAAATAATAGCCCTGATTTAGACGATGCACATACTTTAATCTACGGTCACAACATGCGCAATCTTTCTATGTTTGGAAATTTGAAGTTCTATAAGACAGAAGAAGACTATTTTGAAAATCATAGACATTTTCAGCTGATCACAGAGAACGGCGCTTATCGCTACGAAATATTCGCTTATAAGGATGTCGGGACTTTAACCGGTGGAATCTATACCACATGGAAGTATGTGGATGATGATTTTAAGAAGTTTGTTGAAGATAGTATATGTCAAGGAAGTTATGTGGATGCAGATATAGATGTTGATGATGAGACACATATCGTTACATTATCCACCTGTTCTTATGATTCAGATGTGAGATTTACAGTAAGTGCCGTGAGGGTAGATGAGCATGAGTGGAGCCCTTGAAAAACA
>ONHB01000027.1 GCA_900317505.1 uncultured Lachnospiraceae bacterium | reverse complement strand
TTGTCTGCATCCTTGATCAGCTCTTCGATACCGGCCATAACCTGTGTATACCAGTCCTCGGGATTTTGCTCTGACCAGCCCGGATGCGGGAAATATAACGGATATTCTTTGGAAACGATATTTAAAATCTTTCCTGTTCCATCCATCAGCAACAGCTTAACTGCTGATGTACCCAAATCCACACCAATATATAACATCTTGCTCCTCCTTTATTTCACCTTCTGTATTGTCTGTTTCTGAATTTGTATGTTTCTGCTTTTATGTGCACCTTGTGCGCGTGCACATTTTTATCATATATACTTTTTGCAAAAAAATCAACATCTAATTTTTGGAAAGTTATAATTTATTGTTTTTTCAGCACATTTCCTTATTTTAAATTTTTACATTGTGCAATATCACGATATGCGTGCACGATGCACATTTTTTATTGTGTTTTTGCAGAAATAGGAATAAAATATAGGTATTCAACGTTAGGAGGGACTAATCTATGGCGACAATTAAAGAAATAGCAGAACTGGCCGGTGTTTCCAGAGGAACGGTTGACCGCGTCCTCAACAAGCGCGGTGCTGTCAATCCCAAGACTGAGGCTAAAATTCTCGAAATAGCCAAGGCTCTGGATTACAAGCCAAACAGAGCAGGCATTGTTCTGGCTGCCCAAAAGAAAAAATTCAAATTCGGTGTCGTCATGTTTGGAATCGGCAATCCCTTTTTTGATGATGTGATCGCCGGTATCCGCGAAAAAGAAGAAGATCTCCAGAGCTATAACTGCACGATCCTGATCAAACGTATCTCCGCTTTCGGCGTACAGGACCAGATCGATGCGATTGACGAGCTTCTGGCAGAAGAGATCAACGGTCTCGCCATCTCTCCTCAAAACAATCCTGCGATCGCACAAAAGATCAACGAATTGTATGATATGGGAATCCCCACAGTTACATTCAATACCGATATCACCGGATCCAAGCGTATTGCCTATGTCGGCAGCAATTATTACCGCTGCGGACAAACTGCGGCCGGACTGATCCACCTTATGACCTCCGGCGAAGTCCATGTCGGTATCGTCAGCGGCAACTCCAATGTCCTGTGCCATACAGAGCGTATTGCAGGCTTCCGCGATTCCCTCAAGGAATATACCAACATCCACGAATCAGCTTTCTTTGAAAACGACGATGATGATTTTGTAAGCTATGACAAGACGGCCCAGATGCTCAGTGAACACCCGGAGATCAATGCTATCTTCTACGCTGCCAGCGGTGCCTACGGTGGCTGTAAAGCAGTCCTTGCGGCAGGCAGACAGGATAATATGAAGATCGTCACCTTTGATAAGATCGAAAAGACCGTTGAAATGATCAAAAACGGTGTCATCTCAGCGTCCATCTGTCAAAATCCCCGGATCCAGGGATCCTTACCTCTTCAGTTGTTGTTTGAATGTCTGACAACGGGTGAACCACCCAAGAAAGAATATCATTATATGGAAGCGGAAATCCGCATCAAAGAAAATATATAATAAAGAAATATAAAATACATAAAATCAAGAATATATAGAATCAATAACCGTGCATCCGGCTTCGAATCGCACCCCTATGCGTTACCTCTACAGTTAACTCAACCCAGGCGCCCTCACGGCACATGAAAAGTTCCCCTTAGTGCTGCTGTATTCCTACCCTGACACGGTTCGTGGATTCTCATTGCGTAAGACCCAGATATCAACGCCACTTATAGAGGGCAGCCATAAAAGCACTAAACCCTCTGCCGGACAACACCCCTGCTAAAGCGGATTGCAGGTACAAGGCTCCGCTACTGCCCCGGCTGCACGGTAAGTTTTAGTATACTTGGTTTTGTTCAAAAAGTCAATTATAAGCCCTCATCGAAGCTTTTTAAAAAAATCTTTCAGCAATTCAGAGCATTCCTCATCCAGCACGCCTGTCACCAGCTCAACCTGATGATTAAATTCCTTCATTTGTAGAATATTGAGTACCGAACCGGCACAGCCGGCCTTTGGATTCATGCTCCCAACCACAACTCTTTTGATACGCGCCTGCACGATTGCCCCGGCACACATCTGACACGGCTCCAGGGTCACGTATAAAGTACAGTCCTCCAGTCTCCAGTCCTTCAGCTTCTTACTCGCCTTGCAGATGGCGGTAATCTCTGCATGCGACAGGGTACTGTGATCCGTATTCCGGCGATTATAGCCTTTTGCTACAACCTCCCCATCCTTTACGATCACACAGCCAATCGGCACTTCATTGATTTCTGCCGCTTTTTTAGCCTGCTTTATCGCTTTTTTCATAAAGAAAACGTCTTTTTCATACTGGATGCGTTCCTGCTCCTCCTTAAGATCCAGAAGCTCCAGCTTGTGTTGCAGTCTTGCCCTGCGCTTTCTCTCCGATTTGGACAGATCTTCCTTTTCTTCCAATTCCTTTAGCTGCATTAACAGTTGTTCTCTTTCTGACATATATTACCCTTTCGTAAAATAATATCCAAATACCCCGGTCTGTTTTGCCCTTCCCTTCGCCGGTTCAAAATCCGGAAATCCAAACATACCGGCTACGACTTCTTCTCTTTCATAGTAATTGCCCGGAACACCAAGACGACTTTTACCGTTTTTTTCATCCAGCACCAGATGTCCATAGTTGTAATATCCGTGCAGCAGAAAGCTATTGTGCACATAAGCACGGAACAGCATTTCATCTTCCAGCACACCCAGTTCGACCACCCGCCTGAGGCCGTCGTCTGCGTTGTCTGCTGCCGTTTCCATCTGCGACATATCATTTACATCCAGGTCTGACCCATTCATATCTGACTCATCCAGATCTGCTTCATTCATATCCGGGTTCCAATCCACCCCTGACGAGTTCGAATTACTCAGATTCGATTTGGCTACGTCCGGATTCCCTAAATCCACTTTGTCAAAGCTTTCTTTAGCATCGTCTACATAGCCTTTTTTCTCATGTTCTGTTCGATTCAACTGGCTTGGAGCATTCTTTTCATTCCTCAATTCACTGTTGAACCACGCACCACTTACATTTTCCGATGCAAATATCTCTCCATCGACTCTCACGACAAGCTCCAGCGTCCTCTGATGCCCCCGCAGCTTCTCGGCTATATCCTCTCCAATTCTTCCTTTGCCGCTCACAGCAGCCTGCCAGAAATCATCCTCGTTTTCACCGGATGCATAGGATATCCTCCCGATTTCCTTCCCATCAGATGAAAAAAACACGATCTCCCAATCCGGCTGGTTTCGTACTCCCGCAAAGGAAGATAAATCAAGCCATGCTTCGACTATACCGTTTTTATCGTACAAAAACAACTTTGCCGTCTTTGCCTGGTCATTATTTTTATTTTCCAGATACCATACTTTTTTCAAAAAGATCCCACCTCTCAAAGTCCGTTTATGAGACAACTGCTCATTTCATTCTATGAAAAGGTGGGACATATTATGTGGATTAATATTCTAAATTTTTGAGATACTTCATATAATTGACAACCATCAGGGCGATTTTTAATGTGAGCGCATCATCAAACACCCGGATGTCCAGCCCTGTAGCCTTCTGGAGCTTTTCCAGACGGTACAAAAGTGTATTTCTGTGTACATAAAGCTGGCGCGCTGTTTCAGATACATTGAGGCTGTTTTCCAAAAATGTATCGATCGTATTGAGCGTCTCTTCATCCAGCTGTGTCGGTACATTTTCGCCAAAGATCTCCTCAATAAACATCTGACAGAGATTGATCGGAAGCTGGTAGATCAGTCGCCCGATACCCAGCGTATTGTAGGCAACTACATCCCTGTCTGCATAAAAGATCTTGCCGACATCCAGTGCCATTTTGGCTTCCTTGTAGCTCTTGGAAACATCCTTCAACTCTGAAACGATCGTTCCACAGGCAATTTTTCCATTGATCATGATCTCTGTATTGAGCATGACCTTGATCGTGGTGGAAATTTCCATCAGATCATCATAGTCACTGTCCTCATCAAGCTGCTTGATCACGATCAGATTTTGCTCATCCACGGATGTCACAAAATCACCGGACTGCTGGGAAAACATATTTTTCAGCATTTCCAGTGTACCGTTATCATTTTCCTTTTCCACTTCTACCAAAATAACAGCCCTTCTGGCTGATGTATCCAGTCTGAGCTTTTTGGCGCGGTTGTACACATCAACCAAAAGCAGATTGTCCAAAAGCAGATTCTGGAAGAAATTGTTTTTATCAATTTTTTCCCTGTATGCGATCAACAGGCTCTGCAGCTGTTTGACTGCAATACGTGCCACCAAAACGTGGTCAGCCCGGTCTTTGCATATTACGATATACATGACCTTATCCTCATGAAAAACCTTCATGTAATGATAGTCCCCGATTGTCTGTGACTCGGCCACAGAATTGGTAAACTTGTCTATTGCATCCTGTGAAAAATCCTTTTCATCCAATGTAGACGCAATCAGAAGTCCGGCGCTGTCTATAACGACCAGACCTATTTTTGTAATTTCCTTTAAATCTCCAATACAAGTCTGTATTACTTGTGCTGATAACAAATGCTCACATCCTTTTTATGCTTCGATTTCAATATCATAATATGAGAAAAGGGAGATACACAACGGTATCTCCCTCTATATTTTTCATAATTGATACTAGTTGGTAATAACCATTTCTGTATCTTTATCAAAGATGTGGATCTTCTCAACATCGATAGCGAATTTAACAACATCGCCAGGTCTAGCTGTTGTACGAGGATCAACTCTTGCAGTCATAGGGAACTCTTCAAGATCGAAGTATAAGTAAACTTCTGCACCAAGTAACTCGTATACTCTTACGGTTGCTTCGAATGTGCTCTGAGGAGAAGCCTCAACCATCATTTCTGAATCATATACATCTTCAGGACGGATACCGAATGTAACAGTTCTTCCATTGTAACCGCCTTCGATTAATTTTTTAGATTTAGCAGGAGGTAACGGAATGAAGTGACCAGCTACTTTTAATACTGCTGTATCATCAACAACTTCAACAACTGCATCTAAGAAGTTCATCTGAGGTGAACCCATGAAACCAGCTACGAATAAGTTAGCGGGTTTTTCGTATAAGTTCTGAGGTGTATCAACCTGCTGGATGATACCATCTTTCATAACTACGATTCTGGTACCAAGTGTCATAGCCTCTGTCTGGTCATGTGTAACGTAGATGATGGTTGTACCTAATCTCTGATGTAATTTAGCGATCTCGATACGCATCTGTACACGTAACTTAGCATCCAGGTTGGATAACGGCTCATCCATAAGGAATACCTTAGGATTACGAACGATTGCACGACCCATGGCAACACGCTGTCTCTGACCACCTGATAAAGCCTTCGGCTTACGATCAAGGAGTGGAGTTAAGTCAAGGATCTTAGCTGCCTCGTTAACCATTTTATCGATTTCCTCTTTGGGAACTTTTCTTAATTTAAGACCGAATGCCATGTTGTCACGAACGGTCATATGAGGATACAGAGCGTAGCTCTGGAATACCATTGCGATATCTCTGTCTTTCGGTTCTACGTCGTTGACCATTTTGTCACCGATCCATAATTCACCAGATGAAATATCTTCCAGACCAGCGATCATACGAAGGGTAGTAGATTTACCACAACCTGAAGGTCCTACGAAGATGATAAATTCCTGATCATCGATTTCAAGGTTGAAATCTTTAACTGCTTCAAATCCGTTAGGATATACTTTGCAGACATTTTTTAATGATAAGTTTGCCATTTATAATTTCCTCCTAATTAAGTTTCATCACGTGGCTTTTCGCCTATGTATTAAGTATAAATGATGACTATTTTTTTTCCTATGCCACTATTACACAAAGAATTTTTTTGAATTTATACATTTTGCCCAAACCCCTCCGGATCCTTGTAAAATGCCAGCTGGTTCTTGCCTCTCTGCTTGGCTTTATACAGGGCTTCGTCGGCCAGTTTGTACAGTGTTTCAAAGTCCTCTCCATCCCTTGTAAACACGGCACATCCAATACTGGAGGTGACAGAATATTTGGTATATTTTCCTACCTGGAGGCCCTTAAAAAAGTTCTCCAGCTTCTGTGCTTCCCGGATGACATACTGGTCTTCGGTAATATGCTTTAATAGGATGATAAATTCGTCTCCACCGGCTCTTCCGATGATATCGGAGGCACGGAACTGCTGTTTTAATCCCTGTCCGATTTCTCTTAAAACCTCATCCCCGAATGCATGACCCATGGTATCGTTGATCTTTTTGAAATTATCGATATCAAGGACAAACAAAAGGCTCTGGGAATCCGGATTCTCCGCAAAATATTCTTTGATCTTGCGCTCGGTCGTGACCTTATTGTATAGACCGGTCAGCTGATCGGTCTCAGCCAGATGTTGTAAGCCGGCACTCTTACGCTTGCCGTAGCGGTTGTACATAACCTGATTGAGTACAACAATACCCATAAATACCAGCATGCATCCAAACAATGACAGCACAAACAAACGGACTGTACGACTGTAATGGCTGATCTGTTCCGTAAAATATGCATCGTCCACGCCTAGCAGGACGGACCAGTCATTGATCTTTATGTAATGATATGCCACATATCTGCTGTCATCATCGGGAAATATGACCTGCGCGCCGCCGGATCTCTGTCTCTGCAATCCGTTGCGGACGGTTGACGCTCTTCCCTTGGCTGCGGACAGCGTATCCATAAAATTGCTGCCCTCCTGCAGATAATCGGTACCGTCTCCTCCGAGCGAGCAGATAATATTGCCGCTGTTATCCTGTAAAACGACCCATGCATTGTCATCAAAGGTATATGCTTCAAGCTGTTTGTACAGCGCCTCTGTATCGTACTCCACTAAAACGGCTGAATTTACCGCTCCGTTTTCCAGGATTGGCTTCATAATATAAAGCTGTCCTGCAGTACTGTAAAAATAGGATGCACTCTCTCTTTTTACAACGCCGGAAAAGCCCAGTGCCGGCAGATTGATATCCTCTCGGTTGATATCCTGACCCACACCAAGGGAATTGACAATCCCCGCATTGGAAACACCCTCCAGACTCGTCAAAGAACGTGCTGCATCATCTGCGCTAAGCTGCTTTTCCTGAATCTGCCAGATCACAAGCTCCATCTGTCCCTCGATGGCCTTTAACCGCCCCTCGATCTTTGCTCCGTAAACATCTGCCGCGCTGACGACCTTTCCCTGCAAAAGGGCAGTCTCATCATGCCGCAGCCTATTGCCGTAGACACCGAGGCAGACAGCTACAAGTGCTATAAAGATCAGTGTCGGCCACACTACTATGTATCTGTTTTTTGTAAATTTTTCTGCTAACTTCATGATCGATCCTCATGCTCTAACTCTAACTTATTAATACTATCGTCCAAAAACCGCCGGATATAAAGCGGTGCTTTGAAAATCTCCAACGGTCAGAAAATCCAGGACATCGGGGTGTAGGTAATGCCATCCTTGAGCTGTTCGATATTGGTATCCACAAACCCCACTTTATGATAAAAACCAACAGCATAGGGTGATGAATGGACTGTCAGCCGATAGCCGCCAATACTCTGTTCAAAGCCTTTTAATACCTCCAACAGTCTCCGCCCGATTCCGTTTTTGTGATAAGACTCATCCACAAAAAGCAACGAAACATGCTCCTTATTGCGCAGAGAAGCAACACCTACAATCTGCCCCCTGTAAAAGGCACCGTAGACCTTGTACTCTCCGGCCAGAAACATCCTGCGAAGTGTCTGATCCGTAATAAAATCTCTGAAATTGCGTATTCCTTCCGCAGAGTAAACATCTCTCTCAAACTTAAGAAACGTCCTCCACGCCAGTCCCATTGCATCCTCCCACTCATTGTTGTCAATCGGTCGTATTTCTATGCTCTGATTTTCGATATTCATCTTATCCCCTGTAAAAAAACCTATTATTGTCTATATTATAACACTTTATTAACCAAGGGCAACTCATTTTCTATCGCATATGCATTTTCCATCGTCTGCAAAGCGATCGCATCCATGGCTTCTTTTGTAAAAAATCCCATATGCGACGTGATCAACACATTTGGAAATGTCATCAGCCTTGCCAGAACCTCATCCATCACAATATGATTGGAGCAGTCCTCGTAAAAGATTCCCTCTTCCTCTTCGTAAACATCCAGTCCGACACCGCCAAATTTTCCGGCCACCAATCCGTCGATCAGAGCCTCCGAATCGATCAGGGCACCTCTTGAGGTATTCACAAGATACACACCCTGCTTCATCTTTGCAATACTTTTTTTGTTGATAATATGCTTTGTCTCTTTCATAAGCGGACAATGTAAGGAGATCACATCCGACTGCGAAAACAGTTCATCCAGTGTCACATATTCTACCGGCAGCTTGTCATTGGGATAAGGATCATAGGCTAAAATATCCATTCCAAAGCCCTTTAAAATCCGGATCATCGCCTGTCCGATCTTGCCGGTTCCGACAATTCCCGCCGTCTTCTGATACAGGTCCACTCCCATAAAACCATTAATATTCATATTAAAATCACGCGCCCTGTAGAACGCTTTGTGAATACAGCGGTTTACCGATAAAAGAAGTCCCGCGGCATATTCCGCAACCGCCTCCGGGGAATAACCGGGCACACGCAGCACATGGATTCTGTCTTTGGCAGCCTTTAAATCCACATGATTGTAACCTGCGCTCCGAAGCAGAATTGCCTTGACCCTCATTTTGCACAATTCATCGATCATATAAGCATCAATATGATCATTAACAAAAATACAGATCGCGTCATAGCCCTTTGCCAGAAATATGGTTTCCGCATTGCACGGCATTTCAATAAAATGAATCAAAAAACCATACGTCTGTGCCATTGGTTCAAACTTGGCACGATCGTATGGTTTTGTTCCGTAAAAAGCAATTTTCATAGTCAACATCCTTTCTGTTTTGTGAGTTCACAATTTTAATGGGAATACTAACTATGAGTATGCTCATATGTCCGGTTTTATATTCTACTTTTTAAACAAACCCTTAAAGAAGTCTGCGATAGAATTTACAATATTTCCAAGTCCGGAAAAGAAGCCGTCGTCTGTAGCCTTGTTTAACAGCTCATCTCCAAATTTACTATACAGGTCAGCTGCCTGATCTAAAAGTACGTTGGGATCCAGGCCAAGCTTTTTGATCTTCAGCATAAAATCTACAATCTGCTGTTCTTCGCTCTCGTCCAGAGATACATCAAATTTCTGCTCGCCTTCTTTGATCGCGTTGCGGATGTCATCCTCTGTTTCCAGCTCTCCTGCTGCCAGCTTTGCTTTGATATATGCGATCAGCGCTTCAACCTCTTCATCGCTCGCACTTTTTGTGACCAGCTCTCCGGTCGTAACCAGCTCATTCATGGCTGTATCCAGTGTTTCATCGGAAATCGGTTCTCCGGAAACCTGTTCATAGGCCTTAACCGCACCGATCAGTCCGGCTGTACCGGAAATCTCTGTCGGTCCCACTACCATGATATCTGCATCCTCTACTCCGGCTGTCAGGAGCGCGTTGCGGTACATACCTGTTGTACAGTAATTGATATTCTGTGTTGTTACCATGACACCGTGTCCAGCCTCTGCCGGTGTAACCATGACGCTTGATAAGGCTCTGGTACCGATAACTGCCGGATCCACATAAGAATCCAGATATTTGTGTTCATCTTCATTGGTGATCGTGATCACAGTATAATTGGCCAGATCCTGCTCGGTAACACCCATCAGGGATAAAACCGTGGCTCTCTGGTCAGCAGAAAGATCCGCTCCCAGTGCAATAACCGGTTTATCAGTTGTCTCTGCACACACAGTCATGCTCCACATAAATGTGCAAAGCAATGTTGCCGCCAATAATTTAAACAATTTTTTCATTGTATTTCCTCCTTAACTCCATGTCTGCCAAGCCACTCTGCGATATCAGCAAAAATCTGCTCTCTCTGTGGCTCTAACAGAATTTCATGCCTTGCGTGTTCATACAGTTTTAATTCTACATCCCGGATTCCCAGGCTTTGATATTCTCTGTATACGTTTTCAACGCCTTTTCCATATTTACCAACCGGATCCTCCATACCCGCGATCATAAATACGGGCAGGTCCTTTGGTATTTTCTTTAGTAAGGATTTCTTTTTCAGACGGTATGCCAGTGTAAACAGGGTGTCAAAACCATTTACCGTAAATAAAAATCCACACTCCGGATCCTTCATATAGTCCTCAACCGATTTTTCATCGGTATTGAGCCAGTCAAATTCTGTGTGTCTGTCCGTAAGCTTATTATAGGATCCAAACACAATTTTGTCGATAAATGCGCTCTTTTCCCTGCTTTTTCCAAACAGTCTGAACGCACCTGACAACATGCGTCCCACAAAGGATATCGCACGTCCGTTATCGGCGGTTCCACAGATAACAACGCCCTTTAGTCCATCCGCATGGCGCGTCATATAATTTCGCAGGATCAGCGAACCCATGCTGTGTCCCAGTATATAATAGGGAACATCCGGGCATTCGTCCTGTATCAGCTTTCTTAAGGTATGTTCATCCTCTACCAGGATATCTGCGGCCTTTTTTTCACAAAAATAGCCGTAATCTCCATATTCCTTTGCACTTCTTCCGTGTCCCAGATGATCGTCACCCACGACCAGAATACCTTTTTGTGCCAGAAATCTGGCAAATTCATCATACCGGTCTATGTGTTCTGCCATTCCATGAACGATCTGTAATACCGCAGCCAAAGGCTCCCCCTCATTTTGCCATCTGGTTGCATGGATCGTATGGATCCCATCCTTGGACGGAAACGTAAATACCGTCTTGTTGATCATATTATTCCTTCCCCTATTGTCTGCTTAGCAGATCTCAGCACCTGCGGGCATCGGTTTGTCCGGTGTCACGAGGGCAAGATTGCCATCTGCATCCTCAGCACACAACAGCATGCCTTCGGATAATACGCCTGCCAGTTTTGCCGGTTTTAAGTTTACAAGCACCATAACCTGTTTGCCAACCATATCTTCCGGTGAATAATGTGCCTTGATACCGGAAACGATCTGTTTGACCTCACTTCCGACCTGTACCTGTGAGCACAACAGCTTTTTGCTCTTGGGTACGGCTTCGCAGGAAATGATCTTTCCGACCTGGAACTGCATTTTTCCAAAATCATCAAATGTGATCTCCGGTTTCTTTTCAATATCGATAACCGGCTCTTTTTCTTCTTCAGAAGCAGCTTCGCCAGCCTGTGCTCTTCTTTCTGCAAACATGGCTTCTGCTTTTTCCAGTACTTCCTTGATATCCATTCTTGCAAAAAGGATTTCGGGAGTCTCTGTTACTTTGGTTCCTGACGGATATAAACCAAATTTTTCAATATCATCAAAGCTTCTGATCTCTGTATTTAACTGTGCAACGATCTTAGCTGCTGTTTCGGGCATATAAGGCTCTAACAGGGAAGCTCCGATCACGATGCTTTCTACCAAATTGTATAAAACAGTGGATAATCTGTCTTTTTGTGCCTCATCCTTGGCAAGTACCCACGGTGTTGTCTCGTCGATATATTTGTTGCAGCGTTTGAAGGTTGCAAAAATTTCTGTGATTGCATCAGCCACACGCAGACCGTCCATTTTAGCGGATACTCGTTTGTATGTGCCGGTAACAACTGCCTTTAAGTCATCATCGATAGCTTTTTGTGCAGGATCACTGCTCTCGCCTTTATCTGCAACAACGCCGTCAAAGTATTTGTTGCTCATGGAGATGGTACGGTTTACCAGATTGCCCAGTGTATTGGCAAGATCGGAATTTAATCTTTCTACCATCAGCTCCCAGGTGATCACTCCGTCATTTTCAAACGGCATTTCATGCAGAACGAAGTAACGGACTGCATCTACTCCGAAAAATCCGATCAGGTCTTCTGCATAAATCACATTTCCCTTGGATTTGCTCATCTTGCCATCGCCCTGTAACAGCCAGGGATGTCCAAATACCTGCTTGGGAAGCGGCTCGCCAAGTGCCATCAAAAAGATCGGCCAGTAAATGGTATGGAAACGGATGATATCCTTTCCGATCAGATGAAGGTCTGCCGGCCAGAATTTTTTGTACTGTTCTGAGCTGTTGCCGTCTGCATCATAGCCGATACCGGTAATGTAGTTGGTAAGTGCATCCAGCCATACATAAACGACATGCTTGTCATCAAAGTCTACCGGAATACCCCATTTGAATGAGGTTCTGGATACGCAAAGGTCCTGAAGTCCCGGTAAAAGGAAGTTGTTCATCATTTCATTTTTACGGCTGACGGGTTGAATAAATTCCGGATGGGTATTGATATGCTCGATCAGTCGGTCTGCATATTTGCTCATCTTAAAGAAGTATGCTTCTTCTTTGGCAGGCTTTACTTCACGTCCACAGTCCGGGCATTTGCCGTCTACAAGCTGTGATTCTGTCCAGAAGGATTCACAGGGTGTACAGTAAAGTCCTTCGTATGCGCCTTTATAGATATCTCCCTGATCGTACAGTTTCTTGAAGATCTTCTGAACCTGTTTTTCATGGGGCTTGTCTGTTGTACGGATAAATTTATCATATGAAGTGTTTAACATATCACAGATCTCGCGGATCTGTCCTGCTACTCCATCTACAAATTCCTGCGGTGTCACGCCGGCTTCTTCTGCTTTCAATTCGATCTTCTGTCCGTGTTCATCGGTTCCTGTCTGGAAAAATACGTCGTATCCGTCTTTTCTTTTAAACCGTGCAATGCTGTCGGCCAGTACGATTTCATAACTGTTTCCAATATGAGGTTTACCGGAAGTATAGGCTATTGCCGTTGTAATATAATATTTTCCTCTGTCCATCGGTTTTATTCCTCCTATATCTATCATTTTGCATGGATATTGGCTTGATTTGTCTACGTTTCAGACTAACACATCATTCTTTTTGTGTCAAATGATCTGGGCATACAACTGTGTGTCCGGAGGGGACGGACAAGCAGACGGATGGGCAAGCAGACGGACGGACGCAGAATGGAAACCGGGTGGCATTACAAGACTCGCTCCGTTTTCTATTTCCTTCGCGCGCTTATTTGTCAGCAGTCGCCCAAACTCGCCCTATCGGGCTCAGACAGATGGGCTTGGTGCTGACAGCTAGCGCAAAGGAAATAAAAAACTGCCGCTATGGGTCTTGTTATGCCACCCGGTTTCCATTCTGCTGCGCGTTGGTTGGATTTATGCTGTGATGTGATGCAAAGGTTGATTGTCGAGGATTGCACGAGTGCGGGGCACCGTGCAATTGGATGACGGAGGAGAAATGTTATAGATGGGAGATGATGGTGTTATGGATGTGGGAAAGATTTATCTTTTTTTGTATGGGTTGGGTTGGAAGTAGGTAGGGCTGCTGTTGAAGGTTATTGTTGGTTTGGAGTTGGGAGGAGTGTATTGCAGAGGTGAAATACGGTTGCGGGTTTTGGGTATTATTTTTGGGGTTTATTCATAAAAATAGAATGTATTCAATTATTTTTTGATGAGTCTGTTGGGGATTGTATGAAGAAACGAATTTCTACTTTTGTCTGGGTTTGTATATTGGGAATTGTCTGTATTTTTTCTTGTATGGTGATTTACAGGGTGGAATATCCGACGATTACGTTGCGGAATGTGGTTAAGGAGAGACTGGTTTCGCAGGCGGAGGGAAATTCGTTGTTGTCGCATTTTACTTTTCGGGATCCGAAGAGCGCGGGGTTATCGGGGGCTATCCGGATGCCGTTGTACAGTAAAGAGGCTTATGATTTGTCTATTGAAGAAGATAAAGAGGATTTTGAGGTGTTAAGGGAGCTTGACTTTTCGCATGGTACGAATAGTTTGTCCAAATCTACTTTGTGCAATGCGTTGATGTTTTCTTTAAAGCATGAGATCGCGCTTTCCCGGTTTTCTTATTTTGAGGAACCGTTTGCGCCGTACAGTGGTGTGCAGAATGAGCTGGCGATTCTTTTGACGGAATATTCTTTTGATGAAAAAAAGGATGTTGTGGATTATCTGGAGATTCTTTCTCTTTTACCGGATTATCTGGAGGGTTTATGTCAGTATGAAAGGGAAAAGGCTGAGGCGGGACTTTTTATGAGTGATGCTTCGGCAGATGTGGTCATTCAGACTTTGGACAATTTTTGTGCTCTGTCTGATTCGGAGAATATTTATCTGAAAACGTTTGAAAGCCGGTTGAAAAATTTGTATGAAAACCGGAAATTGACGAAAAAGGAATATGCTTATTATCTAAGTGAAAATGAGCGCCTGATCAATACCATTGTTTTTCCGGCTTTACAAAAGACCGGGGATTCGCTGACTTTATTAAAGGCAGGGGATAAATCGACGCCAAAGGGACTTTGCAATTATCCGGGCGGTAAGGAGTACTACGAGATTTATGTCTGCTCTGTTCTGGGCGAGGATCTTCCCATCCCGGCTTTAAAAAATGCTTTCTGTAGGCAGCTACAGGCCGACTATATCGAACTGAATACGCTTTTGCAGAATCACACGGACTATTTTATTGCGATCATGGGTCGCGAAAAAGAATATGATCCACTGCTTTCTCTGTCCGCAGAGGACTGTATTCCGATTTTACAAAAGCAGATGGGTGCGGACTTTGGCTCTGTCAGTGACAAGGACTATCCTTATGAGATCAAAAGTGTGGATGCGGTCATGGAAAGCTATACCAATCCGGCTTATTATTTCACGCCGCCTGTGGACGACTTAAAGCACAACATTATCTACATCAACCACGCCCAGACAAAGGAAGGGCTGTCTCTTTTTACCACTCTGGCGCATGAGGGTTTTCCCGGGCATTTGTACCAGGCTGTTACCTCAGGCCGCAGTCTTTCTGCCATCCACCTGCCTTCTCTGTCCGGAGTGACTTATTATGGTGGTTTTTTGGAAGGCTATGCGACCTATGTGGAATTTCTGTCCTATGATTATGTCAAAAAGGTGGCAGCACAATTATCCTTAAACGACCAGTCCTCACTCTATTATGATTATCTGATGTATCAGCGCAGGATCTGTTTAAATCTCTACTCCATTCTGGATATCATGATCCATTATGAAGGTGCTACCTGCAATGATATCGCGCCGTTTTTAAAAAGGATCGGGATCACGGATGCCGAAGTACTTCAATCCATCTATGATTATATTGCGACAGAGCCTGCCACCTATATCAAATACTATGGCGGTTATCTGAAGATCCTGGAATGCAAAAATCTTGCCAAAGATGTATGGGGTGAACATTACAATGAAGCTGCGTTCCATGACACCTTATTAAAATATGGTCCTGTCGACTTTTTCTCTCTCAAAAATGCAATTAAGGCAGAAATCCCGTAGGATCTCTGCCTTATTATTATTTCCGTATTATTACTTTATTGCTCTGCTATCGTTTTATTTCTGTATTATTACTTTGTTTCTCTACTATCGTTTTATCTCTATGAATTATTACTCTATTTCTGTATTATTGTTTCTCCCTGTCTCCCATATCTATAACAGGCTGTACATTTTTATACTATATGTTTTATATTATACGTTTGATCTTATATTTTCGCCTTAATATTTCCAATGTTCTTAATCAAAATCGACACGCTTCCGTCATCCCCTGTGATAAATTCCACACTGGACGGATCGTTGTATTCCTTCATGGGAATCTTGATCTCAATGCCGGAATCGGTTTTCAACACCTGTGTTTCATATTTTCTGACAGTCTTTTCACTCTGGGGCTTGATCTCCTCGTGAACCATGTCATATTTTTCCATTTTTTCCTGAAACTCGTGCTTTAAGTCCGGTTTTTCATCAAAAATCTTGTCTGCGATCTGTTCCACGCTGAAACCGCCGTTTTCTTCAAGCTCCTCATGGATGATGTTTTTGGCTTTCATATTGGCCTCAAACTGGCGGCTTTCATCGTAATAATTATTTTGCACGCTTTCCACAGCGCGGCTCACGATTGAAAGCTTGGATTTGGGTGAAAGCTTTCCGGAACATTTCAAAAACAGATAGGTAAAGTAATTGGTCTTTTCACCGTTTACATCGTATTTTTTCTCAATGGCATAGACACTCAGATCGGACAATTTGATAATCGCAGCCTCCTGCAGTCTCTGGCTCTCTGTCGGCAGAATGGATTTATACTTGATGATACGGTTTTCATTTTTTTCATCTACAGACTGTGTCTTGTGCGTATAAAATTCCTTATAATTCATCTTGAGCAGGGCAAGATAGGATTCGCCCTTTTCATCAAAACGGACTACCATCAGATCCGCTGCCGGAATGTCAATATTGCTGTTCATGATCTGATACAGATAGTTGGCCATATCCTTGCTGATGTCCACAAAATATTCCTCATCATACTGGATCAGCATCTTGTATACTTCGGATTCCTCTTTATAAAACTGGCAGCTCTTGCAGTCGTCTCCTGCCACAATCTTGTAAATATGCTCACGCAGAAAATCTGCCAGATCGGAGCCAAATTCCAGCTCACTGTCGGATAAAACCGGCATACCGACGGTCGAATCCAAAATATGTACGATCACTCTTTTGATACGGATATCTTCTTTAATCATATGTTCCTCTTTCTTAAATTGCTCCTACGCTTTTTAAAATAAACAGCCAGAGCGTCAGACTGAATGCGCTGAAAAGTGTTGTGCACACGATGGTGCTCGATGTCAGCACGCCTTCATGTCCCATATTTTTTGTCATAATATAGCTGCTCGGTGTTGTCGCGGATCCAAGCATTACCAGGATGGCAATGATCTTTTCTCCCGAAAATCCCATATACAGGGCAACCGGCAGAAAAAGCATCGGCCATACCATAAGCTTTACAAATGTACAGATAACGGTCGGCTTGATCTTTTTGATAGCCTTTTTTCCTTCAAATCCGGCTCCCAGACCTACCAGCGCCAATGGAGAAGCCATAATGGAAAAATTGTGCAGGGTCTTGTCCAGAATAAAAGGAAGCTTCAACCGCACAATCGAAGCGATCATTCCCAGAACAATACCGATGATGATCGGATTTTTGGCAATGCCGAGAATCGATTTTTTAAGGCTTTCCTTGGACAGCTCATGGTCTCCCGGTCCGGTAAAGGACAGGATCACGACTGCCATGACATTGTATAGCGGAACCGTGCCGATGATCATCAACGGCGCCATCTGTGACGTTCCGTATATATTCTGGATAAAGGCAAGTCCCAACACTGCCGCGCTGCTTCTGTAGCAGGCCTGTGTAAATTCCCCGACAAGATCTCTGTCTTTGAGGAAGATACCGCAGAGGCACCAGGTGCCGACAATGCTTATGAGCGTCACAACAAAGCAGAAAAGCACGTATTTTGTATCCCACACCTGTGAAAAATCCGACTGCATCAGATCTTCAAACAGCATGGCCGGAAGTGTCACCTTGAAATTGAATTTGTTGAGCGTTTTGACAAACGGCTCGTCCACCAGCTTGATCTGCTTTAAAAAACAGCCTACAAGCATGGTTAAAAAAACAGGTATTGTCGCATTTAGCGAAAAAATTAAATTTTCCATAACAAACTCATTATATGTTCGTATCTTAAAAAAGTAAAGAATAAGTGCTTCCGGCTAAAATGACGCTGGCAATCGTGCCTGCCAGTGTGGCAAGCAGTGCCCCGGTCAGTGTAAACCGCACCTTTTGTACCTTGGCAACCATGAAGTAAACGGACATGGTATAAAAAATTGTCTCCGTCGAGCTCATCATCAACGATGTGATCAGTCCCATCATCGAATCCGGTCCATATTGTTTAAAAATATCCAAAACCAGTCCCGTTGCCGCGGACGAAGAAAACATCTTTACCAGTGTCAGCGGAACAAGCTCTCCCGGAAAGCCGATGGGCGCAGTAAACTTTCCCATCAGACTGCCAAGATATTCCAGCACGCCCGATGCCCGCAGGATACCGACGGCTATCATAAGTCCGAGCAGGGTCGGGACAATACCGACAACGGTTTTCAGTCCATCCTTGACGCCCCTGACAAAAATATCATATACCGGTTTTTTCGAAGCAAATCCATGCGCCACAATATAAAATACCAAAACCGGCATCATAAGGTTTGATAAATTAGCCAATATTTTCATCGTCTTTTCCTCTGATCCATCAATTTACAAAAAACTACCGCCGTGAGGGTACTGATCAGTGTCGCTATGATCGCCGGAGCAATAATGATCGTCGGATTACTGCTGCCATACTGACTCCGGTAAGCGATCATATTGACCGGGATCAGCTGGAGCGATGAAATATTCATGATCAGAAAAATACACATTTCATTGCTCGCCACACCTCTGTCCTCTTTTTTCTGTAAATGCGCAAGCTCTTCCATGGCTTTCAGTCCCGCCGGCGTGGCAGCCCAGCCAAGCCCCAGAATATTGGCGATAAAATTGAGCGAAATATACTGATATGCCTTATGCTCCTTTGGAATACGCGGAAACAGAAAATGTAATAGCGGCGACAATAATCTGGTCAGAGCCGCCACCAGCCCGGATTCCTTTGCGACCTCCATCAGTCCGGTCCAAAAGCCCACAATTCCCAGCATTGTGATGCAAAGCTCCACAGCCTCTCTTGCCGAATCCAGTATTCCGCCGGAAATATCGGCCATATGTCCGCTAAACGCCCCATATACAATTCCGATCAAAATCATAAAAGCCCAGATATAATTCAGCATGACAGTCTCCACGTTCCACTTTACCTATAAATTATGTCTTTACTTTCTGTTATATGACTGTCTTTTCTGACTTCTTTTTATTGAAAAACAACTATAAAATAGCTATAATGAAATTACTTGTAAGTATGGAGTTACAACCTTACGAATATATTTGTAAAAGAGAAGGAGTTTCATTTATGAGGTTAATTACACGTTCAGATTTTGATGGACTTGCATGCGGCGCTTTATTAAAAGAGGCCGGCATCATCGACACTTGGAAATTTGCACATCCCAAGGATCTTCAGGACGGACTGGTAGAGGTCAACGAAAATGACTGTCTTGCCAATGTTCCTTTTGTAGAAGGCTGTGGATTGTGGTTTGATCATCATTCCAGCGAGCACGAAAGACTGGCTCTGGAAGGCAAATACAAAGGCGAAAGCCGTATCACCCCTTCCTGTGCAAGAATTATTTATGAATATTACGGCGGAAAAGAGCGTTTTCCCCAGTT
This sequence comes from uncultured Lachnospiraceae bacterium, assembly GCA_900317505.1. Taxonomy (GTDB): domain Bacteria; phylum Bacillota; class Clostridia; order Lachnospirales; family Lachnospiraceae; genus UBA2882. Next base: position 10,579 of record ONHB01000027.1, on the reverse strand, counting down.
TGACGATATGATGGCTGCCGTTGACAAGGTTGATTCCGGCAATCTGACAATCGAAGAAATTCAGAATCCCCAGGGCTGGATCCTGATCGGATTTCTGATGGATCCCAGAACCGGTCTCGGACGTTTCCGCAACTTTACGATTTCCAACTACCAGCTGATGGAAAAACTGATCGATGCATGCCGCACCATGTCAACCGATGAGATTTTAGCACTTCCCGATATTCAGGAACGTATTGAGATCTACAACGAACAGACAGAAAAATTCAAAGAAATGGTACATACCTACAGCTGGGTAAAGGGCAATGTCATTGTTACTGACTTAAGAGGCATTGATCCGATCTATACAGGCAACCGCTTTATGATCTACAGCATGTTCCCCGAACAGAACATCTCAGCATGGATCGTCAGCGGTAAAGGCGGCGCAGGCTGTTCTGCAGCAGTCGGATACAGCATCTTAAACAAAACAAGCAATGTCAATGTCGGAAGCCTGATGCTCAAATATGGCGGCGGCGGACACAAAAAAGTTGGTACCTGCCAGTTTTCCGATGACAATATGGAAACAGAGCTTCCCAAGATGTTAGATGAGCTTTGTGCTTTAGCCAACGCTTAACGGATACATAAAGGCAAAATAAAACCGGATGTAAATCTACATCCGGTTTTTTATACATGTTAGGAATTATTCAGTTACCTATTGCAAATGTCAATTCCGCTTTACATACCAGCTTGCCATCCACATAAGCCTTGGCAGATCCGATTCCGACAGGTCCCTTCATACGGATAATCTCCGTCTCCAGCATCAAAACGTCTCCCGGTCTGACCATTCCCTTAAATCGGGCTTCCTTAATACCACCAAAATAAGCAATTTTTCCTTTATTTTCGGGCATACTCAGAATGGCAACTGCACCGACCTGTGCCAATGCCTCGATGATCAATACACCCGGCATGACCGGTTCCCCCGGAAAATGACCTGCAAAAAACGGTTCGTTGTAGGATACACATTTTTTGCCGACTGCCTTTACTCCGGCTTCCAGCTCCTCTATGGTATCGATCAGCATAAACGGCTGTCTGTGCGGTATGATCTCCAAAATTTCTTTTGTGGTTAATACTGACATCTTATGCTTCTACGCCTTTGCTCTTCATATATTCAATAACGCTGCCTACTGTTGTCAGTCCTTCTAAATCTTCTGAAGGGATCTCTACACCATATTCCTCTTCAAAAGCCATAACCAGCTCAAATAAATCCAATGAATCAGCTCCTAAATCATCTTTAAAAGATGTATCCTCTGTAATGGTGGATGCATCAACGTTAAGCTGCTCCGCAATAATTTCAATTACTCTTTCTAACATGTCTGTCTCTCCTTTTTATTGATCTTATATATCCGTTTGTGATATATCCGGTGCACGTCAATAGTGCTTTGACAATCGAAAGTATATTATCAACTATCTTCGTTGTCAATATCTTTTAGAAGATATTTATAAACTTCCCGCTTGGAAATACCTCTGTCCTTTGCGACCGCTTTCATGCACTCTTTCCGGTCGAGACCCTTTTTTTCATACAAATCCATATGCTCTTCTATGGATATGGACTGCCAGTCGGTCTGCTTTTCCTTTTCCTTATCTTCCAGGCTTTTTCCCTCTATGACCAGTACATACTCGCCTCTGGGATCTTCTTTTTCATAGTAGCTGATGCTTTCAGCCAGTGTCGTGGGCATGACCTCTTCAAATTTTTTGGTAAGCTCCCGGCACAATGTGATCCTACGGTCTCCCAGTGCCTCAAAAAGCTCTTTAAGCGTCTTTTTCAGATGATGAGGTGCTTCATATAGAATGATCGTACGTGTCTCCTCGGAAAGTTCATTTAAGATCATTGCCCGCTCCTTTTTATCGGCGGGTAAAAATGCTTCAAAGCAAAATCTCCTGGTCTTTAAGCCTGACAGTGTCAGTGCCGTAATACAGGCGCAGGCTCCCGGAAGGCTTGTGACGCGGATGCCCTCTTCCATACACATCTGCACCAGTACCTCGCCCGGATCGGAAATAGCCGGTGTGCCGGCATCTGTGACCAGTGCAATATTCTGCCCTTCCTTCAGCTTGGCGATCAGGGTATGGGCCTTTTCCACTTTATTATATTCATGATAACTTGTCATAGGTGTCCGGATTTGAAAATGATTCAAAAGACGGATACTGTTGCGCGTATCCTCTGCCGCAATCAGGTCAACCTGTCCGAGTGTCTCCACAACACGCGGTGTCATGTCACTGAGGTTGCCGATCGGCGTCGCGCACAAGTACAAAATTCCACTCATAATATTTCCTGTTTCCATTTATTTTTTCCGGTCATCATATTCCGGCGGTTTGTATATATCGTAAATTTCATCCGTATATACACCGGGACTTTTGTATACAATGAGCGGTGGCTCAATTTCAACACGTGATCTGGCTCCTTTTTTAGCCTCGATCAGTACCATATTGGGCTCTTTATCCACAAAAGGATGCACAAATTTCATGCGTTTGGGCTCTAACCGGTATTTGGTCATCGTACCCAGCAATTCTACAAGACGGAAGGGTCTGTGCACGAGATAAAACATTCCGCCCGGCTTTAAAACCGCTGCTGCCTCTCTTGCCACATCCTCAAAGGTACACAAGACCTCATGTCTGGCAATCGTCTTGCTCTCATTACCACCGGTCAGGCCATGCGCCCCTATCATATAAGGGGGATTGCAGGTCACAACATCAAAGCTGCCCCTTCCAAAGATTTCGGAAGCATTTTTGAGATCTCCCTCAACAATATCGATCTTTTTCTCCAGTTCGTTGTAACAGACGCTTCTCTTCGCCATATCGGCGCTTTCCGGCTGTATCTCAAGTCCGGTCAGATGTGATGCGCCTGTCTTGGCCTCCAGCAGTATGGGAATGATCCCGGTGCCGGTTCCCAGATCCAGAACAGTATCTCCATCCTTAACCCTTGCAAAACCGGTCAGAAGGACTGCATCAATACCAAAACAAAACCTCTTGGGATCCTGAATGATCTGATATCCTTTGCGTCCCAGATCGTCCAGTCTTTCTCCCTCTTTTATCTTAGTCATCATCCAGCTTTGACTGTCCTTCCTGACGTTCCAGTTTCTCCAATGCCTTAAGTTCGGCATCGTTGACATCCACTTTTTCCTTGCGGTGATGACGTTTAAACCGCAGATCCTCTACATGATATTCTACGATATCCTTTTCATCACCATTGTCCACAACTACCTTTACAAGCTGACGGAGCACATTGACACTGTGTACATCGCCGCGCTTCCCGTCCGGAGTCGTCACATGGTCTCCGACATTGGGAAGCTTGCGATTCAGCTCTTCATAGGTTTCTTCTTCATTTTTGAGACAGCACATCAGTCTGCCACACACACCGGAGATCTTGGTCGGATTGAGTGACAGATTCTGCTCTTTTGCCATTTTGATCGAAACCGGTGCAAACTCAGACAAAAACGTATGACAGCACAGGGGACGTCCGCAGATACCGATACCGCCCATGATCTTGGTCTCGTCCCTGACACCGATCTGTCTAAGCTCGATCCTTGTCTTGAAAATGGATGCCAGATCCTTGACAAGCTCTCTGAAATCGATTCGTCCGTCTGCTGTAAAATAAAACAAAATTTTGTTGTTATCAAAGGTATATTCTGTATCCACCAGCTTCATTTTCAATCCATGCTTCTGGATTTTTTCCAGACAGATCTTGAAGGCAGCCTTCTCTTTTTCCAGATTGTCTGCCTGCTGCCTCTCATCATAAGCCGATGCAATACGCAAAACCGGTTTAAGCGGCTGGTTGATCTTGTCATCCTCCAGCTCCTGAATACCACTGACGACCGTACCGTATTCCAGCCCTCTTGCGGTCTCCACGATGACATGGTCGCCTTTTTTTATAAAAAGTTCCTTGGGATCAAAAAAATATACTTTTCCCGCGGTTCGAAACCGTACTCCTATTATTTTTCGCATATCTATCTCCATTCTTTTGCTGATTACCAGCATCTATCACATAAAAACCATCCGGTTAATTTTCCTTCATGGTTAAAAGTAACAATTCCATCGTCAGATCAAAACTGACATTTGCCTTTAATCTTGCCTTGGCAGTCTCAAGCGCATCAATGATGATCTCAATTCCTTCATAGGTACTCTGATCCGCTGTTTTTTTGATATTGGGAAGCTCATCCTTGAAGATCAGATGATTGATATCGTTGGTTGCCTTAAATAAAAGCACATCACGATACCATACGGCCATAATGTCCAGATAATCATCTATTTCAAATTTGTACTCGGATATCTTTTTGATTGCGGTCAGAATATCTGTAATTTCCATTTCACGGATATACTTAAGCAGGGCAACCGCATCCTGCTTGATATTGTCAAACTCTTCACTCGAAGCCAGTGCCTTGGCACGACCTACATTACCGCGTGCAAAAGCAACGCAGACGTCTGCCTTGTAATCAGGCACCTGCACATCGCGCATCAGATACTGTTTGACCAGCTCATCCCGGACCGGTTTCATCGTAAGCAGGATACACCGGCTCTGGATCGTCTGCAGCATGGCATCTACATTGGTGGTCAATAACAGGATCACCACATATGCCGGCGGCTCTTCCAAGGTCTTTAACAGGGCATTCTGAGCCTGTACTGTCATCTTTTCCGCTTCATTGATAATATATATCTTTCTTTTGCTGCTATAGGGCTTGATTGCGACATCACCGGTGATCTTGCGGATATCCTCTACACCGATTGTATTGGGTTTTTCATGGGTAACGCGGATAATATCCGGCTGATTGCCACTATCTGCCTGTTTGCAGGACTGGCATTCACAGCAGGGCTCTCCGTTTTGGGGATGCTCACACTGCAGGGCTTTGGCAAAAACCTTGGCAATAAACTCTTTGCCGCAGCTTCTCTCTCCCTGCAAAATATATGCATGGTTGACATTGCCCGTCTCAACCGCTGTCTTTAAATGCTCTACAATCTGTTCCTGTCCGATTATATCTTGAAATGTTGCCATCTGATCACCTTCTCTTTACGTAAATATATCCAGAATCAATCCCCTGATCTCATCTATTTTATTTAAAATAGCTATATGGTCCTTTTCATCCTTGACGAGCTCCCTTGCCAGTTCATCCAGAGTATCATCAACCTGACGTATGATTCCATACACCCGGTGTCTTCCCTTTCTGTCCAAAAAGTTTTCCCTTGAAAACTTGTGGCTCCGGCTCACGATCTCATTCATAAAGTCCTTGATCAGAGTCCGGTATTTTTTCATATCCCGGACATCCATTTTTTTGGAAATCCGGTCCCCCTGCTGGGTGATTTCCTGCATCATGGCACTTAACCGCACCTGCAGATCATGCTCTTCAATATTGCTCGCCAGCATAAACTTAAAACTTCCGTCTGACTGTGCGACATTTTCGCTCTGCTGCACCTGACTGACAGGCGCCGCCTGATTGACCTTTATATCCATGCACACCACCCTTTAATGCATCTGTCTCTATTTGTTGGCCAGTATATACGCTTCAATTTCCTGCAGGCACTGCTCAAGATCCTGATTGTAAAATTCCTTTGTGATTCCGGCCTCTTTCTTTTTATCCTGCGAAAAATCCACGCTGTCCGCAAGAAACCTGCGGCACATCTCTTCATATCTGGGTTTGGGCTCACATTTTTCACGGTCCAGTGCCCGCTGCAGCCGTATCCCGTCATCCAGTTCGATCATGATCGGCACAACCTGATCTGTGCCAAAATACTCTTTTGTGCGCAGATAGGATTCGATCGTGCCTATCATCAGATAATCATTGTTTAAAAGATCGATCTGATCATCGCAGACCGTAAAATACTTCCACTCACCGTAAACGGTATCATAGGAGCGCATTTCAATGACCTTACCGGCCTTCTGCAGCCTGATGGCTGAATCATTGTCTACAAAATAATACTGGACACCATTTGTCTCACCGATGCGCCTCGGCCTTGTCGTGTACAATACGATCTTCTTTAGCTGAAGAGAGTCCTTGTGTATCAGCTGATTGTAAATTGTATCCTTACCGGATGAGCTTTTTCCCATAAGGTAAAATATCTTTCCCATTTGCTTCCCCTGATAAATTATACCTCAATAACACGGAGCATATTGGTTGTTCCGGTAGTACCAAGCGGTACTCCGGCTGTCAGTACCACCACATCACCTTCTTTGACAAGACCGGCTTTTTTAGCCTGAAGAGTTGCCTCCTCAAATAAATCATCGGCAGTATCCTTCTTTTCAATTAGTAAAGGAGCCACGCCCCATGAAAGATTTAACTGACGGCATACACGCGGATTGACACTGCATCCGATGATCGTGCATCCCGGTTTGAAACGGGAAACCATGCCTGCCGTAAACCCGGACATCGTAACGGTAATAATAGCTGATGCATTTAAGTCTGCTGCTGTTGTACAGGTTGCATGGGAAATTGCAGTTGTAATATCTCCCTTCATGTCCTGTGTTGATTTTTTCATTCTTCCGCTGTAATCAATATCCTGCTCTGTTCTTTCCGCAATTCTTGCCATTGTCTTTACAGCTTCTACCGGATATTTGCCTGCAGCACTTTCACCGGAAAGCATGACAGCAGTCGTACCATCATAAATAGCATTGGCTACATCGGCAGTTTCTGCTCTTGTCGGGCGCGGATTGCTGATCATGGATTCGAGCATCTGGGTTGCTGTGATAACGTGTTTACCCTTGGCAACAGCCTTTTTGATCATGGTTTTCTGGATAACCGGAACCTCTTCTAACGGAATCTCAACACCCATATCACCACGGGCAACCATAATACCGTCTGAAACATCCAGGATCTCATCCAGATTATCAATTCCCTGCATATTTTCAATCTTGGCAATAATCTTTGCCTTACTTTTGTGCTCATCTAAGATCTTGCGTACTTCGAGGATGTCCTCTTTGCAACGTGCAAAGGAAGCCGCCAAGAAATCAAAGCCCATCTGTGCACAGAATGTAATATCTGCACGATCCACCTCACTGATATAAGGCATGGATAAAATTGCTCCCGGTACATTGATACCCTTGTGGTTGGAAACAGCACCACCATTTATAACACGGCAGACAATATCGTTTTCTGTGATCTTTTCGATGGTCATTTCAATCTTACCGTCGTCGATCAGGATAGTCATGCCTTTTTTAACATCATCCTTCAGATTTTTGTAAGTAATAGAGGCTTTTTCTGCTGTTCCCATGACTTCATCGGTTGTCAGAGTAAACTGCTGTCCGGCTTCAAGCATGGCTTTTCCACCTTCAAAATCCTTTAAACGGATCTCCGGCCCCTTTGTATCCAGTAAGGTAGCTACCGGCAGTCCAAGCTCATTGCTTACCTTGATAACTCTTGTCAGTTTTACCTTCTGTTCTTCATGTGTTCCATGGGAAAAATTAAATCTTGCCACATTCATGCCCGCAAGCATTAATTCTTTTAATTTTTCCTCACTCTCCGAAGCCGGTCCGATAGTACAGATGATTTTTGTTTTTCTCATAATGATTCCCTTTCTGTTTGTGTCTTTTCAATACACACAATTTTATTTTGATCTATATTTGCAGGCCCCTTTACCAATAATCCTGCATCTTTTTTTCTCTGTAAGTACTCTATTACTTCTCTGGTAATTCTCTCTCCGGGCACAACCAATGGTATTCCCGGCGGATACAGATAAATATATTCCCGGCTGATCCTGCCGGCCGCATCCTGTATGGAAAATTCCCGTCCTTCACAGGCTAACGCCTGTCTGATCGTAAGCCCGTGGTCTAAAAGCGGCATCTGATGCTTTTTATCCCTGTCCGGCATTTCCTTTGCTGAAACAGAAAACCTCTCATCAAGCTCTTTTAAAGCTGACGAAAGCCTGTCAAAGCCTTCCGCCGTATCCATCACGCTTGTCATGGCAATGACATACTGCGCTTCCGACATTTCCAGCTCTATATGATAATCCGTCCTCAAAATATGGCTGAGCTTAGCTCCTGTCAGATCAACGCCATCCCGGATGCAGATAACAAGCTTCCCCGGATCAAAAGCATAAGCAAATTCTTTTTGCAGTATCTGTGGTCTGATGCAATAAAAACACTTAAGCTTCTCCATCCTCTGATAAAAAGCATCGAGCCTTTGCCGGTATGCTTTTACAAGTTCCTCTTTGTGATCTGCACAAAAATGCAATGCATCGGATATACTTTCCATCAAAATATAAGAAGGACTGCTTGACTGAAAAACAGCCAGATGTTCTTTTAACTGTCGCCTGTCGATCAAATCTCCCTGTACATGCAGTAATGCCGTCTGCGTCATGGCCGGAAGCGTCTTGTGCGTACTCTGTATGACAATATCGGCTCCGCATCTTATCGCGCTGGCAGGAAAATAACCGTCGCCGCCCCAGATACCCAGATGTGCACCATGCGCCTCATCTACTATCACCGGTATGTACTTTTTATGAGCTGCCTCACAAATCGTGCGGACATCACTCACAATTCCCTCATAGGTCGGAGAAGTAATGATCACCGCGCAATAGTCATCCTGCGATAATTTCTGCTCAATCTGTGCGACGGAAATGTTCCCATTAAACGGAATATCCTCGCATCCTTCAGGATAAACGTACTGCGCATCCTTACCGCTCAGATACAATGCATGAAATACCGATTTGTGACAATTCCTTGCCACCAGATATTTACCCGGCCTGTCTGCCACACTCATAATAGAAGCTAAAATCCCGCAGCTGCTTCCGTTGACCAGATAAAAGCATTCCTCTGATCCAAACAACTTTGCCCCAAACTGCTCTTCCTCAAGAATAAATTCTTTTGGATCGTGCAGATTGTCATATCCGTCTATTTCCGTAATATCTCTTTTGTAGACATCACATATCGGTGTGCCTATAGACTGCCTCTTGTGTCCCGGCATATGGAATGGATAAATATCACTATTTTCAATTTGATCAAGTTTGCTTTGAAATGTTTTATGCATAATCCAATTTATTATAACATAAATAATTGCGATACCAAAGTGTTTTAAAAAAAACCTTATAAGGTAAATCACAAGCAAACTCAATGCTTACCTCATAAGGTTTTTATTTTTAACGATTTCTTAATAGCTCGTAGTCAGTGTCAGATTTTCTGTGATCTCTTTGTACAAGCCTTTATCTCCGGACAAGGTAAATGCCTTTTCCTCTGTCAGGTTCAGTCCCGAATCATCAAAATGCAGCAGATATGGGAATGCCTTGCAGGTCTCCATATCCCCATCCTTTACCAGTAAAAGATATACATAAAAATCATCTCCACTGGTCGCTGTGTATCCATAATTCCAGTAATAGGTCTTATTAAACATTCCTTTTCGGAATTTGGCACCCGTCTCATCAATATTGCCGGTTGTATATACATACCATTCATATTTTTGTGTCATATCTGCAGTCAGGGAAACCTCAAATTTGTACTTATTGTATTCATCCTTGACTACCTCATGCGTTGTTGTGGGCGTTGTCAGCTTTTTGACAGAAAAATCAGATGGTGAACAACCCTGCAATAAAAGAACCAATGAAACAAGTAATAAAGAAATAATCGTTTTTCTGGATTTCTTCATACTACATCCTCCCTTTATGACCCGTAAAACTAAAAATGCATCTTTAAAATATATTAAAAGTATATTACTTTTTTGCAAAAATGCAAAATAAAAAAAGCATTAAATTCATCATTTAATGCTTCTTACCTTCGTGAGCCATCGGGGACTCGAACCCCGGACAACTTGATTAAAAGTCAAGTGCTCTACCACCTGAGCTAATGGCCCATAATAAAGTGCCCAGAACCGGAATCGAACCAGTGACACGAGGATTTTCAGTCCTCTGCTCTACCGACTGAGCTATCTGGGCGTTTCAAAAAAGAGTAGCGGGGACAGGATTTGAACCTATGACCTCCGGGTTATGAGCCCGGCGAGCTTCCAGACTGCTCCACCCCGCGTTATTAAATTGATATCTCTTTCTCCTAAGAGAAATGGATGGAGGTGGATTCGAACCACCGAAGCAAGTTGCAGCAGATTTACAGTCTGTCCCCTTTGGCCACTCGGGAATCCATCCATAAGCCGATGATCGGACTCGAACCGATAACCTGCTGATTACAAATCAGCTGCTCTGCCAATTGAGCCACATCGGCATATTTAATTTCACAGCTGATTTGTAACCAACTGCTCTGCCTACAATAAGCTCACTTCACTCCCTTATTGTCATGAATTGAGCCACATCGGCATATTAAAAAATAATGGGACCTACAGGGCTCGAACCTGTGACCCTCTGCTTGTAAGGCAGATGCTCTCCCAGCTGAGCTAAGATCCCACAGTATGAATAATCATACAGAAACGACCCAGATCGGACTCGAACCGACGACCTCCGCCGTGACAGGGCGGCGCTCTAACCAACTGAGCCACTAGGCCGTATAGAAGGATGTACCTTCAAAACCGAACAAACACTACTCACTCTCTCTGATCTTCTCTCTTCCAGACTTCCGTCTCCAGCTTTGGTCAAGCCCTCGACCGATTAGTACATGTCAGCTCCATACATTACTGTACTTCCA
>ONHB01000004.1 GCA_900317505.1 uncultured Lachnospiraceae bacterium | reverse complement strand
GGTATAGATCCGGCACTTTTAGCACAGATCATCCGGTCTGTGGGAGGTGCATCATGCTAGGCGACATTACATCTGCAACAGATATTTATATCATTTGCGACTACACCGATATGAGAAAATCGATCGATGGTCTGTGCTGTTTTGCCGGCATATCTTTGATCGACCAGTATTTCTGCAATTTCTTTGATGTCAGTATCTTTTAAAGATGAGATACTGCTGTTTCGCTGATACTGTTCTACAAAACCGGCACTGATAATACCGGTTGGTATGGCAACGGCACCGACACCGAGATAGGCGATGATGATGGCCATGATCTTTCCGAGGATGGTGACCGGATAAATGTCACCGTATCCGACGGTAAGAGGCGTGGACATGCTCCACCAGATACCACTGAATGCATTGCGGAATACCAGTGGTTGTGCCTCATGTTCGACACTGTACATACACAGGCTGCTTGCAAGCATCAGAATGACTACGATAAATACAGAAGATATGATCTGATTTCTTTTTTCGTACAATACGGTTGTAATGACATTGAACGAATCGTATTTGGCGTTCAGACGGAACAAATGGAAGATTCTGGCAACCCTAAGCATACGGAAGATTACAAATCCCGATAAGAAAAAGAGCGGGATGATCGTCAGAATGTCAATAATGCCATCAAAGGATAAAATAAAATGAAGTCTGGCACGGGCCTTGCTCAAGTGCGGGTAGAGATAATCCGCTGTCCAGCATCGCAGGATGTATTCTATACAGAAAATCGCCAGTGTGACACATTCTATGATGTGGAATAGAGGCGTAAATGCCGACAATTCATCAAACGTCTGCAAAAAAGTAGTCAGAATATTTAAAATAATAATAACCGTAATAAATATATCAAAAAAGCGGCTGAGCTGGTTGCTTTTGTCACCGATCTGTATGATATTGAAAATCTTTCGTTTCACAAAAATCCCCTTTAACAATGTAGATAAAATGTAGAGTGTAATTTTTTAGTTATATAGCAGTTTTGTACGGTATCGTAATTATCATTTTATCACAGAATCAGAGGGTTTTAAACATTTACCCTGAAAGTATCTGGCAACGCAGACCAGTGATGTGATGATCCAGGTCAGGCCGGTAGTTACCCAGATGCCCCAGTAGCCGAGGAACGGAATACGGATCAGTAACGGTGCCAGTAAAATACGGCACAATACCTCGGTCAGTCCGTTGATCATTGCAAAGCTTGCATCGCCGCAGCCGTTTAAGAGCGCTCTCGGAACATAGATCATACCTAAAGCAAAATAGCATAAGCTGGTGATTTTTAATGAATCTGCTGCAATGCCTATGACGTCGGCATCCTTTAAAAAGAATTCCACAATGGGTCTGCCAAACAGATAAAAGACCGGAATGAGCGCAAGACTGAAAACAAGCACCATAAGTGTGGACTGGCGGAAACCGCTTTTTACACGGTCATATTTGCCGGCTCCGACGTTTTGCCCGGTATATGTGGTAACAGCCATACCAAGAGAGCCGTAAGGCTGCTGTACGATCTGCTCAATTCGGCCGGTAATGGTGTAAGCTGCCATAATGGTGGAGCCAAAGGTGTTGACTACGCCCTGAAGAGCCATGCAGGATATTGCGATCATGGAATTTTGGAGGGCAACCGGTATTCCCAGCTTGAAAGAGCGGATGATAATGTCTTTCTGTGGCCTGAGTTCTTCTCTGGTCAGTCGGAAATAGGAAACCTTTTGGTAGGCATAGATCAGGCAGGTGATCGCGGAAACAATCTGTGCAATGATCGTTGCAAAGGCTACACCAAATACGCCCCATCCAAACATCAGGACAAAGGCTAGATCCAATACGACATTGATGACGCTTGCCACGATCAAAAAATACAGGGGTGTCTTTGAATCTCCCAAAGCCCGGAGAATAGCGGATGCACCGTTGTAAAGAGCAATACCGATAATGCCGATACAGGTTGTTCTCATATAAAGAATAGAATCGCCGATGATGTTATCCGGTGTTGCCAAAAGCCGCAACAGCGCCGGAGCCGTCAGATATCCGATGATACTTACGACAATGGAGGCTGCGATCAGCACATAAAAAGAGTTGGCAATGGTATTGCGGACATTTTTTTCATCCCTGGCACCAAAATACTGTGAAACGATGATGCCGATACCAATGGCAAGACCGGAGCTTAATGAGAAAAATAAAAAGCTCATGGAGCCACAGGTGCCGACTGCCGCAACAGCGTCTTTTCCGACAAAATTGCCCACAACGATCGAATCTACCATATTGTATAATTGCTGGAACAGATTTCCGACAAGTAACGGAAGAGCAAAAAACAAAATATGCCTTGCCGGACTGCCTGTGGTCATGTCGGTTACGTTTTTATTCGTTACGCCTTTGTCAGTTTTTTTACTGATATCTTTCTGTATTGCAGTTTCTCGGATTGTGTTTTCCCGGATTGCAGTTTTCTGTATTGCAGTTTTTTTCATTACAAGTCTGGATGTCATTTTTTCTTACCTTTTTATTGATTTAATTCGTACTTCAAATAGGTTTATAACAATGGAAGATACTTTGTCAAGCAATCTTTTGATTTTATTTGAAATAAATGAAAGAAGTCAAGATTGTCCATAAAAATCGTCAAATAAATATCTGTTTTCAACCATTGGAAGTTGATAAAATGTACCTCGGTAAATGAAGAACGCATGCAAAACAAAAATGAATTTCCGAAAATAAATTTCAAGTATGAATTTGTGAAAGATGATTTGAATGATAAAAATGTAAGGAGGAAAAAACAATGGCAGAAGCTAAGACAATAAAGAAAAACGAACAGATGCAGATGGATATGACAACAGGTTCCTGCGCAAAAGCAATCATATTTTTTGCAATCCCGCTGTTTTTAAGTAATTTATTCCAACAATTTTATAATCTTGCAGATACTGCGATCGTAGGACATATTTTAGGAGACCGCGCGTTATCAGCCGTTGGATCGGTCAGCACGATTTACGGTGTATTAACCGTATTCTGTTTTGGACTTACCAGTGGGTTTTCCATCCTTCTTTCCCAGTTCTTTGGAAGTAATGATGAGAAAAGCCTGAAAAAAGGTATTGCAGCATCCGTTGTGTTATCTTTTGCGTCAGCAGGAATCTTAAGTGTGGCAAGTGCGGTTTTTATGAAACCGATCATGAGAGCCATTCATGTGTCTGATACATTGTTTGACGATGCTTATACCTATATCATGATTATTACTGTCGGTCTGATTGTCAATGTTGCCTACAATCTGCTTTCATCTGTATTGAGATCCGTTGGCAATAGCAAGACACCGTTATTATTTTTGACAATATCCTCATTTTTAAATATCTTTCTGGATATTTTGTTTATTAAAGGATTTGGATGGGGAATTGCCGGTGCCGCATATGCAACCGTTTTGGCCCAGGCTGTTTCTGCTGCTTTGTGCTTGGTTTACATAACTATAAAATGCCGTGAACTGATACCGCACAAAGAAGATTTTATTGTACAGAAAGAGTACTATCAGAAGCTGATTTCTTATGGATCATCCATGGCGCTTATGTATACCATTGTAAATATCGGAAGTCTGATTTTACAGATCGGTATCAATGGACTTGGAACAGACGTGGTTGCTGCACATATTACAGCCAGAAAAATTTCAGAATTGTTTATGATGCCGGGATCTACCGTAGCCGGTGCACTTGCTACATTTACCAGCCAGAACTATGGTGCGGGGCTGAATGACCGTATCAAAAACGGTGTGACGATCAGCTGTGCTGTCATGCTTGTATGGTCAACTGTTGCAACCCTGATCGTATATCTGTTTGGACCGTATCTTGTACGGATGATCACCGGAAATGTAGATCAGGGAATTATTGATATCGCAGTCCGCTATCTGCGCATCAATCTTCCATATTACTATGCACTGTCTGCATTGCTTTTGTTCCGCAATGTATTACAGGGAATTTCGCACAATGGATTTACCCTGGTTGCAAGTATTGTTGAAATGCTTGGAAAAGTGATAACAGTTGCTTTCTTTGTAAAACCGCTTGGATATACCGCTATTTGCTATTGTGAGCCGATCACCTGGATCATCTGCTGCGTGCCGGTCACAATCGCTCTGTGGCATTATCTTTACGCTGGTTCTTTCGAAAAACCGATGCTGTTACACCGTATTTCTCGAAGAAGATCTTATTAAAATGTTTGGGATTGGTAAATCCGTTATTTTCCATAATAGTCTGAATAGTCAGATCTGTATTTAATATTTCATGGGCGGCCGCTTTTAGCCGGATTGCATACACGTAATCCATAAAAGTGACGCCCATATATTTTTTGAAAAAACGGGAAAAATATTCCGGGTTCAGTGCTAAAAGACCGGCTCCCTGCTGAAGTGTGATGGGCTCCTTGTAATGTTCATCCACGTAATCAGCAATACAGGCAAGACGCTCCATGTATTTCTGACTGTTGATTGCCTCTTCTTCCGAAATCAGGGTCGAGTAATTACGAAACAGAATATCTAAAAAAGGGAAGAGGAGACTGTAGTAGGTCAGTTTGTAGCCTTTTTGGGGCCGGGGGGCTTCGGTATTGTTGGTGCTTTGGCTGTTATTTCGATTTATGTTTCTGTGCTCATAAACATGTATTTCTGCATCGGAATATTTCTGACACAGGAGATAAAGCTTGTTTAATAAGGCTGACATTTCCACCTGATGCGCGATCTGATTTTGTGCATTGCTGCATACATACGGAATCCGGGTTCTGTCCATATCCGGAACGTATTGTTTCAAGAAAACATACGGAATCTGGATCAGCAGGTATTTGATATTTTCAGATGTATAAGTCGCATGCACCACATTTCTGTCCACAATACAAAAATCATTGCTCAAAAGCTTATCCTGCTTATCTCCTACAATAGACAGCAAAGATCCTTCATATATATAGATGATTTCAATACTTTCGTGCCAATGCGGCGGATTGTAGGAAGGATGATCAAGCAGAATCTGGCTGTAGCGCATGTTCAAAGCCGGGTTGATCTGGATGATCTCGTGGCTTGGCTGACTTGCCGGATTAAGTTTTGATGTTTGTTTTGGTTGATTCGGTTGTCTGGTTTGATCAGGATTGTGCATATTTGCCTCCGTAAGTTGAGTGAAGAGTAATAAAATTCAGGATAATGGCTGATATTGGTATATTCGTTACGTTTTATTTTCGTTTATAATATTATAGTATATCTTAGAATCATAATAAACATGATTTTAGAATGGTCAAGAGATGCAAGTAGGGCAAAAATCGGGAAAATCCAGAAAAAATCCATCCCCACGTCAGAAAACAACAGATACATGCGAATTAAAGGTATCAGGAGGTGATGATAGTTGTGAAAATTACAGAGGATAATTTTGTAGAACAGTTAAAGAAACACAATGAGCAGGCATTGGTTTATGTGATAGATACATATGGCTGGGTATTAAAAACAGTTGTGAAGAGGCAGATGGCAACGCTGGAGCATTTATGGGATGATTGCATGAATGATACGCTTCTGGCCGTCTGGAACAACATTGACAGCTTCCAGCCTGAAAAGAATGAATTTCAAAACTGGCTTGCCGGTGTGTGCCGCTTCAAGGCGCTTACTTATGTGAGAAAGTACATTCAGAGCTCCAGAGAGGATCTGGTAGAGCAGATGCCGGAATGGAAGGATGAAAAAGCAGAAAAGGAATTTTTGCAAAGGGAATACGAGGAAGAGGTTGAAATCGTCTTGTCCTATTTAAAGGAAGAGGATGCAAAGATTTTTCGAATGATTTATTTAGAGGATCTGACCATGGATGAGGTGGCGGAAAAGATGCAGATGAGCAAGACCGTGATCTATGGCAGGATCAGCCGTGGCAAGAAACAGATAAGACGCAGTTTAGCGGGAAACGAGGTGTAGGATATGGCAAAATTATATGAAATGTGTAATGAGATCAATTCGGATGAGCTTTTGTCCAACAGAGAAGATCTGACACAGGAAGAAAAAGATAAATTACTTGCTAATTTTAAAGAAAGTAAAGAATCCGGACAGGAAAAGAGCGACAGACAGGAAAAAACTGCCGGACAGGAAAATATCAAAAAGAAAAAACACAAAAAATCATGGGGCAGTTATATCGGAAAGGTGGCTGTTGCTGCAGCACTGGTCATCCTGATCGTACCCAATGTTTCTGCCAATGCAGCTTATGCGATGTCACAGATCCCGCTTTTAGGAAATGTGATCAAGATGATCACGGTCCGGGAATACAATTATGACAGTGATCGTTTTGAGGCCAATATCAAAGAAGCAAAGCTTGTAAGTGAGGAAAATGAAACAGCTAAACAGGATCCGGAAGTGAAGGAAAAGACAGATGCTTCCATCCAGACGATCAATGAGGATATCCAGTCTATGACAGACCGTCTGATCAAGCAGTTTGAAGCAGATGTTGAGCTGGATGAAAGCTATGGCGGCGTATATGTCAATCCTGAGGTTATTACCGATACGGATACCTGGTTTACCGTCCGCATTACCGTGACACAGGTAGCAGGCAGCGGAATGGAGTACCAGTATTTTTACCATATTGACAAGACAACCGGAGAAATTGCGACACTGAAGGATCTGTTTAAGGATGGAGCCGATTACAAGACTGCCATCAGTGATGATATCAAAAAACAGATGCGTGAGCAGATGGCTGCAGATGAAAATGTCATTTACTGGCTCGATGATGAGGAAGTGCCGGAGTGGAACTTCCAGTCAATCAAGGATGATCAGAATTTCTATCTGGACGAGAATGGACAGATCGTGATCTGCTTTGATGAATATGAGGTTGGTCCCGGTTCCATGGGACTGGTGCAGTTTACCATTGATCCGGATGCGGTTGCCGATATCCTGAAATAATAGCGGAAAAAGATGACAGACCGGGTGCGCTGAAGTGATGTGCATCCGGTCTGTTTTATGCGTGTATTTCGTGTTGTAAAAACAAGAAAAATAATGTAAAATAGACTTATCGTGGTTTTAGCAAACACAACGAATAATCAATGGGGGTAAAGCAATGGATATTAGAGATTTTGTTGACCTTGAAGAATTAGAGGCAATGCAGGAAGCATGGGCAAAGGCAACTGGTCTGGCTGCTGTTTTTACAGATGCAGAGGGCAATTATCTTACGGGTGAAGCCAATTTCACCAATTTTTGCACAAAGCTTACTCGTGGTACACCGGAGGGGCTTCGCAGATGTATTGACACAGATCAGCACGGACTGGAAAAAGCCGGTATCGAAAAGGGCTGTTATTCATGCCATGCGGGATTGATGGATTTTGCATATCCGATCGTCATCCATGCGACAGGAGAGACTGTCATGACAGCTGTTGGTGGTCAGGTAAGACCGTCCGATGAAGAACTTGACGAGGACAAGTTCCGCAAGATTGCCAATGAAATTGGTGTTGACGAGAAGAAATATCTGGAAGAACTGCACAATGTTACGGTTATGCCCAAGGAAAAAATTGAGGCATGCGCGGATCTTCTGAGTATTGTTATGGATAGTTATGTCAACCAAAAGTACACAGAATACATAGAAAACAAAAAGATGTCTGTTTTTTCAGCAGACCTTGATAAGATCAACGGTGTTATAGATCGTATCGAGGACAACTCCAAAAAGCTGACCAAGATCGCATCCAAACAGGGTATTTTAGCACTCAACTCTGCAATCGAAGCTGCAAGACTTGGTACAGCAGGTGCATCTTTCAGTATTCTGGCAAAGCAGGAAAGTGATCTTTCCAAACAGAGCGGTGAGATTTATGCCCAGATCGGTGATGACATCGCGATCATTTCCGAAGCTGTCAATGAGATGAATTACGCTTCCGAAAACAATGGAGATGTAGCTCCTGAGGTCAATATCAAGGAATTATTATAATAGGCATTGCACAAATAAAACATACGGAGAAGCAGCATGAAAAAATTTTTAAAAGAATTTAAAGAGTTTGCGTTAAAGGGAAATGTCATGGATCTTGCCATTGGTGTTATCATTGGTGCCGCGTTTCAAAGTATTGTTGCTGCCTTAACAGACAGTTTCATCAATCCACTGATCGCCGTTTGTACGGGTGGAGCCAATTCCGAGGGTGTTGTGATTGGTGGCACATTTGTTATCAATGGTGTTGTTTTTGATTATGGTTCTTTTATTACGGCTGTTGTTAATTTTCTGATCATGGCTTTCATTTTATTTATGATGATGAAAGCGGTTAACAAGATGATGACAGTGGGGAAAAAGCCGGAAGTAAAAGAAAAGACTACGAAAATCTGTCCTTATTGTCAGAGTGAAATCTCCATTAAGGCAGTAAAATGTCCTCATTGTACGTCAGATCTTGCTACAGAGGATAAATAAAAAGAATTCAGAGGTATTTTCATGAAAAAGAAACTATTGTACTTGATGCTTGCCTGTACAATGACTTTTGGTCTTGTAGCATGCGGAAGCAAAGGAAACGAAGAAGCAACAGATGAATCGGCAGTAGAAGATACTGTTGTAGTAGAAGATACTACACAGGAAGAAGAAACGGAAGAAACTCCGGTTGTCGAGGAAGAGAGCAAACCGGGTTATTACCGTAGTGAGCTTACCAATGAGTGGATCGATGAATCACTGGTCAACCAGCGTCCACTGGCAATCATGGTAGACAATGAAGTATATGCCCTCAATCATTATGGTACATCCACAGCCGACATCGTTTACGAAATGATGAACAGCACACAGAACGGCAGAATTACACGTTTCATGTGTATTGTCAAAGACTGGAAAAACATTGAGCGTTTCGGAAGTATCCGAAGCACACGTACCACCAACTTACAGATCGCACCGGAATACAATGCAGTTGTTATTCATGACGGTGGCCCGTTCTACATTGATGCGTTTTTACAAAACCCTTACTTACAGCATATCAGCGGTGGTTTTGCACGTATCGAAAATGGCAAGGCAAGAGAGTTTACCGAATATGTTACCAACAGCGGAAGCTCAGGAATTGAAAGCAAGATGGCAGCAGCCGGAATTGATGAAAACTACACCCAGTATTATCAGGGTGGTTCTCACTTCCAGTTCGCAAGTGAGTCCAATCCGGTTGATTTATCAACAGCTTCTGATGCTATCGACTGCAACAATATCGAATTACCCTTCCAGCACAATGCTTCCAAACTGGAGTATATGCCGGAGACAGGAACCTATCGTTATTCAGAATATGGCAAGGAATACATTGATGCTTTAAACGGCAACCATATGGAATTCAAAAATGTCATTATTCAGGAATGTACTTTTGAACAGTACGATGATCATGGTTATATGAACTACTTCGTAACAAGACCGGGCGGAATGCATGGCTACTATATCACAGATGGTAAAGCTATTCCGGTTACATGGACCAAGCCTGATGAATGCACCAAGACACAGTACTATGATGCAAACGGCAACGAGATCGTTGTTAATACAGGTAAGACCTATATTGCAATCGTTCCTTCCGATGTATGGGATGATCTTGTGATCAAATAATCATCTGGTCGGCAGAGTATGTGATTGATCGGATCGCTGTGGAAACAGCTAAGTCAAATCGATTGCAAATATAGATTGACAAATGAATATTCTTATGTAATTATATGTTTGTATGAGCGTTGAGAATAATTACGCAAATATACGCCCTTTAGTAAGCCAACGGACAGGCGGGGCAATTGCCGAGGGTGGCCTTATGCCACATTATTGATATCATAACTTGTTAAGTAGTCAATAAGAAAGACAATATATTTGTTTTCATTATTCCGGATAGGTTCATACCCGAAATGTAAAAATGTGAGACTAAGGCAGGTATTGATTTCAATACCTGCTTTTTTGTTGCAATGAAAAGATTGCATGATTTGTTTGAAATAGATTGGTATAAAAAGATACAAAGAGGAAAAAAGATGGATCTGGAAAGACAAAAGAAAGCGCCTATTTATGAGGCCTTGGAAAAATTCAGGAAAAAGCGTGTGGTTCCTTTTGATGTACCGGGGCACAAACGGGGGAGAGGAAATCCGGAGCTGGTTGAACTGCTGGGAGAAAAATGTGTCAGCCTGGATGTCAATTCGATGAAGCCACTGGATAATCTGTGTCATCCGGTATCTGTCATCAAAGAAGCGGAAGAGCTTGTGGCAGATGCATTTGGTGCAGAACATGCCTTTTTGATGATCGGAGGGACAACCTCGGCGGTGCAGAGTATGGTGCTTTCCGTCTGTAAGGCAAATGACAAGATTATTTTGC
The DNA here is from genome assembly GCA_900317505.1 of uncultured Lachnospiraceae bacterium. GTDB lineage: Bacteria > Bacillota > Clostridia > Lachnospirales > Lachnospiraceae > UBA2882. Next base: position 122,123 of record ONHB01000004.1, on the reverse strand, counting down.
CGAGAAATGTACACAAAAGCGTGATCAATGCCCTGATCTTATGTGGTGCGACACCGATTTATGTCGAGCCAAAGGTCAATGAACGGATCGGAATTGCACTCGGAATGGAAACGGATACTTTAGTCAAAGTGATTGAGGAAAATCCGGATGCGGTAGCAGTACTGGTCAATAATCCGACTTATTACGGGATCTGCTCTGATCTCCAAAAAATCGTGGAAGTGGCTCATAGTCATGGACTTCGTGTTCTGGCTGATGAGGCACATGGAACGCATCTGTATTTCGGAGAAGGACTTCCGGTCAGTGCCATGGCCGCCGGAGCCGATTTTGCAGCGGTTTCCATGCACAAATCGGGAGGAAGTCTGACGCAGAGCTCGATACTGTTGACAAATCAGGGCGTAAATGCAGATTATGTCCGACAGATCATCAATCTGACCCAGACGACGAGTGCGTCTTATTTACTGCTTTCCAGTTTGGATATATCCAGACGTAATCTGGCTCTGCGGGGAAGAGAATCCTTCGCAGCCGTCGTAAAGATGGCCGAGTATGCAAGAAATGAGATCAATGCCATTGGCGGATATTATGCATACAGCAAGGAACTGGTTGATGGAAGCAGTGTATATGACTATGATGTGACAAAGCTTTCCATTCATACGCAGGGAATCGGGCTTACCGGTATTGAGGTTTATGATCTGCTGCGCGATGAATATGATATTCAGATTGAGTTTGGAGATATCGGAAATATTTTAGCCTATATTTCCATCGGTGACAGGATCCGGGATATTGAGCGCCTGGTAGGAGCCCTGGCTGATATCAAGCGGCTGTATGAAAGAGACGGCAGTGATCTGGTAAGCGGTGAATATATCCAGCCGGATGTTGTTATGAGTCCGCAGACCGCATTTTATGCAAATAAGGAATCTGTCCCGATCCGGCAGACAGACGGCATGATCTGTGCAGAGTTTGTCATGTGTTATCCACCGGGAATACCGATTTTGGCGCCGGGAGAGCGCATTACAAAAGAAATTATTGATTACATTCTGTATGCCGGAGAAAAAGGCTGCTCGCTTCAGGGAACGGAGGACCCAGAGGTTGCATATCTGAAGGTAATAAAGGATACAATTGGAGGATGAAAAAATGGAAATGTGGTTTTCCGAGATGCACACACCAAACGTGAAAATATCCATCCGTATTGACAGACAGCTTTATAGCGGACAAAGCGATTACCAGAGAATCGATGTCTTTGATTCACCGGAGCTTGGACGTTTTGTGACATTGGATGGAAGTATTGTTTTTTCGCAGGCGGACGAATTTGTATACAATGAAATGGTGACGCATGTTCCCATGAGCGTGCATCCAAAGGTAAAAAAGGTACTTATCATCGGTGGAGGTGACGGCGGTGTCGCAAGAGAATACTGCCGGTATCCGGAAATCGAAACGATTGATGTTGTGGAACAGGATGATATGTTTGTTGATGTCTGCAAACAGTTTTTTCCGGAAACAGCGAAGGGGTTTGAGGATGAGAGAGTCAACATTTATTATGAGGACGGTCTTAAGTTTTTACGAAAAAAGATCAATGAATATGACATTATCGTCAATGATTCTACTGATCCGTTCGGACATACGGAGGGGCTGTTTACCAAGGAGTTTTACGGCAATTGCTATAAGGCGTTGAAGGATGACGGTATCATGGTTTATCAGCATGGCAGTCCCTTTTATGATGAGGATGAAATTGCCTGTCGCAACATGCACAGAAAAGCATATCGGAGCTTTCCGGTGAGCCGTGTATATCAGGCGCACATTCCGACATGCCCGTCGGGATACTGGCTTTTCGGATTTGCATCCAAAAAGTATCATCCGCTGTCGGATTTTAAGCCGGAGCGTTTTAATGATAGAAAAATGCATACAGATTACTATACAACCAACCTGCATATGGGCGCATTTATGCTGCCAAAATATGTGGAGGATTTACTAGAGGAGGAAGAAGCATGAGTAGATTATTGATTATCGGATGTGGAGGAGTAGCACAGGTGGCTATCAAAAAATGCTGCCAGAACAGTGAGATTTTTACAGAGATCTGCATAGCAAGCCGCACCAAGGAAAAATGTGACGCATTGAAAAAAGAGCTGGATGCGTGGACAGACACGAAGGTCACAACAGCAAAAGTGGATGCCGACTGTACGGATGAAGTGATCACCCTGATCAGGGAATATCAGCCGGATGCCGTGCTCAATGTTGCGCTTCCCTATCAGGATCTTACTATTATGGATGCCTGTCTGGCATGTAAGGTTTCCTATATTGATACAGCCAATTATGAGGCCGAGGATACCAATGATAAAGCGTGGCGGTCTGTGTATGAGGAGAGATGTAAAAGACTTGGTTTTACCGCATATTTTGACTATTCATGGCAGTGGGCATATCATGAGAAATTTAAAGAGGCAGGAATTACAGCACTTCTCGGAAGCGGATTTGACCCCGGTGTGACCAGTGTTTATAGTGCATATGCACTCAAGCATTACTTTGATGAGATTGAGACGATTGATATTTTAGACTGTAACGGTGGTGATCACGGCTATCCCTTTGCTACCAATTTCAATCCGGAAATTAATTTACGCGAGGTTTCCGCTCCGGGCTCTTATTGGGAAAACGGCAAATGGATTGAGGTTGCGCCAATGTCCATAAAGAGAGAATACAATTTTCCGCAGGTTGGTCAGAAAGACATGTATTTACTTCACCATGAGGAAATCGAATCTCTGGCAAAAAATATTCCCGGCATAAAGCGCATCCGGTTCTTTATGACATTTGGACAGAGCTACCTGACACATATGAAATGTCTGGAAAATGTTGGAATGTTAAAAACAGAGCCGATTGATTTTGAAGGACATAAGATTGTTCCAATTCAGTTTTTAAAGGCTTTATTACCGGATCCGGCATCCTTGGGACCACGAACCGTTGGAAAAACCAATATCGGATGTATCTTCCATGGTAAAAAGGATGGAAAAGAAAAGACCATCTATATTTATAACGTCTGCGACCATCAGGAGTGCTATAAAGAGGTCGGCTCACAGGCTATTTCTTATACAACCGGTGTTCCTGCCATGATCGGAGCCATGATGATTTTGACAAAGACCTGGTCTGGAAGCGGCGTTTTCAATGTGGAGGAATTTGATCCGGATCCGTTTATGGATGCGTTGAATAAGTGGGGACTTCCATGGGTTGTTGAGGAAAATCCGGAAACTGTGGAGTAAGATGGTGCAATAATCGGAAATTAAAGAGAATGAACTATTTTGATAAAATGACAAATAAGACAATAGATATGACAACGTTTAAACCAATCGATAAAGCATCAGATGCAGAATTTGACAATCAGCTAAAACAACTAAATACTCCATGCTACGTTATTGATGAAAAGAAGTTAAAAGACAATTTAACTATTTTGAAAAATGTGGAACAGGATACGGGATGCCACATTTTGTTGGCACAGAAGGCCTTTTCTTATTATCCGGCATATCCGTTGATCGGTTCCTATATCAGCGGTACTACGGCAAGCGGTCTGTATGAGGCGAGGCTTGGTTATGAAGAGATGAAGAAAAAATGCCCGGATACCGAAAATCATGTGTTCTGTCCGGGTTTTAAGGAAAGTGAAATGAACATGCTGGATACATGGTGCGATCATCTGGTGTTTAATTCTCTTTCACAATATGAAAGATTTCACTCCCTGTGCCATAATGCAAGCGTCGGACTACGTATCAACCCGGAATGTTCAACACAGGAGGGACATGATATTTATGATCCCTGTGCTCCGTATTCGAGGCTTGGAATTACTGCAGATAAGCTGTATGAAAGCTTTCCGGATGCCCTGCCAGAGGATGTGGAAGGTTTGCATTTCCATACACTCTGCGAACAGAATGCAGATGATCTTTTTAAGACACTGCAGGCGGTGGAGAAAAAGTTTGGCAGGTATCTTGCACAGATAAAGTGGCTCAATTTTGGAGGAGGACATCATATAACAAGGGCAGATTATGATCTTACTTTGTTGAAAAAAAGTATTTTATACATGCAGAATAAATATGATGTCCGGGTATATTTAGAGCCAGGAGAGGCTGTTGCATTGAATGCCGGATATTTTGTTACCGAGGTCGTGGATATCGTAAATAACGGTATGGATATTTTGATTTTGGACGGATCGGCAGCCTGTCATATGCCGGATGTTCTGGAGATGCCGTACAGGCCACCGCTTTGTGACGGTGGTATGCCCGGTGAGAAAAAGCATACCTACCGGTTAGCCTGTTCAACCTGCCTTGCAGGAGATGTCATCGGGGATTATTCATTTGACCACAGGTTCCGAATTGGAGACAGGCTTATTTTTAAGGACATGGCAATCTACTCCATGGTAAAAAATAACACCTTTAATGGAATGCCACTGCCGGATATAGTATATCGGAAAGAGAATGGGGAGATGGAGATTCAAAAGGGATTCGGGTATCATGATTTTAAAGAACGGCTTGGATAAAATTTGATCAGAAGAATCCGTGTTATTTGTTATAACGAAAATGGGCGGACAGGAAGAGCATATCTTGATAAACGGATATTGCAGAAAGGAAATGCATGATGATAACAGATGATTTTAAAATGCGTATGCCGGCAGAATTTGAACCACATGATGGATGTGTCATGATCTGGCCGACCAGACCGGGCTCATGGATTTATGACGGTAGTGACGCAAAACGGACGTTTTCTGAAATAGCCGACCATATTGCAAAAAGTGAACATCTATTTATGTTAACCGATTCGAAACATCTAAATGAAGCAAAGTCATGGCTTTCGAAAAAACAAAATTATGCCAATATGGCACTTCTGACGATAGACAGTGATGATGCCTGGGCAAGAGATACAGGACCGACATTTGTGTTGGAAAGTACAGGCACAAGATGCGGGATCAGCTGGAAATTCAATGCCTGGGGCGGTTCCTATAACGGACTGTACAAGCATTATGAAAAAGATGACAGGCTGGCTGAAAGCTTTTGTGCTGCCATAGGAGAAAAGGTGGTAAGAGTGTCAGATTTTGTGCTGGAAGGAGGCTCTGTCCACACGGATGGTGAGGGAACCATTCTGACGACAGAGGCCTGTCTGTTAAGTCCGGGGCGCAATCCCAACCTGTCTAAAAGAGAAATAGAACAAGTGTTATGCAATTATCTGGGCGGTAAAAAAGTGATATGGTTGCCACATGGTATCTGGCAGGATGAGACAGATGAGCATATTGATAACATGTGTGCGTTTATAAAGCCGGGTGTAGTTGTGTTAGCCTGGACGGATAATAAAGAGGATCCGCAGTACAGTTATTCAAAACAAGCGTATGATATTTTATCGACAACAACGGATGCACAGGGAAGACAACTGGAAATCATAAAGCTTCCGATTCCTAAGAAGCCAGTCTGCATTACACCATATGAAGCTGATGGTTTTACATATGAAGAAGGGGAAGATCAAAGAGAGACCGGTGAGAGACTGGCGGCAAGCTATGTCAATTTTTATATTTCAAATGACAGTATACTGGTTCCGCAATTTGGCGATGAACACGATGCACTGGCGGTTGAAATTTTACAAAGTATCAGTGGTAAGAGAGCGGTTGTGCCAATCATGGCAAGAAGCATTATCGTCGGTGGAGGAAATATACATTGTATTACACAGCAGATACCGAGTGCTGTAAAGAAAGATCAGATGAATAGTAGAGCCTGCAAATAAAAAGAAAAATTAAAATATGACTTAATATTAATGCAGAGTGTAGAAGTTAAAAAGTGTAGAAATTTGATATCAGAGAGAACAACAGATAAGGGAAAATAAGGAGAAAACAGATGGGACGAATCATCACTGCCGCAGCCATCCAGATGCAGATGAGCCGGAGTATAGAGGATAATATTGAAAAGGCAGACAGAATGGTAAGGGAAGCCGCTAAAGAGGGTGCACAGGTTATTTTGCTGCCGGAGCTTTTTGAAAGACCGTATTTTTGTCAGGAAAGATGTTATGATTATTATGCCTACGCCAAGCCGGTTGAGGAGAATGATGCGGTGCTTCGGCTTCAAAAGACGGCAAAGGAGCTTTCGGTTGTCATTCCGGTAAGCTTTTATGAAAGGGATGTGAATTGTCTGTATAATTCGGTTGCCATGATCGATGCAGATGGAAGCATCATGGGTGTATACCGGAAAACACATATTCCCGATGATCACTTTTATCAGGAGAAATTTTATTTTACACCCGGTAATACCGGCTTTCGGGTTTTTGATACGGTCTATGGAAAAATCGGAGTAGGGATATGCTGGGATCAGTGGTTTCCGGAGACAGCACGCTGCCTTGCATTACAGGGGGCAGAGCTTATTTTGTATCCGACGGCAATCGGAAGTGAGCCTATTCTGGATACAGACAGCATGCCACACTGGAGACGCGTGATGCAGGGACATGCGGCAGCAAATGTTGTTCCGGTTATTGCGGCCAATCGTATCGGTATGGAAGAGGTGCATGCATCGGATGCAAATGGCGGACAGGAGTCAACGCTTTGTTTTTATGGATCTTCATTTATGACAGATGGGACAGGAGATATTATAAAAAGTGCCTCAAGGGATCAGGAGGAAATCTTGGTTTCTTCCTATGACCTTGAAGCACTTACAAAAGAAAGGCTTGACTGGGGGCTGTTTCGGGATCGTCGTCCCGGTTGTTATCAGCCGATTACGAATTAACGCTTGGTGCCTGCTTGATCTGTAATTTTACGTCCCTGATCATCGGGATCTTTAATAAGATGGGTGAAAGGATAGCTGCAAGGATGAGACCTGTTCCGCCCTGTACACAGTTGGGAAGAATTTCTGTAATGGCTGCGGCCATTCCTTCATAAAATATTTCAAATACAAAATAACCAAGTACTACGACAATTTCAGATGCAAATCCGGCTGCAATTACAGCGGGCAGGTTGTATTTTTTGGAAACTTTTTTTACAAAATTAAAGGTTAAACCTGCTGCAAGTGCTGCTAAAAACTTGATAACAAAGGTTGCAACGGAAAATACATAATAACCGCCGAGTAAGTCAGCTAACATGGAACCGATACCTGCAGCAAGACCGCCGAGTACAGGTCCTAAAATAATACCGGATGCAATTACCATACAGTCTCCGATATGTACATATCCCTTAATGGTGGGGATGCGGATGATCATAGTAGCGACACAGGTCAATGCTGCCATAAGTCCGGCAAGGACAATTCTTAATGTTTTACTTTGTGTGTTCATATTTCTCGTCTCCTCATGATGTTATTTGTTGTGCCGGATATATGAACTATCCAGCTTCATCGTTTTATTGTTAAACCGGTTTTGATGAATTGACTGTATTGTACACTTGTATATGGTATGCTCAAAATGTCCAGTTTTTGTTTTTTTGACCATACCACTCGAATGAAGTTGGAAAAATGAAGTTAATTGTGGAATTACCGGATATTATGTTGTATCATAAATAGTAAACAGACCGTCGACAGATCATATTTTATATGTTTGTGCAGGTCGCAATTTCAATACCAAAAAATGTGAGAGGGAGAAGACTATGATTTTTAAGTGTAAAAATTGTGGCGCTAATACGGTGTGGTCACCGGAGCATGACAGAATGTGCTGCCCGCATTGTGACAGTATCGACAGCGAAGAGCTGGTTACCACCGAAAATGAATATCAGTGCCCACTGTGTGGAGCACCGGTTGAACCCAAGCCCTATGACAGTGCACTCAAATGCGAGCACTGTGGAGCTTATATGATTTTTGATGAACGTATCAGAGGCAAATATGAGCCGCATCTGATCATTCCCTTTAAGATCAGCAAAAGCAAGGCAAAGGAGATTATCCGGGAGCAGTTTGACAAAAAGATATTTCTGCCGACCGGTTTTTTAAAGGAAGCTTCTCTGGAAAAAATGGAAGGAGACTATATTCCGTTTTTCCTTTTTGATATCCACTGCCATTACCGCTATTCTGCAAGAGCGCAGAAGGTCAGAAAATGGGTCAGCGGCAATACCGAATATACAGAGACCTCGGTTTATCAGCTGTATCGTACCATGGACGCTGATTTTAACCGCGTTCCCACAGATGCGTCCGTAACCATGCCTGACAATGAAATGGATCTTTTGGAGCCCTTTGATTATTCATCCATGTATGGCTTCCAGCCCAAATTCATGTCCGGATTCCGTGGAGAGCTTTACAGTGTGGACGGACCGACACTGGAGCCCAGAGCCAAGGCCAAGGTGCGCAAGGATGCCGTAGCGCTGATGCAGGAAACGATCGGCGGTTATTCATCCGTTGTACCTGAATGTGACGACTGTCAGTGCCAGACAAAGCAGGAAAATTATGCGCTGCTGCCGATCTGGAATTATAAATACCGCTACAGAGGCAAAGAATACCAGTTCCGTTTAAATGGTGAAACAGGCAAGATGGTAGGAAAAGCTCCGATATCTGTTGGCAAGCTGATTGGCTGTGCCGCTACTGTTTTTTCACTTGTGACAGCAATGGGATATATGCTTCGGATGATTTTGGAGGTATTCTGATATGAAAAAATATATAAAACATTTTTCCGTACTTTTAATTCTCTTTGCAATCGTCCTGGTGCTGTTTATTGTTGCACTGGTTAAAAAGGGACCTTCCAATGAAACACAGGGTACATATGAAAGAACCAATACAGACTGCCTCACTGACGAAAGAGTCTTTGACTATGCGGATGTTCTAAGTGATGATGAAGAAAATTCTCTGCGTGACCTGATCGCAGAAAAAGAAGATGTGATTGGCTGTGACATCGTACTGGTTACGATCAGTGACCCGGATTATGCCGGGGATAATGCCATGATGAATTATGCAGACGATTTTTATGACAATTACCAGTATGGTTATGACGCTCCATGGGGAGACGGCGCTTTATACCTTGATAACTTCCTTGGTGTAGGCAACAGCTACAGCTGGTTCTCAACATCAGGGAGAGTGGAGGATACCTACTCTACACCCATGATCAACCATCTGATCGACGGTGTCTGCGACAGAGTCAATGACGATCCGTATGCAGCATATGTGTATTATATCAACTCCCTTTCCGCTACTATGTCGGGAGAGGATGTTTCCATGTATGAGGCAATTCCCTGGTATGCGATCTGGGGCGTTGCAGCGGTTGTTACCATTATATACGTTTTAGTGTGCATCAATCACAATGTCGGAAAGAAAACGACAAGTGCCAATACCTATGTGGCAGGCGGAGCAGCGCAGTTCCCGGATCGCAGGGATGTGTTTATCTCCAAACATACGACACACCGTACCATCCAGTCAAGCAGCAGCTCCGGTGGCGGCGGTCATCATGTTTCTTCCGGCGGACACAGCCATGGCGGCGGTGGCGGAAGACATTAGTCTTTGCTGAAGGTGATATTTAAGGCTTCGGAAAGGGTATAGCTCATATTGAGAATGATCGAATCAATATCCTTTCCGGCTACATACATATTTTGAAGCTCATGAAACAAAGTGCTGTCATAATCTTCCACAAATAAACGGAGATTAAGAGAGTGCTTTGTTTTTTGTGTGTAATCTTCAAGGGTGTCCATGACGATTGTTGCTGCATCGACGACCGTGGGAATGCCGATGGCAATGACATCGACACCGAGAGATTCTTTTGTCAGGGCGCAGCGGTGGTTGCCGACGCCGGAGCCGGGATGTATGCCGGTATTGCTGATCTGGATCGTGCGGTTTAGGCGGTGTAAGGATCTGGCGGCAAGGGCATCAATGACGATCAGACAGTCGGGATGGGTCTGTTCGACCACGCCCTTTACGATTTCGGCTGTTTCGATGCCGTTTTGAGCAAGGACACCGGGAGAAAGAGAGCTGACGGTGTGTTGATATTGATGATCGAAGGCCGCACTTCCATATTCTAAAAGAAGATGCCGGGTAATGTTTAAATGGTCAATACAAAGCGGTCCGAGAGAATCGGCAGTGACAGCGCGGTTGCCAAGTCCGATAACCAGAATGGATTTTTCATTTACAAAATCCGGGATCAGTTTTTTGAGCTGTCTGGAGATATGCATGGATATTTCACGATGATATCCATCGTCCGGAATATCGAGCAGGGGAGCTTCCATGGTAATATAGGTTCCCATCGGTTTGTTTAAAGCCTTTGCCGCATTTTTTGTCGTGATATTGACCGTGGATATGGAAATCTGGTCGGAAGGAAACTGTTCATCCAGAATTTCCACACCATGGATGTGTGTCTGCTTTTTTTCAGCGGCATGCTGTGATACCATATATTCATGTTCTTCCAATGCCAGATCGGTACGCGACTGCATATACATAATGACCTCCGTAGATTTTTTATATCGTGATTTGTGATGTTGTGATCAAAAGATGTTGTAATTGAACGGTATTTATATGTTATGCGATCTTTTGAACATGGTATGTATTATTCCCCAAAATGATAGAAATTAGACATAAATTTATATCTGAAATGAAAATACAGTAAGAAAAGCAGATAAAATAAGAAATAATGATGAAAATACTAAAAATATTCTTCCCAGATATTGACATCATTGCCGGTTTTGGTTATTATAATATGCGTGTGTTCGCATTTGTCTGCCCGTGTCTGGATAATTGTGACACCGGCATAGAGATATGATTTTATAATATGGGAGGTGTAAGTCATGGCTAACATCAAATCTGCAAAAAAGAGAATCTTAGTAAACAGAACAAAAGCTGATAGAAATAAAGCAATCAAATCTGGTGTTAAAACTTCTATCAAGAAAGTTTACGCAGCAATCGAAGCAAAAGATGCTGAAGGTGCAAAAGCAGCATTAACAGATGCTACTTCTACAATCAACAAAGCAGCTTCTAAAGGCATTTATCATAAAAATAATGCGTCCAGAAAGGTTTCCCGTTTAACAAAAGCTGTTAATGGCATGAACTAATCTGGGACAGGTACCTTAACAGGGCCGTCATCCTGTTAGACAGTACAATTTATCAGAAATCACAAAACCAACCGAAATAACCCATCGGTTGGTTTTTTTGTGGTGCTGGGACAACATAGTCATAGCGCGTTTGATGTGGACATATACTTTAGTGGTGAGTATATGAGAAGAAGGCGTTATCGAAAAAGATATACAATGGATAAGGCACAGCAGGGATTGGCATTCTGGGCTTTTTTATGCCTGCTGGTTTTACTTTCTTTTTGTTATAGGGATGTATGGTGTAATCTGGTGCTGTCGCAGACTTATTTTGGAAATGGGGCTTTGGGGATGACCAACCTTTCCGCAGCGGAGATGGCATTTTCTTTTGTAGACGGTAATTATGGATATTATCTGAATCATGCTGCGCTTCCGGGGCAGGAGACGGATGGAGCAGATATGCCAGATGGGACAAAGACTGCGGGCGGAGAAAATATGACAGATGGTCAGGAAGCAGCAGATGGCACAGATCAGGCAGGACGGATGGACGGAACTGACAGCAAAGCCAGAACAGATGTAGCTGACGGAACGAATAAAACAGGAAAATCCGGAAGGACATATCAGGATGCCAAAGATTACTTCAGAACGCAGTTTCTGGAAGATGAAGGAAACGAATATGTGGACGCAGTGGATGCATCCAAAAATGGAACAACAGGGGCTTTTTCTGAACCGGGAAAGACGTCAGGCGGTCAGACGGGGACGGATGATGCGGGTGGCAATTCCGGTGACAGTACGGATGGAATGTCTTTGGAAGATCTGATGCTTATGGAGAATCAGAGAGCCTCCGGTGCAAATGAATCCTTTATAAAGCAGCAGGAACCGGTTACTACGCCGGATTATCAGGCTATGAAGGATTTTGATTATCTGGTAAAGCATTATTACACGATTGATTCTTCAACAAGCATTACTGCGGAAAAATTGAATGCGGAAAAGTTTTTAAGCTTTGATGCAACGCTGCAGCAGGATGCGTCAAAGCCACAGATTTTGGTCTATCATACACATTCACAGGAGGCATTTGCAGACAGTGTTGCAGGAGACACCGGCACGACGATCATTGGCGTGGGAGAGGAGCTTTGCCGGGTCCTCAGGGAGGAATATGGCCTGAATGTGCTTCATGATACCGGCACCTATGATTTGCCCAACCGGGATTATGCATATTCCGTATCGGCGCCTGCCATTGAAAAAATACTGGCAGAGAATCCGAGTATTGAGGTAATTATCGATCTGCACAGGGACGGTGTGTCGGAAGGAACGCGTCTTGTCAAGGAGATCGGTGGCAGACAGACGGCACAGTTTATGTTTTTTAATGGAATTAGTTACCTGAATTCAACCGGTGCGATCGCGTATCTGGAAAATCCCTATATTGAACAAAATCTGGCTTTTTCTTTTCAGATGAAGCTTGCAGCAGACCGTTATTATCCCGGCTTTTGCAGGAATATATATTTAAAGGGCCTCCGTTATAATATGCATTACAGGCCCAAAAGCCTGTTGATCGAGGTGGGAGCCCAGACCAATACGGTAGAAGAGGTAATGAATGCGGTAGAACCGTTGGCGCAGATTTTAGCGGAGGTTTTAAAGAACGGCGGATAAGTCGGATGAATAAGTCATCTGTCAGCGGATGTATTTATTGCCTGACATGCATAATTTTGGTATAATTCGATTCGACAGCTTTATTTCGGAGGAAAATTATGCAGCATATAGACCAAAGTAAAATCCGCAATTTTTGTATTGTGGCACATATAGATCACGGCAAATCGACACTGGCAGACCGTATCATCGAAAAGACGGGACTTCTGACCAGCCGCGAGATGCAGGAACAGGTACTGGACAATATGGATCTGGAGCGTGAACGTGGAATTACGATCAAGGCACAGACTGTCCGTATTATTTATAAGGCTCTGGATGGAGAAGAATATATTTTCAACCTGATCGACACTCCCGGACACGTGGATTTTAACTATGAGGTAAGCCGTGCTCTGGCAGCCTGTGACGGCGCTATTCTGGTTGTGGATGCTGCACAGGGAATTGAGGCGCAGACACTCGCCAATGTCTATATGGCACTTGATCATGATCTGGATGTTTTTCCGGTGATCAACAAGATTGACCTGCCGAGTGCCGAGCCGCAGCGTGTCAAAGATGAAATTGAGGATGTGATCGGTATCGAGGCACAGGATGCACCTCTTATTTCAGCTAAAAACGGTATTGGAATTGAGGATGTGCTGGAACAGATCGTGCACAAGATCCCGGCACCCAAGGGAGATCCGGATGCACCGCTATCTGCCCTGATTTTTGATTCACTGTATGATTCTTATAAAGGTGTTATTATTTTCTGCCGTCTGATGGACGGAACGGTCAAAAAAGGCACACGCATCCGCATGATGGCTACCAATGCCACCGCAGATGTTGTTGAGGTCGGATATTTTGGACCGGGTCAGTTTATCCCTTGTGATGAGTTATCCGCCGGAATGGTTGGTTATATTACAGCATCTATCAAAAATGTGCGTGATACGGCTGTGGGTGATACCGTGACAGATGCGGACAACCCCTGCAAGGAGCCGCTTCCCGGATATAAAAAGGTCAATTCCATGGTTTACTGTGGAATGTACCCGGCTGATGGTGCCAAGTATCCGGATTTAAGAGATGCTCTGGAAAAGCTGCAGTTAAATGATGCATCCTTAAATTATGAGCCTGAGACTTCTGTAGCTCTGGGCTTCGGTTTCCGTTGCGGTTTTTTAGGACTGCTTCATCTGGAAATTATTCAGGAACGTCTGGAAAGAGAGTACAATCTGGATCTTGTTACGACAGCACCGGGTGTTATTTACAAGGTTTACAAGACCAATGGCGATGTGATCGAGCTGACCAATCCGAGCAATCTGCCGGATCCTTCAGAGATTGAATATATGGAAGAGCCGATCGTGACAGCAGAGATCATGGTTACAACGGAATTTATCGGTCCGATCATGGAATTGTGTCAGGAGCGCCGTGGTGTTTATCTTGGCATGGATTATATGGAAGAAACAAGGGCATTGTTAAAATATGAACTGCCCTTAAATGAGATTATATATGACTTTTTTGATGCGTTAAAATCCCGTTCCAGAGGTTATGCATCGTTTGATTATGAATTGAAGGGCTATGTCAGATCCGATCTTGTGAAGCTTGATATCCTTATCAACAAAGAAGAAGTGGATGCGCTTTCCTTTATTGTACACAAGGATTCGGCTTATGACAGGGGACGCAGGATGTGCGAAAAGCTCAAGGATGAGATACCGAGACATCTTTTTGAAATTCCCATTCAGGCAGCAGTTGGCGGCAAGGTTATCGCGCGAGAGACTGTAAGAGCCATGCGTAAAGATGTCCTTGCCAAGTGTTATGGTGGTGATATCAGCCGTAAAAAGAAACTGTTGGAGAAACAGAAAGAGGGTAAAAAACGTATGCGTCAGGTCGGCAACGTAGAAATTCCCCAGTCCGCTTTTATGAGTGTTTTAAAGCTGGATGATAAAAAATAGCCCGGCCTTTTAAACGAAAAATTGGGTGAATGAATATTTAGTTGAGAATGTTTATTTGAGAATGTGAGGAATTGACCTTGGAATTGTATGTTCATATTCCATTTTGTGTCAGAAAATGCAATTATTGTGACTTTTTATCAATGCCTGCAGACCATACCGTGAGAGAGCGGTATGTGCAGGCATTAAAAAATGAGCTTTTATTTTATGCAAACGGTATTGCTGACCGAAAGCTTGAAACCATATATTTTGGCGGGGGAACACCGTCTGTTTTATCGCCCGAACAGCTTGAAGAGCTGCTTTCTACGGTTTATAAGCTTTATGATGTGAATGAGGATGCTGAGATCACCGTTGAGATCAATCCGGCAACGATAGATTATGGTGGTTTACATAAAATAAAAGATGCTGGTTTTAACCGCCTGAGTATCGGATTGCAGTCTGCCAATGATGAGGAGCTTAAGCTGCTTGGACGGATCCATACATATGAGCAGTTCCTTGATACATACCATAATGCCAGAAGGGCCGGATTTACCAATATCAATATAGATTGCATGTCTTCGCTTCCGGGACAGAGACTGGATACTTATCTCGATAGTTTACATAAAATTATTAACCTGCAGCCGGAACATATCTCGTCCTACAGTCTGATTTTGGAGGAAGGCACTCCTTTTTATCAACGCTTCCATGATCACGCAGAGGAATATTTTGATGAGGATCTGGACCGGCAGATGTACCATGAGACCAAACGGATTTTAAGAGAAAACGGTTATGAGCGGTATGAAATATCCAATTATGCGAAAAAAGGCTTTGAATCACGCCATAACAGCGGTTATTGGATGAGAATACCGTATCTTGGTGTGGGGCTTGGCGCGTCCTCGTTTTTAGCCGGGAAACGGACAAAAAATATTGACGATATGGAGAGCTATCTTTCGTTCTGGCTGGAGAAGAAGGACAATATCGGCCGGTATCATTCAGACCGGCCGGAGAAGAAGGCTAATGCTGTCCCGTATTGTGAGGTAGAGGAAGTTACCAGAGAAGATGCGATGGCCGAGTATTTTTTCCTCGGACTTCGTATGAGCGAAGGTGTGTCGATACAGGCGTTTGAAAAAGAATTTGGCATTTCGGTTTTTGAGCGCTACGGACAGGAATTGGATTTGTGCCAGAAGGAAAAACTATTGACAGTTGATCCGCATACGGACCGGATCGCGCTGACGGATTTTGGAATGGATGTCAGCAACTGGGTGTTTGAGAAGTTTGTCTGAGGAAAGCTGTTATGCTGGATTTAATGCTGAATCTAATAGGAATTGGAAAATAAAATTATGGCTAAATTTTTAAACAAATTATGGGATTTCATCGTGTTCATCATGGATTTTGTGATCCGCAGGCTTTTACACATACCGCTGTCAGAAAAGCAGTGGGATGCCCTGATACAATTTGT
This sequence comes from uncultured Lachnospiraceae bacterium, assembly GCA_900317505.1. GTDB lineage: Bacteria > Bacillota > Clostridia > Lachnospirales > Lachnospiraceae > UBA2882. The sequence goes on along the minus strand of ONHB01000004.1, from coordinate 106,201 downwards.
AAAGTTTGGAATTGTCGGTGTATCCAATACATTGATCCATTATTTCACATATTTGATCCTGATTGCACTGGGATGTCATTACCTGATTGCGAGTGTCGCGGGTTTTTTGGTCAGTGTTGTAAATGCCTTTTATTGGAACAACAAATATGTGTTCACAAAAGAGGAAGGAGCGGCACGCGTCTGGTGGCAGGCATTTTTTAAGACGTTTTTATCATATGCGGGAACAGGGCTTGTACTGGAAAATATCCTGCTTGTTGTCTGGGTACGTTTTCTCCGTGTCCCAGAGACTGTAGCTCCGCTTGTGACCCTGCTTATCACAATCCCCATTAACTTTCTGCTCAACAAATTCTGGGCTTTCCGAGACCGTAAAAATTATAAAAATCGGGATGAAAAAGACTGAACAAGCCTTGCGCTTTGAAAGTATAGTTTGTATAATAAATATGTTGTGAAACCTTAATTAAGCCCTAAGCATAGAATATAGTAAAACCGTTTTCGGGGATTTTGGATGAGAACATTTAAACAACCCTTAAGCGAGGATGAGGAAGCTTACTATATCCGCATGTATTTAGAAGGCGAGAAAGAGGCGTCCGAAGGAGCCAGACAGATTTTAATTGAGCGGAATTTGCGACTGGTTGCCCACATAGCCAAAAAGTATCAAAATGTAGACGAAAGTCCGGAGGATCTGATCTCTGTCGGAACCATCGGGCTGATAAAAGCGATAAAGACATATGACTGGAGTAAGGGAAACAGGTTAGCCACCTATGCGGCAAGATGCATCGACAATGAACTTTTGATGATGCTGCGGGCCAAAAAGAAATCCTCCAGGGATGTTTCTATTTATGAGCCGGTCGGAACCGACAAAGAAGGCAATGAGATCAGTCTGCTGGACATTACCTGCGCGGAGGATACCGACGCTTTTGAAAAAATGTCGTTACATGATGATATTATGAAATTACGGGCAATTTTACCGGAAACGCTCACACCAAAGGAGCTGCAGGTGATAAAGCTTCGATATGCATTGGATGGGGGAGAAGAATTACCGCAGCGCACGATCGGACAGATGCTTGGAATATCACGAAGCTATGTTTCCAGGATCGAAAAGAAAGCTTTAAAAAAGCTTAGAGTCCGGCTTTTAGACGATAACACAATGTAAAATGTTGGGAAGGTAAAGGAGATAAAAAATGGGATATCCAGCTACGTTAGAGGAAATTTTAGGGATTGCATACAATGCAGGGGCATCTGACTGTCATATTACGGTAGGAGTACCGCCGATTATTCGTTTGAACGGTCATTTGAAAAAACTTGATCTGCCGGTATTGACCCCGAATGATACACTGGAGTTTGTTGTTAATCTGTTAAGACCAAGACAGAGAGAACGTTTTGAGGAAATGGGAGAGTACGATATGTCTGTCGGATTTCCCAATATCGGACGTTATCGTGTCAATGTTTATAAACAGCGTGGTAGTATAGGTATTGCTTTCCGTGCTGTCACTACAGAGATCCCGACAACCGAAAAGCTGGGAATTCCGCAGTCTGTTGTTGATCTGTATCAGCGTAAAAGAGGTCTGATCCTCGTAACAGGACCTACCGGTTCCGGTAAATCAACAACACTGGCTTCTATCATTGATAAGATTAATGAAAATCGTGATGCACATATCATTACGATCGAGGAACCTATCGAGTATACACATACACACAAGATGTCCATGATCAACCAGCGTGAGGTTAATCAGGATACATTAAGCTTTGCCAATGCCCTCCGTGGTGCCCTCCGTGAAGACCCGGACGTTATCCTTGTAGGTGAGATGCGTGACTTTGAGACAATTTCAACAGCCATTACCGCAGCCGAAACCGGACATCTGGTATTATCAACATTACATACCATGGATGCAGCTTCTACCGTTGACCGTATCATTGATACATTTCCGACGCACCAGCAGCAGCAGATCCGAGTACAGCTTTCCGCCGTACTGGTATGTATCATTTCACAGACCCTGATCCCCAATGTTACAGAGGACGGTCGTGTGGCAGCTTTTGAAGTAATGCATGCCAACTCCGCTGTACGAAATCTGATCCGTGAAGGCAAGACACATCAGCTACCTTCCGTTATCCAGACAAGTAAGAGAGAGGGTATGTCGACACTCGATGATTACCTGATGAAGCTTTACATGGAGCGCAAGATCTCTAAAGAAAGCTGTATCCAGTATGCGCGTGATCCGGAAAAGATGCGGACACAGATTTTCTAAATTATAGTTTACATGATTCTTTTTCCGGCTGCCGGCGCATGGCGTCGGCGGTCGGATATCTATTTTCAATTCGGTAGTATTCTTATAGTCTTATTTTTTCAGTTTGGAGAGTTAGGTTTTATTTGTTGTTTTATTTGTTTATTTTATTAGATTAAATAGTCGTTTTAGTTTTTGACTTACTTTTTGTTTGTTTCTCGTTTTGGAATTTATTTGCAGGCGTTTATCTGATTAGTTAGATAGATTTTTCTATAGTTCTTTATACTGTCTGTTGGTTGCTTTTCCGATGACAATTTTGCTGGCAATTCTGCTGTGTTTTCTATTTTGCTTAATTGTGTTAGTTAATTGTGTTACTTAGTTTTGGGTTTAATTGTTTTAGGTGATTGTATAGTCTTGTTTTGATTTTAATTATTTTATTTGATTTAATTGTTTCATTTGTATTGGATTATATATTTTTACTTATTTGCTTTGCGGATATAGTTGTCAGGATTGGAAACTGATTGTGCTGGGATTAGGTAATTTATTCGTTTTTGATCAGAATATTGAGGTCGCAAAAATGAGGAAGTATGTGAATTAGCTGTTAGAAAAAGACAAGCAGGGCAACTTGATGAGAAAGTAAGAAATACATATCCCATCAAATAAAGACAAGCGGGGCAAAGTAGTAAGAAAATACAAAATATACCACGTTGAAGAAAAGCAGAGGGGTAAATTGATAGGAAAATGTGATACATTTAAAATTCAATATAAAAAACAAAAGGAGAAAATATTATGGTTCAATCTGTATTAACAGGAGCTGTAAATGGTGTCGACGGATATCTTGTTACAGCTGAAATTGACATGGCGGATGGGCTGCCATGTATGGATATGGTTGGAAACCTCGGACATGAGGTCAGGGAATCCTCGGAGCGTGTCCGTGTTGCATTGAAAAATATCGGATATGCAATTCCGCCTAAGAGAGTGACAATCAATTTATCGCCGGCTGGGATAAAAAAGGGTGGAACGGCATTTGATCTGCCGATTGCAATCGGGATTCTTGCATCAATGGGAGTTGTGGAGTTACCCAAGGCTAACGAAGATCCATGGATCGCGATTGGTGAGCTGGGGCTTGATGGACAGATAAGAGGTGTGCGAGGAATTTTGCCTATTTTGATAAAAGCAAAGGAAAAGGGCATTAAAACCTGCATTTTACCGGCAGATAACAGATATGAGGCGGAATATATAAAGGGAATCCGGATCGTGGAACTGGAAGATCTATATCAGTTATTTGATGTTTTTGAAAATTGGAAGTCTGCGGCAGAAAATGATATATCTCAATCGGTATCCATGATGTCAGCAAAAACTTCTACTCAGACTGCAGAAACATTTGTTCAGACCGAAAAAGCATCTACTCAGAATACAAAACCATCTTCCTGGAAAATTATAGACAAATCACAAACGCATATTACACCGGATTTTGCAGATATTATTGGACAGCATATGGCAAAACGAGCGGCAGAGATCGCGGCGGCCGGTTTTCACAATCTTCTTTTGACAGGACCGCCGGGAACGGGAAAATCAATGATTGCTGCTGCATTGAGCGGCATATTGCCACCGATGGAAGAAAAGGAAATGCTGGATACATCCAAAGTATACAGTGTAGCCGGTTTATTAAATGAGGAGCGTCCTTTTATCTGTAAACGGCCATTTCAGACACCACATCATACCATCACGCCGCAGGCCCTTGTGGGCGGCGGCATCGTCCCGGGTCCGGGAATTATTTCATTATCCAATCATGGAGTTTTATTTTTAGATGAATTGCCTGAATTTAGAAGGCAGACGCTTGATATGCTGCGTCAGCCGATGGAAGAGGGGAAAATTGTGATTACCAGAAAAAGCGGAAGCTACATTTATCCATGTAATTTTATGCTTGTTGCAGCCATGAATCCCTGTCCATGCGGCTATTATCCGGATATGAACCGGTGCACGTGCAGTTCAAAAGAAGTACAACGGTATGTCAGTGGAATTTCAGGACCGTTAAAAAATCGGATTGATCTTTGCGTTAATGTGCAGAGAGGAAGTTACGACCAAATCCGTGAGAAGAAAAAAGAGGAAAGCAGTGAGCAGATACGTGAGCGTATTATAGCTGTCAGACAAATCCAGAGGGAACGAAACGGAGTGGGAATATATAATGGCAGAATCGAAGCAAAGCGGATGTCAGCCCTTTGTGAAATGACAAAAACTGCTGAAAATATGATGGAGCACTACTATGAGACGCAGCATCTGAGTATGAGGGGGTATCACCGGACACTGCGGGTTGCAAGGACCATTGCAGATCTGGATGGAAAGGAAATGATTGATGATGTTCATATTTTGGAGGCAGTATCATATCGGGGACTGTTGGATAAATAATATGTATTGAAAAATGTAATACAAATAGTATGCTTTGGAGAGTATATGCACGCGGTTTACATAACACAAAATGACGATTATAAATCATATAAATGAAAATAAAGCCTGGCATAAAGAATGTGCCTATGCCTATTTCTGGGAGACAGCCCCCGGTATTGGTTCTGTGACAATAGAAAAAATTTTTGAATTATACGGCAGTTATCAAAAAATGTATGAAGCACTTGAAGATGGAAGAATATATCATGCTCTGGGACTCTGCGGAGAGTTGTCTGAATTTAAGCAAAGAAAAAAGACATTGATCAAAAAACATTTCGTGGATTGGAACGTAAGCTTGAGATATCAAGAAATGATCGGACAGCATATTTTTTGTATTCCGCGTTTTTTAAATGGCTTTCCTCGCAAACTGCAGGAAATTGATAAAGTACCGTCGGCATTATTTGTAAAAGGAAAGCTTCCGGAGGAAAACAGACCTTTGGTAGCGATTATTGGTGCGCGTAATTGCTCAAATTATGGTGTTCATATGGCAAAAGAACTGGGTCAGGTGCTGGCTGCGCATGGAATAGGAGTGGTAAGCGGCCTTGCACGAGGAATTGATGGAATAGGACAGCTGGCGGCATTAAATGAAGGTGGGGCGACATTTGGAATACTCGGTTCCGGTGTTGATGTGTGTTATCCACCGGAAAATATGGAATTGTATAAAAGGCTTGCAAATGGTGAAAACAGAGGCGGGATCATCAGTGAAATGCCGCCGGGGACACAGGCAGAGAGAAATTTCTTTCCTATGCGAAACCGGATTATCAGTGGACTTGCAGATGCAATCGTTGTAGTTGAGGCAAAGGAAAAAAGCGGGACCTTTATTACCGTGGAACGCGCTCTGGAGCAGGGAAAGGATGTGTATGCCTGCCCGGGAAGAGTCTGTGATTCATTAAGTATCGGCTGCAACCGCCTGATTTCACAGGGGGCCGGTGTTATCTGGAATTTGGATGAGTTTGTACAGGAAGTATACCAAAATCACGGATTTCAGATAAATATAAATCGGGATACAGCAGTGAGCCGGACAGGCGGCAATCAGGAGAAAAATATGCCGTCTTTAACGCCGGTCCAGCAGATCATTTTTCATAGTCTGGATTACAATATGCAGCCTGTTGATCAGGTACTGGAACGGGTGATGAAAAAGCATGACATCTTATTAAGGGATTTGTTGATCGAACTGAGTACTATGGAGCGGTTGGGGTATGTCAGACAGGAAAATGGGTTTTATGGACTTTCGCCTTGATTTTACATAGTGTGATTAAGGTGCATTGGATGGAAGCTGCTGAAGCTGTATCAGATGGGATTTGCCAGAGCTTGTTTGACAAAAGAAATGGGGCATACTACAATAAAATATATATGTTAATTATAAGATATGGATTATAAAATATAGTTAAAAAGAAGGGTACACACAAATGAAAAGAAAATGGAAAATGCTGTTAGCATCTTTACTGACAGGAATTATGATTACTTCAACAGCAGTGGGTGCAACGACCATTGACGGAGCAACCGTTTCTGATGATACATTGCCAAAAGCAAAGGCTGATCTGGAAGAGAATGTAGCGGATAAAGAGAATGCAGGTTATAGTGAATTTGGCATGCTGACGGCAGAAGAAATTGAGAGAGAATTATCAGCAAAATCCCAAAATGGACAGGATATACTCAAGACAGAAGGCGGAGCCGGTAAATATCTGTTTCTGGGTGACAGTGTTATGTGTGGCGGATATACAGATCAGGCAGGCAACGGTGTGGCATCTTTTGTGACCTATCTGGATCAGATGAGACCTTCTTTTATGATCAACAAGGCTGTTGGTGGAGCCACATACAGTACAGTTCATGAGCCGAATGTCATGACAGAGCTTAATGGAATCAATATCGGAGATTTTGATGCGGTATTTTTATATTTTGGTGTCAATGATTATTGTATTTCCAGTGCGATCGGGAATGCAAACAGTACCGGGACGGAAACGACCTGTGGCGCTTTGAATGCTATTATCAATAAAGTACTTAAGGCAGGGGCAAAGTGTTATGTTATCATTCCATTTCCCTGTAACCAGCAGTTTAAAAATACGACCAACATGAACGGTTATACCTATCTTGCTTATGTGAGTGGTATCCGCAAGGTGTGTCAGAATAAAGACGTTACCGTTATTGATTTCAATAAAGGGTTAAACATCAATCAGGATAATTTTGCCAGCTATTATGTGGATTCCATTCATCCTAATAATCAGCTTCAGTTAATGGCTGCTAACTATCTGAATGCATATCTTGGTGAAGATAAGGGAGCAGAGGAGGCAATGCAGGGCTTTGTGGAAAGATTATACACAAACTGTCTTGGAAGAACTTCCGATGCTGAAGGCCTCAGACATTGGGTAAATTTATTGGAGAAAAAGGATATTACAGGAGCTGAGGTTGCGTATGGTTTCTTTTTCAGTAAAGAATTCACCAATAAAAATGTAGATGATGGTCAATATGTAGAATTGCTGTATCAGACTTTGATGGATCGAAGCTCTGACAAATCCGGTTACGATTACTGGGTGAATTTGCTGAAAAATGGCGTGTCGCGGGAAAGAGTATTTATAGGATTCTGCTATTCCAAAGAGTTTGGCCAGATATGTAAAGATTATGGAATTGAGCGTGGCGAAGTTAATCTGACCGCACCAAGAGATCAAAATGTAGGCCTTACACAGTTTGTTGCCAGATTATATACCAAGGCATTGGAAAGAAGCTATGATCTGGATGGATTAAATTACTGGTGCAATGAGATTTTGACCGGAAAACAGACAATTACCAATGTATCTGCTAACGGCTTTTTCCATTCACAGGAATTTATCAATAAAAATCTGAGCGATGGAGAATATGTTAAGGTGCTGTATCGTACCTTTTTAGACAGAGAATATGATCAGAACGGTTACGATTATTGGGTAACAGAGCTTGCAAACGGAAAGTCAAGAGACGAGGTACTGCTTGGTTTTGCCAATTCCAAAGAATTCTCCGAAATTAAGCAAAAATATGGATTACAGTAGGTGTTATTTCACATGGTTGATTTATCCTTTTACAAAAATAAGAGAGTATTGATTACCGGCCATACCGGCTTTAAAGGAAGCTGGATGTGTATGGTGTTATTAAAGGCAGGAGCAAAGATAACCGGCTATGCACTGGATGCGCCGACAAAGCCTGGCTTATTTGAGTTATGTCAACTGGATAAAAAGATGGATTCTGTGTATGGGGATATCCGTGATCTGCAGCATTTAAAACAGGTATTTGAAAGGACACAGCCGGAAATTGTGATTCACATGGCAGCGCAGCCGATTGTGCGGACTTCATATCAGGAACCGGTTTACACCTATGATGTTAATGTGATGGGGACTGTTAATGTGCTTGAGTGTGTCAGGCTGACAAAAAGTGTGCAGTCATTTCTGAATGTGACAACAGACAAAGTATATAAAAATCTGGAAAGGCAGGAAGGTTATGCAGAGGATGAGGAATTAAACGGATATGATCCATATTCCAACTCCAAGTCCTGCTCAGAGCTGGTGACAAGTAGTTATGTAAACTCATTTTTTGCGCCGCAGATCAAAGACGAAGGACGTCATATAGCAGTTTCTACAGCAAGAGCCGGCAATGTGATCGGGGGCGGCGATTTTGCATCAGATCGTATTATTCCGGACTGTATCCGGGCTGTAGAGCAGGAAAAAGACATCGTTGTGAGAAATCCTTTTTCTACAAGACCCTATCAGCATGTGCTGGAGCCGGTGATGGCATACCTTATGATCTGTCAAAGGCAGTATGAGGACATTTCCTATGCCGGAAGCTATAATGTGGGACCGGATGATACGGACTGTTATACAACCGGGGAACTTGTGTCACTTTTTTGTGAAACATGGAAAGAACTAAGTGGACAGGAGATTATCTGGATCGACCGGTATGATGGCGGCCCGCATGAGGCCAATTTCCTGAAGCTTAACTGCTCGAAGCTTAGAAATACCTTTGACTGGCATCCTGTATGGAATGTAAAAGAAGCCATGAAAAAGATTGTGGAATGGGAACTTGCTTATCAGAATATGGACACAGAGGAAAATGATGTTTGTATTGAGAATATCATGAATGAGCAGATAGAAGATTATCTTGAGGGGTAACTGTGTAAAAACAGGATATACCTGGTAAATATTTATATGGACATGAAATGATAAACAACGTGCAATGCAGCTTTGATGATCCAATAAGACTTTGCACGTTGTTTTTAGATGTGTAAATAAAAGATAAGATAGATATATCAGATTATTATAAAACTGTCAGTATTAATGCCAAGAGCATGAAGGGTATTGATGCTTTCGGTAATGCATGCATCCAGGGTTTTATTGGGAGCACCATTGTTTGAAGCTTTGATACGTTGTAATTCCATAAGACGTGTGATTTCATGTTTAACGGTTTCATCGTGTGTCATATTGCTGATCTCCATTTTGGGTACCTCCTATCGATTGATAGGGCAATTATAACAAAATGCAAAGCCTTATTCAATTATCAAAGTACTAAAAAATGGATTTTAAAACGCGAAATTACAAAAAGATATGCTATAGAGATGTTTATGATTTTAACATAGAAATTCGGCAATTACAAGCTTGAACGATCAATATATAATTGTGTATTCCTGACATATAAAAATATGATATAATGAATATAGTTGGCGAACGAAAGGAAATAACATATATGTTTGAAAATATGACAGAAGATCAGGCAAAAAACGAAATACTGCAGATGGTTTCAGAGTACTGTAAAAAATATCACAATACCAAGGACAAACAGAATGATCTGAGCAGGATCCCCTATGCATCCAGAGTCTATGACAGTGCTGAAATGGTTAATCTGGTGGATTCCGCTCTTGAGTTCTGGCTGACATCCGGGCGGTATACCAAGCTGTTTGAAAAAGAGTTTGCAGAATACCTTGGAGTAAAATACTGTTCACTTGTAAATTCCGGTTCATCTGCCAATCTGCTGGCATTTATGGCACTGACCTCGCCTCTTTTAGGTGACAGACAGGTCAGACCGGGAGATGAGATGATCACTGTGGCAGCAGGCTTTCCGACGACTGTGACACCGGCGATACAATATGGTGTTGTTCCTGTTTTTGTGGACGTAACGATTCCACAGTACAATATTGATGTCAGACAGATGGAGCAGGCGCTGTCGGATAAGACTAAAGTAGTGATGATTGCACATACGTTGGGCAATCCATTTGATTTACATGCGGTAAAAGAATTTTGTGATAAAAATCATTTATGGTTGATTGAAGATAACTGTGATGCCCTTGGCAGTACTTATGATACAACTTTTGTACAGGAAGATGGCAGTACAAAGGTGGAAAAAAGAAAAACGGGCACGATCGGGGATATTGGAACCTCCAGCTTTTATCCGCCTCATCATATGACTATGGGAGAAGGTGGAGCGGTATATACCAACAATCCGCTTTTACATAAATGCATCCGGTCCATGCGCGACTGGGGCCGCGACTGTATCTGCGTTTCCGGACAGGATAATATGTGCGGTCATCGTTTTGACGGTCAGTTTGGAGAGCTTCCATACGGATATGATCATAAATATGTCTACTCACATTTTGGATACAACTTGAAAGCCACTGATATGCAGGCGGCAATCGGCTGTGCCCAGCTTGAAAAATTCCCTTCGTTTGTCGAAAAACGGAAAGAAAATTTTCAATATCTGTACAATGCCTTAGTGGAAAAAGGTGTTGATAAAATACTGATCCTGCCGCAGAAGGAAAGTCATTCTGATCCCAGCTGGTTTGGATTTATGTTAACCATAAAAAGCGATGAAAAAGGAGAGCCGGTTGCTGACCGTAAGAAAATCATATCGCATATAGAAGGATGTGGCGTACAGACCAGAATGTTGTTTGCCGGAAATCTTACAAAGCATCCCTGCTTTGATCAGATGCGTGCCGAAAAGAAAGGCTACCGGATTGTCGGCGATTTAAAAAATACCGATTATATTATGGAAAATACATTCTGGGTTGGTGTATATCCCGGAATGACAAAGGAAAAATTGCAGAGAATGGCAGATGTGATCGGAGAAGCATGTGCCGTATAGTGTGAGAATGTGTTACAATAAAAGTATCAAACTTTAAAATATATTCCTACAAAGGATATGAAAAAATAGTACTGGGGGATAACAATGAAAGTAGTTATTTTAGCAGGCGGTGCGGGCACGCGAATCAGTGAAGAGACATCTATCCGTCCCAAACCAATGATAGAAATAGGTGAAAAACCGATATTATGGCATATCATGAAACTGTACTCCTATTATGGATACAATGATTTTATCATTTGCTGCGGATACAAACAGCATATGATAAAGGAATGGTTTGCTGATTATTATCTGAAAAATTGTGATGTTACCTTTGATTTTGCGCACGGCAATGAAATGACTATACATAAGACGTACAATGAGCCATGGAGAGTGACCGTTGTGGATACCGGACTGAATACCATGACAGGCGGCCGTATTAAAAGAGTTCAGAAATATATTGGCGATGAGCCGTTTATGATGACCTATGGCGACGGATTGTGCGATGTCAATATCGAGGAGCTTGTAAAATTCCACAAATCACATGGAAAAATTGCCACATTGACTTCGGTTATACAGGAACAGCAGAAGGGAATTCTGGATATCGGAGAGATGGGGGCTGTACGTTCATTCCGTGAAAAACAGATTACAGACGGAAGTCCGATCAATGCCGGATTTATGGTGTTGCAGCCGGAGATATTTGAGTATTTAAAGGATGATACTACGATTTTTGAAATGGAGCCGTTGGAAACACTTGCTGAGAAAAATCAGCTGATGAGTTATCAGCACAGGGGCTTTTGGCATTGTATGGACTCTTTGCGTGAAAAAAATGAGCTGGAAGCGATGTGGAGTAGTAAAAAGGCACCGTGGAAGGTATGGGATTAATTACAATAGTAAAGATGGTGTTTTAGATAGACAATAAATGTTAAATTAGTTCGTGACCATTACAAGGGAGTATGCAGGCAAATATGATGACCGTGAAGAGGCCATGGATGTTGCGGTCGAATACTGTATCGGGCATGGAATATTGGAGAGTGTCTTGAGGATAGATTTTGCTTTGATATGGATAATTAAGAGGGATTTTTAGCTACTATTACCAGCTGAAAATCCCTCTTTGCAATGTTAATTCTTTTGCCGGTAGTTATTGATGATTATTACAAAGCATATCACAAAGAATATCACAAAGAATATATGAAATAATATGTCCAATATATGCGAAATGTGTTATAATTGTAAGCAATTGATTTAATATAAAGATAATAAATTGAGAGTTGTCTAAAGAGGAGTTCAAGTTATATAGGGTGGTTACATATGAAAGTTGATGTGTTGGATTGTACATTACGAGATGGTGCATATATTTGTGAATCAAATTTTGGCAGTCAGGTAATTAAGGGAATTATACGAAAGAGTCAGGATGCGGGTATTGATATTATTGAGTGCGGATGGTTAAAAGATACGCCACATGAAGTAGGAAGTTCTTTTTTTCATACTCCTGATGATTTGGTGCCATATTTTGATAAAAGCAGATCCGATGCGACATATGTTGTGATGATTGATTGGAACAGATACAATGTTGACAATCTTCCCATATGTGACGGTACATCAATTGATGCGATACGTGTAGTTTTTCCACATGGAAAGCATAAGGAAGGAATTGAAATTGGAAAAAAAATAATGAAAAAAGGCTATAAAGTCTTTTTTCAGGCTGCGAATACCTTGGCTTATTCGGATCGTGATTTAAGAGAACTTGCGGATTGTATTAATGAAGCACATCCGGTTGGAATATCTATTGTAGATACCTTTGGCGCAATGTATGAAGATGATCTGGAGAGGATTGTGAATGTCTTACATGGACAGTTGGATGATGGAATCAAGATTGGGTTTCATTCGCACAACAATCAACAATTGTCCTTTTCATTATGCATGAAATTTATTAAATTGTTGGAAGACAAAGATCGGGATGTAATCGTTGATTCGAGTTTATGTGGTATGGGAAGAGGTGCCGGAAATGCTCCCACAGAATTGATTGTCAACTATATCAATAAGACTTATCAGGGGCATTATGACTTGGATTCGATTATGGATGCAATTGATACATATATGAGCTATTTTGAAGAAAAGTTTCAGTGGGGATATTCGACACCATATTTTATTGCCGGAATGTATTGTTGTCACGTTAATAATATTGCATATCTTACAAAAAATCACAGAGCAACGGCTAAAGAGATGCGGAATATAATCGAATCTATGTCGCCTGAGGATAGAATAAAATATGATTATGATCTGTTGGAAAATAAGTATATAGAAAATCAAAGCCGGGTAGTAGATGATGAGACCACAATACAAAGTCTGAAGAAAATATTTGAAAACAGAAATATTCTTTTACTGGCACCGGGAAGATCATCTGTTGAAAATTTTGATATGATACAACAATATATAAATGTAAATAATCCCATTGTGATTGCGGTGAATGCTTTGCTTGATGAGTATCAATATGATTTTTTGTTCCTGTCCAATAAAACAAGATACAATTATGCAAAGGAAACAAGAAAAGAACAATTCAGCAAGACCAATAAGCTGTTATTATCCAATATCAAGACGCAGGCAGATGAGGGTGAATTTATTATCAATTATTCACGTGCAATTAAGAGAGGATGGGAACATTTTGATAATGCAGTCATTTGCTGCTTAAGAATTATGGATAAATTGCATATTAAAAACGTAAGTATAGCCGGGTTTGATGGATTTAAACATGTATATAATGAAAGCTATGCAGATCCAAATCTGCCCACTCTTAATCCTGACAATAAATGGGATGAATTAAATGAAGAGATTAGAGAGATTTATCATGATTTCATTAATACGGCAAAATACTGTAAAAATATCACGTTTTTAACAAAAAGCATTTTTGAATGAATTATAGGGTGAGATATTACAATGAAAATAGCTGATTATATTATGGAGTTTATTGCATCATTGGGTATACAGGATGTGTTTTGCGTGACCGGTGGCGGTGCTATGCATATGAATAATGCTCTTGGACAAAGTGATAAGTTGAATGGAGTCTTTATGCTACACGAGCAGGGAGCTGCTATCGCAGCGGAAGCATATGCCAGAGTACGGGACGGGTACGGATGCTGTCTTGTCACAAGTGGACCGGGTGCAACCAATGCATTAACCGGTCTTGTAGGAGCTTATATCGATTCTATTCCGGTTATTTTTATTTCAGGACAGGCTAAAAGAGCAGATTTAATTGGAAATCAGGGAATTAGACAGTTCGGTATTCAGGAAGTGGATATTATTTCGATGGTTTCTTCCTATACCAAATATGCGATTCAGATACAGGAGCCTGAGGATATAAAATATGAATTTCAAAAGGCGGCTGCGATAGCTATTAATGGCAGACCAGGCCCTGTTTGGATTGATGTGCCGCTTGATATTCAGGCAACGAGTATAGATATAGAAGATTTGAAAGACTTTGATGTTTCGACACTTCCTACATATGATGTAAAGGAAGAACTTGTGGATGAAACCATTCAGCTGCTAAATAAGGCAAAAAGACCGGTTATTATGCTTGGACATGGAATTCGGCTAAGCCATTCCATCGAACTTGCAAGAGAAATTTACAATGAACTTGGTATTCCTGTATTAACCTCGTGGAATGGTGTAGATCTGATTGAAGAGAACCATCCATTATATTATGGTAGACCGGGGATGGTTGGTCAGAGAGCAGCTAATCTGATCCAGCAGAGTGCGGACTTTGTATTGACAATTGGCACCAGACTAAACTTGCTAAATACCGGATATAATTACGAAAGTTTCCTGTCTCGCGGAGTACATGTCATGGTTGATATTGATGAAAATGAGATGAACAAAAAAAGCGTTCATCCGCAGTTGAAAATCGTATCTGATGCCGGAAGCTTTTTAAGATGTTTTAAGAAAAAAATATCTAAGGTTGAGAAAACAGACAGAAATGACTGGATAGAAAAATGTGAATATTTATCTGATAAATACCCGGTTAGAATTAAGGAACAGGAGCCCAGAGACGGATATATCAGCACATATGATTTAGTAAGTGCTGTATCGGATAAATTGGAGAATAAAGATATTTACCAATTTACAAGCTCCGGAACATCCGTTGATATTGCAATGAAAGTGTTTCAGATTAAATGGGGACAAAGAGCTTTTCTTACAAAGGGACTTGCATCCATGGGATATGATATTCCAGCATCAATTGGAAGCTGTATCGGGTCCGGACAGAAGAGAGTGGCGTGCATTACAGGTGATGGCAGCTTTGCTATGAATATGCAGGAGCTGGAAGTGATTAAGAGAAAACAATTGCCAATTAAATTGTTTGTGGTTGATAATAGTGGGTATAGCATGATTTATCAGTCGCAGAATAATAATTTCAAGGGGCATCTGACCGGATGCACCAAGGAAAATGGATTATCTCTTCCGGATATGGGCAGAATTGCTGCAGCTTTTGGAATTAAGGCAATGTATGTTGAAAAGAAAGAGGAACTTGATCAAACAGTTGAAAATGCGTTTGATTTTGATGGACCGGTTGTATGTGTTGTTAAAACAGATATTACCCAACAGATATTGCCGAAGCAGGTTAGCTATATGCGGGAAGACGGACAGATGGCTAGTAGACCACTGGAAGACATGGGACCGTTATTGGATAGGGAAGAGTTGAATAAAATATTAGGGGAGGTATAATTTTTATAAGTTATATGTGTGGATTAAAAATTAAAAAAGCAATTATTACAGGTGCATCAGGAGGACCTGGACAGGCTTTGGTACGAAAGTTAATAAACGAAGGTGTAGAAGTTTTATTATTGATAAGAAAATCATCAGGACGTGCTAAATATTTACCACAAAGTGATCTGGTTCATGTTGTGGACTGTGATTTACAGCGAGTGAAAGATTTTACACCTAAAAAAGCAGATTATGATGTATTCTTTCATTTGGGGTGGGATTATACTCATCCAGAGTATAGAGTTGATCCAATATATCAACAAATTAATATTACAACTACATTAGAAGCTGTTAAGTTAGCTAAAAGAGCAGGATGTTCAAAATTTATTGGGTGCGGAAGTCAGGCGGAATATGGAAGAGTTGAGGGAATTTTAACCCCAGATACACCTTGTAAACCTGAAATGGCGTACGGCATTGCAAAATTATGTGCAAACCAAATGGCAAAAATTCTATGCGAAAGAGAGAATATACAATTTAATTGGTTAAGAGTTTTGAGTGTATTTGGACCAGTTGATAATCCCTACAATGTATTTAGTACAGTTATTTTGGATGGACTAAATGGCAGAAAAACAAGGCTTACAAATGGAGAACAAATTTGGGATGTATTGTATACAGGGGATTTAGCAGAAGCTTTTTATAAAATTAGTTGTAAGGGTATTAGTGGAAAGACGTATACGATTGGTTCAGGAAAGTTATATACATTAAAAGAAGAACTTTTGATTTTGGCACATAAATTAAATACAGAAGAGTTACTTATGTTTGGAGAGATTGATTATCTGGCAAATCAGAATATGTATTTACTGGCAGATAATTCAGAGTTAACAAAAGACACAGGATGGATTCCTCAAACAGACTTAGATTCTTCGTTTGATAAAACTATTGCATTTTGGAAATATATGGATGAAATATATGGAAAAAACATATATGATAGTTATTTTAAGCCAGGCAGTATCGTTGATTGGGAAAAGGAGATATAAATTAATTATGAAAATATGTAGACGTGGTTTATATGTACAAATTATTGATGGGATAGGGACTGTAAGAGCATGTGCATATTCTGGATATAATATATTAGGGAATTTAAGAGATAATTCTTTGGAAGAAGTGTATGGAGGAGAAGAGGCGAGAAAATTTCAACAGTCATTGATCAATCATACATACGAATATTGTACAGAAGAAAATTGCCCGATTATGCAAAACGGTGCAATGGCTGAAAATCTTGTTGAAATAGATAAAATTCCTACATATCCAAGTGTTATTAGTTTGGGATATGATAGAAGGTGTAATTATAAATGTACATGTTGTTGCTCGCGTGGAAGTGAACATATAAGACCTGAGTATGAAGATAAAATTGAAAAAGAAATTAAAAAGGCATTACCTTATGTAAAGGAACTATCTGCAAATGGTTTGGGAGAATTTTTTTGCAGCGATAGTATGATTCGACTGGTAAACGAATGGAATCCTATAGATGAAAAAAATGCAATTTTTTCATTAGAAACAAATGCCTCCTTATTTAATGAAAAAAATTGGGAGCGTATTTGTCATGTTGGAAAGTTCAAGTTGCGTGTTACAATAACCGTAATGAGTTATGATGAGGGTGCGTATCAGTTTTTGTCCGGAACAAAATTGGGAATAGATAATATTCTTAATAATCTTAAATTTGTTAAATCGTTAAGAGATAAGGAAATAATTAATTTTTTGGAAATTGCTACGGTAGTACAGGAACGCAATTTCAGAAGTCTGCCCAATTTTGTAGAGCGTTCTTTAAATGAATTTGGAGCCGATCAAGTAAGGGTTAGAAGATTTTTGCCGGAAAAAGCAATGGACGAGAATATTGAATGGTTTTTTGATGTAAGAAATCCACTACATCCGTATCATCAGGAATACCTTGAAGTTATGAAACATCCTATTTTTAAGGATCCGAGGGTGTTTAAGTGGACAGGAGATAGTTTATCTAATCGCGGAGATATTCCTGCACGTGCTGCATTAAGAGTTATGAATAAACTATTTCTTATCGAAAATGCGGGAGAGAAGCTTGGCAAGATTTTGTTAGATAAAGGATATGAGCATATAGTTTTATATGCAATAGGAAATTTGTGTAAAGCAGTTATTCAAACATTAATGGGACAAAGCATAAAGATTGATTATATTATTGATGCCCACACTCATTTGACTGAATTTCAAGGATATGAAATTAAAAAAGCAACAAATGAGGTTTTTGCAGAAGTGAATGCTCCTATTTTGGTTACTTTGGCGGCGAGACACAATGAAATGGATGAGTATATCAGACACAGGGGATTTAATGGAACCATACTTTCTTTGGAAGAATTGTTGGGAGAAATAGACTGAGAATGAATAATAAAGATAAGTTTATTAGTGTTGAGGTACCTTGCTATAATGAGGTTGATAATGTTAGACCTATGGCTGAAACATTAATTAAGATAATGGATAAGGAAGGTTATCCGTACCATGTTTTTTTTATTGATAATTGTTCAACAGATGGTACACAGGATGTGCTACGAGAACTTGCAAAAGAATATCCTCAAGTAAAAGCAATTATGAATATGAGAAATTATGGAGTAATGGATGGAAGGTCTTTTGAAAATGCAGATCGTTATTATGCCGATGCAGACGTACATATTTCAATTGCATGTGATTTCCAAGAACCGCCAGAATTAATTCCGCAATTTATCAGAGAATGGGAGAATGGAAATAAGATTGTCTGTGGACAGAAAACAGGGTCAAAAGAAGGCAGGATAAAATACGGTTTACGATGTTTATATTATAAAATAATACAAGGATTTTCTATGACGGAACAATATCGTAATATGTCAGGTATTCTATTGTTTGATAAAGATGTTCATGATGCCATGGCTGGAAAAGATCGAGATATTGAATTTCGTTTTGCAGTTGCTGACATGGGATACGATGTAAAACTAATCCAATATGAGCAACAAAAAAGAAAGAGCGGAAAATCCAGTTATAATATATGGCGGTATTTATCGTTTGCAATCAATTCTATGGTAAATACATCTACGCAACCATTAAGAATTATAACGATTATGGGATTTTGTATGTCATTTATCAGTTTTATGGGTGGAATGATCTATCTTATTTTAAAATTAATTTTTTGGTATAATTTTGATGCAGGTATTGCTCCAATTTTGATAGGAATGTTGTTTATTGGATCCATACAAATGTTTACCATGGGTGTTATTGGTGAATATATTGGTGTGCTTATAAGAAAAAACACTCACATGCCCAAGGTAGTATTGAGCGAAAAGTTAAATATTGATGAAGGTAAAGTTACAGATAATAAGTAAATTGAATAAAATCAATCAAAAGAAAAAAAATTATTTTTGGAATGCATTTGCAGGGATAATAAATGCTGCGGAAGCAGTAATTTTATCTGTGATAGTAACGAGAGTAACGGGATTAATAGATGCTGGTATTTTGTCTATTGCATTTTCTGTAGGTAATCTTTTGGTCTGTATAGGAAAGTTTGGTGTCTATAATTATCAAGTAACTGATATTAAAAGGGAGTTTACTTTTTTTGATTATTTTATATTTAGAATAGTTACTACCATATTTATGTTTTTGGCAGTTATAGTATACTGTGAATATGGCATTTTAAATATAGGATATAACAGACATAAAATTATATGTGTTATGATGATTTGTCTTATTTATATGATAGAATCAATCGAGGATGTTTTTAGTGCATATTATCAGACCAGCAATCGATTGGATCTTGGATGCAAAGCGTTTTGCCTTCGATGGGGAGGTATTTTTCTCTCTTTTTTTATTGGAATCATATTATTAAGGGATATGGCAATTTCTTTATTGATTTCACTGGTAATCTCACTGATTATATTTCTTTTGTATACTTGTATTGTATTTCCTAAAATCTATAGAAGTGAACAATTAAATCGGGAAAATAATTACATATGTATTTCAAAATTAAAAAAAATGTTTACTGATTGTTTTCCATTATTTCTGACCGCTTTTTTATCTTTTTATGTATTAAATGCGCCTAAATATGCAATAGATGCGGTTTTAGAGGATTCAATACAGGCTTGCTATGGATTTGTTTCCATGCCCGTTTTTGTAATAGGTTTGTTAAATAGTTTTATATACCATCCGGAACTCGTGTTTATGGCAGATGAATGGAATAGTGATAAAAATGCTTTGCGCAGGCGTATTTGGAGACAGATTATAATTCTGCTGTTGATTAGTATATGTTGTTTTATGGGTGCAGCTTTGATAGGATGTCCTGTTTTATCTTGGTTATATAATACGGATTTGTCATTGTATATATTTGAACTTTTAGTTTTACAGGTTGCGGGCAGTTTTCTTGGGATAGCAGGGTATTTATCCGTTATTCTTACAATAATGAGATGCCAGAAAGATCTCATATGGGGATATATTATTGTTGCATTAATTGCATTTTTTAGCTTTAATACCGTTGTGATTGGATATGGAATAAAAGGCGCTGCAATAGAATTTACTTTATTGATGGTATTGTTATGTTCTATATACATAATAATATTAATTTATAGATGGAAAACAGCAGTAAATTTGCAGAAAACAAAAACTATATGATGAAGTGTTGTATAAGGGGAAAATATGATTGATAAAATATCAGTAATAATGACGGCGTATAATCATGAACAGTATATTAGAGATGCAATTAAAAGCGTATTAGATCAGAAGGGAACGTTTGAATTGGAAATAATAATTCATGATGATGCATCCAGTGATAAAACGCCTATGATTATGAAGGAATATGAAGCAAACAATTCTGATAAAATTAAATGTATTTATCAAAAGAAAAATCAATATAGTAAAGGTGTTGATATTTGGAGTCTGATGATTCAACAATCAACAGGTGAATATATAGCGATTTGTGAATGTGATGATTATTGGTGTGATCAATGGAAGCTTAGCAAACAACTTTCAATTTTAAAAACATATGAAGATTGTTCGTTTGTTATGCATAATGCATGGATATTGAATGAAAAAAATAAAACAAGGGATCTTTTAAATACATTTCCGAAGACTGGATTTTATGAACATGAAGATAATGTGAAAGTTGGCTTAGGAACAAGGTTCCCGGCAACAGCGTCGTATTTTTTCAGAAAAAAAGACTGGAATAATATGCCTGCCTTTTTTCTTCAATATTCAGTAAAAGATTATCCGGTAAGGCAATATTATGCCTGCTTGGGAAAAATTTATTATTTTTCTGAACCTATGTCAGTATATAGATATCTTTGCCCTGGGTCATATATGGAAGGAGTAATAGAAAATAGAAAAAAAGATAGCAGTAAATATTTGAAATATATTACAGAGATGGATGATTTTTATACTAGATATGATGAGTATACTAATTTTAAATTTCATATAATTTTGCAAAAGAAAATTATATCAGACATTTTGGGACTATTTATTTCTGTAGAGAGTGATGATATTGAAAGAATGGTAGCTGACAAAAAACTTAATCCCAAAATAATAGAAACAATAAATGATATGATGTTGAATAACAAAAGAGTTCCTGAATTGTTGGATTTTTACTATAAAAAAGACAATTGTTGCTGGATTTATGGTACAAGTGACTTGAGCTGTTATTTTGCAGAGAGATTTGTTCGGAATGGATATAAAATAGATGGATTTGTTGTTTCGGATGGATATAAAAATTGTGATGAAATAATGGGGTATCCGGTTTATTGTTTAAGTACAATATTAGAAAAATTTGAAACTCCCTTTTTTATTGTTGCAACGCAACCGATTAATTCGGATGGAATTATTAAAAATCTAATTAATCTTGAAGATGTAGATTATTATAATGTATTTGATATAGGGAGATTTTCTTAGAGAACAGTAATTGTTTGACATTTTATAATTTAAAGAATGATTATGATTGATTGTTAAGAAATGTAGGAAAGGGATATGAATAGTTTTTATTCGATTGATGAGATAAAAAAAATAGGATTTAAATCAATAGGAAATAATGTTTTAATCAGTAAAAAAGCAAGCTTTTATAATGCAGAAACTATGGTTATTGGAAATAATGTTCGAATTGATGATTTCTGTATTTTATCGGGGATAATTGAGATAAGAGATTATGTTCATATTGCGGCATATTCAGGATTGTTTGCAGGAAGTGAAAAAATCACACTAGATAAATTTTCAACGCTGTCCTCAAGGTGTGTTGTATATTCTAAGACAGATGATTATACAGGGGAATATATGTCTAATCCCATGGTTCCGTCTCAATTCACTGGTGTTATTGATAAAGAAGTTTATATTGGTAAGCATGTTATAATAGGAACCGGATCTACGGTGCTTCCTGGGGTTAAAATTTCTGAGGGAGTATCTGTTGGCTGCATGTCTCTTGTGAATAAAGATTTGAAACCGTGGAAAATGTATTTTGGGATACCATGCAGATATTATAAAGAGCGCAATAAAAACTGTCTTAATCATGCCCAAAAATTGATGGGATTATATTCAGGGGAGACAGAATAATTAATTGATGTATATAAGTAAATTTCGAAGTGAACTATGATAACGGTATTATTAATAGAAAGGGATTCTTAATATGCCTTGTATTTTATGTAAAAGAAATTTGCATAACAAAATATTTCATTTATCCAATATGCCCTCTCTTGTGCAAAATATGCCGAGAAGCGAAAATTTGGATAAAGATAAGCCGATAGACCTCGATTTGTATCAATGCGATGGATGTGGATTGGTACAGTTTAGTTGTGCACCGGTATACTATTACAAAGATGTTATACGGGCTGTAGGATTATCTGATACAATGAAAAAACTTAGAATCAGCCAATATCAGGAATTATATGATAGATATAATCTTTTAGGAAAGAAGATATGGGAAGTCGGATGTGGTGGTGGCGAGTTTCTGCAGTTGTGGAAAGAATTTGATGTAGATATATATGGTATTGAGAACAATGACAATCTTGTAAGAGAATCGTGTAAAAAAGGTTTAAAGGTTTCTTGCGGATTTGTGGATGCGGATTATCGAGATCCGGATGGACCATTTGATGTGTTTGTTTCATTTAATTATTTAGAACATCAGCCAGATCCATCTGGAATGGTTAGTGGAATATATAATAATTTAACTGATGAAGGGATAGGATTGGTAACAGTTCCCAGTTTTGAGTATTTCATTGAAAAAGCAAGCTATTATGAGTTTATGCGAGATCATATTGCTTATTATACAGAAGAAGCTCTGACAAATTTATTTCAACTAAACGGTTTTCGTGTTTTATCCATATCTCGCTTTAACGGAGATACAACTCAAATAATTGTCCAGAAAAGAAAAAAAATTGCGCTTCCGGATTTTGATGGACAGAAAATGAATATCGAAAGGGAATTAAATACATTTGTTAAAAGCCATAAGGATATTCGAAATATAGCAGTATGGGGAGCAAGTCATCAGGCATTAACGTTATTAGCAACTTTAAAAAGAGAGTTTGACATTAATTATATTATTGATTCATCACCTAAAAAAACAGATTGCTATTCCCCTGTTTCACATATTCAGATCAAATTACCGGATATTATTACATCGGATGCACCTGAGTTGATTATAATTATGGCACCGGCTTTTTCAAACGAAATTACGAAACAGATACGTTCCCTTACAAATAAAGTAAAATATATTTTAGCAATAAAAGATGATAAGATTTTATATATGTGAATTTTCAGATAAAAAGGTAAAGGTTTATCATGCGGATAATTATTACTGGTGGAATGGGTTTTATCGGAAACTATATAGTCCATGAATTTCTTGCTGAGGGTTATGATGTTACGCTGGTTGTTCGTAATAAAAGTGGAATCGGACAAATGAAAGCAGAATGTCAGGAATACTATTTTAAGGAGAGACTTCATATTATCAATTCTGATCTAGAAAGACTGGATATAAAAGATTTTAAACAGATTAAATATGATGTATGGATACATACTGCTTGGAGTGGTGTAAATCGTCAGCAGATTAATGATGAATTGGTACATTATAATAATTTTATTATATCTCAGAAATGTATAAAAATAGCTCATGAGTTGGGATGTGGGTTGTTTTGTGATACGGGAAGTCGTGCGGAATGTGGGGATGAAGAGTACATTATTTCTGAATACACACAAGGGATACCTATGAACATGTATGGATCTAAGAAAATGGATTTTTATCGTTATGCATTGGCGTATTCAGAAAAAAATAATATGAAATATATACATTTCCGCTTATTTAGTGTGACTGGGGTGAAGGATCACCCATGGTCAGTTGTTATGCTAGCTTGTACGCATTTTATGAAAAATGGAAGCTTAGCGCTTGGTTCATGTGAGCAGATGTGGAATTATATAGATGTTCGTGATGTAGCAAAATCAATACAATTAATTGTTAAAAAGGTATTTAGTGATGATACATATCAATATCAAGAATTTGATAATAGAATTATAAATATTGCAAATTTTCATTCCAAAAAATTGCGTGAGTATATTGAGGATATTCATAAACTGTGTGACTGTACGATACCATTGAATTTCGGTAAAGAAATTGGGTTTAATTCGAATCCGGATACAACACGGTTGAAAACAATACTGCCAGAATTAAAACAGAGAGTATTTTCTGAAACAATCAAAGATATCTTGAAATCTATGAGTAATATATAAGGGATAACATATGGAATCTATTTATGTAACAAAATCGTCATTGCCACCGATGGACGAGTATATTGATGAAATTAAGGAAATATGGGAAACACATTGGCTCACGAATATGGGAAGCAAACATGAAAAATTTCGTGAGTTGTTATCTGACTATTTGGAGAGTTCTAATGTTGAACTTTTTACTAATGGTCATATGGCGCTGGAATTAACAATTCAGGCATACGATTTTCCGAAAGGTGCTGAAGTGATAACTACACCTTTTACCTTTGCTTCAACAACACATGCAATTGTTCGAAATGGACTGAAACCAGTTTTTTGTGATATAAAAAGTGATGATTATACAATAGATGAGACGTGTATTGAAGCATTGATTACCGATAATACTTGTGCTATTGTTCCGGTTCATGTTTATGGAAATATATGCAATATAGAAGCGATTGAGGAAATTGCCCGAAAATATCATTTGATTGTAATCTACGATGCAGCCCATACATTTGGAGAAAAATATAAGGGAAAGAGCTTGGCTCTTTATGGAGATGCAGCGTGCTATAGTTTTCATGCCACCAAAGTTTTTAACAGTATAGAAGGTGGAGCTTGTTGTTTTAGAAAAAAAGAAATTGGAGATCATCTATATGATTTGAAAAATTTTGGAATACATGGTCCTTATGAAGTGAGTGCTGTAGGTGCTAATGCGAAAATGAATGAGTTTTGTGCTGCCATGGGAATATGTAACCTACGACATATTGATGAAGAGATTGAAAGGCGGAAGAAAATTTATACCCTTTATATGAAATTATTGGGAGGGGTAAAGGGAATTCAATTAAATGAAATTCCTCCGACTGTTATTAGTAATTATGCGTATTTTCCTATAGTTGTAGATGAAACTTTATTTGGCTTTTCAAGAGATGATATTTATGAAAGGTTAAAAGAAAAAAATATTTTTTCAAGAAAGTATTTTTATCCCTTAACAAATGCTTTTTCGTGTTATAAAAATACATTTTCTGCAGATGATACACCAATTGCAAAGTGGATTAGTGAGAGGGTTTTAACGCTTCCAATGTATGGTACATTGGATATAAGTATAGTTGAGCAAATTTGTAAAATGATACGAGATATGTACAAAGAATAAAGATATAATAGATAGAATAATTGAGATGTAAGAAAATATATACTCTTTTCATAAGCCTCTTCTTAATAATTTCCCATATATGTGTTGCCTAAAAATGGCAATGAGTTTTTGAATAAAGTTGGAAAAATTTTTGAGCATTTGATGCTTTCCACTATAGCTATTTTTGCAATCAAGTATTTTGCTGTTTCAATTTTATTTTGCGAGAAATCCCCCTGTGTAGTAATACGGTTTCTGATTCAATCGGCTCATTTATGTACTTTAGTGAGTAGAGGTGTAGAAAATAATGGACTTTGTATATTTGGGGGAAGTTTATTATGTAAAGAGTTCAATGGCTTTTGAAAAAATTGGAGATTTATATTTTATGAAAAAAAATAAAATTAATAATAATAGAAAGTTGATTTTAGGCATTCTTTTTTGTGGAGTGGTTATTTTACAAATTATTTTTCTTGCCTTTTTATTTTTAAATTATAAAAAAGGATTCCACTCCGATGAACCATGGACATACGGATTTTCAAACAGTTATTATGAACCATATATATATGCGACTGGGAATTTCAATCCGAATGAGCCCTCACAGTTGAAGAATTTTGGGGAGTGGAAATCAGGAGATATTTTTCATGATTATCTGACGGTTCAGGAAAGTGAAAGATTTACTTTTGATTCTATATATTATAATTCAGCATATGACCAGAGTCCCCCTCTTTATAGCATTCTTCTACATTTTATATGTTCTTTTTGGCCGGATACTTTTTCTTTATGGTTTGGATTGCTCCTTAATATAGTGGCTTTTGCTATATGTCAGGCTGCAATTTTCTATATTGTATATAGATTGTCTGGGTCAGGGTATATTTCAATACTGGTCAATATATTATATGGTTTTTCTGTAGCTGCAATCAATACGGTTGTATTTATAAGAATGTATGCTTTACTCACCATGTTTACATTGTTATATATAGCGATTCTTACATCGTTATATAAAAAGGCATTTATAGGGACATTAAAGGAGTATATCATGCTGACGCTTGTCGTAATGCTAGGAGCATTTACTCATTATTCGTTTCTGGTGTTTGCCTTTTTTATGACCTTGTTGCAGATGCTGTTTTTATTCGTAATAAATAGGTGGCATATAAAAAAGGAAATGGTAGCTCTGTCAGGTACTACCTTGCTAGGTGTGGCAGCTATGCTGTTAGTATATCCTTCAGCAAAATACTGTATCCTGCAAAGCAGGGATTTGTCGGCATCCCAGACGATACAGATGCCATTTTGGTTTAATTGGGATTATTTGCTGACATATTTTTCGGAAGATACATTAGGTGTGCCTTGGCTTTATGACAGGTATTGCCTGTTAAATACGGTTGTAGTACTCTTATTAATAATATGCATTTTGGCTATGTTTGTATTTGTATGCAGACATGAGAAATGGTTTCAGCCATTTATGCATAAGGTGATTAGTCCATTCCTTAAGTGGATATCCAACAGAGAAAAAATAACGCACTTTGTAAATCAAAATGTGGAATGGTTCTGTCTGATATTGTTTTTTGCAATGTTTGCTACAATTGCATTTAATGCACATACAGGGAAAATATTTGAAATGGGCAGATACTCAGATCGTTATGTTATGTATATGATGCCTGTATTTGATATTCTTGTTGTGTGTCTGTGTATATATGTGTGGAAGCATATATTTTATAGTAGAAGATGGATTGCATATTTGATTACATTTCTTATGATAATGTCATCTCTTCTATATCAAAAACAGAGCAGAGCTGTGTATTTGTTTCCGGATGATGATTTAAGAAGATTAACACAAATAACCAAGGATAGTAATACTATTCTTTTGACAAATAAAGCATGGTCGTTGGAATGGTATTCAGCTGCATTGTTGGATGTGCATACTATATATGCAATTAATGCCCCACAGTTTTTGGAACAGATTGAAATACCATTTGATGATGTCGGCACAGAAAAAAGGGAATGTTACCTTCTTTTGGAGAGGGCATGCTTTATTGATGATGATGGGATGCTCTCCAAAGGCGATAAATTTGATTTGAAATATTTGACGCAGAATATGGGTAATGGTATATCGGAAAGCACGTTTATAAAGAGCTTAATGGATATAAATCCCTGTATAGATGAATTGGAATATGAGTATACACAACAAGGTTTCAGAGGAGAGATCGATGTATATAAGGTTCATATAAAATAAATGTAAACAGATCAGTGATATCATCATAAAATCACTGATCTGTTTTTGCTTTTATTTTTTTTTGCTTACAGCTATTTTTCTAATTAAGGAAGCAAGAAGCAAAAATATAGTAACTGACCATCCTGCTATAGAAACAATAGCTGCCGGAATATTCAGGCTATCATATATCATTTCAATATGATGTTTACCGCTCGGTGTTGGTATTAGCAGTGCTGCATTATTAAAGCTTTGTATACTTGTTTCCTTACCATCTATGTATACATTCCAGCCGTCATTATATGCCATGTTCATAAAGGTAAAGCCAGTCTCCGGATAATCAACATCAAAACTGATTTTATTGTTATGAGTTTTAAAATTATTGATTTTATTATTTTTTAAATAGTTGGTCAATTGGTAATATACATTATCATTAATTGTGCAATATTGATAATAGTTTGGTTCAATCAGCTTTAAACCTAAAACAGAAAAATGGTAGGTGTGATCTTTTTTAATCTGTCCTAAAGGAATTAATTCATTGGCATACAAATAAGCCATTCCGTTTTCTTTCGCCGGTAACGTAAACTCTGTATAATATTCTCTGGATAAAAGTTCGGTGGAAGTATTATTAGTAGATAAATCAAAAACATCATTGACCGAAATGGTTTTTTCTTTTTTTGTATAAAAGCAATAACTTCCATATTGAGTATCATTTAATTCCGAATTGGCAAAGTAATTAATATGATATAGATTCTCATCTGATTGCAATAGCGTTTTTACGTAAGTGTTCAATGTATTAATGTTATATTTATCTGCTTTAACATCTTTGATAGAAGAAGACGCAAAATATCCCAGTGGACCGGCATCCTTGTTTTCGAATACATAGTAGTTGTTTATTGATCCTAAGTAATCATATCGATATAAATCGGTAATACTGTTTGTAGCAAATCTTGGGATAAAGATATATCGGACAGCAAATAAAGCATTGTTAGCGTAAGTGCTTCCATGTGTATTTGATATATAATTGGTTCCACAAAATCCGCCATATAGGATTTGGTAATTTATTTTTTCATTTGGCATAAAAGGAATAAATCCGTCATTTGTTTTTATCTGAAATATCATGCCGTTGTTGACAATCTGAGAGGCCGGAAACGTCGCATAATGTTCATTGTCCTCCATAGTTAATGCGTGCGTATATGATGTCATGGCGGATTGATTACCGATAACGGAGTAATCAGCCAAACCGTAATTGGCAGTAAGAAAAAGACTGTTGACTGAAAATTCGCTGATGATTAGTCCGATTAATATATGAGTTTTGCTGACTTTAAAGTGCTTTGGCATTAATAAAATTGTGCAATATATAATAATAAAAACAAGAGATACAAATAAGGAAATTGGTTTTACGTTTCCACCAAAAATATAACAACAGAGGAATAGTAGGACCGTCAAGAAAGCAGCAACCAGAGTGCTTATTCTTTGCCAGTTTTCATATAGCTGGAAAATTGTATCATAGGTTAATATTGCAAGTAAAAACATTAAGATATACACATGACGGTTTGGTACGTTTGACTGATAGTGAAAGCCGTTGACAACATAGGTTAATACCTGTTCGTTGAATGACAGATATAACAGGATAATTGGTATCAGTCTGCGAAGCTTTTCTTTTAGAGAAAATTGCTTTGCAATCATATATAAAATTAAAATAAATACAATAAGAATAGATGCATATAGAGAAATAGAGTTATCAGCTTTTGAAACAGGATTTACAAAGCTGAAAATCAAATGTTGTTTCCATTCGGCAAAAAAAGAACCAAAGAGACCAAAGTGTGGAAGTATGCTGTCTTGTTTTTCATATCCGGAGCCACTTCTGGATAAAAACATTGTGGACAGATATAAAAAACTGTTTACTGCAGACAGTATAGATGCAGAGGCAAAGAGGATTCCTCTCTTAATAAAGTCTTTTATATTGTCAAATTTTGATAAAATAAACAATAAGGCAAGCAAAATGCAAACATGATATGCAATCTGGATATCATTGCACATCAAAAAAGATAAAAGGAGTACATAGAGCTCCCACTTCTTTTTATATACTAATCTTTCGAATGCCAGAATGAGCAATGGCAATAACATAAACGAATAATACCAGTTGAAATAGCCGTGCATTACAAGCATATAAGAACTCATGCTGTAGATGAGTCCGGGAATGATCAATTTAATATCCTTCTTATCTGCTCTTGGCCCTGCCAGACGGTGTGTTAAATAGAAAACGGTACACAAAGAGATGAGCCCATAGGAGAACACCATGGAAATATGTATCCATTCAAACAGAAAATCAGCAGGGATAAAAAGCATCATGAGCAAAGTTATGGGTGACCATGGAGCAAATGAGTATCCATATGCAGCGGTTTGGCTGAATGAAATGTTTCCGCTTTGAAATTGAGCCAGAGCATCATGGTATCCGGCATAAACGGATAACAGACCATCGCCTGCCAAGAGAGTATTAGATCCAAAAGGGTATATGTTGAAAACAATAAAAGTAAGAATGTAGATGCCAATGGGAATGAAGAAGGACAGGAAATATACTTTATTGTTTCTGATATAATTATTAATAGTATGAAATATGCCCAAATGGGAAAACTTAGTTTTTTTGTCTAAAAGATAGCTTTTGAGAGTTGCTTTCCTATTAATTATAAATAACAATAATAAAAAGATTCCAGTGAGGCTTAATACAGTTCCGATATAATAAAGGGTCATGTTAATACTATCAGATGTATTGACAGAATCATTTTGTACAATTTTTTCTATAGCCTGGTATACATCCGGATTCAGGGAGTAACAGAATATTTTGAAGTTGCAGCCAACTTGCCGGGAAATAGGAAGCAGGAAATACCCACCAGAATTGCTTTTTATATCTCCCAACTTATAAATTGCCGTAGTAGAATCAGTTGTAATGTATACATTATTAGCAGAGCAAAACATATTGAATTTTGCTGCGACAATATCCGTATCATAAGGTGTAGACAGACTCTCTATATAGAAAAGATCATGTCCTTCCGGGGTAATAGAATATGAATTGCCTTCTTCAAATGAATACGAAACATCATTGACAATAGAAAACAGATCTTTTTCTATTCCCAGTGAATGACATGCTTCATTGGCTTTTTCAAAATAGTTCTTGGTATATCCGGAACTGTCTGCAGCTAAGTCAGAAGAAACAGCAATTTTCTGTAATTTCTCAATTAATATCATTTCATTGTTTGCTCTGTGGTTTGTTATAAAGTCAGAAACATCCTTATCCAGTTCGATTTCCTCAGTCTGTGCAATGGTTTCATTCTTGGAAATGTCAGATATGTCGTCAGCACTGTCAGAAAAAGCGTCGGTTGTGTCGCTTGTATATACCCAGCTCCAGTCGAAGCCATGGACACTTCCGCAATTATCCGGTAAAAATTCTTTGTAGCTTAAAAGCAGAAAATTGAAGGCTAATTCAAAAACGGTCAGAATGAGAACAATCCGCAAAAGAAGTGGATTGTTACCGCGTTGTTTAAATAAGCATAATAAAACAAAATAACAGATGATAAAAAAGATTCCAGTATTAAGGGCTAATGGATGAAAGTTATTTTTATTGCAGACAAAAGAAAAAACGAGGATTGTGATAATAAATAATCCTGTAAAAATGAGGTCTGTGGGTTTTAACTTGTTTAAATGAGGGATACACTTAGAAGCAATGTAAATAAAATAAAAAATAAATATAAAGGTATAGTATATATAAATTGAATTTAATGTAGAGAAGCCCTCTACGATATATTGCAATGATGAAAATTCCAATATACACAAAGACATTACAGTGATGCAAAGTGTATTGATTCTTTCCCTGACCGGAATTGAGGAATTAAAGAAATAGAGTATAAAACATGTGAATGCAAATCCTCCGAAATATAAATTGATTCCCCGCAACCCTTCAAATATTGTTGAAGAAACGGATCCAAATAAAAAGCGCGAAAAAAAAGCGCCGGCGGGAAGTAATTGCTGAAAACCGGAGTATGAAAAAACGTTGGCATAATTGAAATACTCTACTAACCGGGGTAATGCGGTAAATGCCGAAAGAAAAAAGGAGAAGAGAGCAGAAAGCACATAATGCAGACACTGTGCATGTCTGGCATAAGGAGAAGGATTAATAGATATCAATGTATAAAAAAACAAAAGTATACAGATTGTTAGTGTAATAACAGGCTGAAAAATAAAACAGAGGCTTAGTATTATAACAAATAAAATAGTTTTATTATGCAAAAGCATTTTTTTGTATGATGAGATTAAAATAGGAAATAAACAAACTAATACAAGGAAGGCTGAATCACTACTCTGGATTACAACACAGGAGGACATGCTGTAACTCAGGGAGAATAAAAAAATAAAAATAACGGGAATATCATTGTCATGAAATTCGGTATATAAGAAATAATACATCGTCAGGGCAGATACAGAATACAATATGATCTGATAAATGCTGGCTGCAACAGGTATCATTAAGGTGCCATATCCTGCAGTCTTGAAAAGTAATGGTATTGAATGCAGAAAAATTGCAAGAATAAAAAGGATGGTAATCTGTGGCAATTGTTTTTGAATGCTGTATAAATATTTTTTCATAGCTGGTCTCCTTGTAATTTGATAAAACTCAAGTACGGTTATTATAACAAATATTGATTGGAAAATCATTATATAAATATTTGTTACATAAAGTTTACAAATGACAGTTTATCGAAGGCTGGCGGCAATAAATACAACTATAGTAAAAAAGGATGTTTTTTGATTATAATGAAATAAAAGCATGGTGAAATTTTGTGCAAAATGAACATAAAAAAACCATTTCAAAAAGTTGCTTTTGCACATGATACATGATAAAATGTTTACATAAATTTAACAATTAGGGATTTCTATGCCTAATTGTTTAAAAAAAATTAAAGATGTTTAATATTTGGTTTAAAAATCTAAATACAATGGGGTAAAATGGTATGAGTTTGTTGGGCAGAAGAAAGATGCGTATCGGTGATATTCTGATGGCCGAGGGTGTTATTACACAGGAGCAGCTTGATCAGGCTTTGGAATCGCAAAAGATAAAGAAACGCCGTCTTGGTGAGATACTCGTGTCTGATGGATATATTACAGATGATATTATGGCCGACGCTTTGTGTCATCAGATGGGATATGACAGAGCCAACTTGCAGGATTCACGCATACCGGACGACTTGATTTCGATGTTTGATGTGGAATTGTTAAAAAAATACACGGCAATTCCTTATTGTTATGACGATCGCAATGTTAATATTATCCGCGTTGCCATGGCAGATCCGATGGATATGCTTGCGATTGACGACCTGTCTATGGTTACGAACCGCATGATTGATCCGATGGTTGCCACACCCGGAGAGATCATGGTTGCGATTGACAAATATTATGGCAATGCCGAAGCGCTGAAGGCAGCCAATGATTTTGAGTCGGAAAGAGCAGATCTGTTCGCTGATGATGAAATTGAAGCGATGAACGACGATGTCAACAACTCGCCTATCGTACAGCTTGTCAACAGCATGATTGAGCAGGCGGTTCGTCAGAGAACATCCGATATACATATAGAAGCTTTAGAGAAAAAGGTTCGTGTCCGCTATCGAATTGATGGTGCGCTCCACGAACGGATGACATACAATATCAAGATGCTTCCGGCTATCGTAGCCAGACTAAAGGTTGTCGGTGGCATGGATATCGCCGAAAAGCGTAAACCGCAGGATGGTCGAATCACATCCTTTGTAGACGGCAGGGAGTTTGATATCCGTGTATCTATTCTTCCTACGGTATATGGCGAAAAAGTCGTAATGCGTCTTACCAACAAAAATGCATTGACAAGAGACAAAGCAGAGCTTGGTTTCAATGATCATGACCTGAAGCTGTTTGATCACATATTGATGAATCCGCATGGTATCATCCTTGTTACCGGCCCCACCGGTTCCGGTAAATCAACGACACTTTATACGGCACTTAGTGAATTAAATAAAGAAGATGTTAATATTATTACGGTAGAAGATCCTGTCGAGGCTAATGTGGCCGGTATCAATCAGGTTCAGACCAATGCCAAAGCGGGGCTTACCTTTGCTTCTGCATTAAGATCCATTCTACGTCAGGATCCGGACATCATCATGATCGGTGAGATTCGTGATGAGGAAACGGCATCCATTGCGGTTCAGGCTTCTATCACCGGTCACCTGGTGGTAAGTACGTTGCATACCAACTCGGCTGCCAGTACCATTACCCGTCTGGCGGATATGGGATTGCCGGAATATCTGATCGCGGATTCGACAGTTGGTATCATTGCACAGCGTCTGGTGCGAAGGCTTTGCCCGAGGTGCAAAAAGAAAGTGCTGGCCAATGCAGATCAGCTTGAACTTCTTGGTTTTGGACCGGATGAACAGGTTGAGATTTACGAACCGGTCGGCTGCTCAAGCTGTGACAACAACGGCTTCAAAGGTCGTATTGGTGTGTATGAGATTATGGAGGTTACTCCCAAAGTACGAAAGGTTATCGCATCCGGCGAGGATGCAGAACATATCAAACAGGCAGCTTTGGAAGAGGGCATGTATACACTTCGTATGAGCGCGACCAATTATGTTTTAGAGGGAATTACATCGGTATCTGAGATGATCAAGGTTTCATTTGATTCATAAGGTATCGTCACAATACAAATATGACAGGAATACGATGATAAGGGAGGTAGTCAGGTGGCAATATTTACATACGTTGCGATTGACGGAAAAGGCAAGCAGGTAAAAGGAAGTCTTGAGGTTGAGAGCCAGGCAAAGGCTTCTGAGCAGTTAAAAAAAGATGGTATGACGATCATTGAATTAAAAGAAGGTAGTGCCCTCAATAAAGAAATTTCGTTGGGCTCTTTTGGAAAGAAAAAGGTTAAGACAAGGGATTTATCTTTGCTCTGCCGCCAGTTTGTCAGCTTAAACAGAGCCGGTGTTACCATTATTGAAACTTTAAAAATGTTAGCCGAACAGACAGAAAATCCGACGCTTCAGGAAGCGCTCGTGGAGGTTTCCAACTCAGTCCAGAAAGGTGATAGCTTAGCCATAGCGATGAGAATGAGAGGGGATGTGTTCCCGGAGCTGCTTTGCCATATGGTTGCTGCAGGTGAGGCTTCCGGTAATCTGGATGTATCGTTTGAGCGTATGGCGCAGCAGTTTGAGCAGAGTGCCAAGCTACAGGCAATGGTAAAAAGTGCCATGACCTATCCGATCATTGTTTTGATCGTAGCCTTTGCGGTAGTCATTGTCATGCTGGAATTTGTAGTTCCGACATTCATGGGTATGTTTGCTGATATGGATATTGATATGCCGAAGATTACATTGGCGGTAGTTGCGGTTTCTGACTATGTGCAGGCACATTTTGTTTTGCTTTTAGTTATTATTGCTGCAATAGTCGCAGGTGTTGGATATTTTTCCAAGACGGCTACTGGAAAAGGATTATTCCATAGAGTGGCTATCAAAGCACCATTACTTGGTAATCTTACCATCAAGCAGAGTTCGGCACGCTTTGCCCGCAATCTTTCCACTATGCTTGCGGCCGGTATTGCAATTCCGGATGCAGTGCAGATCGTAGGCGAGACGATGAACAATGTGTATTACCGTGATGTCATGATGAATGCCAAGACAGACGTTATGCAGGGCGTTCCGTTATCGACACCGCTTGAAAAATCCGGACTTTTTCCTCCCATGGTGTATCACATGGTACGTATCGGTGAAGAAACCGGTAATACAGAAGCTATGCTTGATACATTGGCTGATTACTATGAAGATGAGGTAGAAGAGGCAACCAAAGCCTTGACTACTATGCTGGAGCCTTTGATGATTGTCCTTTTGGCGGGCATCTGTGGTGTCATCATTGGAGCGGTTATTGCACCTATGGGCGCTATGTACGAAGGTCTTGACAGCTTATAATTTGGTTAAAGCTTCATGTATAGGGGCATGAAGATTTAATAAATAAATGATTAAATAAAATTAAAAGGAGAGTTTACTATGAAAAAGATGAATAACAAAGGTTTCTCACTTGTTGAGTTGATCGTCGTTATTGCCATCATGGCAATTTTAGTTGGTGTTTTAGCACCTCAGTATTTAAAATATGTAGAAAAATCAAGAAAATCTTCTGATATGGATCAGTTGGATAGTGTTTACACAGCTTGTTCAACAGCAGCAGGCGATGCTGACATCACAGATGCACCGTTACCTGGTGCAGGTAATGTTACACCATCTTGCACCACTGCAACCTCATGG
Organism: uncultured Lachnospiraceae bacterium; assembly: GCA_900317505.1. GTDB lineage: Bacteria > Bacillota > Clostridia > Lachnospirales > Lachnospiraceae > UBA2882. Next base: position 70,390 of record ONHB01000004.1, on the reverse strand, counting down.
GGTTCAGAAGTGTTAGATACTCTCGGAACATCTGCTCTTTCCAGCCTTACATGGAAATCAAGTGCAGCAGGAAAAGGTGCAGGTTCTCCTAGCATTTCAATTGATGCATCAGGAAAATATACAATTATCAAAGGTGACTTATCTGTTTCAGCAGGAACAAGATAATACCTGAAATTCTTAAGCACTAGGAGACATTCACCCCTATGACCACCGAAGAATGGATTTACGGATTAATTTTATATGTGGTGATATTCTTATTTGGAATCGTAATAGGCAGCTTTTTAAATGTCTGCATATTACGCATTCCACTTAAGGAGAGTATCGCTAAAGACAGGTCACACTGTATGTCATGCGGTTATCAGCTGGCTTGGTTTGATCTGATACCATTGTTTTCCTATATCTTTTTAGGCGGCCGGTGTCGAAAGTGCAAGACGCATATATCCCTCCAGTATCCTTTAGTTGAAGGACTTAACGGGGTCTTATATGTACTGATTTTTTTAGTAAACGGTTGGAGTATAGATTCAGTTATATACTGTTTATTAACTTCGGCGCTGATTGTACTTAGCGTCATTGATTTTAGAACATACGAGATTCCAATAGGAGTCAACTTGTTTATACTGGCTTTGGGACTGGTCCATTTCATATTTCACTTAGGGGATTGGGTGACTTATGGGATCGGTCTCGTAGCAGTCAGTGGATTCCTTTGGATCATTTATCAGGTTTCGCATGGTGCGGCGATTGGCGGCGGTGATGTGAAGCTGATGGGAGCGGCCGGGCTGCTTCTTGGATGGCAGAATGCCATTGTTGCGTTTTTACTGGGATGTATCTTTGCTTCGGTGATACATCTGATACGCATGAAGGTTTCAAATGCGGAGCACAGGCTGGCAATGGGCCCATATTTATCTGCCGGTATTTTTGCGGCAGCGCTTTGGGGAAGTCAGTTTTTAAATTGGTATCTAAGTTTGTTTATCATTAGTAAATAAATCTGAATTCTTATGAAAAACAATTAGATCAGTTCAGTGGAAACAAACTTTTATATATATACAAAAAAGAAATAAAAGGTTAAATCCTATTTTTGCAGGGAGGTAAATCATGGCAAAGGCACAAAGAGTACTTGGTATTGAGATTGGATATTCCTTGACACAGGTTGTTGAGATGGATTACCAGTCAAAACATCCACAGGTTTACGGCGTTTTCAGTATGAAGACACCGGAGGGTATTTTCAACGACGGATTGATCAATCCGACAGAGGAATACGTCAATGATTTAAAAGCAACTATTGCGGCAAACGGAATGAATGCAAAGAAGGTCATCTTCGCAGTATCTTCTACAAAGATCGCCAACAGAGAGGCAGTTATTCCATTTGTAAAGGAAAAACAGATCAGGGAACTTCTGATGACAAATATCACCGACTATTTCCCGGTTGATCCTTCACAGTATGAATTTGCTTATAACATCATGGAGACAATGCAGGATGATGCAGGTGCAAAACAGTACCGTATCATGGTTATGGCAGCTCCCGAAGATATTTTGAGAGGATATTCCGCATTAGCCAACAGCTTGGGACTGGATCTTTCCTCTATTGACTATACCGGTAACTGTATTTTCCAGGCATTACGTACCAGATTCCAGAAGGGTGTCAACCTGATCGTAAAGATCGATGAAAGATCATCACTGTTGACCGTTACGAACAATGGTGTTATTACCATGCAGCGTCCCGGTATTTACGGAGCGGATCAGATCGTTGATATCATGATGGAAACAGATGTATATGGAGATCTGTTATCTTATACAGACGCAGTTAAGACGCTTCGTCGTAACAATCTGGTAATGAGACCGGAAGAGGAATCATTACTTGCTGAAAAAGAGGCAGAGGTTGCCAAGCTGGAGCAGGATGCAGCAAAAGCTCAGGCAGATGCAGCTACAACAGGCGATACATCCATGATCGCATCCACAACTGTTGCTGCTAAACAGGCAGGTGCCAACTTAAAGATGTTACGCTTAAGAAGAGATGTTACCATCAGCTATCAGCAGCTGATCGGATCTATCGTTCGTGTAATTGATTATTACAATTCTAAAAACAGAGATGCAGCGATTGACAATATCATTATCACCGGTATTGCTGCAGACTTCTGGGGATTCTCAGGATTGCTTGCTCAGGAGTTGGGACGTGATGTTGAAGTATTAAAGGATCTTGCAGGAACCAATATTACACAGGGTCTTCACTTACAGGGCGTATCTCTTGGTGATTACATTGCTGCCATTGGTGCAACACTTACCGGTGTTGGTTTTCAGCCTACAATTTTGGAAGCAAAATCCAAAAAGGGCAGCGGTGATGCCAAAGCACAGCTTGCATCTATCGGACAGAATGAGAGCCTGCCTTACATCGTGCTTGGTGCAGGTGTAGTAGTTGCCATTGTAATTGCAGCTATTTGTCTTGTTCCTTATTTCCAGGCCAAAACAAAAAATGATTCTTTAAATGAAAGAAAAGCACAGTTAGAGCCGGTTAGAGAAACTTACAACGCATATGTAAGTACCAAATCCGACTATGAATACTTACAGGCTGTTTATGATGCTACCGATACCAATAACGAGGCTCTTGTTGATGTCATCAACGAGCTGGAAGAAAAGCTTCCGAAGGATTCACAGATCAATTCCTTCTCTGCCAATAACAGTACGATCGCAATGGCTATTGAGGTTGGTACCAAGGAAGAGGCAGCCGGTACGATCATCAATCTCCGTACATTTAAAAACTTCTCTGATGTTTATGTAGATGGTATTACCGAATACACAGATGATGAGACAGGTGTAAGCGGTGTTACCTTTGCAGTCACATGTACATATGGAGACAATCCGATGTATGCAGATGACGCAGCAGATGAAGCTGCCGCAGAAGAGACAGCAGAGTAGGAGGGGGAAGACAATGAATATGAAGTTGAAAAAATCTGATGTTAATATTCTTATCATGTTGCTTGGTATTTTAATCCCGGTTGCTATTTATTTCTTTGTATATACTTCATTTACAGAAAAGACAGCAGCCATGAATGCTGATAATGAAACATTACAGTCAGAGGTTGATTATTTACAGGATCTGGCTGATCACAAACAGCAGTATATCGATGATACAGCTGCTATGCAGATCCAGATTGACGAGATTAAATCCCGTTTCCCTGCTGAATACAAACCTGAAGATGATATCATGTATATCATTGGAGTTGAAAATGATTATGGTGCTGAAATCCCTACAATTGCTATGGGTACCTCAAGCATGATCGAGGTAGCGGTCGCAGCTGAAGAGACTGCAGAAGCACCGGCAGAAGGAGCTGAAGCTACTACCGATGATGCAGCAGGAGATACTGTTGATACAACAACACCCGCCATCAGCTTATATCAGACACCGATCAGTGTCAGCATGCAGTCCTCTTATCGTTCATTAAAGGATATTGTTACATACATTAATACAGATACTGACAGAAAATCCATTGACTCACTGTCAGTCGTATTTGATACAGAAACCGGTCTGCTTGCATCAACAATGGCTTTCAATGCATATTCCCTGACCGGAACCGAAAAAGAATATGCGGCTCCACAGGTTAGCGGTGTATTTTATGGTACAAGTGACATCTTCAATACCGGCGAAAAAAGCGCGGCTATAGCTGCTGAAAAGAACGCAGCACAAGAAGCTGAAGCAGCAGAAGCAGAAGATGCAGAAGATAATGGAGATTCAGACAAAGCATCTGATAAACAGTCTGACAAAAAGTCTGACAAACAGGCTGATTAATACTTCTCCCAGGATGTAATTTAAAGGGGTTATCCTATGAAAAAGAAAAACGAAGGTTTTACTTTGGTGGAGCTTGTTATTGCAATCGTCATTCTGGCGATTGCAGTCTCTCCGCTGCTGACCAATTTCATACAGTCCTCCAAGATGAATCTAAAGTCCAGAAAACAGTTAAATGCATTAAATCTGGCACAGGATATTATGGAAGGTATGAGCCAGTATACCGCACAGGACAATGCGGAGTATCTTTTTGTCGCATCTGTTTCCAACAATTCTATTCTGGAAGATAAACGTATCCTGCCGAGCGGCACAACTCTTTCAGGCTGCAGTGGCAAGGTAACTACAAAGAGCAATCCGACCATGACAGCGGTTGCGGCTCCTATGCCCAAGGACTGGACAAAATTTGAATATACGATTTCCGGAGTTCAGACAGCAAGCGGTAATTACAACAATTATGATATGACAGTCACGATTGATTCCACAGCGATTACTACCAATGTGGATGCGGGAAGCCATACGCCTGCCGAGGTTGCAAATGCGATCAACGGCAAGGAATATGCCAATATCTCACAGGTTGACCGCTATTTTGATGCGGTTGATACTATCAAGGCAGAAGAAGAAGAACTGGTATATAGCGAATTGAGGAAGCATTCCGCCAATCCGGCAACACCGATTGCTAATTTTTCAGGTAAAGTCAGTCGTACGATTTCAATCAATTTTGTCAATAATGGTGATGATGCGCATGCGGATTATTCTGTAGAGGTTATCAATACCTACAAGGTATTGGATAAGGCTTCGCTTGGTTTTACGGGAGTACATGCAGATGAGGCATCTACTACTTATGTCGAAAGAAGCGGCAATCTGTCCAAGGCAGACAAGAGTATCATGCCCAGAAGCATCTATTTATACTATGAAGGACTGAGTGGCGCTACTAAAACCAATCACAATGAAAAGATAGAGATCAACAATACGACCAACCAGCCGGTAATTGTATATCTGATCCGCACCGTCGATGCAGGTAATCTTACCGATCCGGGGGTTATAAGCTTTAACAGCAGCTATGGCTGTGATGTTTATGTGAATTCCAAAGCGTCAGCAGCAGCCGGTGCCGCCTCTGTTGATAATGTTGAGATTGTATCCAATCTGAGATACGATCTTCTCAGTGACAGCAACAAACGTGTATATAAAGAAGGAACCATGGAGCTTTTGCCGGGTGTATCATCTTCTGATGTATCGGCATCACATTATGACAGAGACCGTTCCAAAATATATTATAATTCGGCGACCGCAATTGGTGATACAGCGGCTCAGGACAATGCTTTTTATGAAAATCATGTATCGGACGGATACAGGAGAATGACAAAAGATGTACTGTATGACGTTAAGATCGAAATCCGAGAGAGTGGCAAAACCAATGTCATTGCAACCTATACCGGTGGCTTATCCAATTAAACTGCCTGTACAGAGGGCTTCATCAGCAGGAAAGGAAGAACAATAGATGTTTTCTAAGTTGAGAAAAAAACTTGATATTTTAAAAAAGGATAACAAGGGTGCAGCTATTGTTATTGCAATTGTTGCGATAGCTTTTATCGGAATGCTTGTAGGAATGCTTGTATATATGGCTTATTACAACTACCTGATGAAGCATGTGGACAAGAGAAATAAAGATAACTTTTACTCTGCTGAATATGCACTCGATATTCTCAATGCCGGGCTTCAGCAGGATATTTCAGACAGTATGTCTGAGGCATATGTCAAGGCATTAAAAAATTCTGCCAATATAGATGCAGATACCATGACACTCAATTTTAAAACATACTATACAGAAAATCTGAGAGATAAGGTGTGTGACGCCTCAGATAATACGAAATGGGATAAGGATCACCTGACCGATATGTGGACAGTTGCCGATTTAAAGCTGGCATCCTCAGCAGGTGATGAAGGTGCGTATCTGGAGGCTATCAGCGGTGACAATAAGCTGGTGCTTACCAATAAGGATTATTATACGATCAAAAATATCAAGGTTGTTTATACCAACAGTGATGGGTATATTTCCATGATCGAAACGGATATCCGTCTGAAGGTGCCGGATATTGATTTTGCCCAGAGTGCTGCAAAGCTCAATCTGGAGGAGTTTTCTCTCGTTGCCAACAATTCACTGATTAATGACAGCAGTGACACAACAGCACTTCCCGCCGGAGTTACTGTCAATAAGGGATCTTCCGCATTGAAGATATCAGGAAGTGTTTATGGTGGAAAGAATGGGTTAAAGGTAGGCAATCAGGCCGGAGTTGAGTTTATCAGGGATCCACAGGATGAGCTTAACGGACTGGATCTTACATATCGTCTGATCGCTGATTCTATTGATGTTAATAAGGCGTCTGACATAACAGCGGGTGTGAATATTGGTGAAAAATATGATACCTATGTAGAAGATATCAATATTACATCCTCCAATTTCCATGGCGACGGAAATATGTATGTAGGAGATGATCTGGATATTGGCGGACGCAGCAGCCGGATCTATTTAAAGGGACATTACAGAGGATACGGCAATGATAATACTGAATCAAAGGGAAGCAGCTCTATTCTGATCAATGGAGCTGACACAACGCTTGATTTTTCAATGCTGGATGAGCTGGTTTTATCCGGTCATGCATATGTCGGAGCAAAAAAATATGATGCCGACAAGGATCGTCTGTCACTCGCAAGTGTATTTGCAAAGGATTCAACCACTGCTGAATTACAGGATGCTGCCAAGAATCAGAATATTCAGGGTGATAAGATTGCGGATGTGGAAACATATGACGGTCAGTATGATGATATGCTGGATTCATCACAGTATGATCAGATTAAAAGTGCCAATACTCTGGCCGGAAATAAAGATATCCCGCAAAACACAGCCGACATTATGATGGGTGAGGCTATGTCTGTCAAGGCTAACCAGCTGTTTTATCTTGTTCCGTCAGAATGTATCGGATATGTAAAGGGTACCGACCAGCAGATCATAACCAAAAACCCTATGACCTATGCAGAATATGATAAGCTGCTCAACACACCGGATACAGAGAGCAGTGAGTATAAAAATTTTAAAGAAAAATTTTATCAGACCCATCCTTCAACCGCTGTTTTTGATATCACAAAGGAAAAGACAGCAACCAGGGATGCATATAAATATGAACCGGTAAGATTGTCTGTGTTGTGGTCAGAGATGGGGACAGCAGCATACACCGGCAGCTACAAGACAGTATACCGCAGGATCAACGGTACGGTTATGGTATATCTGTATCTTGACTTTTCATCTGATGAGAATCAGGCCAACGATTTTTACCGTGCATATTGTGAATATGCTCCGTCAGCAGTAAATTCGTATGTAAATTCCTATATCAGACAGTTGAAATGGAATACCCGTTTAAATAACCAGCTGACACTTGCCGGCAATATGTTTTATTTAAACAATAAAAAAGAAGTTGTTGTAATAAAGGATTCCAATGAGGATTCTTCAAAATATCTCAATATGGGTCTGTGGCAGGAAGAGTTTTCACAAAAGCATGAAGCTCTGATGCATACCTTAAAGGACAATTATGATGCTATGACAAGCGGTCAGCAGACATCCGATGTGTTTGACAATCTGGTGGACAGTGCAGCGCTTACCAAAATGAACAGCATGAGCTTCGTCTTTAATTCGATCCCGGCAGATCCGTCAGAGGTAAGTGCCTATGTCGGAACCGGAAATGTTGTTTATCCGAGTACGGCATGTCCTGATAATACAGCTGTGATCATCACAAGCGGTGATGTATATGTAGATGGTAATTATGATGGACTGATCCTTGCCGGTGGCAATATTTATATCTGCAGCCGCTGTTCAAAGATTACCTACAATCCGACCAAGGTTGTAAAGGCAATGCAGCTTGCATATGTGGATCCTGTCTTAAATACATCAACCTATGTATATGATGCACTGGGTACCAGCGGACAGATCTCTTATGGTATTGTTACAGCAGGAAGCGGTGACGATGCAATTAAGTTATCTGATCTGATTACATACCAGAACTGGAAGAAGGAATAGGGGATATCGCATGAAAAATAAAAATGCAGGTTTTTCTTTAATAGAATTAGTAGTTGTGATTGCTGTGATCGCTATTCTTGGTGGAATCGGACTGAGCTGGATCAGCCACATGTCAGGCTACCGGGCAAGGGAATGTGCGGGAAAGATCGCAAGCAGCTTAAATGGATCAAAGGTCAAATCGCTGAGTAAGCAGCAAAATACCGGGGATGCATACTGGGAGCTGAAGGTAGGTTCAGACGGTAAATATTATGCGACTGCTTATTACCCCAAATATTCAGGAGGTTCGATTGCATCCTATGAGGAGGACACCGCTAAGGTCAGCCGTACCTCGTCTGTCAAGGTTACCTATACCGATGCTTCCGGACAGCATGATGTTGATGCATCCAATCCGCTGTATCTTTGTTATGACCGCAGTATTGGAGCATTGTATGTCGGAAAAAGAGGATCTGTAGACAAGGCAGCTAATATCAGTGATATAACTGTATCGCAGGGGAACAGAAGCTACAAGATAGAACTTGTGGCAAAGACCGGAAAGGTAATTGGCAGATATTAGGATTATTCCGGGAAAGATAAGAGTGGGAGAAGAAGGTATGAAGGTTTTTATGGCAGAAAAGAATAAATGTAATAAGGGCTTTTCTTTGGTGGAGCTGGTTGTTGCAATAGGTATTCTGGCGGTAATTTCTACGATCGTTGCATTTATGATGACATCATCCTCCAGAAATTACAGCAAAATGAGTGTGGAAACACAGCTTCAGTCAGAAGCACAGCTTGTGGCCAATGCAATTTCCGAATATGCTATCGATTCATATGACGCAGAAAATTTGTGTACTGAAACCATTGATGCCGCATATGATAATACCCTTAGCAAGATTTTGGTGCTCCATTCGCTTGACCGTGATTCCAATGCGGCTGATTATGTGATTGCCAGAACTGCGGAAAACAAGCTCTATCTTGGTGAAAGAACCAAGCCTGCCGGTGGCAGCTGGAGTGCTTTTACCTTTTCACTTCTCGGAAATTATATCACAGATTTCAGTGTAGATACTTCACATGTTGAAAAGGATAACATTATTGATTTTCAGTTATCCTATACTAAAAATAACCGGACCTACAATGGCAATTATCAGGTGCTGATGCGTAATCGTGCTTATGCAGATAAAGCTCCCGAAAACAACAACGCCAATGATCCGATGAAACTTGTTTTAGGATTACAGCCTAAGCAGGTTTATATTGATATTAAAGCAGGAAGACCCAGTGGGGATTATTATGTCAATGAGATCTCAACAGGAAGTAGTAGAAGTCTTATATCAGGAGAAATTGAGTTCAAGTCATCTGTTACCTCCAATAAGAGTATTGCAGATGATAAAGTTGAGTGGAACTTAAACGGTGCGGATATCAACGGCTTTGAGATGCCGGAGGCAGCAACAGATGCAGATGGTAATAAGACACTTAGTAAAAATGCAAAGCTCAAGATCAAGGATGGATATGATTTCAGAAATTCATCTATTGATGATTTTACGGTTTCAATTGCCAAATCAGCTACGGATGCAGACGGTAATACAGTAAGTGCGACATCCAAGCAGTCCAAGATTCATCTTCGCCGGGTAAAGAGTATCAATATCAATCCGACATCAGGATATACAAGCTGGAAAACAGCTTATGATGATATGGGAGAGTCTTCTTCCGAAGCAAAGGCATATGCAGTCCCCAACAGCTATGGCGTATACCAGCCGATGGTCTTAAGGGCCAATGTTATCCAGAAGTGGGTACCCTACGGTGGAGGTCTGACTTGGAAGATTGAAATGAAGCAAAAGGGAGACACGACTGGAGAGTGGAAAACATGCCCTTCTAACTTTGCCTCTTTACAGTATTCTGAAACCGACAGTTCAACAGTTAATACAATTAAATTTGGATCCAATGCAAAAAACGGACAGTTATATAAAGTAACTGTAACCTCTAAATTTGATCCAAGTGTAAGCGCTACTTATATTTTAGGTGTAGCTCCGAGAGATCGTGAGACCGGTGGTGGATTTAACAGCCGTGGTTTCTATGTTAATCTGCATGAATTTGCAGAGGAATATCCTAATAGCGGTATGAGTTATGCAAGTACTCAAATATTGAAAGAATTCCAGAATGGTGATTTCACATTGGTTAAAATTGGATCTGGTGGTAATTCCTTTGAAAAATCAGGATTCAAAGTTGAGAAGATTGGTAATGAATGGTACGCATATCTTGATTACGAATCATTCCAGTATACAAATGATCAAATGCTCGATTTCTATAGAAAATGTGGGAATATCGAGTTGTATTTTACAACAACTCCATCTAATGGTTCGGTTATAGTATATTATTGGATTGCTCCTGTATATACACATCGCTTATCGCCGAGCCGGGATTTCCTGGTTATCAGTAGAGGGCAGTCAGAGGATGTTAAGGTTCAGACGGACTATTATAATATTGTAAGTGAAAAATATTTTGGTATATATGTAAAGAATAATAAGGATGATTCATCTTTTGGTACTAATTTAGCTGGTTCAAATTACGATTTAAATCCGTATTTAACATGTACGGTTCAGACTTCTTATGGTGATGTAAAGCACTATGTAGATACAATGCGTGTTACGATTAAAGCAAAGGCTTCACTTGTATACAATCCGGATCCGATGACGGTCAGATTTACGGCAGAAGATTACTACAAGCTTTGCGATACCGAGGATGAGAGAAAAGTACAGGGACCTATAACAGATGGACATTATAATTATCAGTTCTATACATCTCCTTGTACGGATATAACTGTATATATGGCAAATGTTTTAGATCAGAATATTTATATTCCCGGTCCTGGTACAACGGCGAACATGAATGGCAGTGCCATGTATCCACTCACAGAGGTTAATAACGGACAGCAGAAAACGATAAAGGTATATAAGGCAGATGGCACAACAGCAACTGCCACAACATACAAAGAAGGTTCACAGTTTAAATGTAAATATGCCGGAAATGTTTATACATATAATCCGACCTATTACTATTGGTACAACTAGTTTGATATTATGAGAGTTTTACAATAATTTCCGGATAGGAGAGAGCAATGAAGATGACGAAGGTAAAAAAGAAATTTTTAATGGCTTTTACAGCTCTGTTGATCGCGGGAATCACGTTGACAGTAGCCCTGGTGCATGATTCCAAGGATGTTGAAGCTGTGAGTGCTGTATTTGATGGTATAACTGCAAAGTATACCAGTAGCAAAACTCAGGTAAATATTTTGGAAATTGTACCGGCATCAACACCGCATACCGGAAGAGTTGAAAATGTGGATTATACAATTGATGAAGCATCCGAACTTGGTTATTTTATGACCCTTGGTGGAGGTAGTAATAATTACGCTAACTCTTTAACCGGGAATAATAATAGTTCTCCTCAGGAACCTGTTTCTGCCACACGTGGTGGTGTACATGGATTACCAATGACGTTTTATGATGGAGGAAGTTTTAGTGTTGATAAAACAAGTGATGCCTTCAAGGATACTATGAGAAATTATTATGAATATGGTATCATTAAGCCGGCAGGTGTCGATGGAGGTTATTATACCAAGATCGGTGAATATCCAATTTATGCACACACTGCTGTTTTCTCACAGTTTAATAATGGACTTTTTTCACAATCATTGGGAAGTCGTTTGGTAAATGGTTATTATGTTATTAATAATAATGGAACTGGTAAGTACAAAATAGATGATAGTAAGTATCGTGTTAATGAGAACGATCAGAATAAGATTTATGATGTCACAGTCTCAGTCAGCACAAACAGTGTAGGAGACTCTGTTGAAACAGTAAGCTATAATAGTATAGTTGATGTTGATACAACAGCAATGAGCCTTCCGAAAGCAAAAGATGGCACACAACTTATTACCTACGCTCCGAATGGAGATGGTAATCTTGATTTTAAGGATGTAGAGGGGGTAGCGGTTCCATATCAGTTATATAAAGGTTATTCGGTTGCAAATGATGGAAATCTCGGTAATGTATATTACTCTGTCAGCGACCAGACCAAGTACCATTCCAGTGACTGGTGGAATGAATATGTATTGGGAGATCTGTCTGTATATGAAAATGCCAAGCTTAATACTCCATATACGGTAAAAGCGGCTGATCAGGTTACAGTCGATGATATTACAAATGCTGATTTTATTTATATATCAGGAACATATGAAAAATACAAGAATGCCAATGTAGATCTGTCTGCTGAGGTTATGAGACAGATCTATACGGATGAGATTAACTACAAGCACAAGGCTGTTATGATGGATTATGCATTATATAATGATGCACTTGATAACAACATCAGTAAGCTGGCTCTGTTATTATGGCAGAAATCCCAGATGGCAACTTATCGCAGCACCTCAGAGGAACATCCGAGATGGTTTAATAAGGTAGATGTGACGGATGGTGGTAAAAAATATGAAGTATATGTATTAGATGATTCTGCATGGGCAGACACTGCATTTATTGATTATTTAAAAGAAAACAAGATTCCGGCAGGAACCGGAAACGGCAACTTTGTAACGGGCAATACCTATGTATACAATCATCATATGTCAGATTTTAAGTCACCCAAATCGATGGTAGATGCACTGGATAATTTTGCTAACGGTGATTTTAACACGCCATATACAGACACGATTGTTGCATCCGGACTGTCTGCGGTAAGTAAATATATCGAGACTTCCAATGCCAATGCCATTACCAAAATGGTGTCCAATTCAATCAGTCCGGCAGTATGTATCCAGTATATTTTAGTCAGCACCGGTGCGGATCTGGATGCGATGAAGCTTACCTTAAATGTATTGGAGATCCAGCCTGTGCCTGCTTTCCTGTACAATACAGCAAGAGGTTCACGTGAATATTCGGAATTTGATAAGAATAATCAGAAGGAAAATCAGATTATTGAAAATCGTAAAGAGTTTGTCGATGAATATCTTTCTTCTTTTTACAGTGACCGTATTCAGTTTATCAAATTTACCTCTATGACGGTCAGTGAGTTTAATGCACGCAGTGAGGATCTGGTTGAAAGCTATGATATCATCTATATTGGAGATGAGACGACCAGGGACGGAAATAACCTGTATTATACGGATAACAGGGAAAGAAATACATATATATGGGATGATGGCAGTCATTCCTATAAGCTTGGTAAATCCAGAAATCTGTCTGTTTTTAATGATACCAATATGACGGGCAATCTGTATTACAATGTCGGTGATAAGGTACGCGTCTTCGGTAATTCACCGGGAGGTAACGGTAACGGTTATGGTGGTGTTTCCGGTTGGCTTGACAATGAGATATATGCTGACGGAAGTTTGCGTACAACCCGCTATCCAGGACGTGATATTACTAAAAACAAGCTGACAAAGCTTGAGGAATTTGTAGAGGCAAATGCACTTGTTCTGGTTGCAGAAGAGTTGATGGGTACACCGGATGTTACTACGTCGCAGAATATCAAAAATACCCGTATCAATCCTACGATCGTGCAGGGAACTGTGGATAACAATGACAACTATGGACGTATCGATAATTCCTCCAACCTGTATGAATTTCTGAATTATGCGTTGGGAAAGGAATATACGGTATCCGGAAATTCGGGAGGATATATCAATTCTGCTTCCGGAGCGGTACATGAAAATGTGGTTGCGGTTTCCGATATCAAACAGGGACTGGTAGACAGGGAGCTGCTTGCGAAATATGTTTCGACAGAAAAGCTGATTTTGAATCTGACGGATAAGCCGACTCCTTATAGTTATACGGCACAGGATAATGGCGTTATTACCACAACAACCTCACTGACGACAAAGGATCCGGATGGTACCCGTTATCTGGAATATAAGTTTTCCATTGACGGAGCCGGTGAAGCAGTATCCGAGTATGGTTTCTCTGTAGCTTTGTATGTGGATATCAACAAGGATGGTAAGTTTTCAAAGACGACAGAGAATGTCCAGGATATTGTTATAAGGACGGAGGGAGACGGAAAGGAAGCTCCCAAGGATGATGCAAACAACTATGTATTATCTCCGGGAGTGGCATATACGCTCCGCAGGGATATTTCAGATGATTTCAGCGGTCTTTTAAACTGGAAGGTGGATATCCGTTCCAATGCACCCGGTTTCAGCCATATCCATGCTTCGGATACCGGTTATACGCTTGTAAAGGATAAGGATGATCCGACGAAAAAGAAAAAGATCCGTATTCTCCAGATTACAAATAATAATTCTTCACTGAATATGGAACCGCTTCTGTATGATGGCAGATTAAGAAAAAGCACAAATGTATGGGCTTTATTATTAAATAATGTACCCGATTATGAATTATATATCCGTACGATAAATGTTACCGATTATGAGAGACTGGTTGGTCTGAAATACAATGAATACAAAAGCAATGTCGAAAAGTCCAATCAGGAATTACCGGCAAACCAGCAGATACAGATTATGTCCAAGGCCGAGTATGCCGCAAATTCATATGATACCTTCTTTAAGGATTTTGTGATCCAGAATGTATCGATCGAGAATTGTATAGAGACATCATTAAATAATGGACAAAAAAGTAATCTGAAGAGTCTGGGTTATGATAATGAGATTGGTGTAGATATGGTTGTCTGTGCGTTTGGTGACGACTATAGGGGCTTTACAGACCGTGATGCCATGGATGCTTTGCAGGCATTTATCAAGGTTGGTAAGCCGGTTCTGACCTCTCATGACTTTATCCATTTCAGGACCGGTATATCGCAAAACCGTGTATTGCGTAATCTGTTCGGAGCAGATTTATATGGTGTTTCGCAGGATCTGCTTGTAGAGCCGGATCCGATCACCTCCAAAAATAAAGTGACCATGTTAAATGCATGGAGTGCGCTGACGGTTACGGGAAATGACGGAAACACAAAATTCAGGGAGGCTATGACAAAGGGTGGTAAAGAGTATCTCCATTCCGGTCTTGCTTATACAAGGAGTGAAAACGCTGATGTATTATCGGTTATCGAAGGCTCCGGAAAAGAGGTTTCATATCAGCCCAACTCCATGCGCAATATGATCGCTCCCGAAACGCAGGGACTGTCTACCATGTTGATCGAATGGTGTCGTTTCAATGGTGATGGCAGATCATGGATTAATGCGTATGCTTCAATCGGCGGGGGTAAAGGTAGCTGGAATAATCAGAATCAGCCGGGACTTGGTCCGCAATATACAGTGGAACAGATCAATGAAGGACAGATTACCAATTATCCGTACCGACTGAAGAAATCATTTACGACAACGTCTACACATAGTCAGTATTATACGCTGGATCTGACTTCAGATCTGGACAATGACGGCGAAGCGGATGTAGTAGTATGGTATGCACTTGGTAATTCCAATAATAGTAATGGCCGGGGACAAAATCCTTATAGTGATACGATCGGTGCTTCTGTAGATCCGGCGAACGGCTATTATATCTACAATGACGGTAATGTAACCTATACCGGTGCAGGACATAAGGACCTGACCAACTGCGGACTTGACGAGGCAGAGCTTTTTATCAATACTCTGATAGTTGCTTATCAGACCGGTGTTTCCAATCCTTCCGTAGGATTTTATGACTCGCTGGATGTCAATGATAAGCCGATTACCTCAGTTATCGTTCCGTATGATGGCAACGTAACCGATCCCAAAAAGGGCTCCGGAAACAAATATGATTCATCTATTCTGAAGCAGAATAATTCTACAGAGTACAGATATAAATTTGTAGATCCGAATACAGAAAAGGGTGTCACAGCTTCGGACGGAACCATGATCTATTACAGGGTAGGCGACAACAACTTTGTACGTGGAACCAAAAATATCAAAGCCAGATATTATCTACAGGTTGCAAATGTCATCAAGGATGAGGAAAACAATAAAATGTACTACAAGATGCCGGACGGCACGAAGTTGGATGTTGTTTCTCTTGATGTAGATGGCACGACGGTTTCGGCGGTAGATATTTCAAACCGGATCTATACATACAAAACAAGTGGCATGAAGGTAGAGGATACAGCCATGAATCGCAATAAAGACGGTTCCTTAAGCGGTATCGAATCCGGAAGGGCATATGGCTTCTATCTGCCGATGAACTTATTAAATGATAACGCAGGCTTTACAATCCTGGTTGAAGCCCAGACGACAATTACATCGGTATCCACATCCGGATACGGCACAAACACAACAACCAAAAAAGCATATCAGGCACTGTCGGTTGTAAAAGCAGATTTACTTGATCTGGACTAAAAATAAAAGCTACAATAAGATACGATGAAATCAGAAATGATTTCATCGTATTTTTTTGGAAATTTCTAAATGTTTTATGAAGGATGAAAAAAACTGCTTTACATGCAGGATTTTTTCGTGTATAGTTTGTACCATTGTAAGAGTAAAATCAAAGGGGATATGAAAATGGCAAAATATCTGGTCATCGTGGAATCACCTGCCAAGGTGAAAACAATCAAAAAATTCCTGGGTTCCAACTATGAGGTCATGGCAAGCAACGGACATGTCAGGGATCTTCCAAAGTCAACGCTGGGAATTGATATTGAACACGATTATGAACCAAAGTATATTACGATCCGTGGGAAGGGCGATATCCTATCCGCACTTCGTAAGGAAGTAAAAAAAGCAGAAAAAATCTATCTTGCGACTGACCCGGACCGTGAGGGAGAGGCGATTTCATGGCACTTATATGAAGCCTTAAAGCTGCAGGATAAAAAAGTATACCGAATTACATTTAATGAAATTACCAAGACCGCAGTCAGGGAATCTTTAAAACATCCGCGTGAAATCGATATGAATCTGGTCAATGCGCAACAGACCAGACGTATTTTGGACCGTATGGTTGGATACAGGATTTCCCCTTTGTTGTGGGAAAAAGTAAAGCGTGGACTGAGTGCAGGACGTGTGCAGTCGGTTGCTTTGCGTCTGATCGGTGACAGAGAAGACGAGATCAATGCCTTTATCCCCGAAGAATACTGGACCTTAGAGGCAGATTTGGCTATTAAAGGTGAAAAGAAACCTCTGGTGGCTAAATTCTATGGTAAAAAGGATGAAAAGCTTTCTATCGGCTCAAAAGAGCAGTTAGACGGCATTTTAAAAGATCTGGCAGATGCCGAATACAAGATCGCAGATATTAAGGTCGGAGAGCGTATCCGTAAACAGCCCTTGCCTTTTACGACTTCCACATTACAGCAGGAAGCGTCCAAGGTATTAAATTATTCCACACAAAAGACCATGCGTCTTGCACAGCAGTTATACGAAGGTGTGGAGATCAAGGGACAGGGTACCGTTGGTCTGATCAGTTACCTGCGTACGGACTCTACCCGTATTTCCGATGAGGCTGCCAGGGCTGCGGCTGATTTTATCAAGGAAAGCTATGGCGCGGAATATCTGGCTACAGCTTCTGCCAAGAAAGAAAATAAAGGCAAGATCCAGGATGCACATGAAGCCATCCGTCCGACAGATATCAACAGACTGCCGTCAGCCATCAAGGATTCGATGCCAAAGGATCTGTTTCGTCTTTATCAGCTGATCTGGAAGCGTTTTGCAGCAAGTCAGATGGCACCGGCTGTATATGAGACCACCTCGGTTAAAATCGATGCGGCCGATTACCGTTTCAGTGTAGCAGCCAGCAAAGTCAAATTTGATGGTTTTATGAGTGTTTATACCGAGTCTGACAGTGAGAAGGCAGAGCCCAACAAGCTTTTAAATTCTCTTAGCATGGACACGAAGCTTTCATTTTCGGAATTTCATTATGACCAGCATTTCACACAGCCTCCGGCACATTATACAGAGGCAAGTCTGGTTCATACAATGGAAGAGCTTGGTATAGGAAGACCTTCGACCTATGCACCGACCATCACCACGATCTTGGCCCGCCGCTATGTCGGTAAGGAAGGCAAAAATCTGTTTATGACAGAGATCGGTGATGTTGTCAACAATATGATGAAGGAAGCTTTTCCGAGCATTGTGGATGTCAATTTCACGGTCAATATGGAATCACTTTTAGATGGTATTGAGGAAGACAGTGCCAACTGGAAGGTCATCCTCAAGAATTTCTATCCGGATCTGGAAGCAGCTGTAGAAGCAGCAGAAAAAAATCTGGAGCATGTTAAGATCGCGGACGAAGAGACC
The DNA here is from genome assembly GCA_900317505.1 of uncultured Lachnospiraceae bacterium. Taxonomy (GTDB): domain Bacteria; phylum Bacillota; class Clostridia; order Lachnospirales; family Lachnospiraceae; genus UBA2882. The sequence goes on along the minus strand of ONHB01000004.1, from coordinate 52,360 downwards.
GATGTCAAATGTGACCTCTGCGGACGCAATATGGTAATCAAATACGGACCACACGGCAAGTTTTTAGGCTGTCCGGGATTTCCGGAGTGCCGCAATACCAAGCCATATCTGGAAAAGATCGGTGTCAAATGTCCCAAGTGCGGAAAAGATATCGTCGTAAAGCGTACCCAGAAGGGCCGTAGATTTTACGGCTGTGAGGGCTATCCCGATTGTGATTTTATGGTATGGCAGCGCCCGACCGACAAAAAATGCCCGAAGTGCGGCAATGTGCTGATCCAGAAAGGCAATAAGCTCTGCTGTGCCGATGAAAAATGCGGATATGTAGAGAATGTAAAGAAATAAATCGATATAATTGCGGCAATTTTCAGACAATTTCACTTTTGATTTGCATATGTGTGAAAATAATGCTACACTAGGTTTAATGGTAGCATGTCAACATACATATGGTTTTACAAAGGATGAAATAGCAAATGAGCAGTGTACAGCTTCTGGATAAAACCAGAAAAATTGGAAAATTGTTGCACAATAATAATTCAAGCAAGGTTGTTTTCAATGATATCTGTGATGTGATGAAGGAAATCCTCTTATCCAATGTCCTTGTGATCAGTAGAAAAGGCAAGATCCTGGGCGTGGGAGAGAGACCGGAGATCGAGCGTATCACGGAGCTTATCGATGGTGACGTGGGCAGCTTTATTGATCCGATGCTCAATGACCGTTTTTTGTCAGTGCTGAGTACCAAAGAAAATGTCAATCTGTCTACTTTAGGCTTTGAAACAACCGACAACAGAAAATATCAGGCTGTGATCGTTCCGATTGAAATTGCAGGCGAGCGGCTGGGCACACTCTTTTTATACAAGTGCAATGATCAGTATGATATTGATGATATTATCCTGACAGAGTATGGTGTGACTGTGGTAGGGCTTGAGATGTTACGGTCTGTCAATGAAGAAAATGCAGAGGAATCCCGCAAGCATCATGTGGTCAAGGCTGCTCTTAGCACACTGTCTTCTTCAGAGGCAGAGGCTATTGTTCATATTTTTGATGAAATGAACGGTGTGGAAGGCATCCTGGTTGCCAGCAAGATCGCTGACCGGGTAGGTATCACACGCAGCGTGATCGTCAATGCACTCCGCAAGTTTGAAAGCGCCGGTGTCATCGAGTCGAGAAGCTCCGGTATGAAAGGAACCTATATCAAGGTCATCAATGATGCGGTATATGAAGAGATTGATGAGTACCGCAAAAAATATATGCAGGATATGTGATTGCCAGAGAACGGATATTTTAATATAATAAGCATAGGGCAAAAGGATTTGCTAAAAGTAAAAGGATTTACATTTGGTAGATCCTTTTTTTTTCTTGAGTTTTTCAATAAATAAATTATAATGTAATAAGGTGGGTTTATTTTTGGATACGCCGCCGTTTCACAAGGAGGAGACAATATGATTTCTTCAAATGCATATGACTATGTCAATGTACTTGGCAAGGCTGCGGATGCTTCCTGGATCCGCAATGATCTGATTGCCAACAATATTGCCAACTATGACACCCCGGGTTACAAACGTCAGGATATCGACTTTGAGGATGCGCTCAAAAAAGCCATCCAGGGAGCTGACGGTAACAGCATGGACGCCAAGGTAGCCAATCTGCGGAAGGGGTCTTTAGATGTATCTGCATATACGGACTATGGCGACTATTCTTATCGTCTGGACCAGAACAATGTGGATATTGATACAGAGCAGGTTCAGCTTGCGGAAAACCAGATCCGCTATCAGGCATTGATGGACGGTATCAACAATGAGTTTTCCAATCTGAAAAGTGCCATGAAATAAGAATAGCCGGAGGAAATGTTTATGAGTATATTTAATTCATTTGATATCAATGCATCCGGACTGACAGCACAGCGCTATCGTATGGATGTTGTTTCTGAAAACTTAGCCAATGTCAACACGACACGTACGGCAGACGGAACCCCTTACAGACGAAAGGTTGTCGTTTTTGAGGAGCGGACAGGCGGGGCTTCTTTTGCGGATGCTCTTCACAAGGCAAAGGGTTCTTATACCGGTCAGGGTGTCAAGGTGACAGGTACATACAATGACATGGAAACGGATCTTGTCAAAGCATATGAACCGGATCATCCGGATGCGGACGAGGACGGCTATGTATATTATCCCAATGTCAATGTCATCACAGAAATGACGGACCTGATCGATGCGAGCCGTTCTTATGAAGCAAATGCTACGGCTTTCAATACCAGCAAGACCATGGCAGTCAAGGGACTGGAAATGGCGAGCAACTAATCGTGCAAAGGGTTAATTCATACGGAGGCAGACAATGAATCTTCAATCTTTATATGGAATCAACAATGGACAGTTAAGCTACGTCAATGGCGTGGCGTCCAAGCTCAATGTATCCGGCAAGGAAGATCAGGATATATTTTCGACACTTTTAAACAGTGCCATCAACAACATCAGTGAGACCAACAGTTATCTGTCTGATGCGGAAAATGAAAAAATTAAATTTGCAATGGGAGAGTCGGAAAATACACATGATCTGACGATCGCCATGCAGAAAGCATCCACTTCTCTTCAGTATACCATTGCTGTAAGGGACAAGATCGTGGAAGCTTACAATACGATCATGCAGATGCAGATCTGATGCTTGTATGTAAATGATGTGATAAAAGGAGTAAGCTACATTGGTAGACAGATTAAAAGAAATTCCAAAAAGGATTTTGGAATGGTGGAATAAATTTACAACACGTCAAAAGACGATCATCATTTCTATTGCAGCGGGTGTCATACTGGCACTGGCTGTTTTGGTGACCCTTTTAACAAGAAAAACATATGTGACACTTGCTACCTGCGAGACAACCGCAGAAGCAGCGGAGATCGTTGATCTTTTGGAAAGCAACAGTCTGGATTATAAGACAAGCACGGACGGTACGATCGTATCGGTTTTAGACAGTCAGGAATCACAGGCCAATCTGCTTTTGGGTGCCAACAAGATCACGGCAGACGGATATACCATTGATGATGTGACCTCAGGCGGCTTCTCTACGACGGAGTCCGACAAACAGAAAAGATGGGTATATCTGATCCAGCAGAAGATGGAGACCGATCTGGAGGCCAATTCCGCAGTCAAAAGTGCCACGGTCACGGTAGATCTTCCCGAAAATGACGGCACTCTGATTTCGCAGGAAACAGAAGCGTTTGCTGCGATCACCTTGGAGCTTGACGGAGAACTGACCGAAGAAAATGCAGCCGCACTGGCTCGTTTTGTGGCATCGGCCCTTGGCAATGAGACAACGGACAATGTTACGATCATTGATACAGACGGCAATCTGTTATTTTCCGGAGAGGATGCTTCCTCTGTAGGAGGCACAACGGCAACAACACAGCTTTCTATGAAAAAGAAGGCAGAGGAGCTTGTAAAAAGCGAGGTTAAATCCGTTTTACTCGGTACAGATCTGTATGACAGTGTGGAGGTAGCCAGCAATCTGGATCTGGATTTTTCTTCTTCGCAGATCGTGGATCACCAGTATACACCTGCAGATGGACAGACGCAGGGTGTGCTCAGCCATTCGGAAAGCTATGAGTCCGAATCAACCGGCGGAACCGGCGGCGTTCCCGGTACGACCAGCAATGACAGTGACAATGAACCAAGCTACGTGATTGAAAATTATGATAATTCTTCCGAGACGGTCAACCAGCAGTCCCAGGATTATCTTCCAAATGAAAAGATCACGACAACCGATGTTCCGGCAGGACTGATCCAGTATAGCAACTCATCTATTTCCGTTGCAGCCAAGACCTTACATATTTACAAAGAAGCAGATGTCAAGTCGCAGGGACTTTTGACAGACATGACATGGGAAGAGTTTAAGGAAGCCAACAAGGATGCAGTCAAGCTGGATGTTGATGCAGATCTTGTCACACTGGTGCAGACAGCAACCGGTATTCCTTCCGAAAACATTTCCATAGTTGCATATGATGTTCCCGTCTTTATTGACAAGGATGGAGTAAATGTCGAAGCATCTGATATTGTACAGATCGTTATTATCGTTCTGATCCTCGGTCTTCTTGCATTTGTTATTTTACGAAGCATGAGAGAAAGCAAGGCAGAGGAGCCCGAAGAAGAGCTTTCTGTAGAAAGTCTCTTACAGTCTACACCGCAGGATTCTCTTGAGGATATTGAGCTGGAAGAAAAATCTGAGACACGCAAGATGATCGAGAAGTTTGTGGATGAAAATCCGGAAGCCGTTGCCAGTCTGTTGCGCAACTGGCTGTCTGAGGATTGGGGGTAAGCTTTTATGGCAAAAATGGGAGAAAATACGATTTCAGGTGTTCAGAAGGCCGCAATTTTACTGATTGCCCTCGGACCGGAAAAATCATCCATGATTTTTAAACACCTGAAAGAAGATGAAATAGAAGAACTGACTTTGGAAATTGCAAATACCCGCAGCATTACGCCGCAGTTAAAGGATGATGTCATCAATGAGTTTTATGAGATCTGTCTGGCGCAGCAGTATATTGCAGAGGGTGGTATCGGATATGCCAAGGAGCTGCTTGAAAAAGCGCTTGGAGCAGACAAGGCAATGGACGTCATTGGCAAGCTTACGGCTTCTTTGCAGGTAAAGCCGTTCGAATTTGTCAGAAAAGCAGATGCTTCCCAGATTTTAAACTTTATCCAGGACGAGCATCCGCAGACGATCGCTTTGATCTTATCTTATCTGGCGCCCAGCCAGTCATCCATGATCTTATCAGCCCTGCCTCCGGACAGACAGGCCGATGTTGCAAAACGTATTGCGACAATGGACCGCACCAGCCCGGATGTGATCAAAGAGGTCGAAAGAGTATTAGAGACGCAGTTATCATCTCTTGTCAATCAGGATTACACAACGATCGGTGGCGTAGATGCTGTTGTTGAGATTCTCAATACCGTTGACCGCGGAACAGAAAAGCATATTATGGAGACTTTGGAAATCGAAGATCCCGAGCTTGCTGATGAAATCCGCAGGAAGATGTTTGTATTTGAAGATATTCTGTTACTGGATGACCGCGCGATCCAGCGTGTACTCCGTGATGTTGAAAATTCCGATCTGGCGATTGCCTTAAAGGGATCTACCGAGCAGGTGCAAAATGCAATCTTCAACAACCTGTCCAAGCGTCTGGCTGCCATGATTCAGGAAGATATGGAATTTATGGGTCCGGTCCGTATGAAGGATGTCGAGGAAGCACAGCAGAAGATTGTCAATATCATCCGCAAGTTAGAGGATTCTGCAGAGATTATCATTTCCAGAGGCGGAGGTGACGAGATTGTTGTCTAAGGGATCCAATCTTTTAAAATATCAATACGTCACACTCAATGAGGATGATGCAAGGATCATCGATTACAATGACCGGATCGCGGAAAAGATCGCGGAGCTTTCGCAAAATCTGCAGGAAGAAATGAAAAACGACAATCCGGAAGAATTTGCGGACGGCTTTAGTGATGGGCTTGATGCCGAGCAGGTATCAGCACTTTTAGATGAAGATTCAGGCAATGTGATCAAGGCTGAACCGGTATATGACGGGCCAAGCCCGGAAGAACTGATAGAGCAGGCAAAAGAACAGGCAGATGCAATTTTACAGGATGCCGGTGCACAGGCCGAGGAGCTTAAGCAAAATGCCTACAATGAAGGCAGCATGCAGGGCTATCAGGATGGCGCAAGCAGAGCTGAGCAGGAGATTGCCCAGAAGGAAAATGAGCTTTCCATGCAGTATGCGCAAAAGGAGCAGCAGCTGACCGAGGTTTATCGTCAGAAGCTGGATGAAATAGAACCGGCACTCATTGATACCCTGACCAATATCTATGAACATATTTTTGAGGTTGAGCTTTCCGGCTACCGTGATGTGATCGTGCATCTGATCGGCAATGCCCTGAGAAAAACAGAAAACAGTCAGGAATATCTGATCCATGTATCGCCGGATGATCTTCCGTTTGTCAGCATGAGCAAGGACAAGATCATGGAAGAGGGCGGTCTTGTCAACTGCAGTGTTGAATTTATCGAAGATGTGACTTTAAAGAAAAACCAGTGCCTGATCGAAACAGGCGGCGGTATTTTTGACTGCAGTCTGGGTGTTGAATTAAAAGAACTGAAAAAGCAGTTACTGTTGTTATCATACGACGGTGTGCAAAGGGGTTAAAAACGTGGCAAATGCTACTCTTGATATAAAAAAATATTCGAAAGCATTGGATATGACTTATTTCAAAAAGATGGGAAAAGTCGTCAATGTTGTCGGACTTACAATCGAATCAGCCGGTCCTGATGCCAAAATGGGAGATTTATGCAGAATCTACAAAGAAGGCAGAACCGGCGAATTTATTTTAGCAGAGGTTGTCGGCTTCAAAAACAGATACACATTGCTCATGCCCTATGAGGCGACAGACCGCATTGGTGGCGGCTGTATCGTAGAAGCAGAGGGCGAACCGTTAAAGGTGCAGGTAGGTGAAGAGCTTTTAGGACGTACGCTTGACGGTCTTGGGAGGCCTATCGAAGGAGAGCCGGTACATTGCTTACAGAGCTATCCGATGGATGCTCCGGCGCCGGATCCCTTAAAAAGACAGATCATTGATACGGTTCTTCCGCTTGGTGTCAAAGCGGTGGATGGACTGATCACGATCGGAAAGGGACAGCGTATCGGAATCTTTGCCGGTTCCGGTGTTGGTAAATCGACACTGATGGGTATGTTTGCCAGAAATACCAAGGCGGATATCAATGTCATTGCCCTGATCGGAGAACGAGGAAGGGAAGTGCGCGAATTTATTGAGCACGACCTTGGAAGTGAGGGTATGGCACGAAGCGTTGTTGTGGTTGCCACATCCGACAAGCCGGCCCTGGAGCGTAAAAAAGCGGCGCAGACAGCGACAGCGATCGCGGAATATTTCCGTGATAAAGGCAAGGATGTCCTTTTGATGATGGATTCACTGACCCGTTTTTCCATGGCACAGAGAGAGATCGGATTAGCAAGTGGTGAGCCACCGGTTACAAGAGGTTATCCGCCGAGTGTTTATTCGGAAATGCCCAAGCTTTTGGAGCGCGCCGGAAGAAATGACAAAGGTTCGATCACCGGCCTTTATACGGTGCTTGTAGATGGTGATGATTTCAACGAGCCAATCACGGATACCGCCAGAAGTATTCTGGACGGACATATTATTTTGGACCGTCGTCTGGCACACAAAAATCATTATCCGGCGATTGATGTTTTGCAGAGTATCTCCCGTTGTATGAGCCAGATCGCAGACCGTGACCACAAAAAAGCAGCCGGCAAGCTTAAAAATATTCTTGCCACATACAAGGATGCGGAAGATCTGATCAATATCGGAGCATATAAAAAGGGCAGCAATCCGGGAATTGACTATGCCATCGAAAAGATTGATGCCGTCAATGAATATCTTTTGCAGGAAACGGATGAAAAGATATCCTTTGAAGATGAAATACAACAGTTGTTACATTTGTTTTAAATTGGAGTAATACTTATGGCCAGATTTCGTTACCGGATGCAGAACATTCTGGATATCAAAGAAAAAATGGAAACGCAGGCCAAAAATGAGTTTGCACAGGCACAGGCAAGACTGAATGCAGAGGAAGAAAAGCTTGCAGACAGAGTTTCTTACAGACAGAAGCTTCAGGAGGACGGAGGCAGGCTTTTGCTTGCGGACAGGCTGGATATCCTGAAGATCGATGAAAATAAAAAAATGGTTTCCTATGCCGGGGAGCAGGTGCGTGCGCAGACGATACAGGTCAGAATGGCACAGAAAAAGCTGGATGAACAGCGGGTGCGCATGCAAAAGGCCATGCAGGAACGCAAGACGCATGAGATCCTCAAGGAAAAAGCATTTGATGATTTCAAGGTGGAATTAAAAGCTGCCGAAGGAAAAGAAATAGATGAACTGACCAGTTATACATATGGGCAAAAATCAAGGGATAATGGGTGATTTTTATGGCTGACAATGTAATTGATACCAAAGCAGAAAAAAAGAGACTAAAAGAAGAAAAGAAAAAATTAAAGCAGGAACAGAAGTCCCAGAGAAAGGAAGCCAAGCAGAGAGCAAAAGAGCTTGCTTTAGAAGAGGCCAATCTTTCCGATGATGAGGAAAGCGGCGGATTTTCCGTGTTTTTGGTGACTGCTATTATCATACTGGTCTGGCTTGGAATTATCGCACTTTTGATCAAGCTGGATGTCGGTGGATTTGGCTCACAGGTGCTTGCACCGGTTTTATCGGATGTTCCGGTCTTAAATAAGATTTTACCGGAAAGCGAAGAGACCGAGTCTACAACCGGTGAAGACTATGGCGGCTACAGCAACTTAAAGGATGCGGTCAATGACGTTGAGTCACTCAAGGTACAGTTGGAAAGTGCACAGGCGACAGTCAATGCCGATGCGGAAAAGATCACGGAGCTTCAAAATGAGGTTGCCAGATTAAAGACCTTTGAAGATAAGCAGTTGGAGTTCCAGCGTATCAAAAATGAATTTTATGAAGAGGTTGTCTATGCGGAAAACGGACCGGGACCGGATGAATATGTCAAGTATTTCGAGTCCATGGATCCGGAAACGGCAGAAAACCTGTACAAGGAAGTCGTAAAAACAGAGGCAGTATCCGAAGAAATCAAGGAATACGCACAGGCATATTCGGAGATGAAGCCCAAGCAGGCAGCAACGATCTTTGAGGGCATGACGGACAATCTGGATCTGGTTGCCAAAATACTCGGTGTGATGGAGCCGGATGACAGAGGTGCTATTTTAGGTGTTATGGATTCGACGGTTGCAGCCAAGATTACAAAAATTATGGATCCGGACTCTTAAGATATCGGTTTATTGATCCGATATAAGTTAAGAGAAAGGAGGTTTAAATATGACAAGTAGTTCTATTCAGGATGTATCCGGCATTTATTATGCAAGACGTACCAAAGGCACTCAAAACGGCACATCGGATACCGATGATATATCCGGAATGTTCCAGAATGCCATGAATATGGCCAAGAACCAGAGCGTATCCAGAGCTGCAGATCAGACAGATGCAGGTAAAAATACGATACAGAGTGATACAAAGACTGCTTATGGCATGACACAGAATGTATCGCGTACTTATCCGTTTTCAAACAGTCAGAAGATAAAGGAAACGGGCAGTGATGATGCTACGGTAAAGGACAATACGGATACTGAAGATAAGATTGTCAAAAAGATTGCTGACAAATTGCAGGTATCAGAAGATGATGTCAAGGCTGCAATGGAAGAGCTGGGACTTTCTTTTACGGATCTTTCCATCCAGTCCAATGTCGCACTTTTAGTTACAGAGCTTACCGCAGATGGTGACAGTGTGGCTATGCTGACCGATGCAGATTTATTTGCAACGATCCGGGAGCTTAGTACAGAGCTTGCAGATATGCTTGAAGGCTTTGAGGAAGTGCTTCCGGAGGGAATGGCAGATACAGAAGTGTTTGAAGAAGCTGTAGATACCGCAGAGGTTTCCGGAGTACAGGAAGATGCAGTCGCAGATACGGTTTCCGATACCAAAGACACAACTGTTACATATGAGATCAACCGGGAAAGTGATGATGACAGTGTCGTAGATGAAAAAGCCGATACAGATGCTGTAGCAGAAAATGATACAGACGCAGATACGGTATCAGATTCCAAGTCACAGAGCCAGACCGGAAGCTCTACAGGACAGTCCATGCAGGGACATACGGATGCTTCTTCTTTTGTTTCACCGTTTGGACAGACCGATGTACAGATGGCAGGAGAGATCGCACCGGAGCAGATGACGTTTTCATCCGATGTCAACGTACAGGATATTATCGATCAGATTGCTGAGCAGGTTAAGATCAATCAGGCACAGAATTTTTCCGAGATTGAGATTTCCCTTCATCCGGCGTCGCTTGGAAATGTACATTTACAGGTGTCTGAAAAAGCAGGTGTGATTTCGGCCGTGATCACAACAGAAAATGAAGCGGTAAGAGATGCACTGGCTGTTCAGGCGATTACGCTGAAGGAAGAATTAAACGAACAGGGCCTGAAGGTCGATTCTGTTGAAGTTACGATTGCCAGCCACAGCTTTGAGCACAATATGCAAAAAGAGAGCGGCGAAGAGGCAAGAGAGCAGTATGAACAGCAGGTAAACAAGCAGTCAAGAAGAAGGATCATGCTGTCCGGTCTTGACGAAGCACAGGAAATGCTTGCAGATGAAAGCTTATCAGATGCAGAGCGTATCCAGATTGATATGATGAGCAAAAATGGCAGCAGTATGGATGTCATGGCATAAAATAAGATTTGAAAGGAGAAATACATATGGTATCAGCCAGCGTAGTAGATGGAATTCTACAGCAGCGTGCAACAGAAAGCACAGATAGTAGTAAAAAAACATCCGGCGGCTCTTCCCTGGGCAAGGATGACTTTTTACAGTTACTGGTTGCACAGATGAAATATCAGGATCCGTTGGAACCGACTTCCAATACCGAGTATATTTCGCAGTATGCAACATTCTCAGAACTGGAACAGATGCAGAATATGAGCGCAACCATGGAATTGTCAAGAGCTTCTGATCTGGTAGGAAAGACAGTCGTAGTTGAGCATACAGACTCAAGCGGAAAAACTTCCAGCGACATGGGAATTGTTGATTATATCAGCTATGAAAACAATAAAGCAATCGTCTGGATCAACAATCAGTCATGGTCTTTGGATGATGTAAAAGAGGTAGCAGATCCTGCTTATATCGAAGCATATTCCAAAGCAGTTACCTTAAATACCGCATTAAATAAGCTTCCCAATGTCAATACCCTGACCATTCAGGATAAAGAGGCCGTTGATTCCATTACCAAGATGTATGATGAAATGGATGACTATCAGAAGAGCTTTGTAGCGAAAGAAAATGTAGACCGTATCAATGGTTACAGAGAAAAAATGGAAGAGCTTGTTAAGTTACAGGAGATTTCTGACGATAACAATAGTGACAACAAAAACGATGATGGCAATGATGACAACAAGGATAGTGATGAAGTATGATGAATGGAATCAATCAGGCATTCCTTTCCAGTGCGGAAATTATGGACCGGTATCTGGGCAGTACATTACCGGTAAAGGATCACAGCGATACAGATTCTGTTTCGTTTCAGGATGTCTTAAAGGGCACGATTGAAAAAAACAGTGATTCCATAAAATTTTCCAAGCATGCATCCAACCGCCTTGCAGACCGCAATATTGAGCTTTCCGAGGAACAGATGGAGAGACTGATGCAGGGGGCCAACAAAGCCGGTGCGAAAGGAATCAAGGATTCGCTTGTTATGGTCGATGAGCTGGCATTTATTGTAAACATACCCAAAAATACAGTAATCACAGCAATGGATCAGTCACAGGCGGATGACAAAATTTTTACAAATATTGATGGAGCCGTAATTGCATAGCCGGACCTTATGGAGGCTAATTTGTTTTCGAATGACAGAGAAAACAGACGGTTCAATAACAGGAGGTCGTTTTAATTATGATGAGATCACTCTACTCTGGTGTGTCGGGTTTAAAGACACATCAGGTCAAAATGGATGTAATTGGTAACAATATCGCCAACGTTAATACAACGGCGTACAAATCACAGTCCATTACTTTTTCAGAATTGATGTATCAGACAACACAGTCTGCCAGCGGACCCAATGCAACAAGCGGAACAGCAGGTACCAATGCAAAGCAGATCGGTCTTGGTGTTAAGTCAGGAGCAATCAGCACTGCGATTGAAACAGCAGGTGCATCACAGACAACCGGCAATCCGTTTGATATCCGTATCACCGGAGATTCCTTTTTCATAGTCAGCGACGGCAGCAACAATTTCTTTACCAGAGACGGTTCGTTTTATGTAGACAGTGTCGGCAACCTGGCTATGTCATCCAACGGTTACAATGTTATGGGATGGCAGGTAGATGAGACAACCGGTACCATCAAAAAGGATACCGTATCAGCTCTCCGTATCATGAGCGCCGACAATATGACATATCCGCCGGAAGCAACAACCAGAGCATATGTTTCCGGTATCATTGATAAAAATGATGCCCAGGTAGCATCTGAATCCGGTAAGATCATGAGCCTTAGCTTCTTTGATAAGCTTGGATATTCCTATACCGCAAAGCTTTCCATGAAAGAGACTGATACAGCAGGCCTGTATTCCGTGGAGCTTTCCAGCATTCTCAATGAAAACGGAGAAGAGGTCAATATCAACGGTGTTCAGTTAGGAAGTGTTTCCACAGCACCCAAGTCGCAGTCACTGGTACTTGGATCTACATACACACTGGCAGGAACCAATCTTTCTTATGTGGATGATTCCGGTGTGACACAGACAATCGATCTGACCAGTACAGCACTTTCCGATGCAGATAAAAACCGGATCGCCAATGCTTTTGGATATTCTTCTTATACCGAGTTTGCAAAGCTTACACTTACCGATGGCACTACGGTAGGAAGCTATGTGGATGCCGGCAATTTTGCAAGCATTCTGACTTCCACAAACGGTACAGACAAGGATGGTAATCCGATTACCACCACAACATTAAATACAGCCGGAAGACAGGTTACAGGCGGACTTGTACAGTACGATCCCGCAACCGGTACGATCCGCAGCGTCAACGGTCTGACCAATGATTTTACACTGCAACTATCCTTTGGTGCAGAGACGTATCCTGCAGGCCCTTATGAAAATATCAGTATTGATTTTTCAACATCAACCAACTTCAACAACAACGGAACCAGTACGATCGGAGCAGATCCCGGTGATATCAAGGGCGTTGGAACCGGACGTAAGCTCGGTGCCATGTCAGGTATCTCTATCCAAAAGGATGGTATGATCTACGCTTCCTATGACAATGGACAGACCAGACTGCTGGGACAGATCGCAGTTGCAGAATTTTCCAACGCAGCAGGTCTTGAAAAGGAAGGCGACAACCTGTATTCCGCAACGCTCAACTCCGGTACATTTGATGGAATTGGTGTTGATATCTCCGCAAACGGCGGATATATGGAGACAGGCGTTCTGGAAATGAGTAACGTAGACTTATCTGCTGAATTTACAGATATGATCACAGCACAGCGTGGTTTCCAGGCCAATTCACGTATCATTACCGTTTCCGATACATTATTGGAAGAGCTGGTAAACCTCAAACGATAATTGAGTCGTTTGTTTTATACAAGGCAAGTTAATAAACAGATATAGAAGCATAGGGATGTTTTTCGTTTTGCGAAGAGTGTCCCTATGTTTCATTGTATCAAAAGCATATTATGGAAAAGTACACTTTGGAACAGCGTATTGAGTACATTGTCAGATCGTTGATAAAAAGGCTATAAAAAGGGAGGACATCCATGATTGAGGTCACAAGGTTAAACGGAACAAAAATTTTAATAAATCCGGATTTGATCGAACTTGTAGAAGAAACGCCGGATACGGTCATAAGCTTTACGACCGGACGCAAAATAATCGTAAAAGAAAGTAGACAAGAGATCAAAAATTTAGTAAAATTGTACAGAAAGGATATTTTTACATAATTGGTAAAAAGGGTAGGAATTTTCAATGGATTTAGCATCAATTATCGGATTTGTAGTCTGCCTTGGAATGATTATTTTCGGTATTGTTACCGGTGATGAAGGCTTTGCTGCCATCACTCATTTCCTTCACGGACCATCATTTATCATTACGGTCGGTGGTACGGTTGCCTGTGTTCTTGCGATGAATTCCGTTCAGGACTTTATCAGTGGACTGAAGAGCTTTCTACTGGTATTCAAGGTGCCGGCGCTTGAAACACCGCAGATTATTAAGAAGATTATCGATTTGTCAAATATAGCACGTAAAGAAGGTCTGCTTTCTTTGGAAGAAGCAGCAGCGGATCTGGATGATGAATTTCTCAAAAAAGGAATTTTACTGATCGTTGACGGTACAGATCCCGAACTGGTACGTGGTATTCTGGAAACTGAATTGTCATGCATAGAAGACCGACACAAAAAGAGAATCGAATTCTGGATGAATGTCGCAGCCATGGGCCCTGCATGGGGTATGATCGGTACTTTGATCGGTCTTATTTTGATGTTACAAAGTCTGACAGATGCAAGCACCATTGGTCCCAACATGTCTACGGCGTTGATCACAACTTTGTACGGTTCCATGCTTGCCAACTGGATTGCCACTCCTGTAGCTACCAAGCTAAAGGCCAACAGCGACAGCGAGTCCATGGTCAAGGAGATCATGATCGAAGGTCTTTTATCCATTCAGGCAGGTGAAAACCCACGAGTTATTGAAGAAAAACTCAAGTCCTTCCTTGCTCCGGCAGAAAGAGCTGCAGCAAGCACAGAGGAGGGCGGTGAGCAGTAATGGCCAGAAAAAAGAAAGACGAAGGCGGCGGAGGAGGATCTCCGGCATGGATGGCTACCTTCAGTGATCTGATGAACCTGTTGCTGTGCTTCTTCGTATTGTTGTTCTCTATGTCAACCATGGATGCACAAAAGCTTCAGCAGGTAGCTGCATCCTTCAATCAGAGTTTCAGTATTTTCCCGGGAGGAGCGACTGCGATCGGAGACGGTATCCTGATCAGCAACGGTGTCAGCCAGCTCAATGAGCTTGATGATTATATCAACAGCACGGGTAAATCCGCAGACAGTGATACCGAAGTCAATGATTTAGAGGAATTTGAAAAGCAGCTGGCGGAAAAACAGCTTGAGGAGAGCGAACAGCTTGCTGAAAAGGTGCAGGAGGCTGTGGATGAAAGCCAGTTTGCCAATGAGATCGATGTTGATTTTACAGCGCAGTATGTTTCCCTTACGTTAAACGGAGCTTTGCTGTTTGATTCGGGAAGCGCCCAGATCAAAGAGGAGGCGAAGCCTATTCTGGATAAGATCGGACAGATCCTGACGCGGTATGCACAGAGTACGATTGAGATCGAAGGACATACAGACAATGTACCTATTCACAATTCCAAATATGCAGACAACAATGAGCTGTCAAGCTTCCGTGCATTATCTGTATTCAACTACTTTATGGAAACGACATTTTTAGATCCCGCAAAGATCAAGCATTCGGGCATGGGCGAATATGTTCCGGTTGCCGACAACTCTACAGAAGAGGGAAGGGCACAAAACCGCCGTGTCGAAATCAAGATATATCATTCACTCAGTACGGGTGAGTAGGAGGCGCTAAATTGAAGAAGAATTTATTGTCTATTATTATTTTGGCATTGTTGATCGTCAATCTTGTTATGACATCCATTATGATGATCAGTGTGATGGGCACCAACAAAAAGACTGCCGCTATTGTTACGGATATTGCATCTGTTTTAAAGCTTGAACTGAATCAGGGCACCGAAACCGAAGAGAGTGCAGAAGCAGTATCATTGGAAGATACAGAAGTATACGATCTGCCGGATGAAATGACGATTCCACTCTTACGAGGCGAAGACGGCAACATGCACTATGCACTTGTCAAGGTATCCTTGTCCATGAATACCAAAAATGACGGATACAAGACCTATGGAGCTGACATCAGCAGTAGACAGAGCCTGATTGAGGGTATCATCACAGAGGTTATCAGTCAGTATACTGCCGATGAAGTGCAGGTCAAGAGTGCTGATGTACAAAATGAGATCCTTAGCAGATTGCAGTCAAAAGAAATGTTTGATTCGGACTTTATTTATAAAGTGACATTTAGCAAATTCCTTGTACAGTAATGCCTGAGGTCTGAGATCACATGAAGAGGAGGTGGACTTGGTGAGTGAAGTATTATCTCAAAATGAGATAGATAGTTTGCTGGCGGCACTGGACAGTGGTGAGCTGGAAGTAGATGACTTAAAAGAAAATCAGGGACCGCAGGTTAAAAACTATGATTTCAAGCGTCCTGCCAAGTTTTCCAAAGAGCATCTTCGAACATTGGAAATTATCTTTGAACATTACGGAAGACTGCTATCAACCAACCTTCCGGTATACCTTAGAAAAAATGTACAGGTCAGTGTAGCCAGTTCAGAGGCGGTTACATTTTCGGAATTTACCAATGCATTGAGCAATCCTGTCATTTTGGGAATTGTCAATTTTAAACCTCTGCCCGGCAATATCATTTTAGAGCTTCAGTCAAGTCTTGGCTATGCCATTATCGACCGTATGCTGGGAGGTGCGGGAGTTCCGTTAGAGAGAAACCGCGATTTTTCGGAAATTGAATTGTCGATATTAGAAAAGATCATGGTCGTATGTATGGGATTGTTCCGGGAGCCATGGAAAAATGTTGTGGATCTGGAACCGTTTTTAGATAGAATTGAGACTAATCCCCAGTTTGCACAGATCATTTCACCCAATGAGATGATCGCGATTGTGACACTCAATGTCAAGATCGGCGAGGTAGAAGGCTTTATGAATGCCTGCCTGCCATTTATCACATTGGAAACTATCATGGATAAGCTCAATACCAAGTATTGGTTCTCAACGATGCAGGAAGTCAGCGGCGAAGAGTTCCAGGATAATATTGAGGCTTTGATCAAACATGTAGATGTGCCGATTAAAGCGGTACTTGGACAGAGCGTGATATCCGTTATGGATTTTGCATCACTGCAGGTTGGTGATATCATCAGGCTGGACCGTGGTGTGGAAGACGAAATGGATATATATGTAGGAAATATCAAAAAATTTACTGCCTTACCGGGTGTTAATAAAGACAAATACGCTGTAAGAGTAACTTCAGTAATCAGAGAGGAGGAATAGACGAATGGACGGAGCATCATTATCTCAGGACGAGATTAATGCATTATTAGCCGGAATGGCTGCAGGAGAAGTGCCACAGGAAGAGCCGCAGAATCAGGCCCCCGCCGGGAGTGCACCTGTTCAACAGTCTGCTCCGATAATGGAAGATGTTGAGTTGACGGATATCGAAAAAGACGCGATCGGTGAGATTGCCAATATCAGTATGGGAACATCGGCAACGACGTTGTACTCTCTGGTAAACAAAAAAGTAAATATTACGACACCGGTAGTATCTATGGCCAGATGGGAAAATCTGATGGAGGACTATGAAAAGCCATGTGTCTTTATTCAGATCAAATATACTTCCGGTCTTGATGGCGCCAATATATTGATTTTAAGAGAGCATGATGTAAAGGTCATTACAGACCTTATGATGGGAGGAGACGGCACCAATACCGAAGGTGAGCTTACGGAACTGCATCTGAGTGCGATTTCAGAGGCCATGAACCAGATGATGGGTTCGAGTGCCACAAGCCTTTCTTCCATGCTGGGACGTATGATCGATATCAGTCCACCGGAAGCGAGCCTGCTCAACTTATTAGAGCAGAAGCAGCCGTCTGATATAGCTCCTTTCTTAGAGGGAACATTTGTAAAGATCGAGTTCCGTATGCAGATTGAGGATCTGGTGGATTCCACTATTATGCAGCTGTATCCGGTTGATTTTGCAAGATCCCTGTATCAGATGTTTATAGGCAATCAGGAAGCAGAGAGTCCGGCACCTGAGCCCGCAAAAGCTCCCGCACCGGAACCGACACCATATATTCCGCCTACGGTTGAGCCGACACCGGCAGCGCCGCAGATGGGATACAATCAGGCACAGCAGCCAATGGGATATGGAATGCCGCAGATGGGTATGCCTCAAATGGGAATGCCCCAGATGGAAATGCCTCAGATGAACATGCAGCAGCCGCAGCAGAATCTCAATATCCAGCCGGCCCAGTTCCAGTCCTTCAATCAATCCTATACGGCAATGCCTACACAGGAAAATATCGGATTGATCATGGATGTACCATTGGAGGTTACGGTAGAGCTTGGCAGGACCAAAAAGTCCATTGCAGAAATTCTGGACTTTGCACCGGGTACGATCATAGAGCTGAATAAAATTGCCGGTGAACCGATTGATGTCTTAGTCAACGGCAAGTTTGTTGCAAAAGGTGAAGTTGTTGTTATTGAAGAAAGTTTTGGTATCAGAGTAACCGAAATTGTAAATAATCAGGGAGTTTAGGAGAGAAAAAATGGCAAAGAATATTTTAATTTGTGATGATGCAGCATTTATGAGAATGATGATCAAAGATATTTTAACCAAAAACGGCTACAATGTATGTGGAGAAGCCGAAAATGGTTTAAAGGCTGTAGAAAAGTATAATGAATTAAAACCGGATCTGGTTTTGATGGATATTACCATGCCGGAGATGGATGGCATCCAGGCCTTAAAAAATATCAAAGCAGCCAACCCCGGAGCCATGGTTATTATGTGTTCTGCAATGGGTCAACAGGCCATGGTAATTGAATCCATCCAGGCCGGTGCAAAAGACTTTATTGTAAAGCCGTTCCAGGCTGACCGTGTTTTGGAAGCTGTAAAGAAGGTTGTAGGTTAAGATGCTTCTTGTTACAACATCTACGATTGATTCGGCAGCACAGCTGTTGACCGTCATTGTTTTATTTATTGTTGTTCTGATCGCCACATGGCTGACGACCCGGTATGTAGCCGGCGTGCAGAAGGGAAAGCTATCAGGAAGCAATTTTGAGACGGTTGATACTTTCAGGCTGTCACAAAATAAATATGTCCAGATTATGCGTATCGGACACAAGTATCTGGCAGTTGCCGTGTGCAGGGATACTGTGACAGTTCTGTGCGAATTACAGGAAGATGAAATCACATTCCGTGATGAAGGTTTCACGCAGAAGGCAGTTTCATTTGAAGACTTTTTCAACAAGGCAAAGGAAATTGCAGGCAAAAAACAAAAAAGGACCATTGACAAAGACGATGAAGAGCATACAATCGACGAGTTGTAAAACACGTTTTTGCGGTTATCTGCGTAAAGGATTGCTGATATGTATGCTGGTTGCGGTTGTGCTCTTGTTAAGACCGCAGCAGGTATATGCTACAACAATAGGCGCATTGGATTCTTCGTCTGATGCGGGAACAACAGAAGACCGGACCAATATCCGTGAGCCCGGTACTGCAGAAACGCCTGATGATTTAAAAGAACTGAATATAGCAAATGACTTGACTGTTACATACAATGATGGGAATGGAACTATTGCAGGTGCCCTGAGGATCATGTTGATTTTGACCGGCATCACTTTGGCACCCATTCTCATTATTTGTTTGACATCTTTTACGCGTATTCTGATCGTGCTGCATTTTACCAGATCGGCACTCAATACGCAGACGGCTCCGCCCAATCAGATTTTGATTGCGCTGTCCTTGTTTTTGACATTTTTCATTATGAATCCTGTCATAACACAGATCAATGACAATGCGATCAAGCCGTTGGAGGCAGGAGAGATCACGCAGGAGGTTGCGTTAGAGAGAGGCATACAGCCTTTACGGGAATTTATGTATGGCCAGACACAGACCAAGGATGCCAAGACCTTTTGTGATATCGGAGGTTATGAATGGACGGGAGATCTGGACGATATCCCGACAAGTGCCCTGATCCCTGCATTTATGGTCAGTGAGCTTCGTACTGCTTTTATTATCGGATTTGTTATTTATATTCCGTTTATCGTAATTGATATGGTAGTTGCATCGGCACTTATGAGTATGGGTATGATGATGCTGCCGCCGACGACGATTTCCATGCCGTTCAAGATCCTGCTTTTTGTTCTGGCAGACGGATGGAATTTGGTAATTGTCAATCTGGTACGGACTTTTTACTAAGCTATAGTTTTTAAGAAAGGATGGATGATATGTCAACAGACTGGGTCGTAGATATGGGAAGTGATGCACTTTTCCTGATCATCAAGACTTCCGCACCGATTTTATTGGTGTCACTGGCTGTCGGACTGGTCATCAGTATTTTCCAGACGGTCACATCCATTCAGGAACAGACACTGACATTTGTTCCCAAAATACTGGCTGTTTTTTTGACACTTATGCTGCTTGGTGGATGGATGCTTGACAATATGAGTGGATTTATGGTGGATTTATGGTCCAATTTTTCTCTTTATATAAGGTGACGGGATGATCAATTATTCCTTTTCCATGTATGAATTTGAATATTTTCTGCTGATTCTGGCACGTGTGGCAAGCTTTGTGTTTGTAGCTCCTTTTTTCAGCACCAACAATACACCCAGACGTGTGAGAGCGGCATTTTCTTTTTTCTTTGCAGTGCTCATTTATGAGGCTACCATGCCGCATCAGGCAATGGAATACCGGACGGTACTGGAATATGCCATGATCGTCACAAGAGAGGTATTTACCGGATTGTTGATCGGTCTGGGTGTCAATATCTGTACTTATATTGTTTCGTTTGCCGGAAGAATGGTTGATATGGAAATCGGATTGGCAATGGCAAGTGAGTACGATCCGATGACAAAAGACACCGTGAGTGTATCAGGTATCTTTTATCAGTATATGGTTTTACTGCTTTTGATTGTTTCCAATCTGCATCAGTATCTGGTAAAAGCCTTTGTTGAGACCTATACACTGATACCGGTCAATGGAGCTGTTTTTCATAGTGAGAGCCTGATAACGGGAATTATCCGTTTTATGTCGGATTATATCAATATTGGCTTCCGGATCTGCCTTCCCGTTTTTTGTGTTATGCTGATCACCAATGTCATTCTGGGTATTATGGCAAAGGTTGCTCCGCAGCTCAACATGTTTGCTGTTGGTATGCAGATCAAACTGTTGTTGGGGCTTGGAGTTATGTTTTTGACGGTGGGGATGTTACCGTATATTTCAGATATGATATTTACTGAGATGAAGACGATGATGGTTACTTTTGTGGAGGCGATGATGGCTTGATCCAATACAATCTGCAGTTCTTCGCCAAAGAAGGACCGGGCGGAGAAAAGACTGAAGAACCTACCGCCAAAAAAATAAGCGACGCAAGAAAAGAAGGCCAGGTAGCAAAGAGCAAAGAAATTGCCAATGCAACCGGGCTAATTGTGTTGTTTCTGATATTAAAATTCGGACTTGGTTTCTTAGGTGAAAATTTACTGTCTGTTTTTTCGATGTCCTATGATAAGATCGGCGATGCAATCCGCATGCCGGATGGGTTTGTGGCAACCGGTTCCATAGAAGCACTCATCAAAAATTCGATGTTAAAGATTTTACTGGTCGTTGCACCATTTCTGATACTGGGCTTTATTGCTGCATTTTTATCGGATCTGATACAGGTCAAATGGAAACCGACCGCCAAACCGATGCAGCCAAAGCTTAGTAAAATGAATCCGGTTAATGGCTTTAAGCGTATATTTTCGACACAGTCTTTGATGGAGCTTGTCAAGTCCATCTTAAAGATCGGGCTGATCGCATGGGTTGCCTATTCAACCTTTAAAGACAATACCGATATTATTTACCTGCTTTTCAATATGCCATTGTGGCAGGGAATCGCCGCAGCCGGTGATCTTGCCATCAACTTCGGCCTGAAGGTATCCATTATTTATGTATTGATCGCTGCTTTGGATTTTGCATATCAAAAGCATAAGTTCCATGAAGACCAGAAGATGACCAAGCAGGAAGTAAAGGATGAATACAAACAGGCAGAAGGTGATCCACAGGTAAAGGGCAAGATACGTGCCAAGATGCAGGAGGCATCCCGCAGACGTATGATGCAGCAGCTGCCTGAGGCGGATGTGGTCATCACCAACCCGACGCATTTTGCAGTTGCCGTCAAGTATGATGCACAGATCGCACCGGCGCCGATTGTTGTGGCAAAGGGCGAGGACTATCTGGCGCAGAAGATCAAAGAAAAAGCAAAGGAATATCAGATAGAAATTGTAGAAAACAAGCCTCTGGCGCGTATGCTCTATCACAATGTGGAGCTGGGAGAGCAGGTGCCGCAGGAGCTTTATCAGGCAGTCGCCGAGGTACTGGCGATGGTTTACCATATGCAGGGCAAGATCTGATGTGATATATAGTCAGCAGACAGGAAGTGTCCGGTTACGGACCAAAAGATCCATCAATGTATAAAAGGAAAGGAGAGGTACAAAATGAAAAAAGCCGATTTGGGCGTTGCATTATATATTGTTGCAGCATTTGTTATGTTGATTGTACCGATTCCTTCCGCACTTTTGGATGTGCTGTTAGCCTGCAATATTTCACTTGCTTTCCTGATCATGTTCCGTTGTATGTTTGCAAAAGAGGTTCTGGAAATGTCTTATTTCCCGACCATCCTTTTGTTTACAACCATTTTCAGAATTGCATTAAATGTTTCTTCCACAAGACTGATCCTTACCACCGGAAGTCCCGGAAACGTCGTTGAGACCTTCGGAAACTTCGTTGGTAGTGGTGATCTGATCATGGGCGCGATCGTGTTTGTCATCCTGATCATCATTCAGTTTATGGTAATCAACAAAGGTTCTGAACGTGTAGCTGAGGTTACAGCCCGATTCACTCTGGATGCTATGCCAGGTAAGCAGATGGCGATTGATGCAGACCTCAATACAGGTGCTATTACAGATGCCGAGGCCAAGATACGAAGAGAAAAGATCCAGCAGGAATCCAGCTTTTTCGGTAGCATGGATGGTGCTGTTAAATACGTAAAGGGAGATGCAACTGCCGGACTGATCATTACCGTTGTCAACTTGGTCGGCGGTATTGCGATGGGCATGCTTCGAAACGGCATGGACATCAATACGGCGCTAAACCGTTATTCCATTCTGACCATCGGTGACGGACTTGTCAGCCAGATCCCGTCGCTTTTAATCTCACTTTCCACCGGTATTCTGGTTACCAAGGGAAGCAAGGATTCTGATTTTGGTTCCGTTCTGATCAAGCAGTTATTCGGTATGCCCAAGGCCTGTTATCAGGTAGGGGCTATTTTGTGTTTCTTAGGTGTTGTTACACCGTTAAATGCTGTATTGTTTCTGGCTTTAGGCTTTTGTTTTATCCTTTGCGGACGCAATATGCAGGCGCAGATTGAGACCTCCGGCATTGAAAGTGCCGTGGATATGGAAGAGGCAGAGGCAGAAGAGATCAGACAGCCCGAAAATGTCAATTCCCTGCTGCAGGTGGATCCGATCGAGCTGGAATTTGGTTATGGTATCATACCGCTTGCAGATGTCAATCAGGGAGGCGATTTACTGGATCGTGTTGTTATGATCAGACGGCAGATTGCACTTGAGCTTGGTACGGTTGTGCCGATCATCCGTTTAAGGGACAACATCCAGTTAAATCCTAATCAATACATTATCAAGATCAAGGGAATCCAGGTTTCCGAAGGAGAAATCCTCTTTGACCATTATATGGCGATGAACCCCGGCTATGTCGAGGAAGAGATCACCGGTATTCCGACCTTTGAACCATCCTTCCATCTGCCGGCAATCTGGATCACCGAGGGGCAGAGGGAGAGAGCCGAAAGTCTTGGCTATACCGTTGTGGATCCGCCAAGCATCATTGCAACGCATCTGACCGAGGTTATCCGTCAGCACATTGCAGAGCTTCTGACACGTCAGGACGTACAAAATCTGGTCAACAACTTAAAAGAAACCAATCCTTCCATTGTCGAAGAGCTTGTACCCAAGCTTCTTGGGCTTGGTGAGGTTCAGAAGGTATTGCAGAATCTGCTGATGGAGGGTGTTTCCATAAGAGATCTGCTTACCATATTTGAAACACTTGCCGATTATGCGGCTTCTACCAGGGATACGGATATTTTGACAGAATATGTGCGACAGGCATTAAAGCGTGCTATCTGTGCCAAATATTTTGCTCCCAATGAGACGACAAGTGTAGTCACGGTAGATGCCAAGGTCGAGCAGGAGATCATGGGAAGTGTCAAACAGACAGAGCAGGGTGCATACCTGACGCTTGATCCCGAAAAAACAAGGACGATCATAGACCATACCAAGACAGAAGTAGAAAAACTGGACAGCCTTGGAAGACCGCAGATCGTGATTACTTCTCCGATTGTCCGGATATATTTTAAGAAAATGACAGAGCAGTATCTGCCGGATCTTATTGTGGTATCCTATAATGAAATAGAGCCGAATGTTGAATTACAGTCAGTTGGGACGGTGAAATTGTAAATGATTATCAAAAAATTTCAGGGAAAAACAGAAAATGATGCAATAGAAGCTGCCAAAAAAGAGCTTGGAGCTGGCATTGTTGTCATGAATGTCAAAGAGGTAAAAAGAAAAGGACTGTTTGCTTTTTTAAAGTCCAAGTTGATCGAGGTAACGGTTGCTCTGGAAGAGGAACCGGATCGCATCCTGCCCGAAAAAAAGAAGGTCCAGCCTGCAGAAAATGTGCAAAAGGAAAGTACAGCCGGTATAAAAACGCCGGATGTGCCAAAGTCTGTTTCCAATGTGCAGCCTGCTGAAACAGGTAAAAATGATAAGGTACTGGAGCAGAAGCTTGACAGCCTGCAGAGCCTGATTGAAAAACAGCTCCAGCGGGATGAAGCAAAGGAAGAACCCAAAACAGAAAAAGCGCCGGCCACCCATGATAAACCGGAGGAGGAAGAAAACAGCAATGTGCGTTTCTTAAAGCTTCTTTATAATACGCTCCTGGAAAATGAAGTCGCAGAGACTTATGCCAACCAGATCATTGATGAGCTGGACGCTGTCTTAAAGCCCAATATGCCCATCGATTTTATGCTTTCCAATGTATATCAGAAGATGATTTTAAAATTTGAGCAGCCTGAGGGTATCACACCTGCAAAAAAGGGACCGAAGGTCGTATTTTTCATCGGACCGACCGGTGTCGGCAAGACGACCACCATTGCCAAGATCGCATCCAGATATTCTGTGGAGCAAAAGAAAAAGGTAGCTTTGTTTACCATGGATACTTACCGTATTGCAGCTGCAGAGCAGTTACGCACCTACGCCAATATCCTGAATGTTCCGTTCAGCATTATCTATACGACGGAGGAAATGCAAAAGGAGATTGAGCGTTACAAGGATTATGACTATATTTTCATGGATACGGCAGGGCATTCCCACCACAATGAGACACAGAGAAATGCCATGAATGAGTTTATAAATGCCGTGGATCCCGAATTGGAAAAAGAAGTATATCTGGTTGTCAGTGCGACCACCAAGTACAAGGATCTGTTAAATATTGCAGATGCATATGCGACGATGGTTCAGTTTAAACTTATTTTTACCAAGTTAGATGAAACGACCTGTCTGGGCAATCTTTTAAATCTCAAGCTTCACACAGGAGCCAGGCTTTCCTATGTGACCTGTGGACAGAATGTGCCGGATGATATGGAAGATTTTAACCCGCAAAAGACAGTAAAGCTTCTGCTTGGCGGAAACAGGATTTCTTAAGGAGGAGTTTATGGATCAGGCAGAAAACTTAAGAAATATTATTAAAATGAACAATCAGCCCAAACGTCCTGTGGCAAGGGTCATCACCGTGACCAGTGGAAAAGGCGGAGTTGGCAAATCCAATACCGCGATCAATTTAGCCATCCAGTTCCGTCAGATGGGACAGCGCGTGATCATTCTGGATGCGGATTTTGGGCTTGCCAATATTGAGATCATGTTTGGTACGGTACCAAAGCACAATCTGTGCGATCTGATCTATCAGGGCAAAAATATCAAAGATATCATTACCTGGGGACCGGCCGGTGTCGGATTTATTTCCGGTGGATCCGGAATTGCCGGGCTTTCCAATCTGAGCCGTGAATATCTGATTTATATCATTCAGAATCTGGCAGAGCTGGATGCAATCGCGGATATTGTGATCGTAGATACCGGTGCGGGAATTTCCGATGCTGTTTTGGAATTTCTTGTGGCAAGTGGGGAAATTATTTTAGTGACGACGCCGGAGCCGACCTCGATTACCGATTCCTATTCATTGCTGAAAGCACTCAACAGGCATGACCGCTTTTCAACGGAAATGTCACAGATCAAGGTAATGGCCAATAAAGTAGCCAACCAAAACGAAGGAAAGGCTTTATTTACAAAGCTGAATGCGGTTGTAGCGCGATATCTGAAGCTGCCGATATCCTATCTTGGCAGTGTACCGCAGGATACGTATCTTAGTCAGGCTGTCATGCAGCAGATGCCGGTTTCTTTAGCAACACCCAATGCAAGATCGGCCAAGGCATATCAGGAAATTGCACAGGTTTTGATGTACGGGGAACCAGCTCTTGCGACGCCCAAAAGGGGAATGGCAGCATTTTTCTCTCACATTATTACGAGGAAATAGGATAAGGATATCATAAACAAAGGAGCAGATTTATGACATTAACGGAATTAGTCAGACCCGGTGAAAAAATTGACATTATGGCTGTCGAAAAAGCTATTTTAGGCAATTCATCCAGTAAAAAAGTATATACATCCAAAATATATGATCTGATTGAGGATAACCAGCTTGAAATACTGATGCCGATGGAAGGCTCCAAGCTGATCCTGCTTCCAAAGGATGGGGAGTATCAGTTCTGTTTCTATACAAAAAATGGACTGTATCAGTGTTTTGTACGCATCGTGGACAGATATAAGAGCAATAATGTATATATCCTGTTAGCTGAGACCACTTCTAAGCTTGAGAAGTTCCAACGGAGGGAATACTATCGTTATTCCACATCTATTCCTTTAAAAGCAAGGACAATGATGGATGAGGAGCTGAGAGATCTGGATAAGGATGTATTTCATGTCCAGCACGGACTGATTATGAAAAAATGTGAGATCCGTGATATCAGCGGCGGTGGCATGAAATTCCTGTCAAAGACTGCATTTGAGGTGGATGATATGGTGGTACTTTCCTTTTCTTTGCAGGTACACGGAAAAGAAACTGTGTATCAGCTGATCGGAAGAATATTAAGCTGTCAAAAACTGGAAAATGACAACGATGAATACGAACATCGACTGATGTTTGAAAAGATCATGAACAGTGAAAGAGAATCTATTATCCGATTTATTTTTGAAGAGGAACGCAAAAAACGCAGTAGAATCCAGTAAGACAATAAAAAAATTGATTGACAGGTGACTTTGCACTTATGAGTAGAAAAAGTTGTGATATAATAAATAAAGACAATCAGATTGTTGTCATTGCCAGTTCGACGGGAGGACCCAGGGCACTGATGCATGTATTGCCCGGACTACCCGGAAATCTCAATGCACCGGTCCTTATTGTGCAGCATATGCCTGCCGGATTTACCAAGTCTTTATCCGCCAGGCTGGACACAATGTCAAGTCTTCATGTGGTTGAAGCAGAGGACGGCATGACGATAAAAAAGGGATGTGCCTACATGGCAAAGGGCGGTCTGCATATGGAATTAAAACGCAGGTGTACCGGTGAAGAGCTCAGGCTGTTTGACGGAGAGCCCAGGGAAGGTGTCAAGCCTTGTGCCAATTATTTATTTGAGTCATTGGCGGCCAGTGGGTACGAGAGGATCATATGTGTGGTACTTACCGGCATGGGAGCGGATAGCAAAAATGGCATCCGGAGCCTGAAGGACAGCAAGCAGATTGTTGTAGTTACACAAAACAAAGAAACGTGTGCCGTTTATGGAATGCCGCGGGCTATTGATCTGGCTGGATTGACGGACGAAAGTGTGCCGCTTGATAAGGTGGCTGAAACGATAATAAAATACGTGGGGGTAATGAAAGATGGATGTTAGTCAGTATCTGGAGATCTTCCTTGATGAGACCAAGGAGCATCTGCAAAATTTGAGCGACCAGCTCATGAATCTGGAACAGGATCCGGAAAATATGGATACCATTAATGAAATTTTCCGTGCTGCCCATACTTTAAAGGGTATGGCAGGTACTATGGGATACAAAAGGATGCAGAATCTGACCCATGACATGGAAAATGTCTTTTCTGAGGTGCGCAACAACACACTGAAGGCAGACGGAAATATGATCGATCTGTTGTTTCAGTGTCTGGATGCTTTGGAAGAATATACCGAAAATATTCAAAACACAGCAGATGAGGGAACCAATGACAATGAGCACCTGATCAAGGCCTTAAATGAATTTCTGGCTGCCAAGGACGGAGCAGTGGCACCTGCAGCTGCCAAAGAAGAGGCAAAAGAGCCTGTCAAGGAAGAAGCTGCTGTGACAGAAGGGGATGCATCCAGAGAAAAATGGAGAAGCATCGCATTTTCCGATACTGAAAATATGGTACTTACAGAGGCCAAAAAGCAGGGTAAAAACGTATTCGGCCTGACCGTTTATGTACAGGAAACCTGTATATTAAAGGCCGCACGTGCATTTCTTGTATACAAGGCGCTGGAAGAGCTTGGTGAGACCATGATCTCCGTACCGAGTGCACAGGATATTGAAGATGAAAAATTTGACTTTGATTTTAGTATTATTTTTATAACAGATGCTGATCTGGACAAAGTAAAGGCTGCTGTTATGAATGTATCCGAGATTGACAGCTGCTATATCGCACCGGTTGAATTATCCGAAGAAAAACCGCAGGAAGTACAGGCGAGCGAAGAAAAGACAACGGAGACAGCTACAGCACAGACAGGTGTGCCGGCTGCCAGCGCACAGACAGCTGCCAAGACTGAAAAGAAAGCCGTTTCCAAACCGATCGTCAACCGTACAGTCCGTGTTGATATTGAAAAACTGGATGTATTGATGAATCTGGTAAGTGAGCTTATCATTGCCAAAAACTCACTGGTTTCAGCTGCCCAGACAGAAGGAATTACTGCCAACAGCAGCGTCAATGAGCCAATCGAATATCTGGAGAGCGTGACCACCAACTTGCATGAATCTGTTATGAAGGTACGAATGGTACCTATTGAATCCGTTGTTCAGAAATTTCCTAAGATGATCCGTGATCTTTCCAAGAAGCTGGACAAAAAAATGCAGTTATTTATGTCAGGTGAAGAAACAGAGCTTGACCGTACCGTGGTAGATGAGATTGGAGATCCTCTGATGCATCTGCTCCGTAATTCCGCAGACCATGGTCTGGAATCAGCCGAGGTCAGAAAAGAACGCGGAAAGCCGGAGGTTGGTTCGATTTTCCTCGATGCATATCAGGATGGCAACAATGTAGTCATCGAAGTAAGGGATGACGGTAACGGTATCGATGTGGAGGCTGTTAAGGCCAAAGCTGTCGAAAAGGGCAAGATCTCACAGGAACAGGCAGATCTTATGTCCGATAAGGATGCGATTGATTTACTGTTCCAGCCAAGCTTTTCAACTGCCAAAAAGGTTACCGATGTATCCGGAAGAGGTGTTGGACTGGATGTTGTCAAATCCAAGATCGAATCACTCAGCGGTGATGTTGAAGTAAAGACAAAGCTGGGTGAAGGCAGCACCTTTATCATCCGCCTTCCTCTTACACTGGCTATCATCCAGGCTCTTATGGTTGAAGTCGGCGGTGAAAAATATGCGATCTCACTTGGTTCCATCCAGACGATCGAAGATATTGCTCCCGATGAAATTAAGTTTGTACAAAATGAAGAAGTGATCAATTTGAGAGGCGATGTTATTCCGTTGATCCGTTTAAATAAGGTACTGGATAACCAGTCAACCAAGGGACCGGATGACAACCTGATCGTCGCGATTGTGAAAAAAGGCGATAAACTGGCAGGTCTTGTTGTCGATGAACTGATGGGACAGCAGGAAATCGTTATCAAATCACTCGGAAAATACATAAACAAGAGTAAAGTTATCAGCGGCGCAACCATTTTAGGTGATGGTGAAATTGCATTGATCATTGATGCAAATGCGTTGTTGTAAGAGGGAGGTTGCACATGGAAGGAATACAGGAATCTTACGAGACAATTCAGTATATTGTTGTAAAATTTGGCGATGAACAGTACGGTATCGACATCAAGTATATTGACAACATCGTCCGTATGCAGAGGATTACCAGAGTGCCCAATGTACCGGCATACATAAAAGGTGTGATCAATCTGCGTGGCGAAGTAGTACCGGTTGTATCATTGCGACTCAAAATGGGACTTTGTGAGGATGAGATCACAAAGCTTACCCGAATTATTATTATCAAACTGGACAATGGGGAAGTCATCGGTGTTCTGGTGGATGCAGTCAAAGAGGTTGTTACACTGGATACCAGGGAAATAGAAAAGGTTTCTTATGATTCGGGGGAGGATAAGACCAATTTTATTTCCGGAATTGGCAAAGACAAGGGAGAATTGATATCCCTGTTTGATTTAAACCTCGTTTTTTCTGAGAAGGAAAAGGCAAATTAAAAGAAGTTCAATTTGCACGCGAGAGATTGGATGGGTATATGCAGGACTTTAATTTAAATAATTCTGATCAGTATTTTGATGTTTTAAAAGAAATTGGAAATATTGGTGCAGGAAATGCTACGACGGCACTGGCACAGCTTCTGCAGTGCAAAGTAGATATGAAGGTGCCGCAGGTAAGGCTGCTCAATTTTTCTGAAGTCGGTGCAGCAATAGGCGGAGAAGAACAGCTGATGACAGGTGTTTATCTTCTGGTAGAGGGAGATATTACCGGCAGCATGATGTTTCTGTTGGAAGAAACAGCTGCGCACAACCTTGTTTCAAAGCTGATGCATGTTCCGCAGTCAGAGGGTAAATTCTCAGATATGGAGTTATCTGCGTTAAAAGAAATCGGAAATATTATTGTAGCGTCCTATCTCAATTCACTGTCAAAGCTCACAAATCTGACAATCACACCTTCTGTGCCGGATTTGTGTATTGATATGGCAGGAGCCATTTTAAGCGTTCCGGCTATTGAGTTTGGTGAAATTGGCGACAGGATTTTGATGATCCAGACGGAATTTACGGATGAAATGACCTTAAATGGATATTTTATCCTGGTACCGGATCTGGAATCCTATGATAAAATATTGACTGCATTAGGTATGTAAAATGAGTGAAATTATAAAAGTGGGAATGGCAGATCTGAATGTCTGCAAAAGTCCGGACGGGCTTACAACACTGGGACTTGGATCGTGTGTCGGAATTGCTATTCGGGATCCGCTTACCAAGGTTGGAGGTCTTGCTCATATTATGCTACCGGACAGTACGGCAATTAAAGATAATTCCAATCTTCCAAAATTTGCGGATACCGGAATTGTGGAGCTGATTGACCAGATTGTCAAAGCCGGAGGCTCAAAGGCAAGACTGGTTGCCAAAATTGCCGGTGGAGCACAGATGTTTGCGTTTCAGAGCAAATCGTCCCTGATCAAGGTGGGCGAAAAAAATGTAATAGCTGTCAAAAAGAAACTGGAAGAGCTGAAGATTCCGATTTTAGCAGAGGATACAGGGGAAAACTACGGACGTACGGTTATTTTTTATCCTGAGACAGGAGATTTTGTGATCCGTGCGGTAGGAAAACCGGAAAAGGTGATTTGATTATGGAAAATAAAAAGAGATTTCCTCTGTTGCTCATGCTTTTAGCCGGTGCGATTGCAGGTGTGATGCTGTATCGAAAGGATGTCACATTGCTGCAGTTTTTATGGGGACTTTTGATAACAATTATTGTTTTTTACATAATTGGAAGGGTATTTGTTCACGTAATTGACCGGTTTGACAAAGAAAATACAGAGGAAGAAGAGCGCAAGAAGGCCGAAGAAGAGGCGGAAAAAGAAAAGGACGGTTCTGTAATCGAAAAAGAAAATGCACCACAGACACCGGAGGCATAGGAGATGACGGTCGCTCATGGATGAAGCGGGAAAGAAAAGGTTATGGCAGGACTATCATCGTTTGAAAAGTCCTGAACTGAGAGAAAAACTGATAATTGAATATGCGCCTTTAGTAAAGCTGGTAGCCGGACGGCTCAGTATGTATCTCGGATACAATGTTGAATATGATGATCTGGTTGGATATGGAGTGTTTGGTCTGATCGATGCCATCGATAAATTTGATATGTTAAAGGATGTCAAATTTGAGACCTATGCCAGCCTGAGGATACGTGGCGCCATCCTTGACCAGATCCGCAAAATGGACTGGATTCCAAGGACGATCAGACAGCGTCAGAAAAAAATCGAAACTGTCATGAAAGAAATTGAGGCGTCAAAGGGAAGAAGTGCCACGGATGAGGAAATTGCAAGTGCACTTGGTATTACCGATGATGAATATACAGACTGGCAGTCACAGATGAAGATCACCGGTATCGTCAGTCTCAATGAATACATTGAACAGGGCGGCCCGGAATTAGTCGGGGATAAGCAGCGCAATACCGGTTTTGAAATGCCGGAGGAAGTTGTTGAGCAGGTAGAATTAAAGGAAAAGCTGAAAGAAGCTTTGGAAGTACTGACTGAAAAAGAAAGAAAGGTAGTTGTTCTTTATTATTATGAAGATCTGACCTTAAAAGAGATCAGCCGTGTACTTGAGGTTTCTGAATCGAGGGTGTCCCAGTTACATACCAAGGCTTTAGTAAAAATGAAGACAAGACTGGGACAGTATATGGGGATTTTATCAGATCGATAGCAAAGTTATGATGGGGGTAATGGATGAACGCTTATTTTCAACTGATCGCTGAAGGAAATGTGACGGCAGTACGTCTGGTACCTGCCACAGACGGAGGCGACAAACTGAATATCAACGAGATGATGGATTACCTTCATCTCAAAAAAATAGATGTACAGGATATCAAACAGCTGT
The DNA here is from genome assembly GCA_900317505.1 of uncultured Lachnospiraceae bacterium. Lineage (GTDB taxonomy): Bacteria > Bacillota > Clostridia > Lachnospirales > Lachnospiraceae > UBA2882. The sequence continues at coordinate 19,884 of ONHB01000004.1, read as the reverse complement.
ATCAGGTTGCACTCAGCTATGACAAGGAGATCGTGGTGCCTGTCTGTGCCAAGGTGTGTCTGCCACAGCAGGAAATGATGACGGTAAAGGTATCGGATGACCGAATGGAAGCGGTTGTCAGATTTTACCCGCCAAGTTCCAATGGTGGAAGCTATCGGGACAAAAACGATGTCATCAGTGATCTGCAGTTTCACAAGATCACATACGGATATGATGAGGCTGCGATAGCACAATACCTGCAAAACCGCAGTTACTGTACGGATATTGTCATAGCAAGAGGTACAGCACCGGTGCATGGCACAGATGCTGTGATCACATATTATTTCAATACGGATTTAAGTACCAGACCTTCGCGGAATGAGGACGGTTCGGTGGATTTCTTCCACTTAAATACCATCAATCACTGCAAGGCCGGGGATGTTTTAGCCAGTCTGAAAAAGGCTGTGGAAGGTGTAAACGGTACAACGGTTTATGGTGAGGTCATCAGACCGCGTACGATCAAGCACCTGTTTTTAAAGCATGGTCACAATATAGAGGTTTCCGAAGACGGCTGCGAAATGCGGTCCCTGATCAATGGCCATGTATGTCTGACCGAGGATAAGGTCTTTGTTTCGGATGTATATGAGGTTGAAAATGTCGGTACGGCTACCGGCAATATTGAGTCTGAGGGAAGTGTACAGGTCAATGGAAATGTACAGGCAGGATTTGAGATCAAGGCAAAGGGCAATGTCGAGGTAAAGGGCGTTGTTGAGGGTGCCGTGATCGAAGCCGGAGGCGATATCATCATTGCACGTGGCATGAACGGAATGGGAAAAGGGATTCTCAGGGCCGGTGGACGTGTGATCATGAAATTCGCGGAAAATGCCACCATAACCTCTGCTTCCTATATTGAGTCCGAATCCATTATGCATTCGACGGTAAGCGCCGGTAAATATGTGGCGGTAGACGGAAGAAAAGGTTTCATTGCCGGAGGAGTTGTCCGTGCAACCGAAAAGATCAGCTGCAAGACACTCGGATCCCCGATGGGAGCCGATACGATCGTTGAAGTCGGTGTCAATCCGGAAAATAAGCTCCGTTATCAGAATCTACAAAAAGAACTGATGGATTCACAAAAGAAGCTGGCTCAGATCCAGCCGGTACTGATCAATTTAAGCAATAAACTGCGTCAGGGTGAAAAATTCACCCCGGATCAGATGAAATACATCAAATCACTTGCTGTTATGAATCAGCAGATGAATGAGCTGATCGAAAAAGACAAAGAGGAAATTTTAATCTTAGAAGCTGCGATGGAGACAGAAGGTCAGGCCTGCGTATGTGTATCAGATGAAGCCTATGCCGGTACCAAGGTGTCTATCGGTGATGCTTCTTTAGTCTTAAAAAATTCCGTGAAGTTTTGTCGTTTTATCAAAGAGCGTGGTGATATCAGGATTACCGCGTATTAGGAGGTCATGATATGGCAATCGGAATGGTTGAATTTCAGGGGACAATCCAGCGGACACAGGATTTTTCCGTAGTCAAACACAATGAAGATATGAAGGCCGGAGTGGAACAGGCCAACTTTCAGATCCGTGCTGAGAAAAAGGAAGATGAAAAGCTCAACCAGATTCAGCAGCAGGACAATTCACAAAAGAGTGAAAACCGGACTGATCCGCGCCAAAAAGGCAATAATACCTATGCCGGAGACGGTGGCAGAAATCGCAAAAAGCATGACAGGCAGAGCGATGGAAAAGTAATACAAAAGGGAATTTCTCATTTTGATATGTCTGTATGATCGCAATGTATAAATGAGAGGAATACCAAAGGAATCGGAGAAATAAAATGACTGGAATGGAAATTGCACTTTTAATATTGGGAATTCTTGTTTTTATTGCAAGCTTTATAGTTCCGGAGACGATGAAGGAGCCGGGGGAGGAAGGCAATCGTATTTCCGATGAAAAGATAAAGGAAATGGTAGATGGTCAGATCCGTACGGCAAAAGAACAGCTTCAGGATACGACCGATGAGACGATCCAGTACGCTATGGAAAAAGCAGAAAGGTCACTGGAGCGGATCACCAATGAAAAGATCACGGCTGTATCGGAATTTTCCGACACAGTTCTTTCCGATATCAATAAAAATCATCAGGAAGTCATGTTTATGTATGACATGCTGCATGACAAGCAGAAAAATCTGAAAGAAACTGCTGTTATGGTCGATCAGACCAATGCCAAGGCAAAAGAGACACAAAATGAACTGGAGCTTGCGACCAAAAAGCTGCAGGATGATGTTGAAAGCAGACAGAAAGAACCTGTAAAAGAACCGGAGCCGGTTCAGGCAGATAAAGCCGTTGATGCCGGTGACAGCTTTGAAAGCATCAGTCTGGTAAAAGAAAAGATTACAGATAAGCCTGCCAAAAAAACAAGGAAAAGTACCAAGGCTAAAACAGAAAAGATCATTGAACCGATGGCAATGCCTGTGGTTGGTGACAGTGAAAATGCCGGAAATAACAACAATGACCGCATCTTAGAGCTTCACAAAAAAGGCAAATCCAATATTGCGATTGCCAAGGAGCTTGGACTTGGCGTCGGAGAAGTCAATCTTGTTATTGATTTATTTGAGGTGATGTGATCATGAAATTGAGATATTATTTACGAGGTCTGGGAATTGGTATCGTGGTTACGGCACTGCTTATGGGATTTACGAAGGGCGCCGCAAAAGAGACACTTTCTGATGATGAGATCATTGCAAGGGCGGAGGCGCTCGGTATGGTACAAAGCAGTGTATTGTCCAGTGATCTGAATCATGAAGAGCAGGGCGAGGACAGTGTTACCGTGTCATACAATACTGCCCAGGATGGAACGGATATTGCAGCATTGCCCGATAGTGTGGGTACAGATCAGACAGGAGATGCGGCAGGTGTGGTAGATACAGAGGATACAGACAAGACGACTGATGCAGCGGGTACTGTTGATTCGGATAAAGTAACAGATGCTACAGGTACTGGCGGTGCTGATAAAACAGCAGACACTACAGGTGTTGCAAATACGGGTAAAACATTCAATACCACAGATACAAAAACTACAGGTAATTCAAAGAGCAGTACCAAAGCCTCAGATACGGATACAGCAGACAATAGTACCAAGGCTGCAGACACAACCGATAAAGTAACAGATGATGCGGATAATTCAGGTACAACCGGAGCCGCAACTATTACAGTTACGATCAACAGCGGTGACGGATCCGATACCGTAGCAAGACGGCTGGCTGAGCTTGGTGTGATTACCGATTCCGGAGATTTTGACCGGTATCTGTGTCAGAACGGATATGACAAAAAGTTAGCTACAGGCAACCATGAGATCAATGCCGGTGCAGGTTATCAGGAAATAGCGGAAACTCTGATCAAAAGAGCCAAATAAGGAAAATAAGGAAATTGGAAAAAGAGCTTGAAAAAGCTCTTTTTTTATGATATCATCAATCTGTTGTGAAAAAATGGGTGGGACAATTCTGCCCAATAAACACGTGTGCGGATTGAATGCCGGTGCTTTGTTAACGCCAAAGTGGCAGGAGAGTTGATGCACGCGGAAGAAAATTAACCAAATGGAGGGAATAAAAATGGGCGTTATTTCAATGAAACAGTTACTCGAAGCAGGTGTTCATTTCGGACATCAGACAAGAAGATGGAATCCTAAAATGGCTCCGTACATCTACACAGAGCGTAATGGTATCCACATTATCGACTTACAGACATCTGTAGGTAAAGTTGATGAAGCATATCAGGCAATCAGCCAGATCGTTGCTGCAGGCGGTAATGTACTTTTTGTTGGTACAAAGAAACAGGCTCAGGACGCTGTTAAGACAGAAGCAGAACGTTGCGGTATGTTCTATGTAAATGAAAGATGGTTAGGCGGTATGCTTACCAACTTCAAGACAATCCAGTCTCGTATTGCAAGACTGCATGCAATTGAGCAGATGGCTCAGGACGGAACTTTCGAAGCATTACCCAAAAAGGAAGTTGCTCAGTTACAGAAAGAATGGGATAAATTAGAGAAAAACATCGGCGGTATCAAGAACATGACTCAGATTCCTGACTGCATCTTTGTTGTAGATCCCAAGAAAGAAAGAATTTGTGTTCAGGAAGCTCACGCTTTAGGAATTACTTTAATCGGTATGGCTGATACAAACTGTGATCCGGAAGAACTTGACTTTGTTATTCCTGGTAACGATGATGCTATCCGTGCTGTAAAATTAATCGTTTCTACAATGGCTGATGCTGTTATCGAAGCAAAACAGGGCGATGCAGCAGATGTTGAAGCAGCAGAAGAAGATACAACAGAGGAAGCTTAATATTAAGTTACCGTTTACGTTTTCATAATTATATTGACAGGAGGACATAATCATGGCAATCAGTGCTTCTATGGTTAAAGAATTAAGAGAAATGACCGGCGCAGGTATGATGGATTGTAAAAAAGCCCTTACCGAGACCGATGGTGATATGGATGCAGCTGTTGAAGTATTAAGAAAAAGCGGCGCTGCAAAAATGGAGAAAAAGGCCAGCAGAATTGCAGCAGAGGGGATCTGCCGTGCAGCAATTACAGATGGCGCAGGTGTTGTAGTAGAAGTCAACTCTGAGACAGACTTCGTTGCTAAAAATGAAGTTTTCCAGGGATTTGTACAGTCAGTTGCTGACAAAGCTCTTGCATCTTCCTTAAAAGGTGGCAAAGATGGCGAAGATATCGAAACACTTTTAGATCAGGCTGGTCTGAAAGAGGAGTTAGTTGAGAAAACCGCTACAATCGGAGAAAAATTATCTATTCGTAGATTTGAAAGAGTTGAAGGAGATATCGTTGTATCTTACCTTCATGCAGGCGGAAAAATCGGTGTATTAGCTGCCGGAACAGGTGCTAACGACGATGCTGCCAAAGAAGCTCTTGCTAATATCGCAATGCAGATCGCAGCTATGAATCCTCAGTATATCAGCAGAGCTGATATGGCTGAAGAAGAAGTTTCCAAACTTCGTGAGATCACAGTAGACAGCGCATTAAATGATCCTGCATCTTTACCGAAGCCGATCTTAAACAAACTGATTGAAAAAGCAAAAGATGGCGTATGGTCAGCAGAAGATGTTGCTATCTATGAAGAAAAGAAATCCAATATGCAGTATTTATTCAACTTCCTTTCCAAGGAAGCTGCTGCTCAGTTAGCAGAGTTAGCATTAGCTGACAAAGATGCAATTGCTGGAGATAAGATCTTCAATGGTCTTGTTGAAGGACGTGTTTCTAAACAGCTTAAAGAAATCTGCCTGCTTGATCAGACATATGTTAAAGCAGAAGACGGCAAACAGTCTGTAGCTAAATATTTACAGTCTGTAAACAAAGACTTCGCAATCTCTAAATTCGTTCGTTTCGAAGTAGGCGAAGGTATGGAGAAGAAAAACGAAGACTTCGCTGCAGAAGTTGCTGCTCAGCTTGGCTAATCATTAAAATAGTTTTATCGTATTTACATTCGACTCACAACATTGCATGTAAATGAAGATACACCCCGGAATCATTCAGATTTCGGGGTGTTTTTATGTCAGCCTTTTTTAAAGAAATCTTCCGGCTGTTGTGAGATCCGGAACTGGTGAGGTGTCTGACCGGTGTACTTTTTAAAATATTTGGAGAAGTGACTCTGGGAAGAAAAGCCAAGATAGGTCGCAATCTCACTATACGTATAATTGGTATAGATCAGTAGATTTTGGGAACGGGATATTTTTTCACGGATGATATATTGTGAAATGCCGATCCCTTCATACTTTTTAAAAAGATGGGACAAATAATCCGGATTGTAGCCAAATTCGGAAGCCAATGTCTCAACCGTGATCCTGTCATGTAAATGGGAAAAGATATAATCCTTGCATTTTTCAATGTGGGGATTTTTTTGTTTTTCTTTTTCACTCTGTTCGCGGGCTTCTTTTACCAGCGCGGTATAATGATATTCCATTTCGTAGAAAAAATATTTGGACACCGAATCCATTTCATCAATCTGCTGGATATAGGAGTCGCTGAGAGAGTAGGCAATTTCCGGTGATAAACCTCCGCGCATGGCGGATCTGCTTGCAAGCGTGACCAGTACGATGCCGAGGTTTTTCATATTCCTTACAGGATCCTTGGATAAAATACCGAGCTGCCCCGAATAATCCTCGGCCAGGACATTTTTGAGAGCCTCCAGGTCACCGTCTTCAATACTTTTCTGTTCCCGAACTTCCTGACTGTAGGGATTGTGATGAATCGTATTTTCCTGATTTTCAAATACCAGATTGGTGAAGCGCTTGTGAAGCTCCAAATGCATATCCTGATGCGCCATATTGTGCAGGGATATATCGTTGCCGGTCAGAACATTATCAGAATAAAGATTGTGTAACATCAATACAGTTTCGGATATATTTTCGATGGTTACAACCGGAATCTGGTCAGAAAGACCGGAAAAATCATACTGGGAACCGGTATTTGTATGGCATAGTCTGACCGGAGAGGATATCTGGAAGGGACCGATCAGAAATCCAAATTCCTGCAAAGATGGGCACACTAAGGCATAGCAGATATCGTTGTATGAAAAAAATAACGGAATTTTGTCTGTAACACATTGGTTTACATAATCCGAAATGAGAGCCGTTGTGATAAAAGTATCGGAAAAATCCGGGATATCACAATAGGAAGCAAGGATATGGCCGGACAGATCAATCTGGTATAAAACAGTGTGTAAGCTGTGTGAAATATAGGCGGCCAAAGCTTGGATATTGCGGATCGTATGGTTAGGCAGAGTTGTATTGGTGATTGGATTGTGGGTCATAATGGGTTACCTCGTTAGTTGGTGCTTCTTTTTTGATATTAGTATCAGTATATCACGTTTTACGCTAAAAACACATAAGAAATGTGATATTGATATAAGAAAAGTGATATAGAATAAGGCGTAAAACGGATAAAATGAATACATCAAATGAGATATCTCTGAAATGGCCAACGAGAGAAACTAAGAATACAAACATTATGAAAAGAAAGGGCAGATACATGAAAGCAAATGTTAAAGTAAAAGGTGTCAATCTTGGAAACTGGCTTGTTCTTGAAAAATGGATGAACCCGGCATTGTTTGATGGAACAGATGCAGAAGACGAATACTGGCTTCCCAGAAAGCTTTCCAAGGAAGTATATGAAGCAAGAATCAAGATCCACAGAAGTGAGTATATCTCAGAAAGAGATTTCGTGATAATCAAATCATGGGGATTTGATGCAGTCCGTATTCCGGTTCCCTATTTTATTTTTGGAGACAGAGAGCCGTTTATCGGTTGTATTGAAGAGCTTGATAAAGCTTTTAACTGGGCAGAGCGTTATGGCTTACAGATCTTAATTGATCTTCATACAGCACCCATGGGGCAGAACGGTTCCGACAATGGCGGTATCTGTGGTGTATGCAGATGGGCACAGATCCCGGAAGAGGTTGAATTTGAATTAAGCGTTCTGGAACGTCTGGCAGAAAGATACGGCAAGAGAAAAGGTCTCTGGGGAATTGAAGTATTAAACGAGCCCGCATTGGAAAAAATCTGGGCAACCATGGATATGCAGAGCCGTTATCCCGCAGCAGATGCCAAGATGGCAGAGGGAAGCAAAGCAATTTCCTATGAATTTATCCGCAAGTTTTATCTGGATGCATTTGACCGTATCCATCCTCATATTGCAGAGGACAAATACATTGTGATCCATGATGGCTTTGAGCTCAATATCTGGAAGGACTTCATGCAGGAAGATAAATATGACCACGTAGTACTGGATACACACCAGTATCTGATGATGGCTGAAATGTACGGATGCGAACAGACCGTGGACGGATATCTGGATTATATCAAAAACCGTTTTGCAAAAGAGATCGCTGAAATGCAGCAGTATTTCCCGGTTATCTGCGGTGAGTGGTGCCTGTTCAATTCTTTGGCATGCGGACATGATACCAAGGCTGGCCAGAGCGTATTAAACGGCATCGACGGAGAAGGTGCAGCCGTGATCAGCGATGAGAAAAAAGCTGAGATCTACCGTGCTGTTACAAAAGCACAGGTGGATGCATGGAACTGTGGTTCCGGATATTTTTACTGGAGTTATAAACTGCTTACAGATACCATCAATGATCTGACAAATGACCGTAGCTATCAAAAAGGTGATAAGATTTCATTAAAGGACTGGGATGTGAAAATCCTGATCGAAAAAGGAGAATGATTATGATACACAATCCAATTTTGCCGGGCTTTAATCCGGATCCATGTATTTGCCGCAAAGGCGATGATTATTATCTTGCTGTTTCCTCTTTTGAATGGATGCCGGGAATACCGGTGTATCATTCCAGAGATTTAAAAAACTGGGAATTATATACACATGTGTTGACCGATGATGAAAAAGTCGATTTGAAGAAGCTGCCTTCCGCAAAAGGTGTCTGGGCACCCTGCCTTACCTATTGTGAAGCAGAAGATATGTTTTATGTTGTTTACGGTGTTATGAATTCCATGAATGCCAGATACTTTGACGTTGACAACTTTGTAATCAAGGCAAAGGATATCAGGGGACCCTGGAGTGAACCGGTTTATATTCATTCCTCCGGCTTTGATGCATCTATTCTGCATGACAATGATGGAAGAAAATATATTGTTTCTCTGGAGTGGGAAACAAGAGAGGGCTATGAAAAGCCAGGTGCCATCTGCATGGTGGAATATGATGATGAGCAAAAGAAGATCATCGGTTATCCCAAGCGTATTTGGAACGGTGGTACGGACAGAGGCTGTATTGAGGCTCCGCATCTGTATCATCATGGCGATTATTATTATATTATGTGCGCAGAAGGCGGCACCGGATACAATCATTGTGTGACGATGGGACGCAGTAAAAACGTCTGGGGACCGTATGAAAAAGATCCGATGAATCCGATCGTGACTTCAACCCCCGGATATTCCAATGAACGCAAGGACTGGGATCATTTAAAGACAAGATATTACAATCCGGATTCCGTACTGCAAAAGTCAGGACACGGAAGCTTTGTAGATACACAGAATGGTGAGACCTATCTGGTTCATCTGTGTGCAAGACCGTTTGTGCCGGAGCTTCGTTGCACATTGGGAAGAGAAACCGCGATCCAGAAGATGAAATGGACCGAGGATGGCTGGCTTCGTATGGCAGACGGCAGCAATCTTGCCAAGGTGGATGTGGAAGAAAGCAATCTGCCGGAATGTAAAATGCCGCAGATTCCCGATTTCGATGATTTTGACGAACCGGAGCTTGGCAAACAGTATTATGCACCGCGTATCATGCCTTCGCGCTTTGCAAGCGTGACAGCCAGAAAGGGCTATGTGCGTCTGCGTGGACAGGAAGCAAGGACTTCTTTAAATAAAGTAAGTATTTTAGCCAGAAAAATGACTTCCTTAAAGGGCTGCATCACAACCAAAATGGAATTTAAACCGGAGGTGCACCAGCATAGCGCCGGCCTGATCATGTACTATGACAATATGAACTATATCAATTTGAGAAAGTACTACAGTGAGACATTGGGACAGAGTGCTTTGTCGATCATCCATCTGGAAAACGGTGAGAAAACAGAGTTTTTAAATTCCCGCATCCCGGTTGATGATGTGCCGATTTATCTGAGACTGGAAATTGATGAGCGTAAATCGTGGTTTTCCTATAGCTACGATGGCATCCGTTTTATTCCGATCGGAAAAGTATTTGATACGACCAAGTTTTCGGATGAATACTGCAAGTATGGCGAATTTACCGGTACAATGGTAGGTATTACCTGCGCCGATAGAGTAAAGCATGAGCATTATGCGGACTTTGACTTTTTGGAAGTGAAGTTTGAGCAGTAAAAATGATAAATGACCAATATGAATCATAGAAGATAAATGGATAAAGATTGGTGATAAAGGAATAAAAGACTGGAAGTAAATGATTTCCACAGACACTGACGGGTGAATAGAGCGTGACGAGAGCTCTGGTTCATTCAGTCAGAGGTTTGTGGAAATTTTTATGATGTGACAATTAATTAAGAAGTAAATTAATTAAGAAGATTGTGGTTTGAAGAGTAAATTGAAAAAACGAATTGAAAAACAAATAGAAAAAGAAGTTAAAAGAAATATAAAATGATGCTGTGAAAAATGCATAAAAAAACATATTGATTTTTAGCAAAAAAGCAGATACAATTACAATATCTTGAAACAGTACGTTCTGTACTGAGATCATCCGTTTTGGATGTGATATTCCATAGGAAGGAAAATTTTATATGGTTTTTGGTTATGTTTATGAGGCCGGTCTACGTCCCACTAATCAGGATGCTGTTTTGGTACGAAGCACCCGACTTTCATCGGGTGAGCTTACTATGGCAGTTGTCTGTGATGGTATGGGAGGCGAGGAGTGCGGAGAACGGGCGTCGTATGAGTGCATTCGTTTTCTGGATACCTGGTATGACAGAGAGCTGTTGCCAATTTTTACAAAGCATGAGCTTGATTATGCCGGAAGGAAAAGAATGGTCAGAACCAAGGGAACGGCAGCTTTTTACGATATTAACAAATATCTGTTTTCCCTGATGCGAAAGAAGGAGGGGAGGCTTGGGACAACGGCATCGGTCTGCATTTTATACCGAAATGAGTATTATATCCTGCATATTGGTGACAGCCGGGGTTATTTTGTAAAAAGGATGGCTGGACAGACTTTCTTTTTTTGCAGGACAAAGGATCATGCATTGGATCACAGGCTTACGAAATGCCTCGGACTGAACCGGGATTATAAGCCGGATTATATTACGGGGCGGGTACTGTTTCCACATATTTTTCAGGCTGCAGTTTTATTGTGTACGGATGGATTTTACAGAAAATATGAGAAGCATGTGTGGAAAGAATGTCTTGATATCCGGCAGATGACAGATGAAAATTCAATCTGCAGGAGGTTAAGAGAGTTAGCAATGGATAACTTGAAAAGACAGGAAAAGGATAATATTTCTGCAATATGGTTAAAGATGAGTTCGTGATTAAAAACCGGGATGATAACTGTAATGGCAATCAAAATGGCAATCGAAATGCTAATCGAATTGGAAGCGGTACGGACCATGGATAATAAAAATAGAAGTTGTCAGAAACAGAAAGGTGGAATGAGTATGACAGAAAAATATGAAATGATAAGAGAAATCGGACATGGAAGCCGGGCGCATGTCTATCTTGTGAAAAACAGGGATACACAGGAAGTGATTGCCATGAAAAGGTATGAAGAGGATGGACAGGAAAGCCGGCGGGAGTTGGAAGTTTTGCGTACTCTAAAAAAGAGGGGAATACCGTATTTGCTGGATTGCTTTCAGGATGAAAATGGTGTGTGCATCTTTATGGAATATATACCCGGAAAAACGCTGCGACAGCTCATGGATGAAAAAAAGATTTTTTCAGAGGAACAGGCGGCAGATATTTGTGTGGAAATTTTGAAAATTCTATCTTTTTTTCACAAGCGCAGGCCACAGTGGATATATGGGGATTTAAAGCCGGAAAATATTATGATCTCAAAAGAAGGAGAGGCATATCTGATTGACTTTGGCTCTGTTTTATGCCGGGATGAAAAAAACGCCCGGATGATGGGAAACAGACTGTATAGTCCGGATGGATGGAATGGTATTTTACCATACAGGGACACCTATGCACTTGGGATGATCCTGTATGAGATGCTGACAGGCACGACATATCACAATGGGATTCTGAATGGCAAGGCGGATGTAGTGCAGCTGTCAGAGGTCTGCCGGAACCTCATGCAGAAAGCGGTCCACCTCAATCCGGATGAGGGTTATAAAGATGCTGCCTGTATGTTGTGTGATGCAGTAAGATGGCAGAAGCAGATTGCAAAAGGAGGGCGAACTTACCATAAAGATAATCTCTATCTGATCGGAGACACCGTACGCTTTTTTAGACATGGCTTTGGGCAGTATCTGTATCAGTCATTTTTGCTTCTGCTTGTTTTTGTTATTTTTACAATATTGAAATATGAATGGTTGATGCATGGTATCAGACAGTCTGCACAGCAGGACGAGATACGGACACATGTTGTATATAATCAGGAGATTGGCAATCGACCCAAGATGAAGGATTCGGGAGTTAGTTATCTGATACGGAAGGAAATGGATGAATAGAATTCGTTGACAATGAAACAATAATAACATACAATGAAAGTACGAAAAAACATACGATTTTTAGTACGAAAATGAGGTGTTAGAAATGTTAGCAGTAAAGAGCATGGATGTTAGAGATAATTTTAAAGCATTTTGCGATAAAGTTTTTAAGGGAGAAACATTGATTATTTCAAGACCCAAAAATGAAAATATAGTAATGATGTCAGAGGCTGAATATAATGAGATTATGAAAGCAAAAAGAAATTCGGAATATCTTGCTATGTTGGATAAATCTATGGCTGAAGCTGAGGCAGGTGGTTTCATTGTTAAGACAATGGAAGAATTGGGAGCTCATGATACATGAATGTAATATTTACACCTACTGCGTGGAAGCAATATACAGATTGGCAAAAGGAAGATAAAAGAATCGTAAAGAGAATCAATGAATTGATAAAGAGTATAGATCGTGATGGACTGTTAGAAGGAATTGGCAAGCCAGAGCCGCTTAAATATAGAAAAGTTTGCAGCAGAAGAATAACAGATGAACACAGACTTACATATAATTTAGACTGTAATCAGAATGTTATTATATATTCTTGTAAATTTCACTATGAAGAATAGCACCTTAGGGTGCTTTTTCTTTTGGGGCATATTATAATTTCTCAAAATCCCGAATGACAGATATCAGGATAAATGATACAATATTGAAAGGCATAAAAATAAGGATCCATAAATCATAAGTCAGGATCAGTATATAAAGATAAGAGGTATTTTACATGTATCGAGATCATACAAAGGTAATTAAAATAGGCAATAAGGTGATCGGTGGAGGCAATCCGATCATGATCCAGTCCATGACCAATACAAGGACAGAGGATGTTGCGGCAACGGTTGACCAGATCAAGCGTTTGGAAGCTGCCGGATGTGACATTGTGCGTAGCACCGTGCCTACTTTAGAGGCGGCAAAAGCATTCCGTGAGATTAAAAAAGAAATTCAGATTCCTCTGGTTGCGGATATACATTTTGACTATAAAATGGCAATCGCAGCCATGGAAAACGGAGCAGACAAGATCCGTATCAATCCGGGCAATATCGGTGGAAAGGAAAAGCTTTGTGAGGTGGTAGCCTGTGCAAAGGAAAGAAATATTCCCATCCGTGTCGGCGTTAATGGCGGCTCGCTGGAAAAGGAGCTGGTTGAAAAATATCATGGTGTCACGCCGGAAGGAATTGTGGAAAGCGCACTGGACAAGGTGCATATGATAGAGGATGCGGGCTATGACAATATTGTAATCAGCATCAAGTCATCCAATATTCCGATCTGTGTCAAGGCTCACGAAGCATTGGTTCAAAAGACCAACTATCCTCTGCATATCGGAATTACAGAGGCCGGTACTGTATATGGAGGCAATATCAAATCTGCTGTCGGTCTTGGTATTTTACTGCATGAGGGAATTGGAGATACCATGCGTGTATCATTATCAGGAGATCCAGTTGAAGAGATACGTTCTGCACAGACCATTTTGCGTTCTCTTGGTCTGTACAAAAAAGGTATCGAAGTCATTGCCTGTCCTACCTGTGGACGGACACGTATTGATCTGATCGGGCTTGCCAATCAGGTTGAGCAGATGGTACAGGGGATGCCACTCAATCTCAAGGTGGCTGTTATGGGTTGCGTTGTCAATGGCCCCGGAGAAGCCAAGGAAGCCGATATCGGAATCGCCGGTGGTGACGGTGTCGGTCTTTTGATCAAAAAAGGTGAGATTATCAAAAAAGTTCCGGAAGAAGATCTTTTAAATGTATTAAGATACGAGCTGGAACATTGGAATGCATAATAGATAAACTGGTGGAAAATGGAACCAAAAGAATTTTTAGAGGCCTTTCCGACTCTTCAGCTTAAAGATGATCTGAAAAATGAATTGTCGGGCATCAAGGTCACACATATTACAACAACCAAACATAAAGACATTTTGCGGATTTATATTGCAGCGGACAGGCTGATTGCCAAAAAGCACATCATTGCTGTTGAGGAGCTGATCAAAAATCAGTTGTTTGACCAGACCAATATCACGATCAAGATTTATGAAAGATACAGTCTTTCCGAGCAGTATACATCGCAAAATCTATATAAAGAATACCGGGACAGTATTTTATTGGAATTACGCAAATACAGCCCGGTCTTATTTAGCATGTTAAAAAAAGCGGATGCCGATTTTACCGGAAATCATCTGCTTTTAAAGGTAGAGGATATCCATGTCTATCGGGACCGTGCAGATGAGCTTATGGATATTTTAAACAAGATATTCAGAGAGCGCTGCGGCGTGGACACTAATATTGAAATCGAGTTTAAGCCTGCGGGAGAAAGTGCAACCAAAAAAGATGATGAAATGAAGCTCAAACGTCAGATTGAGGAAATTGCATCACGTCTTGATACTGCACATGAGACCGGGCAGGATGCTGTACCGGAAAATGAAGAGGCAGCAGCAAAGACCTCCGAGCCTTCCACAAAGCCTGTAAAAGCAAATGACAGATCAGGAGAGAAAAAAGCACCACAGGCAGCCGGAAATGACCAGCAAAAGAAAAATACCTGGAGTGGAAATAAAGGTGGTTACAGCAAAAATAATGGATCGAGAAGAGATTCCTATCAAAAAAGATCCGATGATCCCAGCATTATCATTGGCTATCATGATATCGAGGATGAACCGATCGCTATTTCTGAAATCATGGGTGAAATCGGCAATGTTGTCATCAGGGGTAAGGTTATATCTGTAGATACCAAGCCGATCGCAAAGCTTGAAAAGACCATTCTGATCCTGGCCGTGACGGATTTTACAGATACGATCATGGTAAAGCAGTTTGTAGAGGATGAAAGAATTGGCGAGGTTTTAAAGCGTATTGATACCAAAAAGGGAACCTTTGTCAAAATCAAAGGTGACGTATCCGTAGACCGTTTTGATCATGAATTGACAATCGGCGGACGTGGACTTGTTATCAAGGAAATCGATGATTTTACCACCAAGCGGATGGATTATTCTGCCAATAAGAGGGTGGAGCTTCACTGCCATACCAAGATGAGTGATATGGACGGTGTATCGGATGTTATCGATATTGTCAAATGTGCATACAAGTGGGGACATCCGGCGATTGCGATTACCGATCATGGTGTTGTTCATGCACTTGCGGATGTATTCCATACCTGGTGCGATCTGTGGGATGCAGAGAAAAAACGTTGTAAAGAGGCCGGAATTGTAGCCGACAGACAAAACTTTTTCAAGATCATACTTGGAGTAGAGGGATATCTGGTAGATGATTCCAAACGGATTGTGGAAAATGGCGGGGATATGTCCATCGATCAGGACTATGTGGTCTTTGATATTGAGACGACAGGATTTTCTCCGGTAAAAAATAACATCATTGAGATTGGTGCTGTAAAGGTGCAGCATGGAAAGATCACGGATCATTTTTCCACCTTTGTCAATCCGAGAGAGCCGATACCGTACCGGATTACCCAGCTGACTTCAATTACAGATCATGATGTGATGGATGCGCCGACGATTGAGACCGTATTGCCGGAATTTCTGGAGTTTTCCAAGGGCTGTGTCATGGTGGCGCATAACGCTTCTTTTGATATGAGCTTTATCAGGGAAAACGCAGCCAGACAGCATTTGGAAAGAGAATTTACGGTTGTTGATACCGTTGGTATTGCCAGGATTTTACTGCCCAATCAGGCAAAGCATACTCTGGATGCCTGCGCTAAAACAATGGGAGTTTCTCTGGAAAATCATCACAGGGCTGTTGATGATGCGGAAGCAACGGCACAGATTTTTGAAAAGTTTCTTCCTATGCTTATGGCAAAAAATGTTGAAAAGCTTGAGGATATCAACCGGTTAGCAGAGGATAACAAAGACGCCATCAAGAGACTGCCGTATTATCACATTATCATATTGGCAAAAAATGAAGTCGGACGTATCAATCTTTACAAACTGATATCCGAATCACATATTGATTATTTTTATAAAAAACCCCGTATCCCGCGAAGCCTTCTGCAAAAGTACAGAGAAGGGCTGATCCTAGGCAGTGCCTGTGAAGCGGGTGAACTGTTCCGTGCCATGCTGGATGGAAAGAGTGATGCGGAATTATACAAGATTGCAGGTTTTTATGATTATCTGGAAATACAGCCGATCGGCAATAACAGATTTATGATCGATTCACCACGTCATGAAAATGTCCAGAGTGAAGAAGATCTGATGGACCTAAACCGCAAGATCGTAGAAATCGGAGATGCGCTGCACAAACCGGTCTGCGCGACCTGTGATGTGCACTTCCTTAATCCGGAGGATGAAATCTATCGTCGCATCATTCAGGCAGGACAAGGCTTCAAGGAAGAGGAGCAGGCACCATTATTTTTGCGTACAACAGAGGAAATGCTTGCGGAGTTCCAGTATCTTGGAAGTGACAAGGCAAGAGAGGTTGTTATTACCAATACCAATCTGATCGCAGATTGTATCGAATCCATTGATCCTGTGCGGCCGGATAAGAGCCCGCCGATCATTCCTCATTCAGATGAGATCCTTACGACGATCTGCCACAACCGTGCGCACGAAATTTACGGAGAGGTACTGCCGGAAATCGTTGAAAAGCGTATGGAGAAGGAATTAAATGCGATCATCAAAAACGGATTTGCGGTTATGTACATCATTGCGCAGAAGCTTGTATGGAAGTCCGTGGAGGATGGATATCTGGTAGGTTCGCGTGGTTCCGTTGGATCGTCCTTTGTGGCGTACCTTTCCGGAATTACCGAGGTTAATTCCCTGAGTCCGCATTATTATTGTAAAAAATGTCATTACTATGATTTTACTTCGGATGAAGTCCGTGCTTATTCGGGTAAGTCCGGCTGCGACATGCCGGATAAGGTCTGCCCGCAGTGCGGAGAAATGCTTGTCAAAGACGGATTTGATATCCCGTTTGAAACCTTCCTTGGTTTTAAGGGTGATAAGGAGCCGGATATCGACTTGAACTTCTCCAATGAATATCAGAGTAAGGCACATAAATATACCGAGGTTATTTTTGGCTATGGACAGACGTACCGTGCAGGAACCATTGGTTCGGTAGCGGATAAGACGGCATATGGATTTGTGCGCAAATATTTTGAAGAGCGCGGCATTTCCAAGCGTGGCTGTGAAATTGACCGCATTGCGGTTGGATGTACCGGTGTCAAGCGTTCGACCGGACAGCATCCGGGTGGTATTGTCGTATTGCCTGTTGGAGAGGAAATCAACTCATTTACTCCTGTGCAGCATCCGGCTAATGATATGACAACCGATATCGTTACAACACATTTTGATTATCACAAGATTGACCATAACCTGTTGAAGCTGGATATTCTGGGACATCTGGACCCTACCATGATCCGTATGCTGCAGGATCTGACCGGTGTAGATCCGGTTACGATTCCTCTGGATGATAAAGATGTTATGTCCCTGTTCCAGAATACAAATGCCTTAAAGATCACGCCGGATGACATTGGTGGAATTTTACTTGGCTCTCTTGGTATCCCGGAATTTGGTACAGAATTTGCTATGCAGATGCTTTTGGATACCAAGCCGACCTCCTTTACAGACCTTGAGCGTATTGCCGGTCTGGCGCATGGTACGGACGTATGGCTGAATAATGCCCAGACTTTGATTCAGGAAGGCAAGGCGACGATTTCAACAGCCATCTGTACGCGTGATGACATTATGATCTATCTGATCGATAAAGGACTGGATGAGAGTACCTCATTTAAGATCATGGAGGCGGTGCGTAAAGGTACGGTAGCAAAGGGTAAATGTGCAAACTGGGCAGAATGGAAGCAGATGATGAAGGATCATGATGTTCCCGACTGGTATATCTGGTCGTGTGAGCAGATCAAGTATATGTTCCCGAAGGCTCATGCGGCTGCTTATGTTATGATGGCATGGCGAGTGGCATACTTTAAGGTAAACTATCCTTTGGCATATTATGCTGCATTTTTCAGTATCCGTGCGAGTGGTTTCTCTTATGAGATCATGTGTCAGGGAATTGGAAAAATTGATGCTACCCTGGCAGATTACAATTCCAGAAAGGATGATCTGTCCAAAAAAGAAGAGGACAGCTTAAGAGATCTTCGTATTGTAAAGGAAATGTATGCCAGAGGCTATGAATTTGTGCCGATTGATATTTATAAGGCGCATTCGAGACTGTTCCAGATTGTAGACGGAAAGATCATGCCTTCCTTTAACAGTATTGACGGCATGGGTGACTCGGCTGCTGAATCATTGATGGAAGCTGCCAAAAACGGACCGTTTTTATCAAGGGATGATCTGTGTGAGCGTGGCAAGATATCCAAGACGACAGCTGAAAAGATGGCAGAAATGAATCTGCTCGGAGATATTCCGATTTCCAATCAGTTTAGCTTGTTTGATTTTATGTAAACCAATTACGATAACGGATAGGATTATAAAATGAACCAACTGGAAGAGTATTACAATAAATTTAATGAAGAAAAGCGGTTAAATTCGAGACACGGTCAGGTGGAATATCGTATTTCCATGGAATATATCCATAAATATATTCCAAAGGACAGAGATAAAAGCGAGATTAAGATATTGGATATCGGCGCGGGAACGGGCCGGTATTCCATTACGCTTTTTGAAGAAGGTTATGATGTTACCGCAGTTGAGCTTGTCCAGCACAATCTGGGTATCCTCAAGCAGAAAAATCCCGATATTAAAGCCTACAAAGGTAATGCCATGAAACTAAAGCGATTTGCGAATGAAAGCTTTGATGTGACACTTTTGTTTGGACCGATGTATCATCTGGGAAGCTTTGAGGAAAAGAAAACAGCGCTTTTAGAAGCGAAAAGAGTGACAAAAAAGGATGGAATTATACTGGTTGCCTACTGCATGAACGAGTATAGTATCATCACATATGCATTCAAAGAAAAACATATTTTGGAATGTCTGGAAAATGGTATGATAGATGAAAAGTTCCATACCTGCTATCAGGAAAAGTCGCTGTATGATTATGTCAGAACAGAAGATATAGAAGCGTTGAACGAAGCCTGTGGGCTGAAACGTCTTGTGATCCTGTCTCCGGATGGAGCGGCAAATTATATCAGACCATTTTTAAATGCGCTGTCCGAAGAGGAGTTTGAAGCATTTGTCAGGTATCAGATGAGTGTCTGCGAAAGAACGGATCTTTTGGGAGCAGGGGCGCATATTGTGGATGTTTTGCAAAAATAAAAGCATATAATCTTATGATTATATGCTTTAAAAAGCAGCTTGTAGGGGAATCGAACCCCTGATTCCGCCGTGAGAGGGCGGCGTCTTAACCTCTTGACCAACAAGCCATTTATAAAGGACTTTTTTCGCGTCCTTTGCTATCTTACTAAATATTGGAGAATAATGCAAGAACTTTTTTTATTTTTATGTAATTTTATTGGTGATAGTATTGATATATGCTGTGTAGAGAGGAGAAAATCAGACTATGGATTTTTTTGAACAACTTATAAATAAGATTGATTCCAAAAGACAATATATAAATATTATAGATAAACAAATTGAAAAGCGTACTAATGATTATTCTTTTTCAATATTCAAGTATGGAATAAATGATTCAATAAAAGAGATTTACAATAAGCCTGAATTATTCACGGAACAGTATCTGAACTGATAACTGTACCATGAATCTGAAAATTGATTCATGCAGCCATAACATCACTCAATTAACCTGTTAAAA
>ONHB01000041.1 GCA_900317505.1 uncultured Lachnospiraceae bacterium | reverse complement strand
ATCAGTTATATTTTTTTACACATTCCTATGTTTTTTTCGTATATTTGCAATTTCAGTGCACAAAAACGTCTGTTTCACCCATTATTTTGTCTTTTTTTGTCGATTTTTGTCATTTTCTGTCGTTTTTACGCGATTATCGCAGTTTTTGCAAAATGACACAGAAAAACACTTCCATTTCCGGATATAACCAATCGTATTTTTCTGCCAAAAGCCATTTTTTCGGGTCCCAAATACCAAAAGCAGTCATTATCCGGCTTTAAACCGTCTGATTCATACCTCTGGCACCGATCACCCCAAAACAACAGCCTTTTTATATAAACTGGTCATGTGGTTGACATAATGCTCAGCAGGATAAATACAAAGGCATATCTTCTGTCACATCTGAAAACATATCTTTTAGCATATCTTTCTTGTTTCACTCTGAAACAAAAACTATATTTTATCCTGCTGTCACCACAAATTGATTTACATAACTCCTGTCGCATCCAGATAGGAATAAATATTTTTGGAATAATTCTGTCCAAATGCGACAACCGTTTTCCCATCTTTAAAATTAAGGCATTTATTCCTCAGGTCTATTTCGGCAACACAGCGCATATTGACGACAATGCCCTTGGCACAGATCATAAAATCATAACGTTCAAATTTCTGCATCGTACTGTTGCCGGAGCAGTTTGTCAGCCGGAACTGTCCGGAGCATGTGTAAACAACGGCATATTTTTTGTGATGTTCAATATATAAAATATCTGCAATCCTCACGCATTTAATTGCTCCACCGGTTTTAAAATACGCATACTGCTTTTCCGCAATCCGGTGCCGGAACTGCAGAGCCTTTTTGATCAGCCTGATGGCATATTCCCGGTCAAACTGTGGATCCATAATTCCAAAGCAATGCAGCTCTCCCAAAAAGTACCGGAAATTCAGTTCATCCGTCGAGACCAGAATGATCGGAACAAACGCAAGCTCCTCATTCCTTTTGATACGCTCGATAAAATGAAGCCTCGAATCGTCAAAATGATAATTCATCTGCATCCGGATAAAGATCAGCTCTACCTGCCTTCCGAATGCCATATGGTAAGCTTCCTCTAACTCAGCCGTGCGAAAAATATCCGCTCCCGGACACAGCTCTTCCAAAAGCCGTACCAGCCGGTTTAACAACCGGTTTTCATCCTCCAAAATCAAGATTTGCTTCCTGCTAACTCCCACCTCATGTCTGTTTTCCATGACAAGAAAACCTCCTTAGTTTATACTTGCATAACAATCCAGTATATATGACCGGTCGGTTCTGCAGCGGTTTGGCACATTACCTTTTGAACCGGCAAAAGTTATCTGTCATAGCATTTTTACTGGGCTGTCTTGCAATTATAATCATAGCATGATTATGGGATAAAGGCATGGAAACCCTTATTAAGAGCGATAATCTCCGTTGATCTTTACATAGTCATAGGTCAGATCACAGCCCCATGCCTTGGCACTTTCTGTTCCCTGTTTTAAGTCTACATGAATGAAAATTTCATCAGATGACAGGATCTTGGCTGCTTCCTCTTCCGAAAACTCAACACCTGCTCCATTGCGGCATACGGCAACGGTACCGTATTTGGAAGCAAGGTCCACGTCCACCTTGTCAATCTCAAAATCAGCCTCTGCATAACCGATCGCGCACAGGATACGTCCCCAGTTAGCATCTTCTCCAAACATGGCACATTTAAACAACGGTGAGCGGATCACACTTTTTGCCACGATAATGGCTGTATCCAGATCCTTTGCTCCTTTTACCTCACATTCGAGGAGCTTGGTTGCTCCCTCGCCGTCTTTTGCAAGCATCTTGGTCAAATTCATCAATACCTGGTACAGAGCCTCGCAGAATGTATCATAATCTTTATTTTCTGCATCAATGCGCTTATTGCCCGCAAGTCCGTTTGCCATCACGCACAGGGTATCATTGGTAGACTGGTCTCCATCCACACTCAGGCAGTTATAGGTAATCTTGACGATCTTGCTCACTGCCTTCTGCAAAAGCTCTCTGTCAATCGCAACATCGGTTGTTACAAAATTGAGAGTTGTCGCCATATTGGGATGGATCATGCCGCTTCCTTTTGCCATTCCGCCCACGGTAACCGTTTTACCGTCAAGCTCAAAAGAAACCGCACATTCCTTCATAACCGTATCGGTTGTCATGATCGCATACTCGGCTTTTCCGTGATTTTCTTTGGAAAGGCCTGCTGCCAGCTCATCAATATGTGCTTCAATCGGTTCTATCGGAAGGATCTGGCCGATAACACCTGTCGAAGCCACGATAACCTCATTAGCCGGAATGCCAAGAACACGACCGGCAAGCACCGCCATCCGTTCTGCTTTTTCTTCTCCGTCTGCATTGCAGGTATTGGCATTCTTGCTGTTTGCAATAATGGCTCTCGCCTTTCCGCCTGTCTGTTCCAGATGTTTCTTAGTCACTAAGATTGGTGCACCCTTTACCTTATTTTGTGTAAAAACTGCAGCCGTGTCGCACATGGTCTCGCTGTATACCAGCGCCAGATCGTTCTTTTCCTTATCGGGATTCAATCCACAGTTTAAACCGTTTGCCACAAATCCCTGTGCTGCGCATACGCCACCTTCTACAAATGTAAATTCGTTCTGTTGTTTTTGTTCCATTTTTCTACTCCTTGTGTATCTGTTTTTATCTTCCTGACTTATTTCATACTGAAATATTCGAAATCCGCTGATTTACCTCACAGACAGTCAATACATTTCCACTGACCGTAAAGCGGATATTGTAGCCTTCATAGGAAAGTCCCCATATCCGGTTCTCGTCATTGATAAATGCCGTCCTCGGATCCTGTTCCAAAAGCGCGATTACCGCGGGTCTTATAGTTTCCGGCAACTTTTCCAATAGTATCTTTGGAAAAACTACATCAAGCCGATGCTCAAACACATCACCGGCAAATCCCGAAAGGGCATCCGGGTAACTATCTGCATACGGAAGATAAGGTTTGATGTCAAAAACCGGTGTCTGATCCAGCATATCAACGCCCGATACCCGTAACATTATGCCTTTCTTTTCATCTTCCACAATTTCTTCCAGCTTTACAACGGACATCCCGATTGGATTGGGACGGAATGGGGATCTTGTTGCAAATACTCCCATTCTCTTTTTGCCGCCAAGCCTCGGTGGGGTAACCGTCGCTGCCCAGTGTTCTTTCTGTGCTCTTGAAAATTCCCACAATACCCAGATATGGGAATATCCTTCCAGGCCCCGCAAAGCCTCTTTACTGCGGTATTCCGGCAAAAACTCAATCAGTCCCTGCGCTTCCCGCACAAGCCCGCTCTGCCTTGGAATACCAAATTTTTCAGGAAAACCGGTGTGGATGACCGCAATCTGTTTTATTTCCATTAAGTATCATCTCTCCTGATCTGCTAATTTAACTTTTCATCATTCAGCACAAAGGCAATCTCTTCCTGTCTCAACAACGGCAGCTTTTTCACATCTTCTTCCTTATAAGAAGAAGCTTCCTCTTTTGAAATCAATTCCCGCAGCTGCACCTCGTGGTGCTCCACCGGAATATAGGCATCCTGCAGCTTATCCGCCACGGCCTTCAAATGGTAGTAATAAATTCCTTCTCCGGCATCTTTTTTCGTGGAAAGCTTGACAATGTCCACAACCTTGCAGACACCCATTGTTTCGCTGTATATAAATTGCTTCTTTTCAAACATAGTAACTCCTGCTCTTTTTCTTTCTGGTCCTTATTGACTTCTCATACGGCAATTTTATCGTTTCATCTTATCTTTCATATCAGAAAGTCGATCCAGCGCAGCCTCTAACGTATCATCTTTTTTGGCAAAATGAAAACGGATATAACGGTTTTCCGGCTCTTTGAAAAAGCTTGAACCGGGCACTGCACCAACGCCGACCTTTCTCGCCAGATCCTCACAGAATAAAAGATCGTCCGAATAGCCATATTCGCTGATATCCATCAGCACATAATAAGCGCCCTGCGGTCTGGTAAAGGTAAAGCCCAGCTCATCGAGGCCTCCGGTAAACAGTTCCTTCATATGCGTATAATGTGCCTGCAGTCCTTTATAATAGGAATCGTCAAAGCAAAGCCCGGTCACCGCAGCTTCCATCAGAGGCGCTGCCGCTCCTACTGTTAAAAAGTCATGAACCTTTTTAACCCGGTCTGCAATTTCTGCTGGTGCCATGACATATCCCAATCTCCATCCGGTAATGGAATAGGTCTTAGATAATGAATTGCACACAATCGTGCGCTCCCGCATTCCCGGCAGAGTCGCGATGCAGATGTGCTGAAACGGTTCATATACAATATGCTCATAAACCTCATCTGTAATGACATAGATGTCATATTTGATTGCAAGTGATGCGATCAGTTCCAGTTCTTCTTTTGTAAAAACCTTTCCACATGGATTGGATGGATTGCATAAAATCAGGGCTTTGACCTTGTCCCGCTTCATAGCCGCTTCCAGACGGTCTGCATCAAAAGAAAACGTCGGCGGTACCAGAGGTACATAAATCGGTTCCGCGCCTGATAATATGGTATCTGCTCCGTAATTTTCATAAAACGGAGAAAAGATCACAACCTCGTCCCCCGGATTGCATACAGACATCATTGCTGCCATCATGGCCTCTGTGCTTCCGCATGTCACCACAAGCTCTTTATCCGGGTCAACCTTCATTCCATAAAAATGCTCCTGCTTTTTGGCAAGTGCTTCCCTGAAATTTTGTGCTCCCCATGTAAGCGCATACTGATGAGGTCCGCTATCCGCAATTTCTTTCAGACGGTCTGTGATTTCCTTGGGAGGGTCAAAATCGGGAAATCCCTGCGATAAATTGATGGCTCCATACTGGTTGGAGATACGCGTCATACGGCGGATCACAGAATCGGTAAATCCGGCCGTTCTTTTACTAAGCTCTTTCATTTTTTCTGTACTTTCCTATTATTTATGTTTTTCTTTCTATATTTTCTTTTCTATATTTTCTTTTTATATTTTTCTTTTTATATTTTTCTTTTTATATTTTTCTTTTTATGTTTTACAACTTTTCATTTTATTTCTTATTAAACTGATGTGAGAGTCAAAAGATATTTTGCCCCTAACTTAATATTTGCATTTATTATGTAAACCTCAAATCACAAATACCAATAAACAAAAAATAATTATGATATCAGTTTAGCCCGAAAACAAAACTTCGTCAATGCCACAAAAAAACAACCGGACACATGTCATTTTCACAACATGCTCCGGTCGCCTTTTATGTTTAGTGATTTATTTGGAGGATAAATCTGTTTAAACCATACCTGCTAATGCTCTTCCGAGCTCTCTGCATGAATCTGCTACATCACCGTCCGGTGCACCGTTTACAGTCACACCTTCTCCGTTTACTACGGTAGCTCCATCCTGTGAAATGCGGTCTTCCCAGTCGCGCATCCACTCCTGATTGCCCCATCCGTAAGATCCAAACAAAGCAACATTTTTTCCGGAAATAGCGCCATCCAGTTCCATCATAAACGGCTCCATTTCACTTTCTTCCAGCTGTTCTGCTCCCATAGAAGGACAGCCCAAAGCAAAGGCTTTTGCATTTGCAAGATCACTGACACTTGCAGCGCTTACAGGGAGGACAACTGCTTCTGCTCCGCCTGCTTTTACTCCTTCTGCAACAAAATCTGCCATTGCTGCGGTATTTCCGGTACCGCTCCAGTATACAATATAAACCTGACTCATAGTAATTTCCTTTCTTGTGTTTTCATATCTTTTCGTCGTTAAACTGCAATTTCCTGAATGCCTTTTCCAAAGATAACATCCTGAACTGCACGCTCTCTTTCTTTGTCAAAGAGCCGGAATGTCTTAACCGCCTGCTCTACATCGTGATAGACCTTCCAGTAGCCTAAGTACGCATAATTTTTCCCGCGGTTTTCAATAAAGCTTTCCACATCTGCCAGGGGATATCCCAAAAAGGCGCCAATCTCATGGGGGAAGTCTGTCTGCCCATCTGCATAAAGCCTGATTCTCTGCGAAAGTCTTTTCAGCATATCGACAATTTCCTTATCAGGATACCCATATTTTTTCAAAAAATTCCTGACATCTTCCTGTTGCAGGCAGGATTGTAATGCGTCCTTTCTATATAAATACAGAATCACGCGTCCACAGTCAGCTTTCAGAATATAACATTCAATTTCCGTATTTTTTAACATTCCTTTGATGCCGAGAGCCTGCTTGCGGCTAAGCGTCAACACATTGGCAACCGCCATTCTTTTTAATAAGGGTGCGCAGTGCATGGCCAAAAGCAGCAGCAGATTTTGTTCAACATCTTTGGAATCTCTTATTTTAATGATTTCTTGTACCGGCATCTATATGTCCTACCGTTTAACATGAAATGCGTCCATGCCCGGATATACAGCGCTGTCGCCAAGCATTTCTTCGATACGAAGCAACTGATTGTATTTTGCAACACGCTCAGTTCTGCTGGGAGCCCCGGTCTTGATCTGGCAGGTATTTAAAGCAACTGCTAAATCTGCAATGGTAGTATCCTCTGTTTCACCGGAACGATGAGAAGAAATTGCTGTGTAACCGGCTCTGTGTGCCATCTTGATAGCTTCCAGTGTTTCAGAAACTGAACCGATCTGATTTAATTTGATCAGAATAGAATTTCCGCATCCTAAGCTGATACCCTTTGACAATCTCTCGGTATTGGTTACAAACAGATCGTCACCAACAAGCTGTACCTTGTTTCCAAGACGTTTTGTCAGCTCCTGCCAGCCTTCCCAGTCCTCTTCATCCAGAGCATCTTCAATAGAAATGATCGGATATTTGTCAACCAGTTTTTCCCAGTGATTGATCAGCTCTTCTGATGTAAATCTGGTTCCGGCCTTGGGTAAAATGTATTCGCCCTTCTTTTCGCCCTTCCACTCACTGGATGCTGCATCCATAGCGATCATGAAATCCTTACCGGGTTCATATCCGGCTTTCTTTACAGCTTCCAGAATATATTCGATTGCTTCCTCATCGCTGGAAAGGTCAGGTGCAAATCCACCTTCATCACCAACAGAAGTAGCAAGACCTTTTGATTTTAACAAAGCTGCCAGTGCATGGAAAACTTCTGCACACCAGCGGAGTGCTTCTTTGAAGCTGTCAGCGCCTACAGGCATGATCATAAATTCCTGAACATCAACGGTATTGCCTGCATGTGCACCACCATTTAAAATGTTCATCATCGGAACCGGTAAACGGTTACCTGAAATACCGCCAAGGAAACGATAAAGCGGAATATCCAGCGCGGTAGCTGCTGCTCTTGCTGATGCGATAGAAACAGCAAGGATTGCATTGGCACCCAGCTTGGATTTGTCCTTTGTACCGTCAGCCTTGATCATGGCATTGTCAATCTCATATATATCAGACGCGTCCATTCCGACAAGCGTGTCATTAATAATCGTATTGATATTGGAAACAGCCTTTGTAACACCTTTTCCAAGGTATCTGTCAGCATCCTTGTCTCTTAATTCCAATGCTTCAAATTCTCCGGTTGAAGCTCCGCTCGGAGCCATTCCTCTTCCGATCGTACCGTCTGCCAGATAAACCTCAGCTTCAACAGTCGGATTGCCTCTCGAATCCAGAATTTCCCTTCCAATTACTTTTTCGATCTCTAAATAATCCATAATGAGTAAACTCCTTTCGCTTTAAGATACTCCTCCCGGAAGCGGAGAGTCTTCCGGTAAAAGAAAAATGCACCTTTTTTCTTTTTGAGGAGATCACATGATTTATTGCACCTTAGTTAGGTGTTTCTAACTAAGGTTATATTAATGCAACCTTTTGGAATTTGCAATAGTTTTTTATGCATTTTTTTGAGACCTTTTCTCAATAATTCAGACACAGTGCTCCGTACCCTGTTTTATCATTGATATCCTGTGCATCCGCCGGAAGTCTGGTCGCCCGCGCCGCCAGAAGCGCCTTGCACTTCTCCCCATACATATATGGATCGTTACCTCTGACAATGCCATCCTCCATCAGTCTTGCCACAGCTCCCGCCACAAACGGCGTGGCAAAGCTTGTTCCGTTCACTCTTTCTATGCCGTCCTTTGTCTGCGTAAGTACCGATACTCCCGGCGCAACGATCTCCGGCTTTACTAAAAATAAATTGTGATCCGCCGCTTTCGCAACATATCCTCTTCCGGAAAATTCGGCATACGCCCGGTAATTGATCTGGTATGCTCCGACTGAAATCACCCTTTGTGCCGTTGCCGGAATGGTGATCGTAAGCTCCGGTGACGGCTGCAAAAATACCGTGTCCCTGCTTCTTGCCATCGAACCCGGCAGATACAGATTATAGTTTCCTGATTTTATGTAAACCTTTTCCATCTCAAGCTCCCAGGTTCCGGCATCTATATACGGCTCCCCGGTAAAGGAAAAGAAAATCTCCCTCTTCATGCTGAAAGGCTGCGCCGTCCCGACATACAAAAGAATATCGGTATTCTGCAGCCGCACCCGGATGCTTCTTCCGGTTGAAATATCGGTTTCAAAAGACACACCGTCCCCGCCCGGCGAACGCAGCCTTATGATATACTGGTCAACCGCCAAAAACCACAGCTGTAAGCTGCACTCTTTCTGATAGTAGCCAATCTGAAAATAAATGTTCTTTTTTTCATCAGTATTTAAAAATCTGCCGCCGACATGTCCGCCTGCCGCGCCTTCATTTCCGGCTCCCACGCAGATCACAAAGCGTCCGCTCTGGGCTACCTCGTTGATATAGCTTTCCAAAAGGGAGGTGCCGTCATGAGCACCATAGGAATTGCCAAAGCTTAAATTGATCACGGTCGGAAGATTGAGCTGCACACTTTTTTTTCGCACATAGTCAAAGGCACGCATCACTGAGGTTGTGAGCGGGAAGCTTTGATTGTTCCGGCTGTTCAGGCGCACCACGATAAGGGATGCCTCCGGCGCAGCCCCTATAAGATTATTATCCACGCTCCCATCAGCCTGCCTGCCGTTGGATGCCGCAATTCCGGCGACGCGCGTGCCATGGCCTGTCTCGTCCCAAATAATTTGTGGCATCATATTTGCACTCACATTTCCTGTTACAGAATATTGTGGTACAGATTCAACAACACTTCCTGTCGCAGAATTTTGTAAAACAGCAATATAATCATCAATATCCTCTCCGGTATACTCCCTCCCGGTCACCTGGTCATAAAAAAACAACACCCGGCTTTTCCCGTTTTCATCCAGAAAACAGGACAGCGTCACATCCACACCGCTGTCGATCACAGCAATGCACACACCTTTTCCGGTCAGCGTCTGCCGCCCGCCGCTCGTTCCCTGATTCATACAGCTTGCCAGATTTCCGGCAAGATCCTGTTCATACAGCTCCTTTGGCTTTTCCGCATATTCCACTTCCTCATGCTGCAAAAATTCCTCAATCTCACTTTCCGGCAGGGTCACGATCCCATAGCCAAACTGAAGCGGTTCAATCCGTATCTGCGATGTTGCATACTGAAAAATATCCCCATGATACCTGATGATGATCTCCCACATACCGTCAGCCTCAATCCCGGCCGATAAAAAATCCGACGAGGAAAGCTCTTTTTCATTTGCATCCAGTGATAAGAGCAGCAGATCCTCTGCTTTCTGACTTAAATCCATAAAAAAACTCTACATACTTTGTTGTTTACATTGTATGTAGAGTCTGTTTGTATATGCAGTATTTTTATCCACCATCTAAACCGGTGAAAAAGGGACAATCCTATTTTGGTTGATCGCAAACCAAAAGATCACTTCTGTTCTTCCCTTAGTAATCTCACAAATGCGTCGCCGCGCTCTTCAAAGTTTTTGTAAATGCCATAGCTTGCCGCAGCCGGTGATAAAATGCAGCTCCCGCCCTTTTTGGTGATCTCCTTGGCAAGAGAAACCGCATCCTCCATATGTTCTACGACATACAGTCTTTCCTTGTGCGCAAACTCCGGATAATCGCGCATAATCTCCTCGTAAATACGCTTACCGGTCGCTTCCATCAGAATGATATGGGCAACGCTTGACTGGTTTAAATACTCCTCAAGGTTGACATAACTAATCCCACGGTCCATGCCTCCGACCAGCACGGTATCAGCATTTTTGATCGTATTCAACGCCTGAATGGTTGTCTCATCAATCGTCGATATGGAATCATCATAATAGGATATACCGTCCACGCAGCCGACATACTGTAAGCGGTGCGGCAGCGGAACATAGGTCTGCAGTCCCTTTAAAAAGTCCTCATCCGATATTCCAAATTCGCAGCACATGCCATAGACATAGGCAATATCCAGATAATTGTGCTCGCCAAGCAGGCTGATCCGGTTTTCAACGACCGTACAGCTCCGGTCATGGTAAGAAAGGCTGAACTCCGTATCTTTTTTATCTTCCGGCAGTGATAATACAACATCCGTTGCTCCGTCCCCGGCCACAGCCACGGTCTTTACAGAAGCCCTGCATGCATCTGCGGAGGGCTTGATCTCCGGATTGACAAAAAGGACATCCCCCGGCTTTTGATTACGATAGACATTTTCCTTGGCGGCGATATATTTTTCCATCGTACCGTAGTGGTCTAAATGCTCCTCGTAGATATTGAGTAAAACCGCCCACTTGGGAGAAACGGTCATATATTCTAACTGATGACAGGACAATTCAATGACAAAGACCGACTCATCTGTAATCTCGTGCAGAATATCAAATACCGGTATCCCGATATTTCCGGCCAAAATGGCAGGATATCCACTTTCCCTGAGGATATGATGCATCAGTGTGGTTGTGGTGCTCTTCCCCTTGGTGCCGGTAATGCCAATGATCCGGTCACGGTAAAATTCAAAAAAAAGCTGCATCTGGGATAAAATCTCGCACCGGTAATCACCAATTTCTTTTTTTAATACAACACCGGGGCTTTTCATAACGAGATCATAGGAATCACAATGATCCTGATAATCCTCTCCACAGCAAAACTCCAGTCTGTTAAGATCATAATCTGCAAATTCTTTTTTGGAAAACACCTCTGAAGCTAAAGACAAAGCTTTCTGATCGGCCACGGTAATTTTTTTGGCACCGCCCGCTTCCAGAAAAGCTCTCAATGTAGACTGACCCTCTCTTCCAAAGCCGAGTATCAATATATTTTTATTTTTTATACGATCCTGTAAATACTTTAACATATGCGTACCGACGTCCTCATTTAAAAAATTCTGATATACATTATAATTCATTTTATGGCCCCAAACAAGATTGTGTGTGGAATTACATGGATTCCTATGCTAAAATGCATGGTAAGAAGTTTTCAATACAGATAAAAAGGATATTCATATGGCAGAAACGAAAAAAACAATCAGACAGCTTACAGAAAATGAAACACATTTTTTAGACTTTGACCTCCGCTACCAGATTGAGGAAGAGGTCTACAAAGTGCGCAAACATGGTCATAGAGACTATCCCGTAGATGTGTATTGCCTCCAGTACGGCGAACGCCCCTTAGAGATCATCCCCTTCCACTGGCATAAGGAAGCGGAGTTTGTCTACGTGACGGAAGGCTGCGGCGAATACCGCATCAGCGATGATTCCTATCTGATTCACGAAGGAGAGGCGCTTTTTATCAACTCTCAAGCCATGCACTCTTTGTCCGTTGCTCCCAAGAGTCAGAATTACAGCTCGATCAATATTATTTTCAATCCGGACTATCTGATCATGCCCGCACAGACATCGCTGTATGCCAAATATATCTATCCCATTACGCAAAATCAGGAGCTGCGCGCTTTTTATATTTCGGGTGAAAATCTTAAAAAACTTTCTTCGGGTAACGGCGTAACGGAAATCCTTGACTGCAATCTGAATGAACGCCCCGGATATGAAATTCAGACGAGGGAATTTCTGACCCGCCTCTGGTTTTATATTCTGGAAAATATCCCGAAAAATGAAGCATCCGAAAGCACCGCGGCCAAATCCAAAATATCGCTCGATGAAAAAAGGACCAAGGAAGCCATTCTGTTTATTGAAAGCCATTATGCAGAGGCACTTACTCTGGAAGAAATTGCGGACAGCATCCATTTAAGCAAGAGCGAGTGCTGCCGTTGTATCAAAAGATGCCTGAATATGACACCCTTTGAATACCTGATGCGCTTCCGTATCCTGAAGTCTACCCAGATTATGTCAACCCAGAAAACAGCTTCCATTGCAGACCTGGCATCTGCTGTCGGCTTTAATTCCTGCAGCTATTTCAACAAACTCTTCCGGAAATACATGGGCTGTACCCCATCCCAGTATAGAAAAAAGATGTGTGATTTTTAATCGCGGTGTACCCACCGGAATATGGCAGCCCCAATGATGATCACATATCCGATCAGACTGTAAACATCCGGAAGCTGGTCCAAAAACAGAAATCCCAGCAGAGCTGCAAATAAAATCTGCGAATAATCAAACACGGAAATGTCCTTAGCCGGAGCATAGGTATAGGCGGCTGTGATGTTCAGCTGTCCACCCATGGCTGCAATTCCCGCAAAAATCAGGATGATCCATTGTTTTAATGTCATTGGCGTATAATGAAAAATGATCACAGGCGCCAACATAATCGTGGAAAAAAGAGAAAAGAAAAATACGATGACACTACCACGTTCTCCTTTTTTCCCAAGCAGACGTACAAAAACATAGGCAACGCCCGCTCCGAGTCCGCCGGCAGCACCGATGAGTGCCGGCACAAAGCTCATATGAAAGGATGGCTTGATCACAAACAAAGCCCCGATAAATGCCGCAAAGACTGCTGCCCAGTCTCTTTTTTTTGCCTTTTCCTTGAGCACGATCACCGAAAAAATAACGGCAAAGAAGGGCGAAAGCTTGTTTAACATATTGGCATCTGCAATGTTTAAACGGTCAATCGCATAAAAATTGCAGACAAGTCCGATAAAGCCACAGGCAGCCCGCACGAATAAAAATGGCAGGCTTTCTTTTTTGATATGGAATTTTTCTTCCGTTCTGGCAAGCATGATGGTCGCTACGATCAATGCCACGATATTTCTGAAAAATGCTTTCTGTAAAGACGGCACATCGCCTGACAGCCTGACAAAAAACGTCATCAGCGAAAAGAAAAACGCCGCTGCGATAATATGTAAAATTCCTTTTGTCTTGTCTGTCATCTCATCATGCACCTCTTTATTTTTCTTGTGTCATTATATCACTTTTGCTACAATAGTCCATATGGTTATTCTTTGCAGGAAACATTGTTTTTGCAAAATGAAAGAAAGGATTTACATACAAATGAGAGATTTTATTATTTCTACCGAAACCAACTGTGACCTAAGTC
>ONHB01000044.1 GCA_900317505.1 uncultured Lachnospiraceae bacterium | reverse complement strand
ACCGTTCTTCTTTACTGTTTTGGTTTGTCTCTTAAAGACTTGTTCTGAAATTTTCTCTTGGAATTTTTCAGGGTTGCATTGCTGTTTAGTTTTCAAGGTCCGGATGGTTGGAAAATAACCAACGGAGAAGGAGGGATTTGAACCCTCGCGCCGCTATTAACGACCTACTCCCTTTCCAGGGGAGCCCCTTCAACCTCTTGGGTACTTCTCCAAAAAAGTTGAAAAACTATTTTACCATCTGTATCGAGCTTGGAAGCTCAACGGAGAGGGTGGGATTCGAACCCACGCGCCCTTGCGGACAAACGGTTTTCAAGACCGCCTCGTTATGACCACTTCGATACCTCTCCACTCGTGTCAGGCTGTTGTCTCTCAGCCGACGCAAGTGTTATTCTATCAAAGTTGTTTTTTAGAGTCAATAACTTTTTTCAAATTTTTTACAAAATTTTTTATTTTATGATATATGGCCTTGTTTCAGGAACACTTCTGCAACCTTGAGATCCTCCGGAGTGGTCAGTTTGATATTCTGATAGCTTCCTTCGACAAATTTTACCTTTTGATCTGTAAAGAGTTCTGCCACCATTGCATCATCTGTGATCGCAACTCCTTTTTCCAATAGATGCTTTTCTTCCTGCAGAAGCTTTTCATATGCTCCATGTATCAGTGGATAAGAAAAGATCTGCGG
This sequence comes from uncultured Lachnospiraceae bacterium, assembly GCA_900317505.1. Taxonomy (GTDB): domain Bacteria; phylum Bacillota; class Clostridia; order Lachnospirales; family Lachnospiraceae; genus UBA2882. The sequence continues at coordinate 8,769 of ONHB01000044.1, read as the reverse complement.
TGTCTGGATCATCCACACCCGGTTTCTGTTGGGTGTGCTTTCGCAAAATCCATTTTCATCACTGATCTTGATCGTATCCTTTACAGGCATACCGACAACACAGGCTCCATATTTCTGAACTGCTTCCACGCCTCTTTCAATAATAGAAGGATCAGCAAACGGTCTGGCCCCATCATGTATCAGCACATAATCGCAGCCGGCTTCTACTGCCCGCAGCCCATAAGCCACAGAATGGTATCTTTCTTTTCCGCCTGTAACGATCGCCCTGACTTTTTGAAAACCATATTTTTCGACAATGTTTTCCCGGCAGTAATCCTGCATGCCGTCGCCGGTCACCAGAATCACATCATCAACCATACTTTCTTCAAAATTTTTCAGAGAATAATAAAGAACAGGCTTTCCGTCTAAAAGCAGAAACTGCTTTGCCACATCAGAACCCATTCTTTTTCCCTGCCCTGCAGCCAGTACAATGGCAGTTGTTTTCATATATCCAGTCCAGATCTGCCTTGACAGATCTTTTTCCTTTCCTGTTTCTAATATTAGTCCTAGCGCTCGCCCAGCTTCAGATTGGGAATCGCATTGAGATCCCAGCCACTGCGCGTTCCCTGCATATATTCATAATATCCGGCAGCACCGATCATAGCCGCATTGTCTGTACAAAGAATCGGGCTTGGACAATAAAATTCCACGCCATTTTCTTTGCATGCTTTTTCAAATGCAGCACGTAACGCTGAATTGGAAGCCACTCCACCCGCTATCGCCAGCTTTTTAAAGCCATATTTTTGGACGCCGGTCATGGCATGCTCCACCAGCACATCCACAACTGCCTTTTGGAAGGAAGCCGCCACATCTGCCGTCGGAACCGGCTCGTGCTTCATTTCGCAGGAATTGATATAGTTGAGGACCGCTGATTTTAACCCACTGAAGCTGAAATCGTATTCGCTGCCTTCCACCTTTGCTCTCGGAAAATGAATGGCATCCGGATTGCCTTCTTTGGACACTTTATCAATCTTGGGACCGCCCGGATAACCGAGACCGATCGCGCGCGCCACCTTGTCAAAGGCCTCTCCGGCAGCGTCATCCCTGGTCGCTCCAAGGATCTGATACTTGCCATAATCCTCTACTACCACCAGATGTGTATGTCCACCGGATACAACCAGACATGCAAACGGCGGTTCCAGCTCTTTATGCTCAATGTAATTGGCACTGATATGTCCTTCGATATGATGGACTCCGACCAACGGTTTGCCAAGCGCAAATGCAAGAGATTTTGCAAAAGAGACTCCTACCAGTAAAGCTCCCACAAGGCCCGGTCCATAGGTCACGGCGATCGCTGTGATCTGATCCATGGTCATATCGGCATCCTTTAGTGCCTGTTCCACAACCTGGTTGATTTTTTCAATATGTTTTCTGGAGGCAATTTCGGGTACAACACCTCCATAAAGTGTATGTAGGTCAATCTGGGATGAGATCACGTTGCTCAAAACCTCACGTCCGTTTTTTACAACAGAGGCTGCCGTTTCGTCACATGAACTTTCAATTCCCAAAATATAAATATCTTCTGTCACAATTCCACTTCCTGTTTTTATATAATGTTAAAATCAAAACACTTGATCACTCACTCGTCTGCTTATTGGGATTAACCGCCTTCCAGCCGTAAATCTTGTAATGCGAATCTTCATCTTTTCTTAAAATAAAACAAAGCGTCGTCTGATAGAGCAGTCCATCCTGCTTGATATCATAAACGCAGTACAGACGGGCACACTCATACCCATCCTTTTCAAAGGTTTCAACATCCAGACTGGACGAAGGCGCAAAGCTCGATATCGTTCGTCCGTTTTCTTTAAAATCCTCAACATCGGATTTTAATAAATCCAGATAAATTTCCTCTTTCTGATTGTTTACCAGCTCATCATCATAGATTTCGCGCATCCGCAGCCCAAGCGCCTGCAGCTCCTCATCGGTATGCTCTTCATTGTAAAAGCACTCCGTGATCTCGCTGAAATACTTGACGACTTCACGCGGTGTCGGCGGATAATTGGTCTGAAGATCCCGGCTAAGCACTCGCTCGCTTTCTGTCATGGTCTCAACATCTGTTTTCTCTGATCCGGACGATGCATTCCGGTTGGACAGATAAAAATAATAGCCGAGAACCAATGCCACCAGAACGATGATCAGCACAATTTTTCTGGTCCCCTTAATTTCTTTCATATACTATTCTTCCTCAAAACAAAGCTCCACGGTCTTTCCATCCCGGGCCGCATGGGCACGCGGAAATATCTTTTTGACATCCTTCATATATTCTTCGGGATGTGTCAGAGACGGACTGTAGTGCGTAAGCCAAAGCCCCTTGGGGTCTGCTTTTGCAGCAATCATTGCAGCCTCCTCAAACATCATATGTCTGTGCTCTTTCGCCTTGGCAAGTTTTTCCCTTTCACCATACATGCCTTCTAAGATCAATAAATCTGCATCTGCCGCGTATTTTTCGATCAGGGGCGTAGGTCTGGTATCGGTACAGTAAGTGACACTGATACCACGACGGTCCTCTCCCATGACCATATCCGGCGTATAAAAGCAGCCTTCATATTCGACACTTTCACCGTGCTGCAGACGATTCCAGCAGGCAACCGGAATATTTTGTTCTTTGGCACGGTCTACCTGAAATTTGCCGTTCCGCTCCACAGAAATGCGGTAGCCATAGCAAATCACATTGTGGCAGACTTTGAATGCGTCAATATGAAAACCATCAAACTGAAAGCGTTCTTCTTCCTGTGTAATTTCTTTGAATACAATCGGAAAAGGAAGCTCCGGCGCGATCACGCGCAGCGAGTTGACAACTCTCTCCAGTCCCTTGGGACCGATCATCAGAAGCGGGCTGGTACGTTCGGCGTTGCCCATGGTAAGAAGCATTCCCGGCAGGCCGCTGATATGATCAGCATGATAATGTGTAAAACACATGATGTCAATCGGCTTGGGACTCCACCCCTTCTCCTTCATTGCGATCTGGGTACCTTCTCCGCAATCAATCAATATACTTTGTCCATTATACCTTGCCATCATTGATGTCAGGTAGCGATATGGTAACGGCATCATTCCGCCTGTTCCAAGAAGGCACACATCCAACATTTATATAAGCTCCGTTTCCTCTTTTTTTGATGCTGGAATCTGAAAAGTGCGAAGAAGCTCATCATAGCAAGCCTCACACAGATCCCATTTGTGATGTTCCCCATCCTTTTGCGAAAAATATCCAAAAATCTGGTCTGCTTCAAAACAGCCTTCCCGAAGCATTCCATTTTCTACAAGCATTTCTTTTCCGCATTTATTGCAGAAAACCTTTTTTAAAATCTGATTATCAAATTCTCTCATTTGTCATGTTCCTTTCTGTTTCCTGATGCGTATAAAATCCGGCTGCTCTGTCAAGCAGTTAGCCATTGCTAATTATCTTGATTATACAGGAACATGTATCTATATCCTAGCGGTAATGTTTACCGTTAATGTTTATCTTTTCCACATGATGACAGCATCTTCCGTGGGCTTTTCATAGAAGTTTTTGCGGATTCCCTCTGAAACAAATCCAAGCTTTTCATACAAAGCGATTGCCGCCGTATTGGACTTTCGCACCTCCAGCGTGGTATACAAATATCCTCTCTCCTTTAGTCCGTCCAAAAGCTGTCTGACCATCCGCTCTCCAATCCCGCTGCGGCGATAATTACCGGTCACAGCGACCTGATTGATATCCGCTTCATCACACACTCCATAAGCCCCGCAGTATCCGACAACCCTGTCATCTGTCACTGCGACAATGTAATATGCATCTGTCTTTTGTAGAGCATCCATAAAGCCCTGTTTTGACCACGGCACGCTGAAACATTCCTTTTCAATCTCTACCACGGTATCAAGGTCATCCATGGTCATTTTGCGGATCATGATCTCATTATCTGGAAGCATTTTCTTTCTCCATGCGTTCTCTTTCTGCCTGCGATAAGCGCAGATATTCCGGCTTGTGCTCATAGGCCTTTACAAGGCGGCCTTCTTTGGCATATTGCAATGCCAGAACCGCAACTGCACCCGCATGCTGTCTGTTGCAGTTAGCCGGTGCAAACCCAAACGGAACAGACAGCTCTGTCCGGATTGCCTCCTTCTGGATCGGCACAGCATCACCCAGAAACATAACCGGACGTCCCAGTTCATTTAATTCCCGGATAACGGTATGCATATCCTCTACAAATTGTGATTTTTCTATTTTAAATACAAAGCCGTTTTCTTCTCCATCCTTCCACTCAAAAGAGTAGAAGCCGGAATATACCTGATTGCGTCTGGCATCCATGATCGGACATATGATGCCGTCAAAGCCTAAAAGCTGGTAAGCCATGGCATCCATGGTCGGTATCTCTGCAATGGGAATATCCAGAGCCTCTGCAAGCCCCTTGGCGGTTGCCGAACCGATACGAAGTCCGGTAAATGAACCCGGTCCTGCCGCCACTGCCACAACATCCACCGTCGAAAGATCCAGCTCGATCATTTCTTTTACTTCATTTAACATCGGAAGCAATGTCTGCGAATGTGTCTTTTTGTAATCGATCGTATATTCTCCAATCAGGCGGTCATCCTCCACGACGGCTACACTTGCCACCAGTCCGGAACTGTCTATTGCAAGAATCTTCATAAATACTCACCTGTTTATCCTTTATTTTTCAACCGCCGTCTTTTACTTATCGGACGGATCGGTAATCGTAATCTTACGATAATCAAAGCCTTTTTCCAGATCTTTTTCTATTGTAACCCAGCGCGTCTCTTCGGGCATGATATCCCGGATAAGATCAGCCCACTCCACAAAGGAGACTCCTTCTCCGTAAAAGCAGTCCTCATAGCCGATTTCATCCATTTCCTCCGGGTCGCCGATCCGGTACACATCAAAGTGATAAAAAGGCAGTCTGCCCTCATCATAGACCTGTAGTATCGTAAACGTCGGACTGTTGACCGGCTCCGTGATCCCAAGTCCGGCTGCCACTCCCTGCGTAAACACAGTCTTTCCGACACCAAGATCCCCGACTAGTGCGTATACTTCACCTGCCCTGGCATTCTGGCCGATCTCAAAACCGCACTGATATGTTTCTTTGGGTTGAAATGTTTCTATTATCATCTTAAATACATTGACAAAAATATTTTGCCATTATTCCTTTATTGTTTTATTTTGATCTTTTTAGGATCCAGATGTGTGGACAAAACCTGAATCAGAGCGGTTGCATCCGGATTAAGATCCCTTCTTGGGAAGATGGATGCCCTGTTTTTGCCCGTATAAACAATAATGCTGTTGGAGGTAGCAACTGCCTTGAGGATATACTCCCATCCGATCACGTCCTGTGCATCTCCCTGTGAAACAGCCATTCCCTCTTTGTAAAATGTATAATGCAATGGCTTCTGAAATGTCTCCTGCATAGCCTGCTGTCTGGACATCAGAAACAGGTTGGCCGGAATATAAACAACCACGATAATTCCAAATATCAGATACAACGCACTTGCTCCTTTTGCAAAATACGCATAAATCATGAGACATCCGATAATGGTTGAAAGCAGTTCGCCCAATGAAGTATAGGCATGCCGCAGTGAATAATCAAATAAATCGGAAGCCTTGATGTGCACATCCACTTCGTAAATCGGATCTGTCAGCTCTGTTTTTTCATAAGCCGGTTCCTCTGATGCTGCTTCTGTATTGTCCTGTGATACGGCATCTGTAGTCATTTCCTCGCTTACGTCAGCTTCTACATCCATATTTTCTGTCTCAATGACATCTTTTTGTGTATCGCTCATATATTTTGATCTCCTGAAGGTATAATTTTCTATGATTATCAAAACCGGTCTGCGGCTCTGAATAAATTTAATTAAAAATCTTTTTGACTGTAAAGCCCAGTCACACATTTTTATTATACTTGATTTTTACAAAAGTGCAAGCAATAGGCACGGCTAACCTTCCAATTAAATATCCCGATCAAAAATCTGTTATATGGCAATCAAATGCCAATAAAAAAGCCCCGGACCGCATCACATCTATATGCTGCAGTCCAAAGCTTTTTATTTTCAAACTCGTCTTATTTTAACATCCTCTGGAGGACGTTGTCTTATCATGTCTTTATTCTTCGTTTCCTTTTAAAATCGGAGAAAGTCGTTTGTAAATCAAAAATGTGATAACGACGCTGAGCAGTCCTTTGATGCAGGTAAACGGTGCATTAAAGACGATCAGGCACTCTAAAATATTGTGCACGCCGCTAAAGATCAACTGGTATGCGGAAAGAATTGCTTCCTTTGGCATAAAGTTGTAGTAGATCGGGTAAACCAGATAGTAATTGGAAAGAATGCTGAAAAGTCCCATCAGCACAGCACCCAGAACGGATCCGATCAAAGCTCCGGTACGGGTCTTTTTAAAGTGGTATACACCTCCGGCAACCAGCACAAAGGATGCACCCAGTAAGAAATTGCTCAGCTCTCCTACGCCACCTGTTGTTGTGATAAACAGATGCAGCACATTTTTGATCAGACAGATGATCACGCCCGCTACCGGTCCGTATGCAAAGGAACCGATCAAAGCAGGAAGCTCGGATAAATCCATCTTGATAAAGCTGGGCATAAACGGAACTGAAAAGTCCAAAAACATCAATACATATGCAATGGCAGACAGCATTGCCGTACCTGTCAATTTGCGCATGCTAACTTTCTTTTTTGTGCCTCTGTTGACTGTTACCTGTGTTGTTTTTTCACTCATGTCTGTGATCTCCTTTCAAATGAATGCATATCTGCCAACACGACAGCATGCATATAACATATAAAAAGGACGCTTCTTCCTGTGTGATTTGGATAAAAAAAATCCCCGACAAACGATCGGGGATTATCCATTCACAAAAAGCCAAGCCATCGAAACGGCTCATCTGACTTTCTTCTCTCATCCAGACTATACTGTCGGCCCCGGAATCACACCGGATCATGCAATCATTGCTCGCGGGCTTTACCGCCGGTAGGGAATTTAACCCAACCCCGAAGAATTGTTCTTTTCAATTGCAGATTATATACGATTGTTCTGCATTATGCAAGTACCAAAATTAGGAAAAGCATTTGACCCCTATGGAAATGGCAATTTTAACCTCAATTATAAGACGGCCTGTTGATTATTATTCTGTTTTCTGTATCTCGTCGATCTGGCAAACCGGAATTTGACCGATAAATAGTTATTAGTCCAAATCGTAACCAAAAACCGCTTTGTCAAAATTACGATTCTTTAAATCTTCATCTGAAATGAGCCAAAATATATTCCATAGGCAGCCTACATTGTAATCGTATTGAAACAGTAGCTGTGCTTTTTCGTCTACATCCGGAACATTACCACCCGTAGGATAACCGAATAATTTATTTCCGTTATATGAAAGGTATTCGATATCATAACCTGAAGCAACTTCTTCAAGACGATCAAATTGGTCACTGTCAAGCACATATCCAAGGGACTGATAATCTGTGGCGAGTTCAAACTCGACAGCCTTTTCCTCAAAAGCTTCTGTAAAATACTTTGAATAATATGGCACAGGCGGCACAGTTCTCTTTAAATTTGACAGGTCACCGTTGTACCAGATTACCTTGTGATAAGCCAAATTTTCGAGGTCGTCAGCAACGCTTTCAAACCATTTGTTAGTTTGGTGAATTGAGTCTATTTCTCCGCTCCAGAAAAAATATAAAATACCCGTATGCGGAAGTCTGTTTTCAAAATCTAAGTCGGCAATGTCCGCAAGATTGATTTGAGCAACAAGCTGCATTGCCGATTTTTCGTACCGCTCAGTGTCATCTCCACGCTTGCAGGAATAACCCGACATTGTGGGATATGGAATTTCAGGCGGAAGGTCGGGAAAACCACCGATTTTACTTGTGCCTTTTGCAATTATATTTTCCACATTTTTCACACACATTTTAATAGTACTTTTTCGGTAGTCTTTAATACTTTCTGCAATATCAGTGTATCCTTCTTTAATAAGGAATTCCATCAAATCCATTTCGTGCATTTTCATCTTATACCTCCAAATTCCGATTTAACTTTCCATCATTTTAATTGCTTCATGTTCTTTAGCCTTTTGCCTATATTAATGTTTGAGAATTTTTGTAATAATACCTGATATTTCATAAGTATTTCTTTTCAAATTCTGAGACTGTCATATCAGCTTCTGCAGCCGCCTTTTGAACTGTCAGATTGCCATCTTTAACCAATTTAACAAGCAACTTATTTTTGCCTTGTTGCAGACCATATTGCTCGCCCTCAGCAAATCCATCCGTCCTGCCAGCCTCATAGCCTTCTTCCCGCAACGTCCTGGCATATTTCTTTTCATCAAATTCTTCCAGTAATGATCCCAATACCTGACTTCTATGCTTTCTCAAAATATCCTCCAATATTCCATGCCCGATGCAGTATTCAATCGCAGCATTCATGGCTTCTTCACGGTTATTATATCTATTTGCATATTCCCTTGTAACAGCTACAAACTGTGCATATTGTGAAAGCATTCCACAGCCCTGCATCAGATACTCATTGTGACCATAGTTAATGTTTATAACCTTGACCACAACCTCCACGGCAGGCTCCACATCCTGATTGCTGAATGCAGATGACAGACGCAATTCATATTCATCCGGTGCATCCGCTGTCCCATTATAAAACACAACACACTGTGGTGTCGGAAGTGGTATCATCTCGCTTCCATACAAACTTTTATCAGTACTTTCCACAAGTAACTG
>ONHB01000033.1 GCA_900317505.1 uncultured Lachnospiraceae bacterium | reverse complement strand
TGTCAATTCAGAAACAATTCTGAATACTGACCCTTTTTCTCTCCTTATATAGGGGCGAGTTATCCACAGGAACTGATAAAATCATTTATCAATTACCTACACAAATTTAAGGTAAATATCTGATTTTTGGCATTTATTTGAAAAATATTATCATAAAAAATCCGACCTTTATCGTAAAAAATCACACCTTTTTAGAATAGATGATCATTTTTCCGAAATAAAAAATCGACGGATTATGTCAGATAACAAGAAAGAAATCATCATATTTTCAAAAAAATCTTAAAAAATTAAACCTCGAAAATTATTTGTATTGTTTTTATATTTTAACATGTAAAATTTGTATTGTAAATATATCACAAAGCGCCCGAAACAAGCTGTTTGTGAGTTGAAAAAGAGCTTGCAAAAAGGTAAAGTAAGTTCATCAGAGAGATACAGAAATCTCAAAGCGAAACGAATTAATTTTTTTAAAAAGGGAGGACAACAATATGAAAAAGAAATTATTAAGTCTCGTACTTGCTTCAACCATGATTGCAGGATTACTGGTAGGATGCGGAAGCTCACAGCAGGCTTCATCAGACGCATCATCAGATGCATCTACCGATGCAGCAACAACATCAACCGCATCTTCAGGAGATGTCATCAAAGTTGGTATCATCAACAACGACCCCAACGAATCCGGTTATCGTACAGCTAACGACAAGAGCATGAAGGAAATGTTCACAGCTGAAAACGGATATGAAGCATCTTTTGCATACAGCTTAAAAAATGATGAGCAGATCACAGCAGCTCAGAAGTTCATCCAGGACGGTGTTGATTACTTACTCCTTTCCGCAGCTGATACAGCCGGCTGGGACTCAGTATTAAAGGATGCACAGGACGCAGGTATCCGCGTAATCTTATTCGACCGTACCATTGATGCAGATCCGAGCTTATATGAAGCTTCTATCGTATCCGATATGGCTAAAGAAGGTGAGACAGCAGTTGAATGGCTGAAAGGTCAGGGACTTAGCGAATACAACATCATCCACATTCAGGGTGTTATGGGTTCTGCAGCTCAGAAAGGTCGTTCAGGAGCTTTAACAGATGCAGTTGCTTCTGAAGGCTGGAATTTAGTAACAGAGCAGACAGCTGAGTGGAACGCAGAGAAAGCACAGCAGATTGTTCAGTCCGTTATCGACTCAGGTGAATCCTTCAACGTTATCTACGCTGAAAACGATGACATGGCAAAAGGTGCTGTAGCAGCTCTTGATAAAGCAAACATCTCACACGGTGTTGGCAAAGACGTAATCGTTATGGGTTATGACTGCAACAAATGGGCTCTTGAAGAGTTACTTGCAGGTAACTGGAACTACGATGGACAGTGCAATCCTTTCCAGGCTTCTTACATTGATGACATCATCAAGAAACTGGAAGCAGGAGAAACCATCTCTGAAAAGACAATCATCATGGATGAAAAAGGATTTGATGCAACAACTATTACACAGGAAGATGTTGATACATACGGTATCTAATTGTTAGCATAATCTAACTATCAATGACGCGGCGCGCGTAATAAGCCTACGCTCGTCGCGTTTTTCATAAAAGAGTAAGGAGTGAATACGCTGGTGAAAGAGAAATCCGTTTTAGAAATGAGAGGAATTTATAAAAGCTTTCCCGGAGTACTGGCCTTACAGGGTGTGGATTTTACATTGTGCGAAGGCGAAATCCATGCACTGATGGGCGAAAACGGCGCAGGAAAATCAACGTTAATAAAGGTATTGACCGGAGTTTATGAAAAAGACGGTGGTGAAATTTTCCTCAAGGGATTAGACAAAGCAGCCATCATTCGGTCTCCCCAGGATGCACAGAGACTTGGAATAAGTACTGTTTATCAGGAGATTACACTTTGTCCTAATCTTTCCGTTGCAGAAAATATGTACATCGGTAGAAGCGAAGGTATCGGACAGAACTGGAAAAAGATGAATGAGAGTGCGGATAAGATCCTGCAGTCTCTGGATATTCCGGCAAAGTCCACACAACAGTTATCAAGCTGCTCCATTGCGATCCAGCAGATGGTTGCCATTGCAAGAGCCGTTGATATGGACTGTAAGGTGTTGATTTTGGATGAGCCGACTTCTTCACTGGATGAGCAGGAAGTAGAAAAGCTTTTCGGGCTCATGAGAGATTTAAAGGAAAAGGGTGTAGGTATCATTTTCGTTACCCATTTCCTCGATCAGGTATATGAAGTTTGTGACAAGATCACGGTACTGCGTGACGGCAAGCTGGTCGGAGAATATGAGATCAAGGATCTGCCCCGTGTGCAGTTGGTTTCCAAGATGCTTGGAAAAGAGCTGGATGATATGTCAGATATCAAAAATGACAACGAGGTTTACAAAGGAGAGGGCGCAGACAGCAGCCTCTTTGAAGCAGAAGGACTGCAGAGCAATGCCGGTATTAAGCCTTTTGATTTTTATATCAAAAAAGGAGAGGTCAACGGATTTACCGGACTTCTCGGTTCCGGCCGAAGCGAATGTGTGCGTGCCATCTTTGGAGCCGACCGTGTTATTGCAGGTAAGTTAAAGAAAAACGGAAAAGAGATCAAGATCCGCAAGCCGCTCGATGCCATGAAACAGGGTATTGCATATCTGCCGGAGGACCGCAAGGTCGATGGTATCATCGGAGATCTGTCCGTAAGGGACAATATCATTCTGGCAGCGCAGGTGCTGAATGGTTTCTTCAAACCGTTTTCCAAAGCACAGGCTTATAAATTTGCAGATGAATACATCAAATTGCTGGAGATCAAGACAGCAAGTGCCGATACCCCGATCAAGTCGTTATCCGGTGGTAACCAGCAGAAGGTTATTTTGGGACGCTGGCTTCTGACCCATCCCGAATATCTCATTCTGGATGAGCCTACACGAGGAATTGACGTCGGTACAAAAATAGAGATTCAGAAACTGGTATTAAAGCTTGCATCCGAAGGAATGAGTGTCACATTTATTTCTTCCGAAACAGATGAAATGCTTCGTACCTGTTCAAGACTGATTGTCATGAGAGACCGCAAGGTTGTCGGTGAATTAAACGGTGATGAGCTGACACAGGTTATGATCATGAATACCATAGCAGGAGGTGACGAGAAAGATGGAGAAAAATAAAAAATCATCCGGTGTGGGAGCTTTCTTTTCAAAGCTGATCAGAAATCAGATTTTTATACCCATTGCTGCTCTGTTATTGTTAGCAGTGTTTAACTTAATCGCGGATCCTTCTTTCTATAAAATTACACTTGGATACAACAGTGCGGGAGATCCGGTATTGTCAGGTTATCTGATGACTATTTTGGACTATGGTTCAGAGCTTGCGATCTTAGCCATTGGTATGACGCTTGTTACCGCAGCTTCCGGTGGACAGGATATTTCCGTTGGTGCTGCAATCGCCATTGCAGGTTCGGTGATCTTAAGAGTGCTCTGTGGCGGCAATTCCCGTCCTGATGAGCTGCAGGCTCCGATCATTGTAGCATTTCTGGCTGCCTGTGTTGTGGCAATGCTATTCGGAGCGTTCAATGGTGTGCTGGTCGCCTATTTCAAGATACAGCCGATGGTCGCCACATTGATCCTATTTACAGCAGGACGTTCTATCGCAGCCTGGATCAACAACAATGAGTTACCTATTGTTAACGATGTGACCTTTACATACTTTGGTGGATTTATTCCGGGTATTCCGATCCCGACGCCGTTTTTCATTGCAGTGATCTGCATGATCATTATGGCTCTGGTGTTGAAGTTTACAACACTTGGACTGTATACACAGGCAGTAGGTATCAATGAAAAATCCTCCAGATTAAATGGTTTGAATCCGGCGTTTATCAAGTTTTTATCCTTTGTTATCCTCGGACTTTGTGTGGCTGTGGCAGCGCTTATCAAGGTAAGCCGTTTATCCTCCATCAACTATTCCGTTATTGCAAAAGATATTGAAATGGATGCAATCTTAGCCGTTGCACTTGGCGGAAATGCATTAAGCGGAGGCAAATTCAATATGCCGGCATCCATCCTGGGTGCATATGTTATCCAGTTTTTGACCACGACCTTATATAAATTTAATGTTCAGTCCGATGCACTTCCGGCTTACAAGGCAATCGTTGTAATCCTTTTGGTAGTGATCAGTGCACCGACCGTCAGAAATAAAATTTCAGGCTTTTTCTCAAAACAGAAAGCCAAAGCAAAGGGGGCAGCATAGGATGAAACAGAAATTTAAAAATATGTCCGATACCAATTTGCTATTAACCATTACCATTGTTGTATTCTTTGCAATGTATCTTGGGGCAATTATCTTTCAGGGAGCGGGATTTTTAAAGCCGCAGACATTTTTCAATATGCTGATCGCCAACAGTGCCCTGATCATCACATCCTGCGGAATGAGCCTTGTCATGATCACAGGCGGAATTGATATTTCCGTCGGAGGTGTGGTAGCACTGGTCAGCATGAGCTGTGCTGTATTACTCGACTATAAGGGCGGGAATGTCTTAGAAGCTTTATTACTTGCCATCGGAATTGGTCTTGCCTTTGGTCTGGTACAGGGATATCTCGTAGCTTATCTGGATATCCAGCCATTCATCGTAACACTTGCAGGAATGTTCTTTGCAAGAGGTATGACAACCATTGTACATACCAACCCCTTCAATGTTGAAAACGAAGCATTTGTAGCATTAAAGGATACCCGTATCACAATTCCGGGACTGGGTTCTGTCAACAAGCTCGGTGTCTATGTTCCGGCTTATGTCAATATCGGTGTGATCGTGGCACTTGCAGTCGTCATCATATTGTTTGTAGTCCTGAAATGGACAAAATACGGCCGTCATTTTTACGCAGTCGGCGGTAACAGACAGAGTGCTCTGATGCTTGGTATCAATGTAAAAAGAACCGTATTTGTATCCCATCTTGTTTGCGGACTGCTTGCCGGTATCGGCGGATTTGTTTACTTCCTGTATGTTGGATCCGGTTCCGCATCCCATGCAAGTGGAATGGAAATGAATGCGATCGCATCTTCCATCATCGGCGGCACAATGTTGACCGGTGGTGTTGGAAATATTATCGGAACCCTGTTTGGTGTATTATCCTTGAGCACCATTCAGAATATCGTATCATCCGCAGGTCTGGATCAGGCATGGTGGACAGGAATTACGATCGCTGCTATGCTCTGCATCTTCTTAGTTGTACAGAGTGTGGTTATGGCACGTAAGAAAAAAGCGGAGTAATGGAAAAAGCAGAGGCTGCATTTTTAAGGGAATGCAGCCTTTGTTAAAAGATATTATAATATTTATTTTTAGAACAGGAGGAAATTGGCATGAAGAATTATTGCTTTTGGTTTTGCACAGGATCGCAGGATCTGTATGGAGATGAATGTTTGAGAAAGGTTGCTGAACATTCCGCGAAAATAGTGGAAGGACTGAATCAGTCAGGCAATCTGCCGTTTCCTGTTGTATTAAAGCCTACCTTAATCAGTCAGGCATCTATCCGCAAGACATTTAATGATGCAAACAACGATCCGGAATGTGCAGGCGTTATCACATGGATGCACACTTTTTCTCCGGCAAAAATGTGGATTTTGGGACTGAAGGAATACAATAAGCCTTTATGTCATCTACATACACAGTTTAACGAAGCGCTTCCTTATGATACAATTGACATGGATTTCATGAATGAAAACCAGTCAGCTCACGGAGATCGTGAATACGGCCATATTGTCAGCCGTATGGGTATTGAGCGCAAGGTGATCGTCGGCCACTGGGCAAGTGAAAAGGTTCAGAAGCAGCTTGGCAGCTGGATGCGTACTGCGATCGGCCTGATCGAATCTTCCCATATCCGTGTCTGCCGTTTTGGTGACAATATGAACAATGTTGCCGTAACTGAAGGTGATAAGGTAGAAGCACAGATCAAGTTTGGATGGGAAATTGACCATTACTGTGTCAATGATCTGGTAGAATATGTCAATGCCGTTTCCGACGGAGATGTTGCAGCTTTGGTTGATGAATATTATAGTAAGTACAAGATCATTGATGAAGGAAGAGATCTGGATGAATTCCGCCGTCACGTTGCAGTGCAGGCACGACAGGAGATCGGTATTGAAAAATTCCTTGTAGACAACGACTATCAGGCAGTTGTAACACACTTTGGCATGCTTGGCGGATTACAGCAGCTTCCGGGTCTTGCGATCCAGAGACTGATGGAAAAAGGCTATGGCTTTGGAGCTGAGGGCGACTGGAAGGTAGCGGCCATGGTCCGCCTGATGAAGCTGATGACAGCCGATATGAAGGATGCAAAGGGTACATCCATGATGGAGGATTACACCTATCATCTGGTACCCGGAGAGGAAGGAATTTTGCAGGCGCATATGCTTGAGGTTTGTCCTTCGATCGCGGATGGCGAGATCGGCATCAAGGTTTGCCCGCTTTCCATGGGCAACAGAGAGGATCCCGCAAGACTGGTATTTACTTCCAAAGAAGGACCCGCGATCGCATGCTCTTTGATCGATCTGGGACATCGTTTCCGTCTCCTGATCAATGCAGTGGACTGCAAAAAAGTCAAGAAGCCGATGCCGAAGCTTCCGGTAGGTACTGCATTCTGGACTCCGAGACCCAATCTGGAAGTTGGTGCTACAGCCTGGATCTTAGCCGGAGGAGCACATCATACGGCATTTACCTATGATCTTTCCGTAGAGCAGATGGCTGACTGGGCAGCAGCAATGGGAATTGAGAGTATTGTGATTGATGAAAATACCAACATTCGTGATATCAAAAATGAGCTTAGATGGAATGAAGCTTCCTTTTAACTTTTAAAATGAAAATGGAGGAATACAATGAGCGCAAAAGAAATAATTGAAAGCGGAAAGTCAATCCTGGGTATCGAGTTTGGCTCTACCAGAATAAAAGCAGTATTGATAGATGAAAAGGGAGAGGTACTGGCATCCGGCGGACATGGCTGGGAGAACCGCTTTGAAAACGGTGTCTGGACTTATACACTTTCCGACATCTGGACAGGACTGCAGGACTGCTATCAGGATTTATTAAAGGATGTCAAAGAAAAATATGATGCAGAGATCACACAGATTGCCTCTATTGGTTTTTCTGCCATGATGCATGGATATCTGGCATTTGATAAAGACGGTGAACTATTGGTTCCTTTCCGTACCTGGAGAAATACGATTACAGAAGAGGCATCTGTTAAGCTTACGGAAGCATTTTCTTACAACATTCCGCAGCGTTGGAGCATTTCCCATCTGTATCAGGCAATCTTAAATAAGGAAGAGCATGTAAAGGATGTGGCATTCTTTACAACACTGGCAGGCTATGTGCACTGGAAGCTGACCGGTGAAAAAGTACTTGGCGTTGGCGATGCTTCCGGCATGTTCCCGATCGATACCAAAACCGGTGATTATGATCAGAAGATGATCGCCAGATTTGATGAGCTGGTTGCAGATGAAGACTTTTCATGGAAATTAAAAGATATATTACCCAAATCCATCCCGGCAGGCGCCGATGCAGGCGTATTAACTGCCGAAGGCGCAGCTTTGCTTGATGTTAGTGGAAAGCTGCAGGCCGGATCCAGGATGTGTCCGCCCGAAGGTGATGCCGGAACCGGTATGGTGGCAACCAACAGTGTATCGGTACGCACCGGTAATATTTCAGCCGGTACGAGCGTATTTGCAATGGTCGTACTGGAAAAAGAATTATCCAGGGTATATCCACAGATCGACCTTGTGACAACACCCGATGGAGCACTGGTCGGAATGGTGCATTGCAATAACTGTACCTCCGAGATCAATGCATGGGTCAACCTTTTCGGAGAGTTTGCAAAGGCTAACGGCCATGAAATGGATATGAATACACTTTTTACCATGCTTTACAGTAAGGCGATGGAGGGTGATCCCGATTGTGGTGGCCTCTTATCTTACAATTATTTTTCCGGCGAACCTGTTACCGGATTTGACAAGGGAGCCATTACCTTTGTACGTTCACAGGAATCAAAGTTTACATTGGCTAACTTTATGAGAATGCATTTATACTCTGCACTTGCGACCTTGAAATCCGGTATGGATCTGATGATCAAGGAGGAAGGCGTAAAAGTAGATGAAATGCTTGGACATGGTGGATACTTCAAGACACCCGGTGTCGGCCAGCAGATCGCAGCCGATGCCATCAATGCACCGGTCAGCGTCATGGAAACCGCAGGCGAAGGCGGAGCATGGGGTATTGCCATACTGGCTGCTTATCTGATCCACAAAGAAGCAGGAGAAACCCTGCCCGAATACTTAAACAACAGGATTTTTGCAGGACAGAAGGCAAGCAGGCTGTCACCAATTCCCGAAAATGTTGCAGGCTTTGAGAAATTTATGGAGCAGTACATGAAGGGGCTTGCGATGGAAAAAGAAGCAACGACATTATTTTAAAGAGCTGATGTGTGTTCATTGCTGATTATATGATTTTACAGCAGAATGGAGATTTAAATTATGTTTGAAGAATTAAAAAAAGAAGTATATGAAGCAAATATGCTGCTGCCTCATTATGAACTGGTCACATTTACATGGGGCAATGTCAGCGGAATTGACCGCGAAAAAGGACTGTTTGTCATCAAACCAAGTGGTGTGGATTATGATAAGCTGACACCGGATGATATGGTTGTCATGGATCTGGACGGTAATAAGGTAGAAGGCAGATACAATCCTTCTTCCGATACAGCCACACATCTGGAGCTGTATAAGGCTTTTCCCGAAATCGGGGGTGTGGTCCATACACATTCCTCTTATGCGACCAGCTGGGCACAGGCAGGAAGAAGCATTCCCTGCTACGGAACGACACATGCTGATTATTTCTATGGGGAAATTCCCTGTGTCAGATGTCTGAATGCAGACGAGATCGAAAGTGCCTACGAAGAAAATACAGGTCATCTGATCGTCAATGAATTTAAACGCATGGACAAGGATCCGGTCGCTGTTCCTGCTGTTTTATGTAAAAATCATGGTCCCTTTGCGTGGGGCAGGGATGCACATGAGGCAGTTCACAATGCAGTTGTTCTGGAAGAAGTGGCAAAGATGGCATACCGGGCTGAGACGATCAATCCCGAGATCAAGCCGGCGCCCCAGGAGCTGCAGGATAAGCATTATTTCCGTAAACACGGTGCCAATGCTTATTATGGACAGTCAAATTGATAAGGATACAATGTTTTTATTTCTCCATAAATATACCAACCTATGTTTTACCGTCTGTCAGCAATTTGCGGCAGGCGGTAAAATGCTGTCTGCAAGGAAAAATCCGGTAACGCATAGTCTGATGAGGGTAGTTTGGAAAGATGGTATTTCATGATTATGGGATCTATGGTAAAATAAGCCGTAGATTAGAGAAAAAAGAGAAACAGAGGACGAAAAATGGAATTATGGGATATTTATGATAAGGATAAAAAAAGAACCGGCCGTACAATGAAAAGAAATGACTGGATCCTGCAGGATGGGGAATATCATCTGACCGTGCTTGGCGTGGTATGCAGGCCGGATGGCAAATACCTGATCACCAAACGTGTCATGACCAAGGCATGGGCACCGGGACACTGGGAGGTATCCGGAGGAGCGGCGCAGGCCGGAGAGGAATCACTGGATGCGGCAATCCGTGAAGTAAAAGAAGAGACCGGAATTGACGTATCAGGCTGCAAGGATGCATATCAGTTTACCTACCACAGAGAAAATCCGGGTGAGGGCGACAATTACTTTGTTGATGTCTACCGGTTTGAACTGGATTTTGACGAGACAGATGTCAAGCCGCAGGAGGCAGAGACCGATGGCTTCAAGCTGGCTACAGCCGAGGAGATTGCGGAGCTTGGCAGACAGGGTATATTTTTACATTATGACAGCATTAAACAGGTGTTTCGATAAGCACCTGTTTTTTTATTAAATAATAAATTGCGTTTGTGGCTGCACAGATAATCAGTTTATCTCAAACATTCGAAATCCGCTGATTTACTGCGTAAATGACCTTGATATCATAAGACATAAGATAATAAAGAAAGAATCTGGAAAAATACAAAAAAAAGGAATTGACATCAATAAGATAAGTGTTACAATATACTTAAACATATGAATGATTGTTCATATGTTGTAACAAAACAAAAAATAAATACACATAAAGGAAAGGTGATCATTATGAAAAAGACCTACAAAATCGAAGTTGACTGTGCTAACTGTGCAAATAAAATGGAAGAAGCCGCTAAAAAGACAGCCGGTGTTAAAGACGCTGTTGTAAACTTCATGACCCAGAAGATGAGCGTTGAATTTGAAGAAGGCAACGATGCAAAAGCAGTTATGGAAGCTGTCCTGAGCAACTGCAAAAAAGTAGAAGATGATTGTGAGATCTTTTTTTAATAAGTGATTACAGATAAAATATTTGATGAGCTATAAGGACAAAAGGTACTGTTGTGTATGCACAGATTGCTTTTGTCCTTTTAAACCTAATAAAATACGCGAGGTTACGCTATGAATAAAAAACAAAAAAAGATGCTGGTACGGATCATTGTTTCCGCCGCCATGATGATCATTTTAAAATTTACTCCGGTCGAAGGAATTTTGAGATTTCTTTTATATCTGATCCCCTATTTCATTATCGGATATGATGTATTAAAGAAAGCTGGAAAAGGTATCCTGAACCGTCAGGTTTTTGATGAAAACTTCCTGATGGCTGTAGCGACGATCGGTGCGATGGCAGTTGCCCTGTACAACGGAAGTGAATCAGCTGCCGCTCTCGGACTTGCCGGTGAAAGTGATTATACCGAAGCAATTGCCGTTATGCTGTTTTACCAGATCGGTGAGCTTTTCCAAAGCTATGCCGTAGGCAAGAGCCGCCGCAACATCAGCGAGCTGATGGATATCCGTCCCGATTATGCCAATATTGAAACAGACGGTGAGCTTACACAGGTAGATCCGGATGAAGTAAAGATCGGAACCGTTATTGTTGTAAAACCCGGTGAAAAAGTGCCGATCGATGGTATCATTGTGGAAGGTGTTACATCATTAAATACCAGTGCGCTGACAGGTGAAAGCCTGCCGAGAGAAGCAAAGACCGGAGACGAGGTTATCAGTGGCTGTATCAATATGAATGGCCTGATCAGGATCCGGACAACAAAGGAATTTGGCGAATCCACCGTATCCAAGATCTTAGATCTGGTCGAAAATGCCAGCTCCAAAAAATCCAGATCCGAAAACTTTATTTCTAAATTTGCAAGATATTATACTCCCGCAGTCTGCTATGGTGCGTTAGCATTGGCTATCCTGCCTCCGGTTGTAAGATTTTTTATGGGAATTACACCCATGTGGCCGGTATACATTTATCGTGCACTGACCTTCCTGGTTATCAGCTGTCCCTGCGCGCTTGTGATCAGCATTCCGTTAAGCTTCTTCGCAGGTATCGGCGGAGCCGGCAATCAGGGTGTACTGGTAAAGGGCTCCAGCTATTTAGAGGCTTTATCCGAAGCAAAATATGTTGTCTTTGATAAAACCGGTACTATGACACAGGGTGTTTTTGAAGTAAATGGTGTCTACGAAAATACCATTCCGAAGGAAGAACTGATCGAGCTTGCAGCATGTGCCGAAAGCTATTCAACACACCCGATCAGCAAGAGCTTACAGAAGGCATACGGCAAGGATATTGACAAAGACCGGATCAGTGATGTACAGGAAATCAGCGGTCACGGTGTGATTGCCTGTGTAGACGGAAAGAGCGTTGCAGCCGGTAATGAAAGGCTGATGAAAAAAATCGGTGCAGACTATAAGCCCTGCAATCAGATCGGAACAGTTGTACATGTTGCGGTAGACAATCAGTATGCAGGACAGATCCTGATTTCCGATATTATTAAACCGCACGCAAAAGAAGCGATCGAGGCATTAAAAAAGGTCGGTGTCAAAAAGACAGTTATGCTGACCGGCGATTCCAAGGCGGTTGCCGATTCCGTAGCCAGAGAGCTTGGTGTTGATGAAGTGTTCAGTGAGCTGTTGCCGTCTGATAAGGTGACAAAGGTTGAGGAGCTCTTGGAAAAAAAATCAAAAAAAGAAAAGCTTGCATTTGTGGGTGACGGTATCAATGACGCTCCTGTATTATCCAGAGCAGATATCGGTATTGCCATGGGAGCGCTTGGTTCAGATGCGGCAATTGAAGCTGCAGATATTGTATTAATGGATGATGATCCGTTAAAGATTTCCAAGGCAGTGAAGATTTCCAGAAAATGCCTGCGAATTGTATATCAGAACATTGTATTTGCAATTGGTATCAAATTGATCTGCCTGCTTCTCGGAGCAATCGGCATTGCCAATATGTGGTTTGCTATCTTCGCGGATGTCGGTGTTATGATCATTGCTGTATTAAATGCTATCCGGGCTTTATTTGTTAAGAAGCTGTGATGTATAAAATAAACGGCCTGTACAGGGTCGGAACAATATAAGGAAAACAGGTGGATATTATGACATATAATCATGATGGAGTTGAATGTTGTGCATCAACAGAAGTACATCCAAAGCTATTAAAAATTGTCAATGAGACCATGCCGTCAGAAGAAAAGCTGTATGATCTGGCGGAACTATTTAAGGTATTTGGCGATTCAACCAGGATCCGGATCCTTTATGTTTTATTTGAATCCGAGGTCTGTGTGTGTGATCTGGCAGCAGTACTCAATATGACGCAGTCAGCGATTTCACATCAGCTCAAGATCTTAAAGCAGAGCAAGCTTGTCAAATCGCGCAGGGAAGGAAAGTCGATTTTTTATTCTCTTGCGGATGCCCATGTAAGTACCATGATCGCGCAGGGTATGGAGCATATTGAAGAGTAAAATTGTCTAAAAAATGTTCTAAAGTCTGCAAAAACTGCAAAATATTGTAAAAAACTGTCCGAAATGGGCAGTTTTTTTATTGGAAAGGAATGTTTATACAATAAAAAAGCGGTTTTTGCAAAAAAATGTCGAGTCACTTGTTTTTTTATCTATAATGTTTTCAGATTTTTAAACGTACATCATGAAAATACGAAACAAGAGAGGGCAGAAGGATGAAACAGGTGAAAAAGTATGTGATTGTTGATATTGTGACCGGTATAGTTTTATGCGCACTAGCCGGATTTTTTGTATTTATTTTGAATAAATGGATCGGCTCGCCACAGAAGATCAGGCTGTGGCTTGAATTGTTTACAACGATAACAGGAAGCTTTTATCTTACATGGCTTCTATCACGGATAAAAAAGAAAAACTTTGATGACAAAAAGGAAAAAACGGAAATAAAAAGGATCGTGCTCCTTTCCGTAATTCTGGTGATTGTACGACTGATAAATACGGCACTGTTTCCGGTAATCGGAAAATGGGGAGAAATACCGGCAGTGATCCTCTCGGTGATCATAGATCTTTTTGGAATTGTGATTGTGTACCGTTTGCTGCCACAAGACCGGAGACCGGAGAAAAACGATTTGGATAATGAAAAAACATGAGGATAAGGGGAAAAGAAAATGAAGATACATGTAAGTAAGATCATCAGAAAAATAATTCTGCGTACCATTGCTTTATTACTGGTCACAATGCTGGTTTTTGAAGACAGCGGCTATGTCTTTGCAACAGAGCTTTCAACAGCTGCAAAGGCATACAAGGAGGAAAAGAAAACAAAGGAAAAAGAAAAAGCAGAGAAAAAAGAGCAGGAAGAGCTGTATGAAACCTATTTTGGAGAGAAACCATCTGTGACCCTGTCCGGAAACGAAGATCTGTTTCATCAGGAAAAAGATATTTCGTCATCCGAAAATGAGCCGGGACGATCAGATGAAGTGAATGGATCAAAAGACACCAAAGCCGGACGGGCCCCCATTTTAGAGGCAGATGATACAAAGGAAAAGCTTGTGGATGTTGGTGAATTTGATAAGACTTATCTGCTTGAAAATGGGACATACAAGACCGTTTTTACATCATATCCCAATACCTATGATGAAAACGGTGTGGAAAAGATCATTGATAACACATTGATAAAAGAAAATGCTGCCACCCCAAAAAGTGTCAGTGAAAATACGTTAGAGGATGCGCAGATCTACACAAATACAGCCGGATATTTTGATGCTGTTGTACAGGGAAATGAAGAAGAAATGCAGCTGCAGGTAAGCAGGGATGATACAGCGGTTCAAATGGAAACTTCCGGTGGTGACTTTAGCAGAGAAAGTGTTTCCCAGAATGCAGTCCGCTACAATGACGTATATCCCAATGTTGATATCCAGTATACCGTTACCAATGCGGGAATGGAAGAGGATATCATCCTTTAAAACAGAGACAGCCGGGATACCTTTGTATACAGGCTGAAAAAGGATGGAATTTATGCTCAAAAAAATGGAGACAGTATTTTTGTTTACAAAGAGGAAGCTGATATAAATACGGTCAGCAATAACAGTGTGAGCAATAATACTGTCGACGACAGCAGTATCAGTGATAATACGCTGCCTGTATTTGCTGCGATCAGTGCTCCCAAGATGGAGGATACTGTCGGGGCAGTGTCGAAAGATATTGAAATGGAGCTTACCGAAACAGAGGATTCCTATATCATTACCCTAAAGCCGGATACCGGATGGCTTGCGGATGCAGACCGTGTCTACCCCGTTACCGTGGATCCGGCCATAACGCTTCAGGATAAGCTCACAGACTATACCGTGACCAGTGCCGGGGATTTTCTGGTAAAGGAGAGCCGGCACTACACCGGGAATCTGGGAGCCCATGGGACAGCCAGATATTTCCTCATCACAGATTTCCTGTATCAGTCCATCATAGAAAAAGGGAAAGGAAAGGACGTCGAGATCACCGATGCAACCCTCCGGATCTTCCAGACCAATGAAAGTACCGGTTCCACAATCGGATGCTACCGTAATGAAAAAAAGATACCGACCAGCAATCCAAGCTTTGATGCTGTAGCAGCAATCGGCAGAAAAATAGCCGGTGAAAATGCTACGAGTCCGTCCGGCTATGGAGAGCATGACTTTGATGTTGCTGACGCCGTGAGCGGATGGATGAACGGAATTTATCCAAGCCATGGTTTCACCCTGATACTGGACAATGAAAACAGCGCGGCTGTTGAGATTGCCGGAATTGGAGCAGCGGATATCAGCGAAAGACCGGTTCTTACCATCAACTGGCAGGTAGCGGGAGATGTGGCAGTCAATTATCCATTGGATGATACGACGATCAACCTGCGTCCGATGGTTAAGAGTGATGTCACCGGAGCCCTGCAGTGCTATGGTGTTTTTGCGGATGGTATCGCCAATCCCAGAGCAATCGTAAGCTATGACTTAAGTGATCCGGATAAAAAATATGGACAGAACATACTGATAACCAATGAAAAGAAATATCCGGACAGCTCCGCTTTTGATTCTGCATTTCCGGAGGGAACGATCCGGTATCTGAAGCATGTATCCAACTGGCAGACCATCATCCCTTTTACAGATTTTTCCTATGATACACTCTATCATATGTACGCAAAAGCAACCTACAATGGGAAAACAGGAAAAACGGTAAACAGTGATAATTTCCTGATCTACAAGGTAACCCGGTACGATACGATGAAAAAGATCGCAGACCATTATGGGGTATCTTTAGACCAGCTTTTGTTTGATAACAGAGCTGCTGACATGCTCTTAGTAGAAAATAATACTCTTTTTATTAAAAATCCGACGAAAAACCAGAACAACCCTTATCAGCCGTCTGAGCTTACCGATGCAGAAAAAGCACAAATTGACCGTTCGCTTTTAGGACGTGCCAGACATTGTGAATATGGATTTGAACCAATCAATTTAAGCACCGGTAATTATTATCTGTCACAGGAGGATCTGAGCTACAGCGATTCCTTTGGCACCTTTACGGTAGTACGATCCTACAACAGCCTGAATGCATCCAGAATTGGAAGCTTTGGACGCGGCTTTACCTCTTTCCTGGATGAAAATATCGCCAAAAATGAACAGGGAGACATCCTTTACAACCGGGAAGACGGAAGCACTATCCGGTTTTACAGACAGGACGATGGAAGCTATCTGGCACCGGAAGGATGTGATCTGAAGCTTCGTTTGCAGAAGACCGGAGAAAAAGTGGTCACTCTGTCATCCGGAGATGTCCTGATTCCTGTCTATTGTTACCGGATCGAGAGGGAGGATGGCAGTGTGGTTACCTTTGATGAAACCGGTGTCATGGTGGAAAGAGCTGATAAAAACGGCGCCGTCTTACAGATCATGCATGATGCGGTAAGTGGAAATGTGACAGGCTTTATGCGCGAGGGTGCAGGCTTTATGGTGGAAACCAATGAAAGAGGCTGTGTGACCAGGATCATATGCCCGGATGGCAGCAGCGTCGCCTACGGATATGATTCTGCCGATAACCTTGTCACGGTTAAAAATCAATCCGGCCATGAAAAGCAGTTTGTATACGATGAAAATCACCTTATGACATCCTGGTATCGGGAAGATCATACTGCTGTTGTCAGAAATACCTATGATTCAATGGGAAGAGTCATAAAACAGCTTGATGAAGGCGGTGTCGCCCACACACTTTCTTATACACCGGGCAAGACCGTTACAACAGACGGCAATGGAAACCGGACAGAGTATTCCTATGATTCGCAGGGACGTACCATTCAGATTCTGTATGCGGATGGCAGCAGGGAGACCAAAACCTATGAAAACGGATATCTGGCATCTGAAACCGATACCTGTGGAAATACAACAACATATGGCTATGACAGAAACGGAAGGATCATAGAAAAAAAGACAGGGGACAGGATATGGATCTATAGCTATGATGATCGTGGAAATCTGATAAAAACTGTAGATCCACTGGGAAATGTTTCTACCGGTGTATTTAATAATAAGGATCTTGTGACACAGACAACAGACGGAGACGGACGAAAAGAGACCTATACCTATGATGACAGGGGAAGACTCCTTTCTTATACAGATTCAGATGGATTGAAGACAAGCTATACCTACCAAAACAACCAGCTGTATGAAAAACGGATCGGTGAAAGTCTGATGGCGGTCTATACCTACAATGCCATGGGAGACGTGATCGAAGAAAGCGATGCCTGTGGAAATGCCACAAGGTATATCTATGATAACATGCATCGTTGTATCAGAAAGCAGGATAAAAACGGCATCAGCACAGACTATACCTATGATGAAAACGGATTGTTAAAAACCGTTGTCGATGGAGGCGGACACACACTTTCCTACACCTATAATGCCTATGGAAATATCGAAAAAATCATACAGCCGGATGGTGCAGTCATCAGCTACACCTATGATGCTGAAAAAAACATGCTTTCACAGACCGACGGAAGGGGCAATACCAAGAGCTTTGTCTATGACAACCGGAACCGCGTGATCGAATCAACCGACGAAAGCGGCTATACTGTCTGCTACGAATATGACAAAAATGGCAATATCACAAAGAAAAGTGATAAGGAAGGAGTCATTTTTGAAGCACTCTATGATACGGTATGGGGACTCCCTGTCTGGGAAACAGATGCTCTGGGACACAAGACGGAATATCAGTATGATGCACTGGGAAATCTGTTGCAGGTCATCTATGAAGGGAAGGTCCGGTATACTTATGCATATGATGCCCTGATGAGACGTGTCGGGGAGACCTATGCAGACGGCCTGAGTCTGACCTATACCTTTGATGCCAGAAACAATCTGGTAAAAAAAGAAGATAACCATGGTCTTACGCAGGAAACGGTATACAATGATTTTTGCCAGCCTTTAAAGGAAATCAGCGAAAACGGAAATGTTACAGCCTATACCTATGATCCGGCCGGAAATCTGTTGAAGATGACGGACCCGGAGGGCAATGAAACAGACTATGTCTGCGACCGGGCCGGAAATGTCACAAAGATAACGGATCCAAATGGAAACAGCACGGAATATACCTATGATCCCTGTGGAAATATTTCTATTTTGAAAAAAGCGGACGGCACTACACTGCAGTATGCCTATGATAAAAATGAGAATCTTTCTGCCTACAAAGACGGAAATGACAACATCACAACCTATGCCTGCGATCGGAATGGCAACCGGACACTGGTTACCGATGCGATGGGTCAAAAGACATCCTATACCTATGATGAGCGAAACAACCTGATACAGACAACGGATGCCTTAAATCAGACAACGGACATAACCTATGATTATGCCGGTAATATCAAAAAGGTCACCGATGAAAATGGTGCGGATATCACGTTTACCTATGACAGAAATCAAAATCTGCTGTCTGAGACTGACGAAAACGGACATACCAAAAGTTATCTGTATGATGCCTATGGACGGATTGCAAAGGAAAAGGATGCCAAAGGCAATGAGACGGCTTATACCTATGATGAGACAGGCAATCTTACAGGTGAGACAGATGCGCTTTCCAATCAGACCCTTTATACCTATGATCCGTATGGTAATGTTGTCAGAAAAACGGATGCCTTATCAGGGGAGACGAGCTATACCTACGGAAAAGAAGGCGAACTGTTACAGGTAACTGATGCCGATAAAAACAGCATTTCCTATACCTACGATAAAAATGGAAATCTTGTCAAAGAGACCGATGCTCTCGGCAACATCAGGACCTATACTTATGATGGGGCCGGTAACCGGGTAAAGGAGCGTGATGCTCTTGGCAATGAAACAGAATATATCTATGATTCTGTCAATCGTCTGACAGAGACTGTGCAGCCGGATGGGAGCAGTATAAAGTTAGCATATGATAACGAAGATCATGTGACCGGATTGTGGGACGGAAAAGGAGGAAAAACAGCATATCAGTATGATGCCCTTGGACGTATCATAAAGACGACTGATCCGGAGGGTGGCAGTACCTCTACTGCTTATGATGCATTATCCCGTGTAGTTGCCGAGAAAAAAGACGACAGTCTGTATCAATATGCCTATGACGGAGCCGGTAACCGGATAAGTGAAACGGATCCCATGGGTGCGGTAACGACCTATACATATGACAAAGCTGGAAATCTGTTGAAAAAAGTGACAGCTGACCAGAGTACGTGGAGCTATATATATGATCCGAACGGACAGCTGGTTTCCTATACCGATGGAGATGGAAAACAGACTTCCTATACATATGATGCACTAAAACGCCTGACCGAGGTAAAAGAAGCCGGAATCACAAAGCTTACCTATACATACGATGCTCTTTCGCGTGTAACGGCAGCGACTGACGCAAACGGACAGAAGACCCGATATGAATATGATGCGGTCGGAAACCGTACAGCCATTGTCAATGCAAATGGAGTACGGACAGCGTTTCACTATGACAAAAACGGACAGCTGACCCAAAAGACCTATGCAAACGGTTATAAAGAAAGCTATGCCTATGATGCACAGGGTAATCTGATACAACAGACGGACAGCACAGGGCTTGAAACAGCATATGATTATGATTCTCTGGGAAGACTGATAAAAGAGACCCAGGCAGCAGATGGAAAACAGAGAAGTCATTCCTATGCCTATGATAAAAACGGCAATGTGGCGGCACAGACCGATGCCCTGGATCATACGACAACCTATACCTATGATGCAAATGACAGACTGACAGAGGTATTGTCACCTCTAAAACATAAAACAACCTATACCTATACGGCTCTTGACAATGTCAATACCATCACAGATGCAGCAGGAAGCATATATCAGTATACCTATGATAAAAAGGGAAGACTCTTAACCGAGGCTGTAGATACTCAGATCCTGAAAAGCTATACCTATGATCCCATGGACTGGATTGCCAGTGTAGAAAGCGATGAAAGCCGTATCACCTACCAGTATGGGGCTACAAAGCTTTTGGAATCTGACCGGAATGGGGAAAAGGAACAGTATACCTACAATGCAGCCGGAGAACTGATACGAAAAACAGACAGTCTCCAGAATGAGATAAGCTATGACTATGACCCGGCCGGCAATCTGACGAAAAAAACGGATGAAAACGGAACAGAAACCACATACCGGTATGATGCACTGCACCGGCTTGTAGCATATGAAACCGGGGAAAACCAGAGCAGTGCTGTTTATCGGTATGACGATATGGGAAACATCATCTCCATGAAGGATGTGACAGGTAAGAGCACCTATACCTATGATGAGGCAGGCAGACTGATCCGTGCCAAAGATGGCAGCGATAAGAGCGTGGTCTATGCCTACGACGGCTTTGGAAATCTGTCTTCCATGACCTATCCGGACGGAAGTGTGGTCCGGTATGCCTATGATGAAAATGGACAGCTGACCGGCATCCGCGATAAAGACGGACAGGTGGCTTACGAATATGATGCGGAGGGAAATGTCACAAGGATCACACGGAAAAAGGAAAACGGTGAGACAGGAACAACTGTAATAAGCTATGATGCTTTAAACCGCGTGAAAAATCTCGTCAACACCTGTAATGGCATGGTGATCTCAGCCTATGGCTATGCATATGATAACCGGTCCAATATCACAAAAGAGACTGTGCTCCTATATGCAGACGGAAAAGAGACAAGGAAGGAAAGCAGCTATCAGTATGATGTCCTCGGAGAGCTCACGAAAAGCTGTACCAAAGAAAATGGAAAGGAAACAGTTGTAGCCTACCGTTATGATCCCAATGGAAACCGTATCCGGATGGAGACCGTTTCGGGAAAACAAAAACAGACCGTCATCTATACCTATGACCATGACAGATTAGTCCGGGAGGAGGAGATCACAGACGGTGTCACCACCCGTGTCACGGACAGAAGCTATGATCAGGCAGGAAGCCTTGTAAAGGAAACCATCCGCCATAAGGACGGAGACGGAGAAAAAAGCGTACAGATGACAGAGTCTGCAGAGAATATCACAGAGCGGTACTACAGCTATGATGCAAAAGGACGGCTTTCTGCCATCGCGGATAAGGAGAGACTCCTGTTTGCAGCCCTTTATGACGGCGGGGACAACCGCGTCTTTACCCTGGAGTATGACAAA
Source organism: uncultured Lachnospiraceae bacterium (assembly GCA_900317505.1). Classification (GTDB taxonomy): domain Bacteria; phylum Bacillota; class Clostridia; order Lachnospirales; family Lachnospiraceae; genus UBA2882. The sequence continues at coordinate 320 of ONHB01000033.1, read as the reverse complement.
AAGATACAGGAGCCGGGACAGACGGAGGCTGTCAGGACAGAAAAAAATATGGATACGGAAAAGAGATCCGCAGAGGGTGGAGCAGAAGCAGAGACCGGAGCAGATGAAAATGATCAGGCACAGCCGGAGAATAAAAACGAAAAAACACCATCGGACAGTACATCCGCTACCGGAGACACGGATCAGAGCGGAAGCGGAGAAAACACCGGAAACGGAGCAAAGGATTCCTTCCTGTATGGTGTCCTGATGGAGGCTGCCTCGTTTCTTCCCATAGCAGTGCCTGTGAAGCAGTGGCTGCAGGAACATGTGGACTTTTATGT
>ONHB01000001.1 GCA_900317505.1 uncultured Lachnospiraceae bacterium | reverse complement strand
GTAGATAGGCATGAGGTGGAAGTACAGTAATGTATGGAGCTGACATGTACTAATCGGTCGAGGGCTTGACCAAAGCTGGAGACGGAAGTCTGGAAGAGAAGATCAGAGAGAGTGAGTAGTGTTTGTTCGGTTTTGAAGGTACATCCTTCTATTATTTAGACTAAAAAGTTCCTTATGGGACTTTTTTTTATGGGTAAATTATGGTACAATTCTATTATATTGGTAAGGGGTATACAAATCATATGGATTTGTAGCAAGAGGTGACTATATGGATACAAATATTTTATTGGAAAACGGAACCAATGAATTGGAGATTTTGGAATTTACATTAGATGGCAATTCATATGGCATTAATGTAGCAAAGATCAGGGAGATCATCAATTATACTCCGGTTACACCGGTTCCCAATGCACATCCTAGTATAGAAGGTATTTTCATGCCGCGTGATACGATGATTACAGCAGTTGATTTAAAGAACTGCCTGCAAAAGGGTGCTTCCGATGCAAATGGATTATTTATTATCACTAATTTCAATAAACTGGACATTGCATTTCATGTAGATCAGGTTGTTGGTATTCACCGTGTTTCATGGTCTGAGATCATCAAGCCGGGTGCTACCGTTTCTACAGCAGAGGATGGCGTAGCAACAGGTATTGTCAAGATCAATGACAAGCTGATCATTATTCTGGATTTTGAAAAGATCGTATGTGATATCAGCCCGGAAACAGGATTAAAGGTATCTGACCTTGATCATTTGGGCAAACGTGAACGTAACAATGTTCCTGTTCTGGTTGCAGAGGATTCGCCTCTGCTCAACAAATTAATCGTAGATTGTCTGCACAAAGCCGGATATCAGAATCTTATGCATGTGGAAAATGGTGCAGATGCATGGAATATTATTCAGGATTGTATTGCACAGGATAGCTTAAAAGAGCATGTACAATGTGTGATTACCGATATTGAGATGCCGCAGATGGATGGACATCGATTGACCAAATTGATCAAAAGCAATGAACAGACCAAAGATATTCCGGTTATCATTTTCTCATCACTGATCAATGAAGAAATGAGGATTAAGGGAGAGGAGCTTGGTGCAAATGCACAGCTTACCAAGCCGGAGATCGGTTCGCTGATTGAAGTAGTAGATCGTTTAGCTTTATAAAAAACAGCAAAGAGGCTGGGTAACCACCCAGTCTTTTTTTGTGTGATGATGGCAATAAGGATAAAAGGAAGAGACAATGGATTTACAAAATAAAGATGAATTAAAACAAAAAATAGATGAAGCCGATGTTGTCCTGATCGGAATTGGCGAGGAATGGACGACTTCTTTAGAAGAAATGCTTTCATGTTCCGATATGTTTTCAGATATTCAGAAATTATCCCAGATTGCGGATCAGGAGGTATTTATTTTAAACTTTAGAAAATTGTATTATGAAGATTTTCATTCAAAAGAGCTTAAAAAAGCGTATGATAATCTGTTTCATATGTGCAAGGATAAGGACTATTTCCTGATTTCTTTAAATTATGACCGTTATCCCAGACTTTCTGGATTTGATGATAAAAAGTGTGTATATCCCTGCGGAAATCTCGATTATCTACAATGCACTGACAACTGCAGCAATGAGTTACTGCCGGCTAACACTTCTTATGATGAATTTTTAAAGATTTTAGATGAACCGTCTCTGGGCAGTGATTTTCATATGGGTGTATGTCCACACTGTGGCAAAAAAGTTATATACAATACGATTGAGGCCAACCGGTACTGTGAAGGCGGATATCTGGAACAGTGGGACGCATACATGAAATTTTTGCAGAAAACGGTAAATAAAAAATTATGCATGGTTGAACTGGGAGTATCAATGCGCTTTCCCGGTATTATCCGGAATGCCTTTGAAAAAACAGCGTTTTACAATCAAAAAGCATCGCTTATACGGATCCATCAGAATTTGATCCAAATTCCGGAAAATATTGATGACCGCTGTTATGTAAAAAAAGAAAATTCAGTGAGATTTATGGGGTTTTGACACTCATATCTTAGATATGTTATACTTTTAAACTGTATGAGTATATTGTTTATTTACAGTGAGGTTTATCTCTATGGCAGCCAATGAAGACTATTTGGACAGCTTATTAAAAGCTGCGATGGATTCAGAAAAAAAAGATGACCCTAATCGGCCTCTTACACCGGAAGAAATTGATGCTATGTTTGCAAGTGCGGAAGCAAGTACAGGATCAGATGTAGAATCAAATATAGCATCGGATACAGTATCAGATGCAGAAACAGATGCAGAATCAAGTATTGAAACAAATGCAGAATCGGATACTGAATCAAGTGTAGAAACAAATGAAGAATCAGGTATAGAATCATCTGCAGATGACGGTAAAAATGCCGAAACGATTGGGACGACAGAGCCTGTTCAAAGCGAATCGACAGTAGACAACAAAATATTGGAAGGCACGCTGGATGATTCTGCCACTCCGGTTGCTGAGCTATTATCCGGTTTTGATTCGATTGAGGATCTGGATGTGGAAGCCCATCACGCACAGTCTCAACCGGAACCGTTCGAACAACAAATAGAACAACAAGAACAATTTGAACAGCCGGAGCAATCTGAAGAACAAATAGAACAATCAGGGCAGATAGAACAACCGGAGCAATCAGAACAACAAATAGAACAGACAGAGCAGTTAGGACAACCGGAACAATTTGAACAAACAGAACAATTCGATCAACCGGAGAAGCCTGAAGGTAATGCCTCAGAAAAAGATTCACATAGTGAAATGGAATTTGATCTGGATTCTATGGATGACATTGATGAATTACTGGGCTTAAAGGAAATGCCGGAAGATTATAAAGAAGACCGGAAAGATGGAGCATCAGATCAGATAGCTGAAAATACGGATTCGGGAAAAAATGACTTGGAAGAAACGGATTTTGAAAAACCAGACCTGGAAAATCAGGATCTGGCAGACTTACTGGATCTGCTTGGCGGAGACAATGATGATCTGGCTGAAATCAATGATATTCTGAAAAAATCGGATAATAATGAAATCGTAGATAACGCGTCCATTCAGGAACTGGAAAATGCAATGTCCGCTGATCCTGCAGATGCAACATCAAAAGATGAAGAGGATGCCGGAAAAGAAAAGAAAAAAGGCAATAAGAAAAAGAAGAGATTGTTTGGCAGAAAAAAGAAGAAAGATGATGCTATAGATGACGCAGATTCAGTAGATGGTGAAGAGATAGCAGACGAAAATGCCAATCATGAGAATATAGAATTAGATGATATAGCTGCAGATTTTGAGGCATTGAGTGGCGGGGCAGAGTCTGTGGATGCGGATGATGCAGATAAAACAGAAAAGAAAAAGAAGAAAAACGGTTTCTTTAAAAAGCTGATACAGGTATTGACCGAAGAAATCGATGATGAACCGGAAGCTACTGAGGATCCGGATGCTCCAAAGAAAAAAGAGAAAAAGGATAAGAAAAAGAAAAGCGCTGAAACAAATGAAGAGCTTTTAGAGGAAATGGCCGAAGAAGATGAAAAGGCCATAAAAGAAAAAAAGAAACAAAAGAAACCAAAAAAAGAGAAAAAGAAAAAAGAAAAGATTAAAATAGAAGATGTCAGTGCACCGGATGAGAAAAAGCTTCCAAAGAAAATGGTAGTGCGTATTTTTGTGCTGGGATTTTCAATTCTGGCAGTTGTGATCATTTTGGCTATTTTTACACCGAAGATTATTGCACTGCAGAAGGCACACAGTCTTTTTTATAAGGGTGATTATAAAAATGCCTATAAAGAACTGATCACGCAGGGCTCCTTAGGAGAAAGTGATAAGGTTTTACTGGAAAAGGCAGAGCTTTTAACCGAGTTGAATAATAAAAACAGTCTGTATCAGGCATATAGTGCGGCAGATATGGCACTTGAAGGTGTCAACGCCCTGCTTGATGGAATTGACTGTTACCAGAAAAATATAGACAGATATGCGCAGTATGGCATTTCATATGAAGCAGAGATTTTCTATGAGAAATTCATGACAGAGCTGTCTGGTAAATATGGATTAACAGCGGAACAGGTAAATGAAATCCTGCAGATGGATTCGGTTGCCTATACATACAAGCTGCGGGAGATCACAAATACAACAGGACAGTCACAGGCTCCGGTATCGGGTGAAAATCCGGCTATGGTATCGGCAAATGATATGCAGGGTGGAGAAAATCCTGACCAGAATGTAAACAGTACTTCCATGGCAGATCCTTTGGCAGATGAACTGGAATAACAGTTGGCATACAGTAATTTATTTCGATCAAGAAGGCGGGAAACAAAATGATAGCGATCATCGATTATGATGCGGGCAATATAAAAAGTGTTGAAAAGGCATTTCAGTTTTTAAAACAGGATGTTGTACTGACAAGAGACAGGGATGAAATCCTGAATGCAGAAGCGGTGGTATTGCCGGGAGTAGGATCCTTTGGGGATGCTATGATGAAACTGGAGCATTATGGATTAGCTGATGTTATCCGTGAGGTTGTAAAAAGACATACTCCGTTTTTGGGAATTTGCCTCGGACTTCAGTTATTATTTGACAGCAGTGACGAGACACCGGGCGTTAAAGGGCTTGGTATCTTACCGGGCAAGATCATCAAGATCCCGGATGATCAGGGACTGAAGGTTCCGCATATCGGCTGGAATTCGCTTGATTTCCCAAAGAAAGGCAGACTGTTTGAAGAAATTGATGAAGGAGCCTATGTCTACTTTGTACATTCGTATTATTTAGCCTGTGATGATCCGTCGATTGTGACGGCTACCACGGATTATGTGACACATATCCATGCGTCGGTAGAAAAGGACAATGTATTTGCCTGTCAGTTCCATCCGGAAAAAAGTTCGGATATCGGATTAAAGATTTTAAGCAATTTTGTCCATGTGGTTGAGACACAAAAGGATAAATGATTTTGGACAATGAAACCGCGAAGGAGAAAATAGATGCATACAAAAAGAATCATACCCTGTCTGGATGTAAATGGCGGAAGGGTTGTCAAAGGTGTAAATTTTGTGAATTTAATCGATGCGGGAGATCCGGTTGCCATTGCGGAAGCCTATGACAAGGCGGGAGCGGATGAGCTGGTATTCCTGGACATTACAGCAAGCTCCGATGCCAGAGGCACTGTGGTCGATATGGTAAGAAAGGTTGCGGAAAGAGTATTTATCCCGTTTACAGTAGGAGGCGGTATCCGCACCGTAGATGATTTTAAGGCAATCTTAAGAGAGGGAGCAGACAAGGTTTCCGTCAACTCAGCAGCGATCATGAATCCCAATCTGATCTCGGAGGCCGCAGATAAATTTGGCAGCCAGTGTGTGGTTGTTGCCATTGATGCCAAGAGAAATCCGGATCAAAAGAGCTGGACCATTTATAAAAACGGCGGCAGAGTGGATATGGGTATCGATGCGGTTGAATGGGCTATGAAGGCAGATCGTCTGGGAGCAGGAGAAATTCTGTTGACCAGTATGGATTGTGACGGAACAAAGGCCGGATATGATATTGAACTGACAAAAATAATATCCGAAAACGTCTCTATTCCGGTTATAGCATCCGGAGGAGCCGGAAAGCTTGAGCATTTTAAGGATGCACTTACAGATGGAATGGCCGATGCGGCACTGGCTGCGTCTCTCTTTCATTTTAAAGAGCTTGAGATAAAACAGGTTAAGGAATATCTCAGACAGGAAGGAATCAGTGTCAGACTGTAGAAAAAGATATGGCAGCAATTTCAAATGACTGGTTAGAACCACTTAAACCGGAATTTTCAAAAGAATATTATAAGAAACTGTATTTTATGGTTATGGATGAGTATAAGCATCATCTGGTGTTTCCACCGGCAGATGACGTGTTCAATGCATATGCACTGACACCGCTTAAGGATGTCAAGGTTGTGATCCTTGGGCAGGATCCTTATCACAACAATGGACAGGCTCATGGGCTGTGCTTTTCCGTAAGACCGGAGGTTGACATTCCGCCGTCATTGGTTAATATATATAAAGAATTACATGATGATCTGGGATGTTATATCCCAAATAACGGCTATCTTGTAAAATGGGCCAAGCAGGGAGTGTTATTGTTAAACACAGTCCTGACCGTCCGGGCACATCAGGCCAATTCGCACAGAGGAATCGGCTGGGAAGAGTTTACGGATGCCACGATCCGGGTTTTAAACGAGCAGAATCGTCCCATTGTATTTATTTTATGGGGAGCACCTGCACAGAGGAAAAAAGTCATGTTAAACAATCCGGCACATTTGATTTTGGAGGCACCGCATCCAAGTCCGTTGTCTGCATACAGAGGCTTTTTCGGAAGCAGGCCGTTTAGCAAGACCAATGATTTTTTAGTCAAAAACCACTTAGAGCCGATTGACTGGCAGATTGAAAATAGATAGGTTTTTATCAGCACAACTGATAATAATAAAGAAAGATGCATAATGGAGGAACAACATGGAAAAGACACCTTTTGTGACAAAAGAGCAATTAGATGAGATTGTAAAAAAATATCCCACACCTTTTCATATTTATGATGAAAAAGGAATCCGGGAAAATGCGAAAGCGTTAAAAGAAGCATTTGCATGGAATAAAGGATACAAGGAATTTTTTGCTGTAAAAGCTACTCCCAATCCTTTTTTAATCGATATATTAAAGGAATATGGATGCGGAACAGACTGTTCATCCATGACAGAGCTGATGTTATCACATGCCATGGGATTTAAGCAGGGTGAGATCATGTTTTCATCCAATGAGACACCGGCAAGTGAATATGCATACGCTGATAAAGTAAATGCCATCATCAATCTGGATGATATTACACATATTGAATATCTGGAAAAAACGCTTGGCAAACTGCCGGTGACTTTGAGTATCCGTTACAATCCCGGCGGAGTGTTTAAAATCTCCAACAGCATTATGGACAATCCCGGAGATGCCAAGTATGGATTTACAACAGAGCAGTTGTTTGAGGGATACAAAATATTAAAAGATAAAGGTGTCAAGAAGTTTGGTATGCATGCATTTTTAGCAAGTAATACCGTGACCAACGATTATTATCCGACATTGGCTAAGGTTTTATTTGAAACTGCAGTACAGATCAAGGAAAAGGTCGGCGTAAGCTTAAGTTTTATTAACTTATCCGGTGGTATCGGTATTCCTTACCGTCCGGATCAGGAACCCAATGATATCCGTCTGATCGGACAAAAAGTAAAAGAAGTTTATGATGAAGTACTGGTTCCGGCAGGATTGGGTGATGTTGCAATCTATACCGAGCTTGGACGTTTTATGATGGGACCTTATGGACATCTGGTTACAACAGCTATCCATGAAAAACATACACACAAAGAGTACATCGGCTGTGATGCATGTGCGGTCAATCTGATGAGACCGGCCATGTATGGTGCTTATCATCATATTACGATTGCAGGCAAGGAAAATGAGGCTTGCGACCACAAATATGATATTGTTGGATCCTTATGTGAAAACAATGATAAATTTGCCATTGACCGTATGCTTCCGAAAATTGATATCGGAGATTATATTGTCATCCACGATACCGGTGCCCACGGTTATTCCATGGGATACAATTACAATGGTAAATTAAAGAGTGCAGAGCTTTTATTAAAGGAAGACGGTTCCGTACAGCTGATCCGCAGGGCAGAAACCCCCAAGGATTATTTTGCAACTCTGGACTGCTTTGATATTTACAATAAGCTTGATCTGGATTAAGGCAAAAGGATGATTTCATGTATAATCAGATACAGAGTATCTTTGATTATAAATAAGCAATATGCTTAGAGGAGGAAAAATTATGAAAGCAAAGAAATTGGTATCTTTTGTAAGCGTTGCAGCTTTACTTGCCATGACACTGGCAGGCTGTGGTGCAGCAACAGAGGAAGCGTCAAGTGATGCAGGGACAGCAAGTGCCGATCAGAAAGTATACAAAGTCGGTATTGTCCAGTATGTAGATGATGCTTCACTCAATCAGATTGAAAAAGCGGTCGAAGACGAGCTGACCAAAAAAGGTGAAGAACTTGGCGTACAGTTTGATTATGCTGATTATGTATTCAATGGTCAGGCAGATTCAACAACCTTAAACCAGATCGCTACTCAGTTAGTATCAGATGAAGTAGATGTGATCGTTCCAATCGCAACACCTACAGCATGTATCATGCAGAATGCAACAGAAGACAATCAGATTCCGGTTGTATTTTCAGCCGTTTCAGATCCTGTCGGTGCAGGACTGGTTGATTCACTGGATGCACCTGGAGGAAATATCACAGGTACATCAGATGCACTGGATACAAATGCAATTTTTGATCTGATGTTTGCAGCAGATCCGTCTATCGATTATGTTGGTCTGTTATACGATAAAGGACAGGATGCATCAGCACAGGCGATTGCAGATGCAAAGGCATATCTGGATGAAAAAGGCATCAAATACATCGAAAAGAACGGTACTACCAATGAAGAGGTTTCACTTGCAGCAGATGCTCTGATCGCTGAAGGCGTAGATGCAATCTTTACACCCTCTGACAATACTGTTATGACAGCCGAGCTTGGTATTTATGAAAAATTAGCCGAAGCAGGTGTTGCACATTATGCAGGAGCAGACAGCTTTGCATTAAACGGAGCTTTCTGTGGCTATGGTGTTGATTATGTAGAGCTTGGTACTGCAACCGCAGATATGGTTGTAGATGTGCTTGTAAACGGTGCAGATCCGGCTTCCACTCCTGTTAAGACACTTGACAGTGGTATTGCAACTGTTAATACAGATGTAGCTGAAACACTTGGAATCGATTACAGCAAATTTGCTGATCTGTGCTCACAGTTAGTTGAAACCAAAACAGCAGAAGAATTTGAATAAATTCTGTATATGATTATTTATTAAATTTTATTTTTGAGGTTATTATGTCCGCATTATCTACGATTTTTACAATGTCAATAGCCTTAAGTGCGATTGAAACAGGCTGTATTTATGCTCTGGTTGCACTGGCATTGTTCATTTCATTTTCATTACTTAATATTGCTGATTTAACAACAGATGGATGCTATACACTGGGCTGTGCCGTCGGTGCCATGGTAACACTTTCCGGACACCCGTTTCTTGCCATGTTTGCTGCGATGATCGCAGGTGCGATGGCAGGATATGTGACAGCATTTTTACAGACCAAGATGGGGGTTGAGTCCATTCTGGCCGGAATTATTGTCAATACCGGTCTTTATACCATCAACATTATGGTCATGAAATTTTCATCCGTTGTTAATATCTTTAACTGTGATACGGTTTTCCGTTATGCTAAAGAGCATATCGGAGGAAGCTGGTACAAGGTTATCGTGGTTTTAATCGTCATTGTACTGGTTGCTTTATTCCTGTCATGGTTTTTAAACACACGGCTTGGATTATCTATCCGGGCAACAGGAGATAACGCGGCAATGGTAAGGGCGTCCAGCATCAATCCGGCATTTACGATTACAGTCGGTCTTTGTCTTGCCAATTCATTGACCGGACTGGCCGGATGTCTGCTTGCCCAGTATCAAAATTCCTGTGATATCAACATCGGTACCGGTATGGTTACCATCGCACTTGCCAGCCTGATCATCGGAGAAACGATCATCGGAAAGGGCGGTATCTTAAAACGTGTGATCGGTGTTATACTCGGTAGTGTTTTATATCGTTTTATTGTAGCGATAGCAATTCGTCTGCATGTACCTGCAGAATGTCTGAAACTGGTTTCTGCGGTTATCGTAGCAGTAGCGATTGCAACTCCGTACCTTAAGTCAAAAGCCGGTTTCTGGAGTGCCAGAATGAAACGAAGCAAGGCAGGCGCTGCCGGTACAAATGTCACAGAATAAAATGGAGATACATACATGTTAGAATTAAATCATATCAGTAAAACATTTAATCCCGGAACGGTAAATGAAAAAAAGGCCCTGGATCGTGTAGATCTGAAACTGGAAGATGGAGACTTTGCGACGATTATCGGTAGTAACGGTGCAGGTAAATCCACAACCTTTAATGCAATTACCGGAGCCTTTCTGGTGGATGAAGGAAGCATCATTTTAGATGGCAAGGACATTACCTTTACAAAAGAACATATCCGTTCAAAGGTTATCGGACATCTGTTTCAGGATCCGCTGCTTGGTACGGCACCGCATATGACAATAGAAGAAAACATGGCGCTTGCATATTTACGTGCAGGTACTAAAAATACTGCATTTTTCAGCCGGATTTCAAGCAAGGATAAAAAGAAATTCCAGGAACAGCTTGCCTTATTGGACATGGGACTGGAAAACAGGATGAAGCAGCCGGTTGGTCTGTTGTCCGGTGGTCAGAGACAGGCTTTAACACTTTTAATGGCTACGATGGTCACTCCCAAGATCTTATTGTTGGATGAACATACGGCAGCACTGGATCCGGCAACCGCAGAAAAGGTTTTAAAGCTGACAAAGGAAATTATTGCAGAACGCAAGATTACCTGCCTGATGGTTACCCACAATATGCAGCAGGCTCTTGAGCTTGGAAACCGTTTGTTGATGATGGATTCCGGCAGAATTGTTTTTGATGTCAAAGATGAAGAAAAGGCACGGATGACTACTGCGGACCTGTTAGAGCAGTTCAAAATACAGGTTGGCAAGAATCTGGATAATGACAGAATCCTCTTATCCGGAGTGGCTGACAAATAAATTTCATTTCACATACCAAAATCCATGAATTTTGATTTATGACTTGATTCTTTCATTTTGCTGTGATAAGATTAAGTTCGGTTGTGAAAAAGCCGGTGTGTCGGAATGGCAGACGAGGCAGACTCAAAATCTGTTGTGGGCAACCACGTGCGGGTTCAAGTCCCGCCACCGGCATTGATGAATCCTTGCATATGCAGGGATTTTTTTGTGTATAAAGATGGTAAAATCCATCTTTTTTTGTTACAATAAACTGTGGGTGATTCTTATGAATTGTAAAGAATTTGAAAAACTGATTCCTTCCTTTATTCATGACAATATGAAAGAAGAGCTCTTACCCGATTTTGTTGATCATGTGAGACATTGCAAGGAATGTGAGGAAGAGCTTGCCATCCAGTATCTTACCACAGAGGGCTTAAACCGTCTGGAAAAGGGTGCTTCTTTTTCTCTGGATAAGGAATTAACATACAAGATCTCCAAAGCAGACCGGTTGGTCAGATTGCGCAACCGGATTGATATTATATGTCGCAATGTGGAAATATTTTCCATTTTGATCTTATGTCTGACACTGCTTTTCTTATTTATCTGATTGCTGCTTTTCATTATTTTATAAAAGAGGATGATTATGTCAAAAAAATTAGTTTTAATAGATGGACACAGTATTTTAAACAGAGCATTTTACGGCGTCCCGGAGCTGACCAATTCCGAGGGGCTTCATACCAACGCGGTTTACGGTTTTTTAAATATTTTATTCAAGCTTTTGGATGAAGAAAAGCCGGATGCACTGGCAGTTGCCTTTGACTTATCTGCACCGACGTTCCGTCACAAGATGTATGATGCTTACAAGGGAACCAGAAAAGGGATGCCTGAGGAATTAAAGGAGCAGGTGCCTGTCATGAAACAGGTATTGCAGTCTATGCAGATACTGATCATGGAAAAAGAAGGCTATGAAGCGGATGATATTCTGGGTACCATGGCAAAACGCGCTGAAAAAGAAGGCTACGAGGTCTCTCTGGTATCCGGTGACAGAGATCTGTTGCAGATTGCTTCCGAGCATATCAAAATCCGGATTCCCAAGACAAAGGGAAACCGGACAGAGATTGAAGATTATTATGCAGCTGATGTGATGGATAAATATCAGGTAACACCGTTACAATTTATCGAGTTAAAGGCACTTATGGGTGATGCATCCGACAATATTCCGGGTGTTCCCAAGGTAGGGGAAAAGACAGCAACCGGTCTGATGGTAGAATACGGTTCATTGGACAATATCTATGAGCATGTGGAAGAGATTACCAAAAAGAGTATCAAACAGTCTTTGATCGACAATAAGGACCTGGCGTATTTAAGCCTGAAGCTTGCTACCATCTGTATTGATGCGGAAATTCCATACCGGTTAGAGGATGCTTCTTTGCAGGATTTATTTACCAGGGAAGCCTATGACTGGTTTGTCAGACTGAATTTCAAAAATATGATGTCAAGATTTGATGTCTCTGCAAGGGATGAGAGACAGTATGAATTTATTCCGGTAACAGATATTTTGGAAGCGGATTCTGTTTTTATGGCATGTAAAAATACATCAGCCGCTATTTATCCATTTGAATGTGGACATGAGATGCTGGCTCTTTCCGTATGCTTTTCAGAGGAAAAATCGTATATCATTTTTGTCCGGAATTTTATCACACAGTCATATCTTGAGACAAAGCTTCAAGAGCTGCTTGCATCCTATAGTGCGGATCATAGGCTTATAGTATTTGATGTAAAAAAGCTTTATGACTATACGGTCTGTGATGATACTGGCAGATATTTTGACAGTAAGCTTGTCGCTTATCTGATCAATCCCAATCATAAAGAGTATCAGATCGAGGATGTTGCCCACGATTACGCGGATATAGACTGTCCTGAATACAAGGTGGTTTTCAACAAGCAGAAACCGGATGAAGTAGCTGATGAAGACAATGAGGACTTTACCCGTTATATGGGACTGCGCGCAATGGCATTGTATCAATCCTACAAGCCGCTTTCCTCTAAGCTTGAGGAGTATCATATGGAGGATCTGTTTAAAAAGATTGATATGCCCTTAACCTATGTACTGTATGATATGGAAAAGCAGGGCATTCTGACAGATGGCGATGAGCTGGCGCGTTACAGCAAAGAGCTTGGTGCCCAGATTGCTGAGATCGAACAGAAAATCTATGATCAGGTTGGTGAAAAATTTAATATCAATTCGCCAAAACAACTTGGTGAGATCTTATTTGACAAGATAGGAATCAAAGGTGGTAAAAAGACCAAGACCGGTTATTCGACAGCCGCTGATGTACTGGAAAAGCTTGCTGCCGACCATCCGGTTGTAGCCGATATCCTCGAATACCGGGCCCTGACCAAATTAAAATCGACTTATGCAGATGGACTGGTAACCTATATTGATGAAAACAGCCGGATCCATACATCATTTAATCAGATGATCACGGCGACAGGAAGACTTTCTTCCACAGAGCCCAATCTGCAAAATATTCCGATGCGGACAGAAATGGGCAGAATGATACGAAAGGTATTCAAGGCAAAGGAAGGCTGTGTGCTGGTAGATGCCGATTATTCGCAGATCGAGCTTCGTATACTGGCTCATTGCTCTGGGGATCAGGGGCTTATCGGGGCCTATAAGAGTGGAACTGATATTCACAGAAGTACCGCGTCAAAGGTCTTTCATGTACCGCTTGATGAGGTCACACCGTTGCAGCGAAGAAATGCCAAGGCGGTCAATTTTGGTATCGTTTATGGCATCAGTGCATTTGGATTAAGTCAGGATATCCATACATCCCAAAAGGAAGCTGCCCAGTATATGGAGCAGTATTTTGAGACCTATCCGGATGTTAAAAAATATCTGGAGCAGACGGTGGCAGATGCCAAAGAAAACGGATATACCACGACTTTATTTGACAGAAGGAGACCCATGCCTGAGTTAGCAAACAGTAACTATATGATCAGGCAGTTTGGGGAGCGTGCTGCGATGAATGCACCCATTCAGGGGACAGCAGCGGATATTATCAAAATTGCAATGATCGAGGTATATCATGGACTTAAGGATGCCGGGTTAAAATCCAAGCTGATCTTACAGATCCACGATGAGCTGTTAATAGAGACATATGAGGATGAGCTTGACCAGGTAAAGGAAATCCTGTCTGATAAGATGCAACATGCGGTTTCTCTCAGGGTGCCGATGGAAATTGATCTGAATACAGGCAGTACCTGGTATGATGCCCATTAGGTGAAATATGAAAACAATAGGAATAACCGGCGGCGTTGGAGCCGGCAAATCACTTGTACTAAACTATCTTCAAAATCATTATAATGCCAGGGTATATCTGGCAGACAATATAGCCAATGACTTAAAGCTTCCCGGACAGAGCTGCTATGATAAGATCATAGATCTTTTGGGAAAGGATATTACAGATTCTGACGGTCTGATCGACAAAAATAAAATGGCAGAAAAGATTTTTTCTCATAAAGAGCTGCTTAATGAGGTAAACAGGATCATTCATCCCGCAGTAAAGGAATATGTGCTTTCCCGGATCGAGCTTGAACGAAAAAAGGGAGAAATTGACTATTTTATTTTGGAAGCTGCCCTATTGATCGAGGAGGGGTATGACCAGATCCTGGATGAGCTCTGGTATATACATGCAGATACGTCTGTGAGGTCGCAGAGGCTTAAGGAGACCAGAAATTATACGATGGACAAAATCGATCATATTATGGCTTCCCAGTTATCGGAAACAGAATTCAGAAAACATTGCAAGGTAGTTATCAACAACAATTCAGATGAAGAAGCGTTGTATTCCCAGATTGATCATATTTTGGAGGAAAAATAGTTGGCAATGGATAAAAATGCTAAAAACGGAACATATGTATATGGGTTGGATATAGGAACCAGAAGTATTGTGGGAACGGTCGGATACAGACAGAAGGACCGCTTTTGCATCGTTGCCCAGCAATCGATCGAACACGCATCGAGAGCCATGCTGGATGGACAGATCCATGATATCAATGCGGTCAGTGAAACAATCAGCGAGGTTACAAAGATCCTGGAGGAGCGGATAAAGCAGCCCTTAAAGCAGGTATGTATTGCAGCCGCCGGACGTGTATTAAAGACAGTTACCGTGCATGTGGATATGGATTTGGACGGTGAAAAGACTGTTACCAAGGAAGATATTTACGCACTGGATTCGCTGGGAATTGAAAAGGCCTATGAGACCTTTGTTAAAAGTGATGATTATGACGAGACAATGAAGTTTTATTGTGTCGGCTATTCTGTCATGCATTATTATATGAATGGCTATCTGATGAATCAGCTGGAAAATCACAAGGCAAAAGAAATTTCCGCAGACCTGATCGCTACGTTTTTGCCGGATGATGTTGTCGATGGACTGTACAAATCAGTTGAGCTTGCAGGGCTTGAGGTTGCCAATCTGACACTGGAGCCGATTGCGGCGATCGAGCTTGCCATTCCGGAGATGTACCGTATGCTCAATATCGCGCTGATCGATGTCGGCGCGGGAACATCGGATATTTCAATCACAAAGGATGGAAGTATCATTGCTTATGGCATGCTGCCTATTGCAGGAGACTGCCTGACAGAGGATATTGCCAGACACTGTCTGGTGGATTTTTATACAGCAGAGCAGATCAAGCGTGGGATAGATGGACTGGATTCCGAAGATAGTATTGAATATAAAGATATTATGGGCATATCCCAAAAGATTTCCAAAAAAGAAGTGCTTGAAGTGATTGCCGATGATCTGGAAAATATGGCAAAGCAGGCAGCGGACAAGATTAAGGAGCTCAATGGCAATAAGCCGGTAAGTGCCGTCTTTGTTGTCGGTGGAGGCGGAAAGATCGATACCTATACAGAGCGCGTTGCAAAGCATCTTGGTATTGCAAAGGAAAGGTGTGCTGTACGTGGAGAGGAAGTCATGTCAAAGATTGATTTTCTGGAAAAAAATGCGAAAAAGGATTCTCTTTTGGTTACACCGATCGGTATTTGCCTGAATTTTTATGAACAGAGTAATAATTTTATTTTTGTCAATTTCAATGACCAGAGAATCAAGCTGTATGACAATAGTCATCTGGCGATCGTAGATGCTGCAATCAGCGCAGAATTCCCCAATGAGGATCTGTTCCCGAAGCGTGGAGAATCACTGGAGTTTGTATTAAACGGACAGCCCATGACCATACGCGGTAAACGCGGTGAGTCGGCAACTGTATGGCTCAATGGAGAAGAAACGGATATCCATGCGGCCATCCGCAGCAATGATATCATCCGCGTTATTCCGTCTACAGCCGGTGAAAAGGCTGATATGATCGTATCCAAGCTTCCGGGCTATCAGGGAAATCTCACTGTCCGTTTTGAGGACAAGGAAATTGTCTTACCAAAGTTAGCCTGTGTTAACGGTATGCTGCAGTCAGCCTATTATGAAATCCAGAATGGAGATCAGGTAGAGCTGCTTGATTATTATACCGTAAAACAGATCATGGAATTTATGGATGTTCCTGCTGATACAATAGAATCTGTCTATGTCAATCATGAAGAGGCTGACTGGGATACAAAGGTCTATCACAATTTTACTGTAGCCATAAAAGCCGGAACGAAAGAAACTGGAACAGAGGAAGAAACAGAGACGTCAGTAGAAAATATTGTGGTGGATGATTTGGAGATAGATGATATCAGAACAGGTGATGTTGAGACAGATGATATCAGAACAAAGACAAAACAGTCTATAGATGTTAATGCAAACGGAACTAACGCTGATAAAACCAGATTCGAAAATGATCAATCAGAAAAAATTGTGCCTGCGAAAACAGGAACAGATAAAGTAACATTGTCAAGCATTGAAAAAGCAAAGGCCAATGCACAAAAGACCATCGAACAGCTGCAGTTTGAGCATGCAGAAGAGGGATTGATGGCTATGATCCAGTCTGCCATGAATTTAACAGGTATGTCTGGTAAAGGGGCTGGAAGCCAGTCTGTGGCAGCACCACGCTATCCAAAGGTCGAAAAGAGCGCAAAGGAGCTCTACAGCAGTATCCAGAGTAATATTAACCGCTTAAAAAACGGAGAAGCAATTACCACTTTGCGGGATGAAGCAATCAAAGATGAAGTAACCAAGTCAGAAACAATTAAGGCTGATACAATCAAGATAGAAACAACGAAAAAAGATAAGAATCCTGCCTCTGATTTACGGACAGAAAGTCAGGCTGCTAAAACAGGTGAAGCATCAGACGAAGCGACAGCTAAAGTCCAGCAGGCCAAGGAAATCGTAATTCCGGCTGCCGAGACAGTGGTTGTCAATGGAAAGATGACACAGACCATACATGTTTTAGTCAATGATGAGCTTGTCACACTTAAGGGCAAGTCGGATTATATTTATGTTGATGTCTTTCAATTTTATGAGTTTGATTTATCCAAACCGAAAGGAAAGGCGGTTGCCACCATGATCAACGGAAGAGAGGCACAATACATTGAGCCCTTAGCTAATGGTGACAGACTTCAGATTTACTGGAGAGATTAAAGACAGCACGGAGATACAATATGAGAATGTTAAGTATTGCCAGTGGAAGCAGCGGAAACTGCATCTATATTGGCAATGACCATACACATATTCTGGTGGATGCCGGAATCAGCAAAAAAAGAATTGAAGAAGGATTAAATACGATCGGACTGACCGTCAATGATCTGAGCGCCATTTTTATCACGCATGAGCACAAGGATCATATCGGAGGCATCGGTGTACTGACAAGAAAATGTGAGGCACCGGTATACGGCACAAAGGAAACACTGGATTATATTCTTTCGGATACTTCCATGGGAAGGCTGGATGCCGAACGCTTTATGCCCATTCTGCCCAATGAAAAGCTTATGATCGGTGATATGATCGTGGATCCCATGAAGATTTCACATGATGCGGCCAATCCGGTCTGTTATCGTTTTTTTGAAGGAGATAAAAAAGCTGCGATTGCAACGGACCTTGGATATGTCACAGAAGAAAATGAAGAAAAGCTTTCCAATATGGATCTGCTTTTAATCGAGGCTAATCATGATATCCAGATGCTACAGGTTGGTACATATCCTTATTATCTCAAGCAACGTATTCTGGGAAAGCAGGGACATTTGTCCAATGAATCCTGTGGACGGCTTCTTAGTAAAATTGTACATGATGATCTGAAAAAAGTATATTTGGGACACCTGAGCAAGGAGAACAACCTTCCTGAGCTTGCATACGAAGCTGTGAGGCTGGAAATCACCATGGGAGATAATCCTTATCAGGCTTCAGATTTTGAGATTGAAGTAGCAAAGAGAAATGAACCGTCCGGCGTGTTTGAATTTTAAAAAGGGCGGTTATTCATTTGGATATTTTATGATCTCATTTTGATCGGTAATAAAAATTGCAGAGACATCCGGATATTGCCTGAGAAAATCCAGAGCTTTATCCTTGCCAAGCAAAATACAGGTTGTGCTTAAGGCATCTGCCTTAGTAGAGGAATCAGAAATAATGGTAGCGGACAACAGATCCGTTTTGACCGGATAACCGGTTTTCGGATCAATGATATGATGATAAATTGTCTGGTCTACTTCAAAAAAGCGTTCGTAAATTCCGCTGGTAACCACGGACTGATCGGTTATGGAGAGCTTATCCATATAATCGCCGTCGGAAAATGGCTTTTCAATACCTACAACAAAGGGAGAGCCATCCGGTTTGCTACCGATAACAGCTACGTTGCCACCAAGGTTGATAATGGCAGACTGGACCCCTTTGGATACCAGGAGCTCTTTTAATTTGTCTGCAATATAGCCCTTGGCAATGAAGCCAAGGTCGATGGCTGCTTCCGGGTCGGTTAATGTCACAGTCTGCTGATCCGCATCAAGAAGGATGTTGTGATAATCGACATGGGAAAGAGCATTTTTAATGGATGCCTCGGCTGGAATGACTGAAGCGGGAGCATCGGTATCCTGGGTGGAAAAATCCCAGAGATCTTTTACCTTTGATACGGTAATATCGACAAGGTCGTTGGTATTCTGGCTGTAATTTATGGACTGTTCGATCAGATCATAGGTTTCAGCATGTACTAAAACCGGTTTTCCGTCAGCATGGTTTAACTGATAAATATCGCTTTCCGGTATTGTTTTGCTAAACATCTTTTCATACTGGTCGCATAGTGAGCGTGCTTCCTCCAATATGGACCGGGCATCCTCTCTGGATAAAGAGGCATCGGGATTTTCATACAAATTGATCTGTATAATGGTATCAAAAAAAAGATCTGTTATGCTTATAAGAGGATCGTTTGATACCTTTCTGGTACATCCGGTAAAAAGAGCGGATGTCAGGATGGACAATATCAGAACAACAGATACAATAGAATGTGTAGGTAGATGCAGTTTTAACAGATAAAATAGTTTTTTCATAATCAGTATCATAGCATAAAATTAGAAATCCGAAAATGACAGATGGAGATTATTCATATGAAATTATCAGATGATTTTGACAATGAACAGATAAAATCGGGAGTATCGTTTGGTACCATGATCGTAGGAGTGCTGCTTTTTATCGGTATTGTGGTAGTTGCCGTGTTTGTGACCAACCGGAAAGGACACAGCAACAGTCCGTTAAACACCCCGGATAATTCTATGGTACAAAACACAGAAAACGGACAGCAGACCAATGGTTCACAGAGTGATTTTACAGTCAGCCAGTCAACACTTGTATCGGATGATCTGGACTTCTGGGATATGTACAAGGAAGATGACCTTCAGAATGATACGGGAGAAGCTGTGGAGAGTGTCGATTATGCGGCAAAGCTGAAAGAACTGGAAAAGGAAGAGGCCCAAAAGGCAAAAGAGGATGATCCTTCAGAAAACGGCACCAAAACCGAGGTTATTTTACCGGATGGAACGTCCCAGTGGATCATGATCAATGCCTATATTGATAAAAATACCTATGACTATACCGGACTTGTCTGCGAAGAGCCGTTCATGCGTTATTATGCAAATGCTAAAAAGATATCCAGACAGGGATTGAAACTGGATGAGAGCTATGGCAGTGTCAATTTTGAGGCTGTCGAAAATGAAGGAATTGATTTTTGTATTCTCCGGGTAGGAAAGAGAGGATATGCAACCGGTTCTGTTTCCTATGACAACAATTTTGTGCAGTATGCGACAGACGCGCAGGCTGCCGGACTTTCTGTAGGTGTCTCTTTTTATTCACAGGCTGTTTCCGTAGAAGAAGCAACAGAGGAAGCAAACCTTACGATCGCGGCACTCAGAGACAACAATATCGTTCCGGATTATCCGGTTATTTTTGAAATGGATTATGTGATCGGCGATGACAGCCGTACCAGCGGACTTACCAAGCAGCAGTTAACCGATATTGCAAAGGCATTTTGTGACACCATAAAAGCAGGCGGTTATACACCGATGATCTATGGTGATAAATACTGGCTGTTGAGAAAGCTGGATCTGACAAAGCTTTCCGGTTATAACATTGATCTGTCACAGGATGGAGATGTCCCAGATTATCCATATCAGTTTGTGATGTGGGATTACAATCACGAAGCCGATATTAAGGGAATCAGTCAGAAGGTAACGATGTGTTTGAACTTTGTGGATTACAAAATGAGATGATAAAGCTTATCGGAAATAGAACATTCCGAATACATTTGTGCATACTGGGCAGGGCTTAAGCCCTCAATATAATTAAAGTCGTAGTTTTTGTCATAACCCTGTTTTTTGACAATATCTACGGCTTTATTGTATGCGATAGCCGCCTGATTGAGATCGTTATAGGTGCCTACAAGATAATTGCCATTGATATGGATCTTTACTTTGTAGAGGCATTGACCGGACGGCAATTTCTGCTGCGTGACACCATAATAGGGATTGATGCAGATAACATTGGAGTACCGGAAATCGAAAGAGTTGTGATTGGCAAAATAATAGTCCCGGTTTTCCACAGCGTAGTTGCGGATGCCGTAGCGGTTTAAAATGTTTACCTGCATGCCGTAATCTGCCACAAACAGATGCCGGCCGCGCTTCATGATCTTGTGATTGGCATAATAAAACAGATCATCAATATCAAAGGTAAAGATGGTCTCACTGCTGTAATAATATAAAAAAAAGTGCAGCATGATATAAATCGGTGTTTTGATATATATGCCGTTGTCCCGGAAGTTTACAAGCGTAATAAATTTGTCATAGCCAAGGTATTTGGGGGTATAGGCTGTGTGTGTACAGGCAGAATCGGAGAGAATCGCTTTGGCCTCCCGGTAGGCATGAGAAGCATGCTCTTTGTCCGTAAAGCTGCCGAGACTGATATGCTTATTGCGGTATGTAAGACTGACCCTGTAATAGATGGAGCCGTCTTTTTTTGTCGATATATAAATTCCCGTGTCTTTTTTCATATAGAAATGATACCATGTCTTACCATATAACTCAATTTTTAGTAATATTTTACAGACAGCTTGTATAAAATATTAGTGTAGTGTTTATTGGCATTATTTTCAATAAGGGAGAAATCTATGAAGAAAAAATATCTGAATGCCGTTGTGATCGCGTATCTGGCATTCATTAGTATTTTTACCATAGGGATAACTTTTCAGAAAATACAGGCGATGAAAAACGATGGAACACAGGAAAAAATGGTCATTGCATATGGGGATGACGGAAATGAAAATGCACAGATGTATGAGGTGGAAACACCGTCCTATGTATCAAGAGCACATGTGATCGATTCCGAGGTGATGAACAGGGAATATGTATATGAGCTGTCAGAAAGAGATTATGATACCCTGTTAAGGGTTGTAGAGGCTGAGGCCGGATGTGAGGATGAAAACGGAAAGCTGCTTGTTGCTAACGTTGTTTTAAACCGTGTAAACAGTAAGCGGTTTCCGTCAACCGTATATGATGTCGTATATCAGGCTGACGGAGGCAAGATACAGTTTGCAACGGCTTACAACGGAAGGCTTGGCAGTGTCCGCGTCTCGGAGGAAACCAGAGAGGCTGTAAAGAGAGCCTTATATGGTGATGACATATCGGAGGGAGCTTTGTATTTTATATGTTCGTCAGCTGTTTCAGCGGAGAAGAGCAGCTGGTTTTATACAAAGCTTGATCATGTATTTGATTACGGAAGACACAGTTTTTTTAAATGAGCCCGCCCTTTTCGTTGCCTTTCAGGGGCTGTTATGTTATAATAACGCCGTAAATAAATACGATTCGAGGGTTGGATAAATGGAAATTTTATACAAAAGTACACGAAGTGACAGTCAGCCGGTAACCGCATCCCAGGCAATCTTAAAGGGCCTTGCAGATGACGGTGGTTTATTTGTGCCAATGCAGATACCTGCTTTGGATGTTTCTTTAGAACAGTTAGCAACTATGTCATATCAGCAGGTTGCTTATGAAGTCATGAAGTTATATCTGACGGATTTTACCAAGGAAGAGCTTGAAGCATGTATTACCAAGGCTTATGATTCCAAATTTGATACAGAAGCTATTGCACCTTTAACAGAAGCCGGAGATGCTTATTATCTCGAATTGTATCATGGTGCAACCATTGCGTTTAAGGATATGGCATTGTCCATTCTGCCGCATTTACTGACAACATCCGCAAAGAAAAATCATGTACACAATGAGATCGTGATTTTGACAGCAACAAGCGGAGATACAGGTAAGGCTGCACTTGCAGGCTTTGCCGATGTTGAGGGTACAAGGATTGTTGTATTCTATCCCAAAAACGGTGTCAGCCCGATCCAGGAAAAACAGATGGTTACCCAGAAGGGCAAAAATACACATGTAGTAGGTATTCACGGCAATTTCGATGATGCCCAGACCGGTGTTAAAAATATTTTTGGAGACAGTGCTTTTGCAAAAGAGCTTGACGCCGCAGGCTTCCAGTTCTCATCTGCTAACTCCATCAATATCGGACGTCTGGTTCCCCAGATTGTTTATTATGTATATTCTTATGCCACACTTTTAGGTCAGGAACGCATTAAAAACGGTGAAAAGATTAATGTGGTTGTTCCGACAGGCAATTTTGGTAATATCCTTGCTGCATATTATGCTAAAAACATGGGTGTCCCGATCAACAAGCTGATCTGTGCATCCAATGACAATAAAGTACTGTTTGACTTTTTCTCAACCGGTAAATATGACAGAAACCGTGAGTTTATTCTGACAAGCTCACCGTCTATGGATATTTTGATTTCCTCCAACCTTGAGAGACTGATCTACCGTATCTGTGGTGATGATGCACAAAAAAATGCTGCATTGATGAATGCTCTCAAAGAAAAAGGTGAATATGAGATCACACCTGAGATGAGAGAGAAGCTTACAGATTTTGTCGGCGGCTATGCTTCCGAAGAGGAATGCTTTGCGATGATCAAAGCTTTATATGATGAGTTTGGTTATGTTATCGATACACATACTGCCGTTGCAGCAGCTGCATACAAAAAGTATCGGAAAGAGACCGATGATCAGACAAAGACGATCATTGCTTCAACAGCAAGCCCTTACAAGTTTACAAGAAGTGTTATGAAAGCAATCGACAGCAAGTATGATTCAATGGAAGATTTTGCATTGGTAGATGAGTTGTCAAAGATTTCCAATACCAGTGTGCCCAAGGCTATCGAAGAAATCCGTACAGCACCGGTGCTTCATGATACGATTTGTGAAAAAGACGAAATGAAAGAAGTTGTAAAGAAATTTCTTGGAATCTAAATGGAAATAATATGCATAAGAAAGGGATTTGCTGATAGCGGTATTGGTAGATCCCTTTTTGTATCTGTGTTACTTCAATTAGAAATTAAGAAAGGGGATTGATGCAGGATGAATAATATGGTAATGGATTATTTAAACTGGAGAGGTGATCTGACTTTTTTTCAGGATGGTTTCGGAGAGGTGGATGCACTGGCTCTCTGTACCGCAACCTATGTGGAGCTTGACCAGATCGTCCCAGACAATTTTACGGAGACCGTTACATTTTACGAAGCTGCCCACAAGCTGGAGCAGCATTTGGAAGATTCCAAATACAATAAAATCGGACTGATCATTCCGGAGGATGTCATTGATCTTTTCCTCAAAATGGCCCGGTGTCCCCGGTATAAAAACCTGCGTCTGTGCGGTTATATCAATCATATTGATGAGAAGGCTGAAAAGCAGTTTGCGGCCGTGACCTTTCAAAATGACAATGGGGAAATCTACATCGTATACCGTGGAACAGACGATACGATCGTCGGCTGGCGGGAAGATTTTAATATGGCATTTCTGGATGTTTTGCCCGCGCAGAAGGAAGCCTGTGTATATTACCGCAAGGTCCTGCAATCCATGAAAGGCAGAGTGCGGCTCATGGGACACTCCAAGGGTGGCAATCTGGCAGTCTACAGTGCCGTGCATGGTGGCAAAAACGGACAAAAGAGACTTTTAAAGGTGTACAGCATGGATGGCCCCGGATTTCATGAGGATTTTCTGGAGCTGGAGGCCTATCAGAATATTGCAGAAAAGGTTTTGTGGTATATGCCGTATGAGTCTATTATAGGAACCGTTCTGATGCATGGCTGTAATGAATTTATCGTAAAGAGCAGTGCAAAGGGAATTATGCAGCACAATCCGCTTTCGTGGCTCATACACCAAAACCAGTTTATCAAAGAAAAACATCTGTCAAAAGAAGCTGTGCTTGCCCATCTGGCGATTACAGAATGTTTAGAGCAGCTTACGGTTGAACAGAGAAAGCAGTTTGTGGGTATCATTTTTGATGCGCTGGATGCAACGGAGGCCAAAAAGCTTGCGGATATCCGTCTGAAAAATATGCTTGGATTGATCGATTCGGTCAAAAAATTGGACCCCGAATCCAAAGAATTGTTTAAGGAAACGGCTCGCCTGGTGTTAAAAACTGTCAAAGAAAACAGATAAATTACTGTTGTATTTTACATGTATTTTTCGTATAATAAAGGTACCTGAAATGTTTGATTATCTCATGTTGTTTTGAACCTACATTGATTTTGAACGGGATTCCAATAAACTTTATGGATGTCAAGCCTCCCATTAAGTGAGTGGACTTCAGAAGTAAGGGTGAGGTCGCCCACCTGGCGTTAGCTAGGCGTCAAAATACATGAGCAGACATTTTGGGAACGAATGAAAAACAGCTCAGATGGGCTGTTTTTTCATGTTATGGGGAAATCTGGTTAAAGTTAAAGGGGACAATAGGATGAGAAACCATAAAAAATCGGAGATAAAAATCCTTTTTCTGATACTTATATTAGCTGTTATCATCTGTTTTTTGGTGGTGGTTGTCAAAAACAGATATCTGGATCATACAGAAAAAGAAACCGGAATGCTTATGCAAAAGCAGGATGCCTTTCTGCTTTTTGGGTATCTGTGCTGTAAGGGTGAGGATCTGTATCAGAAACAGATGGATATTGATGAATTTTCCAGATATCTGACACAGGATGCGTCGGATGAAGATAAAAAGACGGAAAAGACAGATAAGGATACGGATGACCAGGATCCGGAGGCACAGGCGCTTACCAAGGATGAGGCACTGTATATGATAGAGATTTTAAAAGATCTTTATTCCGTCTATGAAGGTGAAATTGAAAAAAAGACCGAAAATGCCTTTGATGAATATAAAAAGGGATCATCCGGCATTGCCGCTACAGATTATTTTGATCTTTTTTATTCTCTGTGGGAGGTTTTGCATGCGGATGTGCCTGTTGAGGAAAAATCAGTCATTCCGCTTGCTTATGATCAGGATATCACAAGCTTAAATGAAGAGACTGCAGCCTTTGAAGCACCTGATACAGCAGCGGTTGCCTATTTTGCTTCTGCCGATTCCAAAGAGATCGAGGTTCGTTATTTTGCAAATGGATTCCAGGAAAGCCAGAAGGAGGAGCAGAGCAGCCATCTGTTTAACCGGACTGTTTATTTATCCAGCGGAGATTATGTGCTGGCAGACATCACTTCATATTATGAAGCTGAAAAGCCTGCTTTTGATATCAATACGGTTTTTATCGTATCCAATCAGCCGATGAAGCTTTTGGTGGAATATCAGGATTTCCGACTGTTACTCAATACAGGGACAGAATCGGTAAAGACAAAGGATGGAGAAAATTATAATTCCTTTGAAAATATTGCAGATATTCATTTTGAGGACGGTGGAGTGTCCTATGTTGAGGTTTATACCGATTATGTCAGCGGAAAGCTTTTACGTGTAGACGATTCGCAGATCGAACTGGAGGGAAGCGGGACTTATGATTATTCAGGAAGGCTCCCGGTTTATAAGCTGTATGGAGAAAAGGAGCTTTATTCCAAGGCGGATCTAAAGATCGGTTATGATTTTACGGATTTTGTCTTAAATCATGATGGGCAGGTAGTTGCAGGACTTGTGACCAGAGAAGAAAATATGGAAAATATCCGTGTTCTGATCAAAGCCTCTGATTTTGCTTCGGCATTTCATGACAGCATTACCCTGACCTGCGACCAGAATTATTTTGTCAATGATGAGAAACGTCTGGCTGGAGAGGAATTTACGGTTTCCAAGGATGATCCTGTTTTGGACAATGGCAGGATTTATATCCGCCCCGAGACAAATCTGGCACGCACCTCGTTTTTATCCATCAGCCGTGCCCAAGGAGTTCCGGCATATCGTGGAAACTTTGAAATTGTGCGGACAGAGGATGGCCTTATACTGATCAACGAAGTTTTACTGGAAGAGTACCTATATTCGGTTGTACCAAGCGAAATGCCGTCATCCTATCCGACGGAGGCATTGAAGGCACAGGCAGTATGTGCAAGAACCTATGCCTATGACAAGATGCAGAAGCCGGGACTTATGAATTATGGGGCACATGTGGATGACAGTGCAGGCTTCCAAGTCTACAATAATATTGATGAAAATGAAAACACCACATTGGCGATCCGGGAGACCAAAGATATGATCCTAACCTATGAGGGGCATCCCGCGGAGGTTTATTATTATTCCACATCCTGTGGCTTTGGTACGGATATTGATGCATGGCACAGTCCGTCAGCGGATTTATACCGGTATATGGTTTCAAAGCATCTGTCCGATGAAGAATTTACGGATGATATCACCAATGAGGAGGTTTTCAGGAAATATATATCAGAAATCCATGAAGCGGATTTTGAATCCTCGCAGAGCTGGTACCGATGGAGCTATCAGACCAATTTTGATATTGACAGACTAAATCAAAATCTGATAAAAAGATATGAGGCGGGATCTAAAAATGTACAGACGTTAAACGCCCAGGGTGAATACGAAACCACGGTGACACCACCTGTTTTTTCAAAGGTTGAAAGAATGGAAGTCTTGAAAAGAGAGGATGGCGGTGTCATAGATGAATTGCTGATACAGGGGCCGGAAGGCAGTGTAAAGGTAATCGGGGAGCACAATGTACGTGCTGTTCTTGTCAATGAGACGGATTATGTGACACTTGCCAACGGAAAGCAGAGCCACGTTGCCGGATTGTTGCCGAGTGCATTTGCTTTTCTGGATGTCAGTGTTGATCCTGATACCAATTCAGTTCATACCTACAGTCTGACTGGTGGCGGATACGGACATGGAATCGGTATGAGTCAGAACGGTGCCAAAGCAATGGCTGACAGGGGATATACCTGCACGGATATCCTGCAGTTCTTTTTTGAAAACACAACGGTTTTGGAGTATTAAAATGAGGAAATTATATCTTTTAGCTCAAAAATTTTCAACTGAAGTCACAGAATGTCATGTTAGTGCCTATGCATCATCAGCAGCCTTTTTTATGATGCTGTCGCTGATCCCGATGCTCATTGTGATCTGCTCGATCCTTCCCTATACTCCGGTAACGGAAGCTGATCTGATGGAGGCGGTCGCACGTTTTATGCCGCAAAAGCTCGTTCCGGTGGCAGTAAGCACCGTATCCGAGGTCTATGATAAATCTCCGGCGATCCTGTCGATCTCAGCACTTGTGACGATGTGGTCAGCCGGAAAGGGAATGCTTGCCATTATCCGTGGGCTGAATGCCATTCATCGTTCCTATGCCCAGTACAATTATATCATTCAGCGTATCCGTGCCAGTGTCTATACTGTGCTTATGGTGCTTTTGATCCTGATTTCCCTGGTTGTCGGTGTATTCGGTGAAAGTATTGCAGAAGTTTTTGCAGAAAGAATGCCGGAAATTACTGTGCTGAACTTTTTGTTTTCACAACTTAAGCTGTTTGTTATTTTTATCCTGCTGTGTTTGTTTTTTATTTTATTATTTACCTTTATTCCGAATAAAAAGCTGGACTGGAAAACACAGATTGTAGGAGCTGTATTTGTGGCTGTCACCTGGTCAGGCTTTTCCTATGCATTTTCAATTTATGTCCGGTATTTTACAGGTACGAGTATCTATGGAAGCATGACGACCATTATCTTTTTGATGTTGTGGTTTTACTTTGCGTTTTACCTTCTGTTTTTAGGGGCATTGCTTAGTAAATTCCTGATGCCGGCTACCGAATTTCTGATCGCACGTTTTTCCGAAAAGAAGATCCGGCATAAGCTGCCACGCACCAAGTCATAAATTGACAAAATCCGGCTTGACTTTTTAAAAAGAACAAATTAGAATGAATGTGTTACATAAATTCATAACTAAAAGCAGTGAAGATGCATAGTAGTTTTTTATGTACTGTCAGAGAGAGGAAGTCACCGGCTGAAAGCTTCCTTCAGTTCTCATTTAAAATGAATTTCCCATCGGAGCTTCATCCTTGAAGGCAGACTGACTGGTAGAGGATGACGTGTGCTGAGCGTTAATCGGATAAAAGTGCCTGTTTGTTACAGACAGGAACGTGGGTGGTACCGCGGATATATTGTTTATTCGTCCCTTGCATTTGTATGCAGGGGATTTTTTATTGCATAAAATGCATGTTTAAGAGTTTATGATAAAGTTAAAGTGGAAGGAAAGGATACGAGATGAAAGAAAAACTGGAAGAAATCAAAGCAGAAGCCCTTTCTAAGATTTTACAGGCAAAGTCACTGGATGACTTAAATGATGTGCGTGTAAATCAGCTGGGTAAAAAAGGTGCATTAACCGGAATCTTAAAAAGCATGAAGGATGTAGCACCGGAGGATCGTCCGAAGGTTGGACAGTTAGTAAATGAAGCACGTGTGGAAATCGAAAATGCACTGGAGCGCGCAAAGACTGACATGGAAGCCAAGGTCAGAGATGCCAAGATGAAAAAAGAGGTCATTGATGTCACACTTCCTGCAAAGAAAAATCATGTTGGACACAGACATCCCAATACCATCGCCTTGGAAGAGGTTGAGCGTATTTTCGTCGGAATGGGTTATGAAGTTGTGGAAGGTCCGGAGGTTGAAAAGGATTATTACAACTTTGAGGCTTTAAATATTCCGGCAGATCATCCTGCCAAGGATGAACAGGATACATTTTATATCAATGGAGAAATCCTGCTTCGTACACAGACATCATCTACCCAGGTACACGAGATGGAAAAAGGCAAGCTGCCGATCCGTATGATCGCTCCCGGCCGTGTTTTCCGTGCTGATGAAGTGGATGCAACCCATTCACCTTCATTCCATCAGATCGAGGGTCTGGTTATCGACAAACATATTACCTTTGCCGATCTGAAAGGTACACTGGCTGTATTTGCAAAAGAGCTTTTCGGAGAAGATACACAGGTCAAATTCAGACCTCATCATTTCCCCTTCACCGAGCCGAGTGCCGAGTGTGATGTTACCTGCTTTAAATGCGGAGGAACCGGCTGCCGTTTCTGTAAAGGAAGTGGCTGGATTGAGATCCTTGGCTGCGGTATGGTTCATCCCCATGTATTGGAAATGAGCGGTATTGATCCGGAAGAGTACACCGGTTTTGCCTTTGGTGTAGGCTTAGAGCGTATCGCCCTGTTAAAGTATGAAATTGACGATATGAGATTATTATACGAAAATGATGTCCGTTTCTTAAAACAGTTCTAAATTGGGAGGAAATATAAAATGAATACATCTTTATCATGGATTAAAGCGTACGTTCCTAATTTGGAATGTACCGATCAGGAATATACAGACGCTATGACATTAAGCGGAACGAAGGTAGAGGGTTTTGAAAGATTTGACAAAAATCTTTCCCGCATTGTTGTAGGTCAGATTGATAAAATTGAAAAGCATCCCGACGCTGACAAGCTGATCATCTGTCAGGTCAATGTCGGAGCAGAGGTTGTCCAGATCGTTACCGGTGCACCCAATGTAAAAGAGGGAGATAAGGTTCCGGTTGTTTTGGACGGCGGAAAAGTAGCAGGCGGCCATGACGGCGGAGCATTGCCGGAGGACGGAATTGAGATCAAAGCCGGTAAATTAAGAGGAATTGAGTCAAACGGTATGATGTGCTCAATCGAAGAGTTTGGTTCATCCAGAGACTTTTATCCGGAAGCTCCGGAGTACGGCATCTATATCTTTGATGATTCCGTTGAAGTCGGTGCAGATGCGATTGAAGAGCTTGGACTGCATGATACTGTTTTTGAATATGAGATCACTTCCAACCGTGTAGACTGCTACAGCATTTTAGGAATTGCCAGAGAAGCTGCAGCAACCTTTAAAACAGAGTTCAGACCGCCGGTTGTATCGGTAAAAGGCAATGATGAGGATGTCAACGACTATATCAAGGTTTCTATCAAGGCACCCGATCTTTGCAGCAGATATTGTGCAAGAGTTGTGAAAAATATCAAGATCGCACCCAGCCCGAAGTGGATGCAGAGACGTCTGTCTGCAAGCGGTATCCGCCCGATCAACAATCTGGTAGATATTACCAACTATGTCATGCTTGAATACGGCCAGCCAATGCATGCATATGATCTTGATACCATTTCAGGGCACCAGATCATTGTACGCCGTGCAGAGGAAGGGGACGAATTTGAAACTCTGGATGGTCAGATGAGAAAGGTTGATTCAGAAGTTTTAATGATCTGTGATGCAGAAAAAGAAATCGGTATCGCCGGTATCATGGGTGGTGAAAATTCCAAGATCACAGATGATGTAAAAACAGTTTTATTTGAAGCTGCTACCTTTAGCGGGTCCAATATCAGAAAGTCGGCAAAGAGAGTTGGTTTAAGAACAGATGCTTCCGGAATTTTTGAAAAAGGACTTGATCCGAGAAATGCAGAGGAAGCTATCAACAGAGCCTGCCAGCTGATCGAAGAGCTTGAATGCGGTGAAGTCGTTGGCGGTATGGTTGATGTAAAGGAAGAGTTCAAACCTTTAGTTGTATTACCGTTTGAGCCTGACCGCTACAATGCACTGCTTGGTACCGATATTTCCAAGGAAGAAATGCTGACAATCTTTAACAGACTTGAGCTTGTATACAATGAAAAAGACAATACCGTTACCATTCCTTCTTTCAGACAGGATCTGCTCGGAAGAGCCGATTTAGCAGAAGAAGTATGCCGTTTCTACGGATATGACAAGGTTCCGACCACACTGCCTTCCGGAGAAGCTACCACCGGTAAGCTGTCTTATAAACTGAGAATCGAACAGAAAGCAAGAGATATTGCGGAATTCTGCGGATTTTCACAGGGTATGTGCTATTCATTTGAAAGTCCCAAGGTATTTGATAAATTATTACTGCCGGCAGATGATGTACTGCGCAATACCGTTACCATCAGCAACCCGCTTGGAGAGGATTTCTCAGTGATGAGAACCATTTCCTTAAATGGTATGCTGACATCCCTGGCAACCAACTATAACAGAAGAAATAAAAACGTAAAGCTATATGAACTTGGCAATATTTATTTGCCCAAGGCCGTACCGGTTACCGAGCTTCCGGACGAAAGAATGCAGTTTACTCTTGGTTTCTATGGTGATGGCGATTTCTTTACCATGAAGGGTGTTATTGAAGAGTTCTTTGAATGTGTCGGCATGAAAGAGGCGCCGGTATATGATCCCAACGCTGGCAAGCCGTTCTTACATCCCGGTCGTCAGGCCAACATCATTTACAAGGATGTTGTTGTCGGTTACCTTGGAGAGGTTCATCCTGTTGTATGTGACAACTACAATCTGAATACCAAAGCCTATGTTGCTGTTTTGGATATGCCGACTGTACAGGGCTTTACCACATTCGACCGCAAATACGAAGGTATTGCCAAATATCCGGCTGTTAAACGTGACTTATCCATGGTTGTACCAAAAGATGTCTTGGTAGGCCAGATTGAAGCCGTGATCAGACAGAGAGGCGGCAAAATACTGGAATCTCTGGAACTGTTTGATATTTATGAAGGTGACCAGATCAAGGAAGGCTACAAATCCGTTGCCTATTCAGTATTTTTCCGTGCAAAGGATCGTACACTTGAGGAAAGTGATATTTCCGGTGCCATGAAGAAGATCCTGAATGGTCTGAACGGTCTGGGAATTGAACTTCGTCAGTAAAATGAGGTTATTATGGAAGCATTATTAAAATCAGATTATTATTATGATCTACCGCAGGAGTTGATCGCGCAGGATCCGCTTGAGGACCGCAGCAGTTCCAGACTCATGTTTCTTAATAAAAAAACAGGAGAATTAAGTCATCATTCTTTTAAAGATGTGATTGAGTTTTTAAATCCGGGGGATTGCCTGGTGCTCAACAACACCAAGGTAATTCCTGCCCGGTTGATCGGGCACAAGGAAGAGACAGGCGGAACTGTGGAAGTGCTCCTGTTAAAAAGAAAAGAAAATGATCAGTGGGAGACTCTCGTCAAGCCCGGAAAAAAGGCAAGACCGGGAGCAAAGATCGTTTTTGGCGACGGTTTGTTAAAAGCAGAAGTGCTGGATGTGTTAGAAGAAGGCAACCGTCTGATCCAGTTTACCTATGACGGCATTTTTGAAGAGGTACTTGACAAGCTTGGAGAGATGCCGCTTCCGCCGTATATTACCCACAAACTGCAGGATAAAAACAGATATCAGACTGTTTATGCCAAGTATGAGGGCTCAGCAGCCGCTCCGACGGCGGGACTGCATTTTACTCCGGAGCTTCTTTCACAAATCGAGAAAAAGGGCATCCGGTTAGCCTATGTTACCCTGCATGTCGGTCTTGGTACTTTCCGCCCGGTCAAGGAAGAAAATCTGACGAATCACCACATGCATTCGGAGTTTTATCAGGTGACAAAAGAGGCTGCGGATATCATCAATCAGACCAAAGAAGCCGGTGGACGGGTGATCTGTGTCGGCACTACAAGCTGCCGGACAATCGAGAGCGCAGCCGGGGCAGATGGAAAAGTAGTTCCCGGAAGTGACAATACCGAGATCTTTATCTATCCCGGATACCAGTTTAAGGTGCTCGATGGACTGATTACCAACTTCCATTTACCCGAATCAACCCTGATCATGTTGGTTTCCGCGCTTGCGGGAAGAGAGCATGTACTGCATGCCTATGAGACCGCGGTTGAAAATAAATATCGTTTCTTCTCCTTTGGAGATGCTATGATTATTTTATAATTTTGATGAGTTTCGTATATTCCCTTGTTTTTTTGCGTTTTATTGGTTAAAATGTATTTGAATAAGGGAAATATATTTTAGGAGGTCCATATGGCTGGATTTGAGAGACGTAAAAATAGAAGACTGGAGCTGAATTCACGGCTTGTTTTAAAAAGATTGGATCAGGCTGATGCTGCCAGTGAGGAAATTGCCATTGAGGTTGTAGATGTATCCAAAACCGGTCTGGGCTTTTACTGTACCATACCTTTGGAGATCGGTGCTGTTTATGAGGCTTTTCTGACAATCTGGACAAAAGAAGTGATTCATGCTTTTGTTGAAATCGTCCGGATTGAAAAAGAGGAAGATGCCTTCAAATATGGCGGTATTTTTATTGGTATGCCGGAAATGGACGCTGCCAGAATTGAGATTTATGATACGGTTAAGCAAAATCAATAACCAGTCAGATGATATAAAAATCGTCAGATGAATTATGAAATGCTATTCAAAATCAGGATTCATTGAAAAATATGTTGATTGAAATTAAAGTTAATAAGATATTAAAAACACAGGAAAGCTTAATTGTTTTCCTGTGTTTTTGTTTATGTATTGTTTTGTTGAGTAGATAATTTATTGCGTTTACTCATTAATAAATATCGTAGTGACTTTCCTTTAAGATATGTTTGGCAAGCAGCATCGAAGACTCTTCATAAAATTCGATCGCAAGGGCGCCGGGCTGAATCTCACGGTTGTGATTGATGCCGATATTTTTGATACTCAGATTTTCATGTGCCAAAAGTGAGGCAATTTCAGCAATCGCACCGGCCTTATCTTCAACATCAATGGAGAAAACATAGGTCTTTTTGATCGGACCGCTTCCTACATTGGTAAAGGAATCACGGTAATTTTTGGCATCCTCAAAAAATGTATAAACCTGATCAAAGGCTTCCGTAGAAATAACTGTCTTGATCTGACCCAAGTAGTCAATGTATCCATCCAATAAGTTCATGATGTTGTCCTTGTTGGAAGAACAGATAGATCTCCACATATCGGGAGAGGATGAAGCAATCCTTGTGATATCCTTAAATCCACCGGCTGCTATCAGTTTCATAAAGCCGTCCTCATCCTTTTGGTGGACGAAGTTGACCAAAGAGGCTGCAATAACATGAGGCAGATGGGAAATGGCACCGGTAATATAATCATGCAGCTCCGGTTTGATAATAAGCGGAATCGCGCGTGCCTCCAGTGTAAGCGAACGGAGTGCATTGATCCGTTCTTTTTTGACGCCCGGCTCCGGAGCCAGAATATAATATGCGTTTTCAAGTATTTTGGAATTGGAATTGGCAAAGCCTGTTTTTTCACTTCCTGCCATGGGATGTCCGCCGATAAACTGATCCTGTAATCCCAGTTCACGGATCTTTGCGTGAATGCTGTTTTTGACGCTTCCGACATCGGTCAGGATGCTTTCCTTTGAAACATAGGGGCGTAAAAGCTCCAGATTTTTATTATTGGCTTCTACAGGAGCGCATAAAAAGATAAATTCACACTGTCCGAATTTTGTTAAAGCCTCTTCATCCAGTGTCTGAAAGTACTCATTGAGCACGCCTTCTTTTTTGGCAAGCTCCAAAGACGGAAGAGAACGGTTGAACGCTATAATATTGGCGGTCGGATGATTTTCCCGGATGGATCTGGCGATGGAGCCGGCAATCAGTCCGAAACCGATAAATGCATAGGAATTGTATTGCATAACAAAACCTCCATGGTATGTATTGGCATTTTTAAGCCTGACATCATATTATTTTATTCGGATTGATTTGGAATGTCAATGAAGCTGTGCAGGAAATCGGGAGATTAAGGCGCGAAAGTCTTGACATTATATAAGGAAATAGACTAGAATTAACAAGGCTTAATAGGTATAGAAGAGAGGAGTTTTATTATGTCAGAACCATATAATCATAAAGAAGTCGAGACAAAATGGCAGAAAGTCTGGGATGATGAAAAGGCTTTTGAAGTCGGAGAAGATTTTTCCAAGCCCAAATTTTATGCTTTGGTTGAGTTCCCGTATCCGTCAGGTCAGGGTCTTCACGTAGGACATCCGAGACCTTATACAGCATTGGATATCGTAGCGCGTAAGAGAAGAATGCAGGGATACAATGTCTTATATCCGATGGGATGGGACGCATTTGGTTTACCTACAGAAAATTATGCGATCAAAAATAAAATTCATCCGAAAATTGTAACAGCCAACAATGTAAAGCGTTTTAAAGAACAGCTGCATTCCCTTGGTTATTCATTTGACTGGGATCGTGAGATCAATACAACAGATCCGGATTATTATCACTGGACACAGTGGATCTTTTTGAAATTATTTAAAGCAGGTCTGGCATACAAGACAGAAATGCCGATCAACTGGTGTACCTCATGTAAGGTTGGTCTTGCCAACGAAGAGGTTGTCAATGGTAAATGTGAGCGCTGCGGCTCCGAAGTTATCCGTAAAGCACAGAGCCAGTGGATGTTAAAGATCACCGAATATGCAGATAAGCTGTTGGAAGGTCTTGACACTGTTGATTATATCGAACGTGTTAAAGTATCACAGAGAAACTGGATCGGCCGTTCTACCGGTGCCGAGGTTGATTTCCAGATTGCAGGCAAAGAGGACAAGCTGACCATCTATACAACCAGATGTGATACATTATTCGGTGTTACTTATATGGTTGTTTCACCGGAGCATCCGATCCTTGACAAATACAAGGATGAGATCAAAAACTGGGATGACGTTGTAGCATACAGAGAGCAGGCTGCCAAAAAGTCCGACTTTGAACGTAGTGAGCTTGCAAAGGACAAGACCGGTGTATGTATCGACGGACTTACTGCAGTAAATCCCTTAAACAACGTTGAAATTCCGATCTTCGTATCTGACTATGTATTGATGAGCTATGGAACCGGTGCCATCATGGCTGTTCCGGCTCACGATGAAAGAGACTGGGATTTTGCGAAGAAATTCAACCTTCCGATCATCGAAGTCGTAGCAGGCGGCAAAAATGTACAGGAAGAAGTATATACCGATGTAGCAACCGGTAAGCTGGTCAATTCCGGATTTTTAAATGGTCTGGATGTTGCAGATGCAAAAGAAAAGATGATCTCTTATCTGGAAGAAAAGGGCATTGGTCATGCCAAAGTCAACTACAAGCTGCGTGACTGGGTATTCTCCAGACAGCGTTACTGGGGCGAGCCTATTCCGATCGTAAAATGTGAAAAATGCGGATATGTACCGCTTGATGAAAGTGAACTGCCGCTGTTACTTCCCGATGTAGAAAGCTATATGCCGACAGACAATGGCGAATCACCCTTAGCTGCGATGACAGACTGGGTAAATACCACTTGTCCATGCTGTGGCGGTCCTGCAAAGAGAGAGACAGATACCATGCCTCAGTGGGCAGGTTCATCATGGTATTTCTTAAGATATACCGATCCCAAAAATAAAGAAGCGCTGGCAAGTCAGGAGGCATTAAAGTACTGGATGCCCGTTGACTGGTACAACGGTGGTATGGAGCATACCACACTGCATCTTCTGTATTCACGTTTCTGGCACCGTTTCCTGTATGATCAGGGTGTTGTTCCCTGTCCGGAGCCGTACAAAAAACGTACATCCCATGGTATGATCCTTGGTGAAAACGGCGAGAAGATGAGTAAATCCCGTGGTAATGTTGTCAATCCGGATGATATTGTCAGAGAATATGGTGCAGATACCTTAAGAACCTATGAAATGTTTATCGGAGCTTTTGATCTGAGTGCATCATGGTCAGAAAACGGTGTAAAGGGCTGCCGCAGATTCTTGGAGCGTGTATGGAAGCTGCAGGATATCCTTACAGAAGGCGATACCTATTCACCTGATCTTGCAACCAAGTTCCACCAGACGATCAAAAAGGTATCCAGCGATTACGAAAACTTAAAGTACAATACAGCCATTGCTGCATTGATGACTTTATTAAATGATATCGCCAAGAAGGGAGCTATCAACCACGCTGAATACAAGACCTTTTTGATCCTGTTAAATCCGGTTGCACCTCATATCACTGAGGAGCTGTGGAACCGTGCAGGATTTGCCGGCAGACTGTATCAGCAGACCTGGCCTGAATTTGACGAAGAAAAGACTGTTGAAGATACCGTTGAGATCGCTGTTCAGATCAACGGAAAGACCAAGGTTGTTGTGACAGTTGCAAAAGACATTTCCAAAGAAGATGCGATTGCAAAAGGAAAAGAAGCTTTGGGAGACAAGCTGACCGGAAATATTGTCAAAGAAATTTATGTTCCCGGCAGAATTATCAATATCGTAGCAAAATAGTTTGTCCATGTCTGGCAGATGTTAAAATGATCACGGATTGCATTGCGCAGTCTGTGGTCATTTTTTTAGTTATTTATTTTTCGTGAAAAATATTTAAAATCTGATCGATTTTCTGCAGTTCTTCCTTGGTGCTGTAATCTTTTAATACATCGATGATCAGAAAGGTTTCATCTTTGGTAAACTGCATTTTTTCTTTTTGCGCCTTGTTAGCCAGTGCTAACAAAAAAGGCAGCTTTTCTTTGTCTGAAATATGATTTGTATCAAACACCAGCTTTTGTAAAAAATTGAGCTTTGTTGCCGGAATGTGCTGTAGGCGGGCATCATTCATCCATTTTAAATTTTCCATTTTGAGATTCTCCTTCATTTTGATTCATAAAAAACTGGAACATGGATAACTGTTCTTCATCCAGAAATTGTTTTAATATTTCTTCGTTGTTTTCCGTGGAGCCTCCATCCTGCATGGAGGATAACATCTGGATCAAAGGCTGCATTTCCTTCATCTGCTTCATGGTCTGTAAAAGATTTTGGATGTGTTTTATCTGATTGCAGTCCGCCTGAGAAAGATAGGGACTGATCGCATCCAGAAGATAACCAAGCCGTTGATTGTCATCGCAGTCTTTTGCCCGGCAATCCCAGTCAGTATACAGGCATCGGCAGGCATTCTCCTTCATGCAAATCGTCTGCTGCAATTCGGCAAATTTGATATAGATAGCAAAAATCTGTCTGTATTCGCAGGGAAGGAGTGGAAGTGCAATCTTTAAAATTTGTAAATGAGGAAATGAAAAGAGTGTATCAAATGTCAGAATGGGATCTTTTTCCATACAAACGGCTCCAGCTTTCTTTGTCCTATGTTTAGTTTATGAAACACATTTTCTCTTATGACAAAAACAGGAAAGGAAAATTGGTTTTCCTTTCCTGCTTCTTTGTCATACGCTTTAGTTGTTGCAGCAACAGCACAATAACAGGATGATCCAGATAATGCCGTTATCTCCACAACCTCCGCCGAAGAAATTTGATCCCATGCCGCAGCCACAACCGTTTCCGTTGTTATTTCCGCAGATGCATGACAACAGGATGATCCAGATTAATGTATTGCAGCATCCATTGTCGTTTGTGTTGCATCCGCACTGACTTGCTGTTAAATCGCTCATATTAAGCCTCCGTTTTAATCTTTATGGTTTATTCTATGTTGGCAGCCTGTCATTGTTTCATTCGGAATAAATGAATTTCTGGTAAAAAAGATATAAGCAGAAAATCGCACTACATATAGATTTTTTGCTTGATAATATTTCAAGATATTGTAAAATAGATATAGTTATATCTAAAATTGCCAGTATTATGCCAAAACGGAGTTTATGATGTCTGCGTATCAAAGTCAGAGGGAAGAGGATTTAAAAAAAATAAATTCCATACGGAAAGAATATGATTTATCAAAGAAGGAAGATCTGCTTGCGGTTTATGCCAAGCTGCAGTCCGGTGAAATTTCTTTCCAGACAGATGTGGGAAACCGTTTTGACGATACCGTATATAAACGTATCCAGGAATCACAGCAGGCAGAAGAGGATAAGGGCGACCATAAACAGGCAGAACATTCTGAGACAAAAAAGCATGGCCGTAGATCACGGAAGGTAGTTGTACTTACCAAAAAGGAAATGGGAATCCGGAGAGCCATACTATTTGTTTTGTTTGCAACAGCTGTTATATGCCTTGGCTATTTTGGTTTATACTGCTATGATTCATGGAAGGTAGACCAAAACAGCAGCCGGATGGCAAGATTAAAGGAAAATACTACCGTCAATGAAATGTATGCAGATGAAGAGGTTGAGGTATCTGACGGAGACGAAGTTAAGACACTCAAGGTACTTGATCAGTACAAATCTTTATACAATTCCAACAAAACACTAATCGGATGGCTGAATATAGCCGATACAATAATTGATTATCCGGTTATGCAGACGGAGGACAATGAGTTTTACCTTACTCACAACAGCAATCTGGAAGAGGACCGCAATGGGGCATTATTTCTGGATTCCCATTGTGACATCAAAAATCCGGGCACCAATTTTATTATCTACGGACACAATATGAAGTCTGGCAAGATGTTTGGTTCACTGGACCGGTATGCGGATTATGCATATTATGAAAAGCACAAAGAGATCCGGTTTGATACGCTCTATGAAGAAGGAATCTATGAAGTCATGTATGTCTTCCGTTCCCATGTGTACAAACAGGATGAAGTAGCTTTCAAATATTATCAGTTTTTTGATGCAAATTCAGAAGAAGAATTTCAGTCATATATGAAAGAGATGGATGCATTATCTCTCTATGATACAGGAGTTGAGGCAGCGTATGGAGATCATTTACTGACGCTGTCTACCTGTGATTATGAAGAACAGGACGGACGTTTTGTGGTTGTGGCAAAACGTGTGAAATAAAAGGAGATTTTAAAATGGCAAAGGAAGCAAAGGAAAAATCTGTTAAAAAATCCAACCAGAAATTAAGAAGGACGATTTTAGGCACCTTATCCGGAATATTTATGATTTCGGCAATCATTGTTGCACTGGTTCCCGTAAAGCCGTCACAGGCTGCAGATCCAAGTGATCCCGTCGGAGAATGGACAGATGCTTATGATGCACATCCGGATTATGATGGCTCCAGCAATACAGGTGTGATCCCGGATTATTCATCCGCCAAGACTTACTTTAGTGAGGACGGACTGTTCGGAATTGCCAGCGTTATGCGAACCGGTAGTGCAGAAACAGCAGGTGTTTTGGTTTATTACGACAATCAGAGTTCTTATGCATCCTCCAATCTCGTGATCCCGGATGGTGTATCCTGCTTTTTATACAATTCCGCTTACAAGCTTCAGGCAGTAGATGCCAATGATGAATTTTTATATTATGTGGCACAGGAGGCAGTTGTCTCAGACAACAATCTCGTCATATCCGATGCGGTTTACGGAGAATGTCTGGCATCCGATTCCGCAGCATGGAACGGCAAACAGTTGTATCGGTATGACGGCTCTGATTATGTGGCAGATGAGCAGTTATCCTTAAATGTCAGATACATTGGTTCCAAAAGCTATGAAGTATTAAATGATTATAAATTACATCCGACATCAGATGGTTCGGGTGTATTTGAAGGTGCCAGAAATTTCAGCTCCGTTGTGATCCCGGAGCATATCCTGGCAATCGGCAACAATGCCTTTAAGTCCTGTCAGATGTCATCCGTATCCATTGCAAATAAGGTTGTCAGCATCGGCAATCACGCTTTTGACGGCTGTAACAGACTTTCTACGGTGACACTGGCCAACAATACGGACCTGACCGAGATCGGTTCCTATGCATTTGCCAACTGCGTATATCTGACATCCATTACCATTCCGGATCAGGTTATGCAGATTGGTAGCGGATGCTTTATGAACTGTACTTCGCTGTCAGCCGCCAATCTGTATGGCTCCAATCAGGATGGCAATGCCAATCTGGTACATATCGGCGATGGACTGTTTTATAACTGTACCGCATTAGGACAGCTCTATCTGCCCAATCAGCTGGATCCTGCCAATATATCAGCCATGAAGTATCTCTTGTATGGCTGTACCAATTTAAAGACTCTGGGATTGTCTATAAACGGTGGTAATCTGACCTATACCAATGTGACGGGCTGTTCCAATCTGCTTCGTGTAGAGGTGCCCAACAGAGATACCAAATTTGACTGTACCTTCGATTCCTCTTCATCCAGTACGAAAAACGGATACAAGCATGCAGATGCTTCCAATACGGATAAGATCAATCGGGCAGACCAGTGTACATTTGGTGCGGAAAATCTCGGCTCATTTTCACCGTTCAATGATTATGAGGTAGATGACCGTTTTACCATTGTGGCATACCGCAATTCCAATGCCTATGTATATGCCTGCGAGCATGAATATTCTGTCGGATATCTGGATGATGGATATAAAGGACAGTACGAGCGTGTTAAAAACAATTATTTCTTTACTGTCAATGAACAGAATGAACTGATCCATTTTGGTCTTTACAAAGAAAATGGGGATGCCTCCATTGTGGAAATTCCCGAGGCAGTCGGC
Organism: uncultured Lachnospiraceae bacterium; assembly: GCA_900317505.1. Lineage (GTDB taxonomy): Bacteria > Bacillota > Clostridia > Lachnospirales > Lachnospiraceae > UBA2882. The sequence goes on along the minus strand of ONHB01000001.1, from coordinate 149,557 downwards.
AATCATTCCATCAATGCTATTGATTCCAATACTTTCTCAAGCTTTGATAAAAACGATGAGATCAAGTTTGTTTATATTCCGTCAACCGTGGAAGATATTGCTGCCAATGCGTTTAATGGATGTACCGATCTGCAGGTAGTTGAATTTGGTAATGCGTTAAATGTCGGCTCGATCGGGGATGGCGCATTCAAGACACAAACAGATAAAGATATTCCGCTTCGTTTTATCGGAACGATCTCACCGGACAGTGAGCCGTTCAATTATGCGATGAAGCCGGAAAATAATTATAATGCTTCCAGTGCAACGACCAAGTATATCTCCTATACCAGCGAGTTCCCGACCAATTTAGAGGTTGAGCTTGTGATTGAGAGAGATCCGGTTACCAACACGATCACCAAGACAACACCGACCCTTATCAATGCACCGACCTTTGATCAGTTCAGCGGTCAGTCTGAATACAGTTTGCTTAGAAGTGTCAACCCGGATGAGGCTAATGCGCAGAATGCCCTGGTTGCAAGCGCATATCAGAAGTACCTGTCAGCCGGAGAACCGACCGAGGATGAGCAGGCTGTCATTGATGCTGTTGTACGTGCTACCGTTCCGAGTGGTATTGAAGGCTTAAATGCAGATGTATACCAGGGAAGGGATTATCTGGCAAGTGTTGTACTCAACTCCGTAACAGAGGTTCCGGATGAGGCCTTTAAAGACTGTACCAAGCTGCAGACGTTTATCATGCGCAGTTCCGGAAAAGAGGGCGGCGAAAAGATCGGATCCCATGTTTTTGAAAATGACAATCAGCTGACTTCTGTTAGTTTGCCTGAGACTTTGACCGAGATGGGAGATATTCCGTTTTATAACTGTTCCGCACTGACAAGTGTCGGACTGGACGGCAATCCTGAGTTTGCATGTAGTGAAAACGGTATTATTTATCAGATCAATGCTGACGGCACCAAGACGATCATAGAGTGTCTGCAGGCCCGCGGCAATCTGTTTGGAACAGGTAAAATCAGGGAAGATGAGTTTGCGGATGTTACCGAGATCAGACCTTCAGCCTTCCGTGGTTGCAGCAATGTATCACAGGTATATTTCGGGGATGCTGATATAAAGGCTATTCCGGAATACTGCTTTGCTGACTGTACCAAATTAAACTACTGTGAGGTATCTGACAAAACCGAATCAATCGGAGATTTTGCTTTCTTAAATACAGCATTATCCGATATCCGTATTCCGTCCAGTGTAGTCTTAATCCCGGAAAATGCGTTTACGGAGGGTACTGAGGACAACTATACAATGTTGAAGGGTCTGAACATCCAGTGTGAAGTTCCTTCTGCTGCTTATACATTTGCACTTAAATATGGATTTGGAACAGAGGACCGTATCCCGCATCCTTATTATGTCCAGTTCTATGACAATGACAACAATCCGTTGGGAGATATCCAGAAGGTATATGAAGGAGAGGATGCAGTTCCGCCGGAGCCTCCGGTTGTCAGTGGCATGACCTTTGAAAAATGGCAGCCCGATTATACCAACGTTACCTCTGACTTAAAGATTTATCCCAAGTACGTACCGTCTACAGATATTGATAACAGACCGGTTTATACCGTCCGATTCTTCAATTATGAAGGTACACTGGCTATCAAGACTCAAAAGGTAAAAGAAGGCGATTCCGCAACACCGCCCAATACCACACCGGAAAGAGACGGCTATACCTTTACCGGATGGCTGCCGGAGTATGACAATATTATTTCCGATCTGGATGTATATCCTCAGTTTAAGGCATCTTCATCCGATAACGGAAACAATAACAACGGTTCTGACAATAATAATGGTTCCAATAACAACGGAACCAACAACAATGGCACGAATAACAACGGAACCAACAATAACGGAAACAATAATGGTACCAACAATGGCACTAACAACGGTGGAACCAATACGACCACTCCGAACCAGACAACGACAACACCGAACAACAATACCAATACCGGAACAAACGGAACCGGTAATACAACAACCGGTACAGGTACTAATAACGGTTCGACTACGACCGGCGGTTCCAATACAACAACCACAACCGGTGGAACCAATACAGGAACCAGCGGCAATACCAATGTCGTTGTATCCAAATCAGGAATTGCCAATTCCGGACTTGTCAGTGCCAATGTCAGCGGCTCTACCGATGATTTTGTACTGAAGATTTCAGACAGTGATGCGGCAAAGGCTGCGGTTGAACAGGCACTGTTAAATGAATACGGCAGTCTTGACGATATCCGTTATTTTGCAATGGACATCAGTCTGTATGATAAAACAGGTACCAGCAAGATCCAAAATCTGGACAATATATCGGTTAATGTGACAATGCCGATCCCGGATGCCCTTGTTTCATACGGTGGAAATAATAAAGCCGGTGCAGTTATCAATGGAGATACCCTTGAAAAGCTGGATGCCCGCTTTACGACGATTGATGGAGTACCATGTATTTCCTTTGTAGCAACACATTTTTCTCCGTATGCGGTTTATGTTGACCTGAATAATTTATCAGCATCCTTAAACGGAACAGATGTGACACCTACAACCGGAGATCCGATCCATCCGAAGTGGTTTTTATCAATCGGACTGTTCTCTATGTCTGTTTTACTGTTCTTCTTAAAGGGCAGTAAGAAAAAGGTAATTACAGTGCTGCCCATGTAATCTTGTTGTATGGAAAGATGTAGAAGGCTGCTAATATGAAAAAGACGATATTTAAGCTAATAGGAATATTATTTCTGGTATCGGCGTTAGTATGTACACAGATTCCGGTACTGGGGACAAGAGCATCATCCAACGGCTTTATGATGGATGGCGACAAACTTGTAAAGTATACAGGCACAGCAACTGCTGTGTCTGTTCCTAATGGAGTAAAAACGATCGGTGCCGATGCTTTTGCGCAAAACAGCGCTCTAAGCAGTGTGACATTTCCGGATAGTCTGGAAAAGATCGAAAGCGGAGCCTTCAGCGGATGTAGTGAGCTTCGCCGCATGGTTGTTCCGGAAGGCTGTAAAACGATTGAAAATGGAGCCTTTGCAGATTGTGACAAGCTTGAATATATGGGACTGCCATCCACATTAAGTTCCTTGGGAACCGGTGTGTTTGCGGGCTGCGGACGATTGAAGAGCGTGAATTTTGTCAAAGGAAACAGTATTTTTGTCTGTGATGACGGCATCCTTTATAACAGCCAGAAGACCACCGTATATCAGGCACTTGCAGGACGCGAAAATGCTGCCTACAATATGCCCAATACCGTAGAAGAGATCAAAAAATATGCATTCTGGGGCTGTGACAAATTAAAAAATGTGGACTTAAGCAGTAATTTAAAAGAGATCGGTGATTATGCCTTTTCCAATGCATCCGAGCTTAGCAGTATCACACTGCCTTACAGTGTCCGTGCAATACGCTTAAAGGCCTTTGAGGACTGCAGAAATTTAACCGATATTACAATACCGGTATCTGTTACGGATATTGATGATACCGCCTTTGACGGCTGCCAGTTATTGAATATCCAGGCAGAAGAAGGAAGTGCTGGAGCTGCCTTTAAAGATACCTATGAGGCAACGAAGGCATCCCATACAGAGTATGAAGATACGGTTTCTGACAATAACGGACCTTCGGTGTCCGGCAATTCCGAGGAGACGGTCATCCATCCGGATGTTCCTTATGCTTCGGACGTTGACCACTATGTGGAATGGGATGTTGACAGTCCTGGAGTGCTGGGGCGTTCCAAGGTTGTAGCAGGCAGTGCGGTTGTTCTGATGAAATCGGATGAAGAAGCTATTTATGGCGGAGAGCTGTTGTATGCAACCGGTGTATCCGGCAATGATGCCCAGAACAAACTGACGGATGCAATTGTGGATGGCAATACGATTGGATACCGTGCTTTTTACAAGGACAGCGATTTAACCGGTATTACATTTCCTTCCAATATAGAGACCATTGATTCCTTTGCATTTGCAAGATCGGGACTTACGTATGTGTCAATTCCATATGGTGTGACGACGATCAACAATGCAGCCTTTTATCATTGTGACCAGCTACAAAATGTGGATATTCCTTTATCGGTTACTGAAATCGGTGAGGATGCCTTTAGCTATACACCATGGCTTGAAAACTGGTATCAGAGTCATGATTTTGATGATTATCTGATCATTGGTGACGGAATCCTCTTAGCATATAAAGGCAATGCTTCGACCCTCGATATCCCGGATACGGTCAAAAAAATCGGACCGGCTGTTTTTATGAATCACAGCGAGATCAAACAGATTTATATTCCGGATTCGGTTACAGAGGTCGGAGAGGATGCTTTTTACCAGTGCACGGGACTGACAACCGTTACCGGTATGAATGGCGTAGAAAAGATCGAGGATCAGGCGTTTTACGGCTGTCCTTTAAAAACAGTCCGGATTCCGGATTCGGTAAAAAGCATAGGCGTATCTGCCTATGGCGGAACCGGCCAGACGGACAGTATCATTTTCTTGGGAACACAGATACCGGGATTGTCTTATGAAGAGGCAAGTACGAGATTGTCAGCCAAGAGAAATCCTGTTTTTGACGGTATAGATACAGCTATTGTAAATGCGGCTGTGACGGACGCATCCATAAAAGATACCGTATTAGATGCGGATTATGGGGCATTTACAGGTGTTATTTATCAGATCGAGGATTATGATCAGGCAACGGTTAAGCCCGTGATATCCAATCAGACAAAGGATGATACAACTGTTTCTGACAGCATTCGGCTGTATGACAAGGATTACCGGGTACTCGATAATCCACAGCTTCAGTATACAACTGATATGCTTACCGTATCAGACAATTCATTACAGTCCTTATTGCAGGTAGATCATGATGTGTGGAATAAAAATGATGTATCCGTATCAGACACCGGTTCATCCATTCCGCTTTCCGGTTATCACATGTATCTGTCAGGCTCTGCAGATAACGGAGAAAGCATCAGACAGGCGATGGCTGAATACTATGGAGATAACGAAGCTTCCAATTGCGTATTTTTTGATCTGTCCATGATGGATGAAACGAATCATATCCCGATCAGACAGCTTGGGAAAAGCCGTGTTGCAGTCACGCTTTCTGTTCCTGAAGGTATGCAGGATAAGGAGCTGTGCCTTGTGACTCTGGATCGGAATAAGCGTCCGGAAATACTTCTGGGTACTCTCGATGAAAAAGACGGACATCAGACCATCACGTTCCAGGTTTCTCATTTTTCCGATTATGCACTCTGTGCAGCACAGGGAGAGTTAAAAGATAAAATCGTGGCTAAAAAGAGCAATTCATCGGGAATGTCGGGACTGGATCAGACTCCGGATACCGGTGATTATCTGAACATCCGGCTGATCTTTATCGTCGGAATGGCAGCTTTGGGAGCATTTTTCCTGATCCTTGGATTTACCAGACCACGAGTCTACAAAAAGAAAACAAAATAATCTGTACCGGTATTATCGGTGCGCATAAAAAAACTCCTGTCATATGATAACAAAAACAGGAGTTTTTCTTTGGACAGAGTTCGTAGACAAATACATTATGAATATATAGAACGACTGGGACTGACCGGAAAAAACAGGACGGTATGCGTGCTGGATACCGGCATCAGTCCGCATTATGATTTTGATCGTCGTATTATTAAATTTATAGATTTTACAGAACATCCGCTGCACCACATTCATGATGACAGTGGTCATGGCACCCATGTGTGCGGAATACTGGCAGGGAGCGGAAGAGCAAGTCAGGGGCTTTATAAGGGCATTGCACCGGAGGCCGGGCTTGTAGTTTTAAAAATTCTGGATAAAAAAGGAAACGGACATATTGATACTCTGATAGAGGCGCTGCAGTGGCTAAATATTCATGCCGGAAAATATGGAATCTGTGTTGTTAATATATCCATTTCGATTTCGCAGAGCAGCAGCTTAAGTACGGATGAAGAAAAAAAGCGTCGTCTGATGGGCGTTTTAAAGAAGCTGTATGACCAGAATATCCTGATTGTTACCGCGGCGGGAAATGAAGGACCGCACAATGACAGTCTGTCGGTATTGGGTGAGCAGCCGTATACTTTGTGCGTGGGATGCCATGATGGAAATTATAAAAGCCGGAAGGGCGATTTGTGTGAACATTATTCCGGCAGAGGTTCAAATGACGGCAGGATTGTCAAACCGGATATTGTTGCTCCGGGTACGGAAATTGTTTCCTGTCAGGGAAAAAGCCGGTATGGGTATACCAAAAAAAGTGGGACATCTATGTCCTGTCCGATCATCAGCGGGATTGCAGTCAATCTTTTTGAACTGATGAAGGGAAGAGCCGGTGTCAAAGAAATATCCGATATTATGAGACGTGGGACGACCGGTGTCAATGCACCCAGAAACCAGCAGGGCTTTGGCATGGTAGACTGTAAAAAAATATTTGAACCCTTTTGTTGACATTGACAGAAAAACAATGATTGTATACAATAATACAGTACAATTCTTTCGTTATTGTATCAGGAAGGAAAACATGAGCGATAAAATTTTTTCTGAAGAAGTCAGTGATAAATATTCCCTTCGGGGACGGGTATTCCACAAGATCAGAGATGACATCCTGAGTGGAAAATACAAAGAGCATGATGAGCTCAGGGAGGCCGCTATCGGTGAAGAGCTTGGTGTATCACGTACACCGGTCAGAGAGGCATTCCGGCAGCTTGAATTAGAGGGACTGATACACATCATCCCCAATAAAGGAGCCTATGTGACCGGCATCACATCGCAGGACGTAAGGGATATCTATATGATCCGTGCAGAGCTTGAAAGCCTGTGTGCACGCTGGGCAACGAGAAACATTACAACCGAATTGATGGAAGAGATGGAGGAAAATGTCTATCTTGCCGAGTTTCATGAAGCCAAGGGCCATACAGAGCAGATCGCATCCCTGGATAACCGTTTTCATGAGATTTTATATGAGGCCTGCGGCAGCAAGATGTTGGAGCATACCTTAAGAGATTTTCATCAGTATGTATACAGGATCCGCAAGCAGACTTTGGCACAGGGTGCCAGAGGCAGTGCATCCAATGATGAGCACCGCCAGATCATGGAGGCTATCAAGGCAAAGGATGAGGATAAGGCGGCCGAGGTAGCCCGGATTCACATGCTGAATGCATATGACAATATCTGTAAAAAAGGTTTACTGGATTAAAATATATCATAATAGCGGAGGACAAAGTAATGGCAAAAATTCAAATGACAACCCCTTTGGTAGAGATGGATGGAGATGAAATGACAAGGATTCTCTGGAAGATGATCAAGGATGAATTGTTACTTCCTTATATCGATCTGAAAACAGAGTATTATGACCTTGGACTGGAACACCGCAATGAGACTGACGATCAGGTTACGGTTGACAGTGCAAATGCTACCTTAAAATACGGTGTAGCAGTTAAATGTGCTACGATTACTCCCAATGCCGCAAGAATGACCGAATACAATCTGAAGGAAATGTGGAAGAGTCCCAACGGAACGATCCGTGCAGCTTTAGATGGAACCGTATTCCGTGCACCGATCATTGTAAAAGGCATCGAGCCCTGTGTTAAAAACTGGGAAAAGCCGATCACACTTGCAAGACACGCATATGGTGATGTTTACAAAAATACAGAAATGAAGATTGAAAAAGCCGGAAAGGCAGAGCTAGTATTTACTGATGAAGACGGAAATGAAACAAGAGAGCTGATCCACAACTTTGCGGGACCCGGTATTATCCAGGGTATTCACAACACCGACAAATCCATTCATTCCTTTGCAAAAGCCTGCTTCAACTATGCACTGGATACCAAACAGGATCTGTGGTTTGCAACCAAGGATACCATTTCCAAAAAGTATGACCACAATTTCAAGGATATTTTCCAGGAAGTATTTGATACTGAATATAAAGAGGCTTTTGAAAAAGCAGGAATTGAATATTTCTATACATTGATCGATGATGCGGTAGCACGTGTCATGAAGGCAAAAGGCGGATTTATCTGGGCTTGCAAAAACTATGATGGAGACGTTATGTCTGATATGGTAAGCTCAGCTTTCGGTTCTCTTGCCATGATGACATCTGTTCTGGTTTCTCCTTCCGGTGTATACGAATATGAAGCTGCACACGGAACCGTACAACGCCATTATTACAAGCACTTAAAGGGCGAAGAAACTTCCACCAACTCTGTTGCAACTATTTTTGCATGGACAGGAGCGCTGCGCAAACGTGGAGAGCTGGATGGCATAAAGGAGCTTTGTGATTTTGCAGACAAACTCGAAAAAGCAACATTAAAGACCATCGAATCAGGACGCATGACCAAGGATCTTGCCCTGATCACATCCTTAACCGATGTTACTGTATTAAACAGTGAGAATTTCATTAAGGAAATCAGAAAAACATTTGAGGAAATGTAATTGATATGGATTTTGTTTCCGTAAGTTATTTGTTATTTTTATTAATATTATTATTGATCTATTATCGGATACCCCAAAACAGGCAGTGGATTTCACTGCTTGTTTTCAGTATCCTTTTTTATAGTCTTTTTTCCCTGAAAATATGGTTCTTTTTCCTCATTACGGCAGTTACGACCTATGCCTTTGGCAGATGGTTTTGCAAAAAGCGTGCCATGCTTTTTCTTACGATTGCAGGAAATGTCCTGATCTTGTTTGCCTTAAAGCTTTTTACTTCAGGACTTTATATATTTGCGGACGAACGTTTTGCGCGTCTGTCAGTGCTTGTACCGGTTGGTATTTCTTTTTATACACTTCAGACCATTGCTTATATGGTGGATGTCTACAAAGGACGGGTGCTGCCTGAGAAAAATTTCCTGCGCTATCTGTTGTTTATGCTGTTCTTCCCGCAGATTTTACAGGGGCCGATCCCGCATTACGGAGATTTAAAGGATGAACTGTTTTCGGGACATCGTTTTTGTGAAGAGACCTTTTTAAGCGGATTTTATCTGTTATTATGGGGATATTTCCAGAAAATGGTAATTGCAGACAGGTGCAATCTGGTTGTAAATCAGATCTTTGATCAGTATACATCATATGAGGGTTTTTATCTGATCTTAGGTGGAGTTCTTTACAGTATCCAGCTATACACGGATTTTGCCGGATGCGTCAATATTGCACTGGGAAGCGCCAGAATGTTTGGCATTCAGCTAAAGCCCAACTTTGACCATCCTTATTTTGCAGTCAGCATCCGGGATTTCTGGAGAAGATGGCATATTTCACTGAGCTCATTTTTAAAAGACTATATTTATATTCCGCTGGGCGGAAACCGCAAAGGAAAGCTTCGCAAATATATCAACATTATGATCACATTTTTTGTCAGCGGAATCTGGCATGGTATGGGTCTGCATTATATAGTGTGGGGACTTTTACATGGATTGTATCAGGTGGCGGGAGATTTTCTCATTCCGGTCAAACAGTTTCTGATGAAGCTTTTCAAAATGGAAAAAAACAGTTTTTCACACAGACTGTTGAGCCGTATTTTTACCTTTTTCCTTGTCATGATCGCATGGGTCTTTTTCCGTGCCGAATCGGTTTCCAAAGCTGTTTATATGGTCGTGCACATGTTTACCAGGTGGAATCCATGGATTTTTGTTTCCGGTGAGCTTTATACACTGGGACTAAAGGAAGAGGAATGGCTGTTATTGGTCGCTTCGCTTGTTTTGATGGCTGTGGTTGCCGTTTTGCATGAAAAATCCATTTCCATCACAAAAGCTTTTTTGAAGCAGCCTTTGTTTTTCCGTTGGATTGTACTGCTTGGCCTGATTTTTATGATCCTGATTACCGGAATTTACGGTCCGGTTTATGATTCTGCTCAGTTTATATATGGGGGATTTTGATGAAAACATTCCGTTTTATAACCAAGTGCATATGTTTTTTTCTGATTATTGCCATTCTGTTTGTTGTGATACAGGAAAATCTGCGCGATAAATGGGCGGAAGGCGAATATGATGTATCGGTCAAGGTAGATGGTTTTTATGCCGAAGAGCCGGACACGCTGGACGTTGTTTTTGTGGGTTCCAGCCAGATGTATGCAGATATGGCACCAGCCGTTTTATTTGACCGTTTTGGAATCACATCCTATGATTTTTGCGCCAACGAGCAGCCCTTGTGGGTATCCTATTATTACATCAAGGAAGCAGTAAAAAGACAGCATCCCAAGGTGATCGTTTTGGACGTGTTTACCGTATATGGGGACGATTATGAGCAGGAAGGCGTCATGCATATCAATTTAGATGATCTGCCCATGAGCTTCAACAAGCTTTGCGCCATAAGGGATGGTGTGCCCAAAGATCTCAGGTATTCCTTTTATTTTCCGATCGCAAAATATCACAATACCTGGACAGATCTGTATGAAAATAAGGTTACCATGTCCTTTTACCATGAAAAGGATCCCAATAAGGGATATTCCCCGTTTATTTTTGCGGGCGATTATGAAGATGGAGCCAAAAAAGAGGTTGTAGAACAGACAGACAAGGAGCCGATTCCGGACAGGGCGAAGGAATGGCTGTTAAAGATCATTGAGCTTTGCCGTGATGAGCAGGTAGAGCTTGTATTGACCAAAACGCCCAATGGCAATGCGGACCGCCAGAAGCTATACAATTCCGTGGAAGAGCTGGCAGCACAACAGGGTGTCCGCTTTTTCAATATGAATACCAGACTGGATGGACAGGCACATATCAATATCATCCAGGCGGAAAAGGTTTCCGTGATGATGGGCGAGTATTTGTGTGACCAGTTTTCTTTTGAGGATAAAAGACAGGATCCGGCATATGCTTCGTGGTATGATTCGGTATCGCTGTTTAACAGACAGAAGAGTAAGTGTGAAATCATCAGTGCCGATTCCTATGAGGAATATCTGCCGTTACTGGCAAGAGAAGGCTATGATGTGTTTATTACCTACAAAAATGAAACGGATCAGGAACTGACAAAGGAAGAGATTGCATTTTTCAATCAGACCTTTGGAACAACCTTTGATCCTGCAGGAGATACTGCGTATTGTGCGGTAATTGAAGATGGAAAAACGGTATTGGAGAGTACCAATCCCAATGAAGTGCCTGAGACAGATGAAGCAGTTGTGACAAATGAATCGGTTGCGGCAAATGGGACAGTTGAAAAAGCGGATGGCAGCGTGACGATGAAGCTTACTATGTCTGACAATCTGCAAAAGACTCTGGACGTGGTGCTTCAGTCAGATGGAAATAAAACCGATGGCAGTGCGGCAATATTGGTAAACGGAACAGATTTTTCGATGAATTGTGATGGCTTCAATATTGCCATTTATGATAAATATCTCGGCGAAATGGTAGAGATGTCTGCCTTTGACCTAAATGACAATATGAAGCTATCCAGAAAATAGATTTGACCTTTTGTGATTAAGAATTAAGATCCTCGAGTGATACGGAAATTTCTTCCCATTCATCATAGAGTGATTTTAATTCTTTTTTATATTCCTCATTTTGGCGTGATAATTCGGCAAGCTTACCGATGTTGGTGGCAATTTCCGGTTTCGCCATTTCGTTTTCGAGATCCGATATTTTTTCTTCCAGATCTGAAATAGATTGCTCGGCTTTATCAAGAGCATTTTCCAGTCTGCGTTTTTTTGCCTGATTTTCCTTCTGCTCCTGCCAGCTTAATTTGTTGTCGGAAGCTTCGTTTGGAGAAGTCTCTTTGATGGCCGGATCACCTTTATAGCGGATATCCGAATAAATATCCCCATGCTTTTCCAGATAATAATCATAATTACCAAGGTAGGATACAAGCTTCTGATCCTCTAAATCCAGAATCCGGTGTGCGGTCTGGTTGATAAAGAAACGATCATGCGAAACATACAAAACAGTTCCTTCATAGTGATTTAACGCCTGCTCCAGAATCTCTTTGGACTGGATGTCAAGGTGGTTGGTCGGCTCATCCAGAATCAGGAAGTTGGAAGATGAGAGCATCAGCTTGGCAAGACTGACACGACCGCGTTCGCCACCGCTTAAGGATTCGATCTTTTTAAATACATCGTCTCCGGTAAACAGGAAGGCTGCTAAGGTATTGCGTATCTGCGTACCGGTCAGATCCGGAAAATCATCGGAGATTTCTTCAAAAATGGTCTTTTCCATATGCAGTACATGATGCTCCTGATCGTAATAACCGATTTCGACATTGGAGCCTAAGGTAATTTTGCCACATTCGGGAGTGACCAGATTGTTGATGATCTTTAAAAGAGTGGTTTTGCCGGTTCCGTTGCGGCCGATAATGGCAACATGCTCGCCACGCTTAATATCCATTTCCAGATCCGAAAAGAGCGTCTTGGACTGATAGTTTTTTTTGATGTTTTCCATATGCAGTACATCATTGCCACTGATCTTGGACGGAACGAGCTTAAAGTGCATCTGTGCATCCTCATCAACCGGCTTTTCCAGAACTTCGATTTTGGACAGCATCTTTTCCCTGCTTCGAGCTCGTTTGACGGATTTTTCGCGGTTAAAGGATTTTAATTTTGTGATGACCTCTTCTTGATGCTTGATTTTCTGTTGCTGGTTGAGATAAGCGTTCATGGCGCCTGCCATCAGAATCTTCTTTTTTGCGGAATATTCGGAATAAGAACCGGAAAATACTGTCACTTTTTTATGATCGATCTCAATGATCTTGGTACAGATCTTATCCATGAAATAACGGTCATGGGAGATCAGAACAACGGCTCCCTTGTAATTGGACAGATAATTTTCCAGAAAGCGGATAGAATCCATATCTAAATGGTTGGTAGGCTCATCCAAAAATAGGATATCCGGCTTTTGTAACAGGATTTTACCGAGAGCCACGCGGGTCTTCTGACCGCCGGAGAGTGTGGATATCTGCTGGGAATATTCTTCTTTGGAAAAACCGAGGCCGTTTAACACACCGGTGATTTCGCTCTGGTAGGCATATCCGCTTTCCAAAGAAAAAGCATGGGACAGATTTTCATATTTTTCCATAATGGATTTGAGCTGTTCCTCATCCTGTGTGGTATGCAGCTCTTTTTCCAAAGCGCGCAGATCTTCCTCCATTTTGATGATATGCGCCTTGGTCGTAAGAAGCTCATCATAAATGGAATGATCCGGTCCCATATCGTCTAAATGCTGAGCCAGATAGCCGATTGTCTTGTCTTTTGCAAAGGTCACAGTGCCTTCATCTATTTTTTCAAGCCCTAAGATCATGCGTAACAATGTGGTCTTACCACATCCGTTGATGCCGATGATAGCAGCTTTTTCATTGTCCTCAATATGAAAAGAACACTTGGAAAAAAGTGTTTCCTCATGAAATGATTTGGATAATTCGTGACAGGATAAAATCATTGTTTTCTCCATTCTGTTACATTCTGTAAGTACTTGTTCCTTTGGAATTATACTAAATTATAGATGGTATTTCTATATGAAAAAGTAAAAATCCAAAAACAGTGGAAAATACAGGCTTTCACTTTTGACAGAAATTTAACACAGGGGTATAATAATTGAAAACCAGATATAGGGGGATGCCACATGGATGAAAAAGAAATTTCCCAGGCAGTGATCGGCAGGCTGCCGCGTTATTTCCGTTATCTTGGAGAGCTGAAAGACAGCGGTGTGGAACGGATATCTTCACAGGATCTGAGTCATATCATGCATGTCACTGCATCACAGATCCGGCAGGATTTCAATAATTTTGGAGGTTTCGGACAACAGGGATACGGATACAACGTAGAGTTTTTATACAACGAGATTGCAAAGATTCTCGGATTGAACCAAAAACATCATCTGGTTCTGATCGGCGCCGGCAATTTAGGACAGGCGATAGCCAATTATATGAATTTTGAAAGACGGGGCTTTCTGATCACCGGGATTTTTGATGTCAACGAAAATATTATAGGCAGTAAGATCAAGGATATTACTGTAAGGCCCATGTCAGAGCTTGAGCAGTTTATCAAGGATAATGATATTGATATCGGGGTACTGACAATTCCCAAGGAAGCTGCAAAAGAGGTAGCTGACAGACTGGTACGGTGCGGGATACATGCGATCTGGAATTTTGCGCATATTGATCTGGATGTTCCGGACAATGTGCTGGTCGAAAATGTACACCTGTCCGAAAGCCTTATGAAGTTATCCTACAATCTGAACAGAAAAAAACAATGATCACAGTCTGATTGTGAGGTGTTTTTATGGAAACAAAGGAAAATGTATTCAGACAGGCCCTGAAAGGAAAAAAGATTCCAATTTTGACACTGGACAATAAATGGTACCAGCTTTTTACCAGAGAAAATAATGATCCAAAGATGGAACAGCTGGCAGAAGAGTTAAAGGCACTGGTTGCTAAGCAGGGCCAGATCAATTCTGACTTAAAGGATATCCGCAAGCTGAAAGCAAAGCTGATGGATGAAATTGTTGCCGGGATTGACAATAAGCCGTTGTCCGACAAAGAAATGGACGAACACAAGACACTCATCGAGGAATGCAATACAAAGATCGATGAAAAACAGGATGAGCTCTTAGATCTTCCGGCACAGATCGATGAGGTCAATTTTGAACTCATGATCCGTACCATGGATATTTGTTATCGTACGATGTCTGACAATGCGGCAGAAATTGAAAAAATAGCAGAATGGATCGCCAAAATACGGATCGAATTAAAAAAGAACGTGATCCGCAAGCAGGAGCGGGAATGGCTAAATCAGGAAATGTACGCTTATATGCATGATATATTCGGGCCGGAGGTCATAGAGATCTTTGATATGACATACAATCCGGATGACAACAAATTAAAGGGATGATAAGACAGCATGAAGTATGTATTGACAGCTGCACAAATGAAAAATGCGGATTCTGAGACGATCACACAATTTGGTATTTCACAGCCGGTTTTAATGGAGCGGGCTGCACTTTCCGTGTGTGACGAGATTGCCACGCGATTTCCGGCTAAGAAAAGCCGTATCTGTGTTGTGTGCGGAAACGGCAACAACGGCGGCGACGGCTATGCGATCGGGCGCATCCTGACAGAATGGGGATATCCGACGGATATTTTCTGTGCCAATCCATCCGGTAGATGCTCGGATGGAAATAAGCTTCAGGCAGATATCCTTGAAAAAATGGAAATTGCTGTGCGCACAGATATTCCGGCGGATGAATATGATATTATTATAGATGCGGTTTTCGGAGTTGGATTTGTACAAAGGGAAGGTGCGTCCGTATATGATATCTGGCTTGACCGTATGAATGAGCTGCATGGATATAAAATTGCGGTAGATATCGCTTCCGGTGTGGATACAGACCATGGAAGTGCCGTATCCAATGCATTTTATGCAGATCTTACGATCACCTTCGGCTATCGCAAACGCGGTCTGTACCTGCACGAAGGAAAGCTTCACAACAAGACTGTCATCTGTAAAGATATTGGAATACCGTACAAAGCTTTTGGCAGGCTTTTGCCGGATGCTTTTTTATATGAGCCTTCAGACCTTTCAGACCTTCTTCCGAAGCGCCGTCCGGATGGACATAAGGGAACCTTCCACAAGGCAGGAATCATTGCCGGTAGCAAAAGCATTGGAGGCTGTGCCATCCTTTCATCTGCGGCTGCGATCCGTACCGGTGTCGGTTATGTCAAAACCATGACGGATGAAAGCAATATACAGGTCCTGTTATCCACAGTTCCTGAGGTACTTACCAGAAGCTTTCAGGATGAGGATGCTTCTTTTTTAAAGGACTGTGCCTCGGTTGGGATGGGTCCCGGCCTTGGAACGAAAAAGGATGCTTATGATATTATAGAAAATGTATTAAAGAAACAAAGCTGCAGGCTTGTGATCGATGCGGATGCCATTAATCTGATCGCATCCTCGGAAGAATTAAAAAAACAATTAATAGAATATGCAACAAAACAGGAAGTTGTCCTGACACCTCACAAAAAAGAGCTTGAGAGATTGTACGGTGATAAGCTGCCCGAAGATCCCGCAGCCCTGCATGAGGTCGAACAAAATACAGCAGCCCGATATGGGATCTATCTGGTATGCAAGGATTTTGCAACCAGAGTATATATGCCGGATGGCAGTATGTATATCAATACCTCCGGAAATGATGGAATGGCAACAGCCGGAAGCGGTGATGTGCTGACCGGTATCATGACCGGTTTTACCGCCCAGGATATTCCGATGAAAACGGCTGTCACATTGAGTGTATATGTACACGGACTATGTGGGGATTATGCCAAAAATAAGCACAATGCATATTCATTAAAAGCATCGGATCTTGTAGATTCGTTGAAATTTGTTTTACGAGGAGAGGATGACTATGAAAAATTATGACAGAGTATGGGCAGATGTAGACCTTGATGCAGTCCGTTTCAATATGGAACAGATGCATGGCAATATTTCTCCGACTACAAAAATGATGGGGATCATCAAGACAGATGCCTATGGACACGGAGCCGTGCAGATTGCAAGAGAATTAGAAGCGCTTGATTATGTATTCGGCATGGGTCTTGCAACAGCGGAGGAAGCTTTGATTTTACGCCACTGTGGTATCAAAAAGCCATTACTTGTGATCGGCTATACCTTTCCGTATTCCTATCCGGACCTGATCGACAATGAAATTCGGATGACGGTTTTTAAGTCTTCCATGCTTTCTGAAATCGATGAAGCAGCAAAAAAGCAAAATAAAAAAGCAATCGTACATATTAAGGTTGATACAGCCATGAGCCGTATCGGCATCAGACCGGATGATACGGGAATTGCCTTTATCCGTGAATGTCTATCCAAAAAAAATATCATAGTCGAAGGTATTTTTACCCACTTTGCAAAAGCAGATGAACTGGATAAGGGACCGGTCATGAAACAGCTGCATACCTATCAGGATTTCTTAAAAAGAGCGGAAGAAGAGACCGGCTACCGGATTCCAATCCATCACTGTTCCAACAGTGCGGGAATTGTAGAGATCAAGGATGCCAATATGGACATGGTACGTGCCGGTATCACCCTGTATGGCTTGTGGCCCTCAGATGAGGTATCCAGAAATATTATCGAATTAAAGCCGGTATTATCCTTAAAGAGCCATATTGTATATGTAAAAGAAATTGAAAAAGGAACGCAGGTAAGCTACGGTGGAACCTTTTGCGCAGAAAATACCATGAAGATCGCTACAATACCGGTAGGATATGGTGATGGCTATCCAAGGACCTTGTCCAATAAGGGCTATGTCCTGATCCATGGAAAGCGTGCCAACATCTTAGGCCGTGTCTGCATGGACCAGATGATGGTGGATGTATCGGATATAGCTGATGTCAGGGATGGAGACGAGGTCACACTGATCGGCAAAGACGGTTCTTTGTGTATCACAATGGAAGAGCTTGGCAGTCTGAGCGGACGTTTCAATTATGAACTTGCCTGTGATCTTGGCAAAAGAATCCCGCGTGTTTACTACAAAAATGGTGTTGTGGCAGATACCAAAGATTATTTTGAAGATTACAAATGATCTGTTTTGGAATACAACCGTTAAAATTTGGCAATACTTTTTGTACAGATGAAAGGGGTTGTTATTCTTTGAAACGAGGAGATGTTTATTACGCAGATTTAAGACCTGTGATCGGATCCGAACAGGGAGGCATCAGACCGGTTGTCATTGTGCAGAATGATATCGGAAATTTACACAGTCCGACGATCATTGTCGCAGCGGTCACATCCAGATTAAACAAGGCAAAGCTTCCGACCCATATTGAGTTAGCAGCAAGCCGTTACCATATGGTCAAGGATTCGGTGATCCTTTTGGAGCAGCTTCGCACGATTGACAAATCACGCCTGAAAGAAAAGATCTGTCATTTGGACGGTGACATCATGGGACGTATTGACAGAGGCCTTAAAATCAGTCTTGAACTGCATACATAGGCATTTATTGACGAACCAAAGACAAAATGTTATAGTTTTAGTTAGGTTTCCAAGGAGTAAATCAGTTAAATTGAGTGAAAATAAAAATCATTTTTTAAACCATATTTTTCATGCAGACCGGGAAAACAACGTCATAGAGGACGAGATTTTGTCCATGGTCAATGAAGGACACGAAAACGGTGTCTTGCATGCGACCGAGGCCAAGATGATCAACAATATCTTTGCCTTTTCGGATAAAGAAGCAAAGGACATCATGACAAACAGATCCAATATCGTCGGTATTGACGGCAATGAGACACTGGATGATGTTGTCAGATTTATGCTTTCACAGGCGTACAGCCGTTATCCGGTTTATATTGACAATATTGACCACATCATCGGCGTGCTGCATCTAAAGGATGCATGCCGGATGCAACAGGATGAGACTAAGGCACAAAAGCCGATCAAGTCGATCAAAGGCCTTGTAAGAAATGCCAATTTCATTCCGGAAACACGTAAAATCGATGTCTTATTCAAGACAATGCAGTCGTTAAAGACGCATTTTGTGATCGTCATCGATGAATACGGCCAGACAAGCGGTGTACTGACCATGGAGGATATTCTGGAAGAAATTGTCGGCAATATCTTTGATGAATATGATGTCGAGGAGACTTTTATCAAGCCCAAAGGTGACGATTCCTATGAAATAGACGGATTGACACGTCTGGATGAGCTTGGAGAGACGCTGGGAATTGATTTTAGCAGTTGCGAGCATGAGACCCTAAACGGACTGATGATCGCTCAGCTTGAGCATATTCCGGCAGATAATGAAACATTTGAAATGGATTTTGGCGGTTATAATTTCAAAATTATGACAGTTGAAAATAAAACAATAAAAAGGGTATTGGTTTCCAAGATTCCCACAAAAGAAGGAGAACTATAAAATGTCAGGACATTCAAAATTCGCAAACATTAAGCACAAAAAAGAGAAAAACGATGCTGCAAAAGGTAAAATCTTTACCATTATCGGCCGTGAGCTGGCTGTTGCCGTAAAAGAAGGCGGCCCCGATCCCAACAACAATTTCAAACTTGCCCAGGTTATTGCCAAGGCAAAAGCCAACAATATGCCCAATGATACCATTGAAAGAGGTATCAAAAAAGCTGCCGGCGAGGACGGCTCCGTAAACTATGAGCATATTACATATGAAGGCTATGGTCCGAACGGTATCGCTATTATCGTAGAGACCTTGACAGACAACAAAAACCGTACTGCAGCAGATGTCCGCAGTGCTTTTACAAAGGGAAGCGGCAGCATTGGTACACCCGGCTGCGTATCCTTTATGTTTGATGAAAAGGGACAGATTATCATTGATAAAGAAGAATGTGATATGGATCCCGATGATCTGATGATGCTTGCTTTAGATGCAGGAGCAGAAGATTTTTCAGAGGAAGAGGACAGCTTTGAGGTTATCACAGCACCTGATGATTTCCAGGCTGTATACGATGCCCTTGCAGAGCAGAAGATTCCGTTTGCATCAGCAGAGGTTACCATGATTCCCCAGACCTATGTGGAATTAACAGATGAAAATGCAATCAAACAGTTAAATCGTACACTGGATCTGCTGGATGAAAGTGATGATGTACAGGCTGTATACCACAACTGGAGTGAATAAGCATGGATTTATTAAAGGAAGTTGCAGAAATTTTACAATACGAAGAAGATGCTCTTTCTCTTTTTACCAAAAAGACATACGATTCGGCATATGAGACCTACAAAGAGCATGCAGAAGCGTTTATGCAAAAGTTCCGAGCCCTGGATGACAACGAAAAGGAACTTGCCATCGTTTATTTTGTGACGGCGGTTTCCGCAGATCTTGCTTCCTACAAGGGACTGAAGGTCTTTCAAAAGAGTGAGGCGCTTAGAAAGCACAATATGTACATGGTTTCTTATATTCTGCCTTATTTTATGGAACAGGGCGAAGATGGCCAGATATTTGCCAAAAAGCTTACCCTGATCTGGGGTGAGACCTTTAAGCACAGCAATATTACGGCTGCAACATTTGAAGAAATCAAATCAGGATTTGTCACCAAGCTGTTTGGTGCCATTATCCAGGATAAATAACGGAGGAATTTCATGGACAGATTAGCATTGGTGGTTCCCTGCTACAACGAGGAAGCTGTTTTAGAAATTTCCGCAAAAGAATTAAAGCGGGTCTTAAATGATCTGATTCAAAAAGAAAAAATTTCCGCAGACAGTTTTATTTTGTTTGTCAATGACGGAAGTAAAGACCGTACATGGGAACTGATTGAAAAAGAACACCGGGAAAGTCCGATGGTATATGGATTAAAGCTTGCCGGCAATGTCGGACACCAGTTTGCCCTGACCGCAGGACTTCTGACTGCAAAGGATATCTCGGATATTACCATTTCCATTGATGCGGATTTACAGGATGATACTGCCGTGATCGAAGAAATGGTGGACAAGTTCCACGCGGGCAATGATATCGTATATGGTGTCAGGAATGACCGTAAAAAGGATTCCTGGTTTAAGCGCACCACGGCACAGGGCTTTTACAAGGTCATGGCCATGATGGGTGTCAAAACCGTATACAATCACGCCGATTTCCGTCTGATGAGCAAAAGAGCTGTAGAGCAGTTTTCCAAATACAATGAAAACAACCTGTTTTTACGTGGTATGATGCCACTTATCGGTTATCAGACAGATTGTGTATATTATGAAAGAAAAGAAAGAGTAGCCGGTGAAAGCAAGTATCCGTTAAGCAAGATGCTCGCGCTTGCATGGAACGGGATCACATCCTTTTCCGTAAAGCCGATCAGTCTTGTGACAGCGCTTGGCTTTATCATTATGTTTTTAAGCATCATTGCGGCTATATATGCGTTTGTTTCTTACTTTTTCGGCACGGTTGAACCCGGCTGGACTTCATTACTTTTATCTGTCTGGTTTTTAGGTGGCTTACAGCTTTGTGCTATTGGCCTGATCGGACAGTATATTGGCAAAATATATATCGAAGTCAAGCATCGTCCGCGGTACAATATTGAGACATTTCTTGGCGATGACAATAAGGAGCAGTGATTATGGATATCAGAAATATGTCAGTTTCAGACACACAGTTTATCAAAAATCCATTACCGGTTCCGAAGCGTCATGTCAAAAAAGAAATGGATTATGATTTTCCGGTAAGTGAAGATAAAATGCATTATGATATTGAGATCAAGCCCGGCGATGATTTTGATATCGAATAAACAAATAAAAAATGCCCATAATAAAAAGGACCTTTTGAGTAAAGGTTCTTTTTTTATTTATGCGTCTTTTGGCGTATGTTTTGTATGGGAGGAATGGATATGAGTAAAGAAGCCGAAAATAAATCCGGAAACGAAGAAAAAGAAAGCTGGAATAATGATGAGAGGATTGAAAAGACCGGGCAGACAGATCTTAGTGAAAACAAGGAACAGCATAAAATATATATGTTTTCGATCATTGGTGAGATAGAAGGACATGATGTGCTGGGAAGCTCGACAAAATCAACCAAATATGAACACATTCTGCCAAAGCTTGCGGAAATTGAAGATAATCAGGAAATTGACGGAATTTTGATCCTGTTGAATACCATGGGCGGTGATGTTGAGGCCGGACTTGCCATTGCAGAAATGATTGCCTCTGTCAGTAAGCCCACCGTATCCTTGGTATTGGGCGGCAGTCATTCCATCGGTGTGCCGATTGCGGTCAGTACCGACTATTCCTTTATTGTGCCGACCGGGACCATGGTGATCCATCCGGTACGTTTAAACGGAATGGTCATCGGCGTGGCACAGACCTTTGATTACTTCAAGCAGATACAGGATAGGATCTGCCGCTTTGTCACCGATCACTGTAAGATCAATAAGAAAAGGCTGCTTGAGCTTATGATGGAGACCGAGGTACTGACAAAAGACGTCGGAAGTATTTTGGTCGGAAAGGAAGCTGTAAAAGAGGGCATTATTGACGAAGTCGGAGGAATCAAGGACGCCTTGAATAAACTCCATAAACTTATTGAGAAAAATACAAAATAATGCTATAATAACTAAGGTTTTGCCTGACTTTTCGGGCGGATACGGAGGTTATTATTATGGCTCAGTCAAGAGGTCGCAAGACTTCTTCCGGGAAAAAATCAAATACATCGTCCAGAAAAAAGAAAAAAAATGTCCAGCAGTATGAAAATACCATCATCGATGAGGTATTCTTTTTACTGTCTTTAGCAATCACTATTTTACTGTTTTTATGCAATTTTCATATCATCGGAACACTTGGAAATATCTTAAGCTCATTTATGTTCGGGCTGTTTGGATATATGGCTTATGTCGCACCGTTACTGATCTTTTTCGGTGTCTGCTTCTGGATCGCCAATCTTGGCAATCCGGTAGCCACGATCAAGCTGATTTCCGGTTTTGTCCTGTTTTGTATGCTTTGTGTATGCTTTACCCTGATCGGGGGAATTGCCAATATCGGAAGCAGTATTTCAGATTTTTATCATTTTTCCGCTGACAATCTCAAAGGCGGAGGTATTATCGGAGGATTTTTAGGCAATGGTATGTACCAGATGCTTGGAATGGTCGGAACCGTCATTATCCTGATCGTTCTTATCCTGATCTGTATTGTGCTGCTTACGGAGCACAGTTTCCGCAACAAGATCAAAAACGGCGGAGCGATCTTAGCTGATTATGTCAAGGATGATTTTCAGAGAAAAAGAGAATATGCGCAGGAACGAAACGATGAGCGCATGCTGCAGAGAGAAAAAAGAAAAGAAGAGCAGAGACTTTTGGCAGAGGCGGACAAAGAGCTACGCATGAACAAAAAGGTATCCGGCATTGCCAATGCTTCCGAGCTGAATATCAAGCCTGTCAAAACAACAGCAGCCGGCAGACAGTCGCAGCCTGTTGATATGGAAGAGCTGTCGCAAAAGGTCTTAAAAGAACAGGCAGAAGCAGACAAATCACAGGCTATGGAAGCTCTTTCCAAGATCCGGATTCGCGGAATCGACGATTCCAATATTGGTGATGTCTCTACAAGAGAGCTTGGACCGGAAATCGGACAAAAGAAAAACAGTCCTGAGGCAGATGTTGCGACACTGGCTCCTGTCAGAGAAAGAAAGACTGATAGTAAGCCTCGCATGACAGAGAGCGCATCAGAAAGCACACCGGCTGTATATCCGGCACAGTCTGCATATCAGAAAAAAAAAGCAGCGGATGCAGCACAGACGAAAGCAGAGGAACCGGTTTCCATCGAGCCCCAGCCTGTTAAATTAAAAGCAAAATATAAATTCCCGCCGGTTGACAAGCTTACTCCCGGCAAGAAAAAGACTGCCGGTGACAACGGACAGTCCCTACGTGAGACAGCACTCAGACTGCAGGAGACACTTCGTACCTTTGGTGTCAACGTGACGGTTACCGATATCAGTCAGGGACCTGCGGTTACCAGATATGAATTACAGCCTGAGGTTGGTGTAAAGGTATCAAAGATTGTCAATCTGGCTGATGATATCAAATTGAATCTGGCAGCAACAGATATTCGTATAGAAGCACCGATCCCCGGCAAGGCGGCAGTCGGAATTGAAGTTCCCAATGCCGAAAATTCGATGGTTGCTTTCCGGGACCTGATCGATTCACCGGAGTTTAAAAAGGCAGAATCCAAGATATCTTTTGCAGTGGGCAAGGATATCGGAGGCAATACAGTCATTGCCGATCTTGCCAAGATGCCGCACTTACTGATCGCAGGTGCTACCGGTTCCGGTAAGAGTGTCTGTATCAATACGATCATCATGAGTATTTTATACAAATCCTCACCCGATGATGTAAAGCTGATCCTGATAGACCCCAAGGTTGTGGAATTAAGTGTATACAACGGTATTCCGCACCTGATGATACCGGTTGTGACCGATCCCAAGAAAGCCGCAGCTGCTTTACACTGGGGCGTTGCCGAAATGGAAGACCGTTACAAGAAATTTGCAGAGCTCAATGTCCGTGACCTGAAAGGCTACAACAAAAAGGTGCGCGAAATGACTGAAAATAATGGTCAGCCCATTCCACAAGAGCTTCCGCAGATCCTGATCATTGTAGATGAGTTAGCAGATCTGATGATGGTTGCGTCCAATGAGGTTGAGGAGTCCATCTGTCGTTTGGCACAGTTAGCAAGAGCCTGTGGCATCCATCTGGTCATTGCCACACAGAGACCTTCGGTTGATGTCATCACAGGTCTGATCAAAGCCAATATGCCAAGCCGTATTGCCTTTGCCGTTTCATCCGGTGTTGATTCTAGGACAATCTTGGACATGGTCGGAGCGGAAAAGCTGCTCGGAAAAGGAGATATGCTTTTCTATCCGCAGGGAAAGACCAAGCCCGAACGTGTACAGGGAGCCTTTGTTTCCGATCAGGAGGTTTCGGAAGTCGTAGACTTTATCAAGGAACAAAACCTTGGAAATACATATACAGCCGATGTTGAGGAAAAGATTTCCAATATTACCTCGGCGTCCATGAAAGATGGTGGATTTACCGATTCGGCATCAGACAGAGACCAGTATTTTGTAGATGCCGGCAATTTTATCATAGACAAGGAAAAAGCATCCATCGGTATGCTGCAGCGTGTTTTTAAAATCGGATTTAACCGGGCAGCGCGTATTATGGATCAGCTTGAGGAGGCCGGAGTTGTCGGCCCTGAAGAAGGTACCAAGCCCAGACGGGTTTTGATGTCAAAAGAACAATTTTTACAACTACAGGAGGATGACGCATGAAAACAGATATCGAAATCGCGCAGGAAGCCGTAATGCTTCCAATCACAGAAGTAGCAAAACAACTTGGTATTTCACCGGATGACTTGGAGTTGTACGGAAAATACAAGGCAAAATTGAGCAATGAATATTTGGATTCCATCAAGGATAACAAAAAAGGTAAACTGATACTGGTTACCGCCATCAATCCGACACCGGCAGGTGAAGGAAAGACAACCACAAGTGTCGGTCTTGGTGAAGCATTCGGAAAGCTTGGTAAAAAAGCGGTTATCGCACTCCGCGAGCCCTCTTTGGGACCGTGCTTTGGTATCAAGGGCGGTGCCGCAGGCGGTGGATACGCACAGGTAGTTCCGATGGAGGATTTAAACCTTCATTTTACCGGTGATTTTCATGCTATCACATCTGCCAACAATTTACTGGCAGCATTATTGGATAACCATATCCAGCAGGGCAATGCACTCCGGATCGATACCAGACAGATCGTATGGAAACGTTGTCTGGATATGAATGATCGTGTGCTCCGCAATATTGTGGTCGGTCTTGGATCTAAGGGCGATGGCTTTACCAGAGAAGACCACTTTGTGATCACAGTTGCTTCCGAGATCATGGCTATCTTATGTCTGGCCAATGATATGAATGATCTCAAAGCAAAGCTTGCACGTATTATTGTGGCTTATGATCTGGACGGCAATCCGGTAACAGCAGCCGATCTCAATGCAGTCGGCGCCATGGCAGCACTTTTAAAGGATGCCATTTTACCCAATATGATCCAGACACTCGAACATACACCTGCTTTTGTACACGGCGGACCGTTTGCCAATATCGCTCACGGCTGCAACAGTGTAAGAGCGACCAATGCAGCTTTATCCATTGCAGATTACTGTATTACAGAGGCCGGTTTCGGTGCCGATTTGGGAGCTGAGAAATTCTTTGATATCAAATGCCGCCTTGCCGGTCTCAAACCAGATGCGGTTGTACTGGTAGCAACGATCCGTGCTTTAAAATACAACGGCGGCGTGGCAAAGGCCGATCTTAGCGCTGAAAATCTCGATGCCCTCAAAAAAGGTATCGTCAATCTGGAAAAACATATTGAAAACCTCCAGAAATATGGTGTTCCGGTCGTTGTGACCTTAAATTCCTTTATCACAGATACCGAAGCAGAGGTTTCCTTTGTCAGATCCTTCTGTGAAGAAAGAAACTGCGAATTTGCACTTTCTACCGTTTGGGAGCATGGCGGAGAAGGCGGTATTGAGCTTGCCAACAAGGTTTTGGAGACACTTGATAAAAAAGAGAGTCATTTCAAACCGTTATATGAAGACGATTTACCTTTAACCGAAAAAATTGAAACCGTTGCAAAAGAGATTTACGGAGCGAAGGGTGTGGTATTTAGTCCCGCAGCAGCCAAGCAGTTACAAAAGCTGACAGACCTTGGATTTGGCAAGCTTCCGGTATGTATGGCAAAGACCCAGTATTCCCTGTCTGATGATCCGGCTAAGCTTGGCAGACCGGAAGACTTTGAAATTACAGTCAGAGAGGTCTATGTATCAGCCGGTGCAGGCTTCGTTGTAGTATTGACCGGTGCAGTCATGACAATGCCCGGACTTCCCAAAAAGCCCGCAGCCTTCAATATTGATGTCAATGATGATGGTGTGATCACCGGATTATTTTAAGCAGTTTTTGTTTCATATGATTTTTAATTGATTTTCTAATAAAAGGAGAGATACATATTATGGCAGAATTGATTGACGGAAAACGTATTTCAACAATGATTAAGGACGAATGTAAACAAAAGGTAGAGGAATATAAAGCACAGGGAATTGAGATCTGTCTTGCAGTTATCCAGGTAGGAAATGACCCTGCAAGCTCTGTATATGTAAACAACAAGAAAAAAGCCTGTGCCTATGTCGGAATGAATTCACTTTCATATGAATTACCCGAAGAAACGACACAGGAAGAGCTGCTTTCTTTGATTCAGGAGTTAAATGAAAGAAAGGATGTCAACGGCATTTTAGTACAGCTGCCGGTTCCTGCGCACATCGATGAAAAGACGATCATCAATGCGATCGATCCCAAAAAGGATGTGGATGGCTTCCATCCCCAGAGTGTAGGCTCTTTGTGCATTGGACAGCCCGGCTTTGTATCTTGTACACCGGCAGGCATTATCCAGTTATTAAAACGTTCTGATATTGATATTACAGGCAAACATTGTGTTGTGATCGGACGAAGCAATATCGTTGGTAAACCAATGGCTTTACTCATGCTTCGTGAAAATGCTACGGTTACCATTGCACATTCCAAAACAAAGGATTTAAAGGCTATTACCAGACAGGCAGATATCCTGATCGTAGCGATCGGCAAACCGAAGTTTATTGATGCATCCTATATCAAGGACGGAGCTGTTGTTATTGATGTCGGTATTCACCGCAATGCAGACAACAAGCTCTGCGGGGATGTGGATTTTGACTCTGCAAAAGAGGTTGCTTCTTACATCACTCCGGTTCCGGGCGGTGTCGGCCCTATGACCATTGCAATGCTTATGAAAAACTGTGTTGACAGTATTTCCCTGCAGTAAAAGAAAACAGACACATTTTTACACTTTACGAAGAGATATTTTAAGTTAGTAGGAGACGGCGTATGACATGTCCACACTGTGGAAAGGAAATGCAGCCGGATCAGGTCTTTTGTGAACATTGCGGCAAAGAGCGTCTTTTAGTGCCGGTTTATGAGCCGGAAATAGAAGAAAGCGTTGCCGCATCCATGAATGGAATTATTGATGATCTGGGCGGGCATCCTTCAGAACAAACTCATACACAACTGAATCAACAGAATATCCAAACCGAAAATCACAGTAATCAGGATAAGCATCCGGATTCTTCAAAAAAAACAGCTGTTAAAAAGGATCATCATGCGATCAGGCAGCTAAATTTTCTGGCCTTTTCTGTGCTGGCTCTGGTAATTATCGTTGCCGTTTTTTCCATTGTATTTTATCTGTATACGGAAAATTCCTATGATTATCATTACAACAAGGCAATCGAGGCTTTTGATGCGCACCAGATGGATGAGGCTATTTATCAGACGGATTATTGTCTTTCCAAGGAGCCTGACAATGTCGAGCTTCTGCTTTTAAAGCTTCATATCTATACCCAGAAGGAAGCCTATGATCAGGCAAAGGATGTGGCTAAACAGATCCTGACAAAAGAACCGGCCAATGATGAGGCTTTGGAATATCTGATCAATGACTATATTGGTCAGGAAGAATATTATAAGCTGGCAAAATTCCTTGAGACCTGTGAATCAGCAGCCATTAAGCAAAAATATTCACAGTATATGGCTTCTGTTCCCGAATACAGTGAGCAGGAGGGGGATTACGACAGTGCGCTGTCACTGAAATTGTTTTCAGTAGGAAAAGGAGATATTTATTATACTCTGGATGGTAGCACACCCAGTAAGTATTCCACCCGTTATACATCACCGATCAAACTGTTAGCAGGGGCTTACCAGGTTTCATCTGTATATATCAACGAATATGGCGTCAGCAGTGATGTGGTTGTAAAGAAATACCTTATCAATACGGGCGTCCAGATGCTTCCGGTTGTTTCTGCTCAATCCGGCA
Organism: uncultured Lachnospiraceae bacterium; assembly: GCA_900317505.1. Lineage (GTDB taxonomy): Bacteria > Bacillota > Clostridia > Lachnospirales > Lachnospiraceae > UBA2882. Next base: position 121,270 of record ONHB01000001.1, on the reverse strand, counting down.
CCTATGAAGTACCGGAAATGATCAGCGTCGAGGTCCCGGATGAAGACTGTATCGTATATTATACAACGGATGGTTCCAATCCCGATCTGGACAGCAACATCTATACCGATGCTTTTCCGATGCCGCTTGGCAACAGTACCTTCAAATTCCTGATGATTGATTCGGAGGGAAATGAAAGCAGCATTGTGACCTGCAAATATGAATGTACACCTGTTGCCAATTACGACTGCGACCAGGCAATCTTTGTGTTGAAGCAAAATCTTGCAGCACGCGGAGAATCCATTGATTTCGATGGCAGCGGAAACGAGATCATCTATACGGCAGACAGTGCGGTCACCAAAGACGGAAAAGTATATTATCTGATCTACAAATATGTCAAAAACAATGCGGGTACGATGATAAAAACCGGCGATATTTTTGCCTTTGATGTACAGGATGCTACCATTTTCCGGGCATCGATCTCATCAAAGGGAGCAATTTCCTTTACGGATTTTTAACGTGATACCTTGCGTTTTTGTGTATTTTTCGATATTATTGAAAAGATAGTGTTATTTTAAGCTTTATAAGCTTATGAATCAGGAGGATAAAAATGTATAAAATTGTTGATGCGAAAGAACTGACAACAAACATTTACCTTTTTGAAGTGGAAGCAAAAAGAGTAGCTAAATCCTGCTTACCGGGACAGTTTGTTATCGTTCGTACAAATGAAGATTCTGAAAGAATTCCCTTGACAATCAGTGATTACAACAGGGAAAAAGGAACTATCACCATTGTAGTGCAGACGATTGGAGCCGGTACAACAATGATGAAATCATTAAAAACAGGTGATTTCTTCCATGATTTTGTTGGACCGCTTGGACAGCCTTCTGAATTTTGTTCAGAGAGTATAGATGAATTAAAAAAGAAAAGTATTATTTTTGTTGCCGGTGGTCTGGGAACAGCCCCTGTTTATCCGCAGGTAAAATGGCTGCATGAGCACGGTATCAGCGCTGATGTTATTATCGGTGCCAAGACAAAGGATTTACTGATCTACGAGGATGAAATGAAAGCTGTTGCCGGCAACCTTTATGTGACAACAGATGACGGCTCTTACGGAAGAAGCGGAATGGTTACCGCAACCTTAAAGGATCTGGTTGAAAAAGAAGGCAAGACCTATACAACCTGTGTTGCCATCGGTCCCATGATCATGATGAAATTTGTATGCCTTACGACCAAAGAGCTTGGTATTCCGACCATCGTTTCCATGAACCCGATCATGGTAGACGGTACCGGAATGTGCGGCGCATGCCGTCTGACTGTTGGTGGCGAAGTCAAATTTGCCTGCGTAGACGGTCCTGAATTTGACGGTCATCTGGTTGACTTTGATCAGGCAATGAAGAGACAGGCTATCTACAAAACTGCAGAAGGAAGAGCATTCCTGAAATTACAGGAAGGTGATACACATCACGGCGGATGTGGAAATTGCGGAGGTGACAAATAATGGACGTTTTAAACAGAGTACCCGTAAGTGAGCAGGATCCCCAGGTAAGAGCTCACAATTTTAGTGAAGTATGTCTTGGATATACAGCAGATGAAGCACAGTGTGAGGCTTCCAGATGTATCAACTGTAAAAATGCACAGTGTATGAAGGGCTGTCCGGTAGCCATCAATATTCCCGGATTTGTTGAACAGGTTAAAAACGGCAATTTTGAAGCCGCTTATCAGATTATTTCCGAATCAAGCGCACTGCCTGCCATCTGTGGACGTGTATGTCCCCAGGAGAGCCAGTGTGAAGGTAAATGTATCCGTGGTATCAAAGGAGATCCGATCTCCATTGGTAAGTTAGAGCGTTTTGTTGCTGACTGGGCAAGAGAAAACGGTATCAAACCGGTTGGAGCCAAAGAATTAAACGGCAAAAAGGTTGCTGTCATCGGTTCCGGTCCTGCAGGACTTACCTGTGCGGGAGATCTGGCTAAGCTTGGCTATGATGTTACGATTTTTGAAGCATTACATGAAGCCGGCGGTGTACTGGTATATGGTATTCCCGAATTCCGTCTGCCCAAGGATGCTGTTGTGAAAAAAGAAATTGAAAATGTAAAATCACTCGGTGTTAAGATCGAGACCAATGTTGTCATTGGTAAATCCACAACCGTTGATGAATTATTAAAGGATGAAGGTTTTGATGCCGTATTTATCGGTTCCGGTGCCGGACTTCCTAAATTTATGGGTATCCCTGGTGAACAGGCCAACGGTGTATTCTCTGCCAACGAATATCTGACAAGATCCAACCTGATGAAGGCATTCAAAGAGGATTCTGATACTCCGATCATGCATGCCAAAAAGGTTGCTGTTGTCGGCGGTGGTAACGTAGCTATGGACGCTGCCCGTACCGCACTTCGTCTGGGCGCTGAGGTTCATATTGTTTACCGTAGAAGTGAAGAAGAGCTTCCTGCCCGTAAAGAAGAAGTACATCATGCAAAAGAAGAAGGCATTATCTTTGACCTTCTGACCAACCCGACAGAGATCATCGCTGATGAAAACGGCTGGGTAAGCGGAATCAAATGTATCAGAATGGAACTGGGTGAGCCCGATGCTTCCGGCAGAAGACGTCCCGTTGAAATTCCGGGTTCTGAATTTGTCATGGATGTAGACTGTGTCATCATGTCACTGGGTACATCTCCCAATCCTTTGATCTCATCTACCACAAGCGGTCTGGATATCAACAACCGCAAGTGTATTATTGCCGATGAAGAGCATGGAAAGACTACCAAAGAAGCTGTTTATGCAGGTGGTGACGCCGTTACAGGTGCTGCAACCGTTATTCTGGCTATGGGTGCCGGAAAAGCTGCAGCAAAAGGTATCCATGAGTATCTTTCAAACAAATGATGAAAACGGAGAATTAGACAGATGCCCTTTTGCCCTAAATGTAAAAATGAATATCGAAAAGGCTTTACTGTATGCCACGAATGTAAAATTCCGTTAGTGGATACGTTGGAGGAAGCGGAAGCAGCTTCCTCTCCCCAGAAAAGAGTCTTCGATGTAAACGACGAACGGTCCTATGAATTTCTGGACCAGTACAAAGAAAAAGAAGAAGAGGAAAAGGAAAGTGAGATTGTATCCTATGGCAGTCTGACTTTTTCCGAAAAACAATTCCAAAAAGATGATAAAGAGGATGAAAATGACCTCGAGGTTGTTGCGCCGATTTCCGAACAGATGATGCGCCAGCGTCAGATTTCGGAGGCTATCAACAAAAAATCTTCCTATGTGGACAAAAAACAGAAGATCGAAGATTACAAATCCAGCGGTATCGTATTGACACTTGTGGGCGGCATTGGTCTGATTGCTCTGATCTTACTTTATTTTGGTGTTATTCCCGGATTTGCCGGATTAAAGAGCAACTACATGTTTATGGGCGTTATGCTTTTTATGTTTGTTGTCTTTATCATTTCAGGCATCGTATCCTTTGCACAGATCAAGACGATCATCATAGAAGCCGAAGAGGCTGATGATCTGATTGCAAAGGTCAAAGAGTTTATGGATTCTTACTTTACGGTTGAAAAGCTTGCCCAGGATGTTGTATGCAGCGGAAGTGATACCGATGAAGAAAAGTATTTCAAACGCGCTGATTATATGACACGCGTTCTGATCCGGAAGTTTCCTGAGATGGATGAAGCTCTGCGTGAAAAACTGTTAGACGATAAATACGGCGAATTATATGAAAATAACAATCATTAGTGTAGGGAAAATAAAAGAAAAATTTTACAGAGAGGCGATCGCAGAATATGCGAAACGCCTTTCTTCGTATTGCAAATTTGAGATCATCGAGCTGCAGGATGAAAAAACACCGGACAAGGCATCGGCAGAAACAGAACGCCTGATCAAAGAAAAAGAAGCAGAGCGTATCATGAAGGCTGTCGATGAAAAAGGATATCTGATCGCACTTGCCATCAATGGAAAGGCCTATGATTCGGTGCAGTTTTCACAACATATCGAAAAGCTGATGATTACCGGTAACAGCCATATCCAGTTTGTGATAGGTGGTTCTTTAGGTTTAGCAGACAGTGTCTTGAAGCTGGCTGACGAGTATATCAGTTTTTCACATTTTACATTTCCGCACCAGCTGATGCGTGTTATCTTGGCAGAGCAGATATACCGGGCTTACCGGATCATGAATCATGAGCCTTATCACAAATGATCCTAGACAGCCATCCGGTGGTCATAAACTCTTTGTTAAAAAATCTTAAAATTTTACTTGACATATTTCTTCTAAGACATTATGATAAATGCAAGTCGATGGAGACAACAGATTTTGTTGTCTCCATTTTTTATTGCCGTGATATGATAATGGTCATCAAATTTTATGAATACAATATATTTATTATGATGACATTTGAATGTCACAATCAGTTTGACAGCTGATAAAAGAAGAAAGGATGTGGAGGATATGGAAACTTTAAACGCAGCAGTTGCGAGGGTTGATGATTTCGTATGGGGTCCTGTCATGCTAGTTCTCTTGGTAGGAACCGGAATTTATTTAACCATTCGTACAGGATTTTTGACATGGAGAAACTTACCCTATGCAATCAAGAGTACTCTTAGCAAGGAGGCTCGTACACAAAACAGAGGTGAAGGTGATGTTTCACCGTTCTCCGCATTAACAACAGCACTTGCAGCAACCATTGGTACCGGTAATATCGTAGGTGTTGCTACCGCGATGGTCAGCGGTGGTCCCGGTGCTTTGGTATGGATGTGGATTTCAGCTGCATTTGGTCTGACATCAAAATTCAGTGAATGTATGTTAGCCATCAAATATCGTGAAAGAAATGAAAAAGGTGAAATGTCCGGTGGACCGATGTACACCATGAAAAAAGCTCTTCCCAATAAAAAGTTTGGTGCTGTGCTCGGTTGGTTATTTGCTCTTTTTGCAGTCATTGCTTCCTTTGGTATCGGTAACATGACACAGGGCAATTCCATTTCATCATCTATTTTTGAAACCTTTGGTGTTCCTACATGGATAACCGGTGTTGTCATTACCGTACTTGCACTTGTAATCATCGTTGGTGGTATCAAGACAATTTCAAAGGTATCATCCGTTGTTGTACCTTTCATGGCTATCTTTTACGTTGTTGCCGGCCTGATCGTTATTATCATGAATATCCAGAACTTACCGTCCGGAATTGCCATGATCTTTAAATGTGCATTCAGCATCAAAGCCGTTGAAGGTGGTGTAGCCGGTACAATCGTTGCATCCATGATGCAGGCTATGAGATTTGGTGTTGCACGTGGTGTATTCTCAAATGAAGCCGGTATGGGTTCCGCAGCCATTACAGCAGCTGCAGCAACAACCGATCATCATGTACGCCAGGGTTATATCAACATGACCGGTACGTTCTGGGATACCATTGTTGTATGTACAATAACAGGTCTTGCCATTGCAAGCTCCGGCGTACTTGGCATGACAGATGCATCCGGAGCCGTTGTCAAAGGTTCAGCCCTTACAATCGCAGCTTTCAGCTCCGTATTGGGACCGGTTGGTTCATGGCTTGTTACAATCGGTATTGCACTGTTTGCATTTTCAACCATCCTCGGTTGGGAATATCATGGTGAAAAAGCATGGGAATATTTATTCCATACACATAAATACAACATGATCTACCGTATCATCTTTTCACTGGTTGTATATGTCGGTGCAACACAGACTTTGGATCTTGTTTGGAACTTCTCTGATATTGCCAATGCTTTGATGGCAATCCCCAATCTGATCTGTATGCTGTTACTGAGTGGTGAAATTGCAAAGGATATCAAAGAATTCCAGCACACACTCAAAGAAGAAAGACAGAAATAATACATAAATCAAATTATACAGGACCGTCGGAAAATATTTTCTATGTGTTTTCCGGCGGTCTTTCTTTTATTTTCTTTTGAAATATGGTATAATTTTGAAATCATAGAAGATAGATTATGAAACAGGTGAACAATATGGATATGGATTTTTCCGATGTTAAAATACACAATGAAATAGAGTTTTGTACTGTTTGGGATAATGATGTAAAAATGACGATTGAGAGAGCTTTTTTACAAAACAGGATATCCTATTATGAAAAATGGGATGATGCATCATTTTTCTCACGGTTATTTGGAAAATCTGAGTCTAAATGTACGATCTGTATCAACCGGATGCAGATTGAAAAAGCAGAGGAGATCTTAAAGGATCTGCCTCTTGATCCCCAAAATTATGAAATGGTGTTAAAACGCATTGACAAGACGTTTTTTTAGGTGATTTGTGTGGAAGATAAAAGATTTGCATTATTGATTGATTCGGACAATGTTTCAGCCGAATATGTTACAAAAATACTGGACGAACTGACAAAATACGGAATTGTGACCATTAAGCGTATCTATGGTGACTGGACAAAGAGCAACAGCAACAAATGGAAAAATGTGCTTCTCAGCAATTCCATACAGCCGATGCAGCAGTTTGCCTATACCAATGGTAAAAATGCCACAGATTCCTTTATGATCATTGATGCCATGGATATCTTATATTCCAACAATGTCGAGGGCTTTTGTCTGGTTACCAGTGACAGTGATTTTACAAGACTGGCATGCAGGCTCAGAGAGGCCGGTAAAAATGTGATCGGCATGGGTGAGACCAAGACCCCGGATGCTTTTGTGAGCGCCTGTGACCGTTTTATCTATCTCAACAACATTTCCGGCAACGAGGATGATGTCAAAGAGAAAAAACATGTCCGTCCGATCAGCCAGATTGAAGATGCCATTGTGGAAATCCTGGATGAAAACGAGGATTCCGGCAAGTCCGTTACCAACATTGGCGAGGTGGGAAGCCGTCTGTTAAAGAAATTCCCCGACTTCGATGTGCGAAACTACGGATATTCCAAGCTTTCTACCTTCTGCGAGAATTTAAAATCGATCAAATTGTTTAAAAACAACAACAATATTTTATTAGCCAATGCATCCCGTTCGGACAGTGATATGGAACAGATCATTTATGATATGATCCGTTCAAAGGGCGGTGTTATGGATCTGTCCATGCTTGCCAATGATTTAAAGACACAGTTTCCGGACTTTTCCACCAAAAAATACGGATTTTCACAGTTTAAGCAGTTTATCAAGAGCTTTCCGAATCTCATGCTGGAAGTAGACAGGAAAAACAATACCAACAAAGTCAGATTAAAATAGGAGGTGCCCGATATGCGCATGTATGATCTTATTATGAAGAAGAGAAACGGGCATTCCTTGTCAAAAGACGAGATCCAATTTATGATCAGCCATTATACTGACGGAGACATTCCGGATTACCAGATGTCCGCCATGATGATGGCTGTTTTTTTTCAAGGAATGAACGAAGAAGAGACCCTGCAGCTGACCATGGCAATGGCAAATAGCGGGGAAATGCTGGATTTATCCGGTATTCACGGTATCAAGGTTGACAAACACAGTACCGGCGGTGTGGGTGACAAGACATCCCTGGCACTGACGCCTATGGTATCAGCCTGCGGTATCCCGGTAGCCAAGATGAGCGGCAGAGGGTTAGGACATACCGGTGGAACGATTGATAAGCTTGAGAGCTTCCCCGGTTTTTCAACTTCCATTTCCGCAGAGCAGTTTAAAAATCAGGTCAACGAAATCGGTCTTGCCATCATGGGACAGACCAAGGATCTTGCACCTGCCGACAAAAAGCTCTACGCACTCCGTGACGTCACAGCGACCGTTGACAATATGTCCTTGATCGCAAGCTCCATCATGAGCAAAAAGCTGGCTTCCGGTGCAGATGCCATTGTACTGGATGTCAAGACCGGAAGCGGAGCCTTTATGAAAAAAGAAGAGGATGCTTTTGCACTGGCAAGAGAGATGGTGATAATCGGCAATGGCGCCGGCAGACATACCTGTGCGGTTATTTCCGATATGGACCAGCCGCTCGGAAATGCCGTCGGAAATATGATCGAGGTTCGTGAAGCCATCGATACACTGATGGGAAAAGGCCCGCAGGATTTTGTAGAGCTCTGTCTGACTCTGGGTTCAGAAATGGTCGTTGCCGGACAAAAAGCCAAAAGTCAGGACGAAGCAAGAGAAATGCTTATAGAAAAGATCAAGTCAGGAGAGGCACTCAGACGCCTTGCCGCTTTTGTAAAGGCACAGGGTGGCGACGAGCGTTATGTGTATGAACCGGACCGCTTTGTCTATGCTCCGATCAGAGTCGATGTCACTGCACAGACAGAAGGTTATATCGTACATATCGACTGTGATGAGGTCGGCATCTGTTCCCTGTTATTAGGAGGCGGACGTGAGACCAAGGAAAGTGTGATCGATCTGTCCGTAGGTCTTTATCTGCACAAAAAAGTCGGAGACTATGTGAAAAAAGGTGATGTGATCGCAACCTTTTATGCTTCTGATCAGGATAAGCTTTCGGCTGCAACAGAGCGTTTCGGCCATGCCGTCCACATCGGAACGGAAGCAGTTGCAAAATCAGACATTATAAAAGGAATTATCAGGGCATGATTTTGAAATAACGTCATATGATTATAACATGAGTAGATTATTTCAAAACAACAACAATATGATCCAACAAGCGAAAAAACAGGCAGCGGAGCGTTTAAAAATCCCCAGAGAGCTGGTTTTCGGCGATTGTGTGCTGACACTTCGCAGCAACCGGGAATTGTTTGTCGAAAACTATAAAGGCATTCTGGAATGTACAGAGGATTTTATCTGGATCAGCGCCAGAGATCTGCGTATCTGCATTGACGGTCAGTCACTGCGGGTGGACTATTACAACAATGATGAAATGAAAATAATCGGTATTATCAATCAAATATCATTTATGGAGTCATGACATGCTTTCGTTTTTTCGATATCTGAAGGGCTATGTGTTTGTCTATTTGTATGGATTTTCGCCTGAACGTTTTTTGAATTTATGCAACCACCATCATATCAAGGTCTGGAAGGTTCATCCCTATCAGGATGGATATCAGTTTTATATTTCCGTACGTGATCTGTTCCAGACCAAAGAATTTTTAAAAAAGACCAAGACCAAGGTAGTCATCAGGAAAAAACTGGGACTACCTTTTTGGTTGTTCCGCTATCGGAAACGAAAGGTATTTGCCATCTGTCTGGCCGTCTGCTTTATATCCCTGTTTATGACAACGCGCTTTATCTGGTCGTTTTCCATTGACGGCAACCGGACGATGACGGAAGATATTTTTGTTGATTTTTTAAGACAGGAAAATATCTCTTACGGCACACCGGCATATCAGATCGATACGGATGCTTTGGAAAAAAAGCTGAGAGACCAGTTTTCCTATATTACCTGGGCTTCGTTTCAGGTGGATGGCACCAGATTGTGCCTGACTGTCAAGGAAAATCAGACAACGAATGAGCAGACAACGGATCAGACCGATGAAAAACACCCGTTTGATCTGTGTGCGAGTGTTGATGGAACCGTCAAAAATATGGTCACAAGAAACGGAACGCCGATGGTAAAGATCGGTGATGCAGTCAAAGCCGGGGATGTTCTGATTTCCGGGCTCATTTTTGTATACAATGATGATGAAACCGTTAAGACCATTCACCAGACCCAGGCAGACGGAGATATTTCCATTGAATATGAAATGCTCTATCAGGATGGAATGGACTATCATCAGCAAAAAAAGATTTATACCGGAAGGTCTTACAAAAGGCCGGTAGTCGGATGGAAGGACAAGGAATTTGGCTTTTCTTTCCATGATCCTTATGAGCACGGAGATATTTTCACACAGAAGTATATTTTTTCTCCCGAAATATATCAGATGTTTCCGGTTTATATCGGATATGAAAAATATCAGGAATACACCATGACCGATGAAATTTTAAATAAAGATACGGCACTTTGCAGACTGGATGAACGATTTTGCAATTTTTGCAAAAGTTTGAATCAAAAAGGTATTCAAATAATAAAAAAAGATGTTACAATAAATTATAAAAAAGATCGGGTTGATATCTCAGTCAATCTGACGGTCCTTATGTCCGACGGAGTGGAAACACCGATTTTAAGTCAAATTGAAACAGGAGAATAGACGTGGCTGATTATACAATGCTTTTAGATATTGATCATGTATCCATGCAGAAATTATTTGGAACCAATGATGCCTATATTCGCAAGGTCGAGGATGAATTTGGCGTTTCTGTGATCAACCGGGACGGAATGGTAAAGATCACCGGTGAAAAGACAAATGTCAAAAAAGTATACCGCCTGTTACAGGAATTACTGGAGATATCCACAAAAGGTACAGAAATAGAAGAACAAAATGTCAATTATGCGGTTATGATGAGCAAAGAAGACGAGGATGACGGTTTATTGTCCATGGGAGAGGATTTTATCTGCCATACCATCAGCAACAAGCCGATCATGCCAAAGACGATCGGTCAGAAAAAATATGTCCGGGCAATGCGGGACAATATGATCGTATTCGGGCTCGGCCCTGCCGGTACCGGAAAGACCTTCCTTGCCATGGCCATGGCGATTACCGCATTTAAAAATAATGAGGTCAGCCGGATCATCCTGACAAGACCTGCCATTGAAGCCGGAGAAAAGCTTGGCTTTCTGCCCGGTGATTTACAAAGTAAGATCGATCCTTATTTACGTCCCTTATACGATGCTCTTTATCAGATCATGGGAGCCGAAAGCTTCCAGAAAAATATGGAAAAGGGACTGATCGAGGTAGCACCGCTTGCATACATGCGCGGACGTACACTTGACAATGCATATATCATTTTGGATGAAGCACAAAATACAACCGAAGCCCAGATGAAGATGTTTTTAACACGTATCGGCTTTGGCTCCAAGGTCGTTGTTACCGGAGACAGCTCCCAAAAGGATTTAAGTGCCGGTACCAGGTCCGGTCTTGATGTGGCAGTAAAGGTATTGTCACATGTGGACGGAATTGCTTTCTGCAATCTGACAAGCAAGGATGTCGTCCGTCACCCGCTTGTCCAGAAGATTGTAAAAGCATATGAAGATTACGAAAACAAACAGAGCAGAAATGCACAAAATAAAAATACACAAAGGAACAGATCCGCACGGAAGAAATGATGTCGATAACCAATATACTGATGATTGCCATGATTATAATTGCATATGGTTTTATTTTGGGAATATGTTATTATTTCACATTGCAAAGTAAGAGTCTGTTTAGTTACAATCAGTCCCACAAGCTCAGATTGTGGATGGTTTATCTTCTCGGCTTCCTTTTTTGCAGTCTTTTATATGTGGTTCCGTTTTATGCATTTCCAATAGGGATACTGGCAGTTTTTCTCGTTGCCTTTTCCAGTCAGCTATTGGGATTTGTCATGTATATTTCCTATCTGTTATTTGCCTACTATGTATGGCAGGTATCCATCGGACAACTGTTTGTCATGTTTTTAGTCGGAGTGGCAGGCTGTGTGTTGTTTGGCAGACTGACCAAGACCTTCCGCTATACGGCTCCGGTTGTCATTTTACTTGTCATTGACTGTGGGCTCTATTTTATTCCCTTTGTTACAGATGCCGAGATTTTACCGGGAGATTTCTTACTGTATTCCGGCATCCGGCTTTTTGCGGAATTTATCCTGTTGATCATTTTTTTGAAGATCTTATTTGACCGGATTATTTCGAGAAATGATCTGTTTTATTCCAATATCAGCGATCCGGATCATGAATTGCTCTTAAGCCTCAAGGATATCGATGAGGATGCCTATTATCATGCCGTCCATACCGCTTATCTGGCAGACAAAGCGGCGCGCTGTATCCAGGCTGACCACGCACTTGCCAAAGCACTCGGATATTATCACAGGATTGGCCTGATTCAGGGAAAGGATACGATCCAGAATACACTGACCGTGGCTGCCACCTACCATTTTCCGGCGCCCTTGCGCAGGGTCATGAAAGAGTATGGCATTAAGCATACCTCGACGGTGTCCAGGGAAGCGGCCATTGTCCAGATCTGCGATGCCCTGGTTTCTTCCCTGACCTATTTATTTCAAAAAAATGTCAGTTCACAGATCAATTATGAAAAGATCATAGATGTCATCATCCACAAAAAAACAGAGTGTGATGATCTTGCCAACTGTGATCTGACACTTAAGGATATCAGTCTGATCAAAAAGGGACTTTTGGAGGAAAAAAAATACTATGACTTTTTACGTTGAAAATGAAATAGATGCCAGCTATGACTTCGATATTCATGAGACAGTTGAAAAAGCTGTCAAAGCAGCACTGCAGCATGAAAACTGTCCGTATGAAGCAGAGGTCAACGTCCTGATCACGGATTTAGAGGGCATCCGGGCATACAACAATGATTACCGCGGTATCGATTCACCGACAGATGTTTTATCATTCCCGGCAGTTGATTATCCGGCTCCGGCTGATTTTTCCATCGCCGATTCGGATATCAATGCTTATTTCAATCCGGAAACCGGAGAGCTTATGCTTGGGGATATTATCCTGTGTCATGACCGGATCGTTTCACAGGCAGAAGAGTTTGGGCACAGCCAGTTACGCGAATTTACTTTCCTGATCGTCCACAGCATGCTGCACCTGATGGGGTATGATCATATGACACCGGATGAAGAACAGGAAATGTTTGCCCATCAGAATGATATTATGAATGAACTTGGAATTTTCAGATAAACAAAAGAGTAAAAGACCGTTTCGGAGGAATACCAATGTCCAAAAGAAAAAATAATCAGAAACCCAATATTGTATTTCGGGATTCTTCAACCATCATAGCATTGCTTCTCGGTTATCTCTGTATGGCCGCCGGTGTGATCTGGCTTAACAAAAATACAGAGCTTACAGGTGTGGGCCTGTTTATATCCTGCCTGCTTATATATGGAATCTATATTTTGATTTTTGCGGTTCCGTTTTTTACAACAGCTAAAAAGGCTGTGATATTCCGCCAGTCCAGAAACCAGACACGGAATGCCCTGCACTTTGCAAGTTCCTGTGGTGGCTTTGCATTTGTTGCAGGAATTGTTCTTGCAGGTCTGTTTTTATTGATAAACCGCTTTGCCGGCAGCCTGTTAAAGATCGGAAGTCTGGGCAGTCTGTTGTGGCTTATTTTAGCTGTTGCCATGCCGTTATTGTTTTTTAACTGTGTGATGACAGGAGTATTTTCCGGATTTGGCATGCGCCTGCCGCTTCAGGCATGGATCGTGATCACCTCTGTTTCCGGTATTTTATTTGGATTATTATTTTCCAATCTTTTTGGAAAGCCCGGAAGTGTCAATGCGGATTTACTGCACAACACCTATATCCACACATCCTTTTTTGCTGCAGGTATGGCAATGGGGTTTGTGATTGGCAATCTCATTTCCTTTATCTTTATGTGCATCCTTCACAAGGCATACTGCAAGCATATCAAAAACGGTACAACAGAAGCGTATGGCAAAAACAGTGAGAGTGCCAACGGACAGATCCGTGCATTTGTTTCCTCACTCTGGTTTCCGCTTATCAGACAGCTCATCCATATGCTGCCGTTTATCATAGGTGTAATTTTCTACTGTATCAAAAATACGCTGACAGATTATGCAGATGTGCTACATCCTGTTAATCAGCTTGGAATCTTTGGAATTGAAATGATCCTCAATTTCCTGATACCATTATATTTTACCAGACTGATTGCTGTACACTTTGAAGAATCCTTACGCAAATCCATGGCCCGCCAGGACCGTTATCATGGCGGCATGCGTCTGTTATCCGGTATCAAGCAGTATCTTTGCTTCATACTGCCAATATTATTCTTCTTTAGTGTATCGACCTCTTATATGACAGAATGGTATATCAAAAAATCTCTGGATGTATCATTTTTACTGATTTTTGTTTTCATGGTACTCATTGCACTGGCAAGAATGACTCAATCTTTCTTACAGGGCTTTGAAAGCGAAAATGCGCATCTGATCGGATATCTGGCAGGCAGCGTGGGAGTTGTCGCTTATTTTTATCTGGTTCAAAAGCAAATGCCGACTATTCAGGATGTGATCATAGCCGGTGTGATCTGTTATGCCATGATAAGCCTTGTCAATCTAATCTTCTTACGACGCTACTTTGTATATAAAAAGCAGTTGTTACGACATCTGGGCTATCCGTTTATTGCATTTCTCATCTATGCGGTAATTGTATTTTGCATCTTCCTTTTAAAGGATATGCTTACAAGTGCCGGATGCTTTGTGCTGTCATTTGTGCTTGCGCTTATCCTGCATTCTTTTATTCTGGTTTTGACCGGAGCGGTAAAAGAGCACGAGCTTGCAGAATTTCCACAGCGGAAATTATTGCTTTTATTTGGTAAATTAACCGAAATTTATTCTTAAACTGCATATAATACAATAAAATGCTGATACTGATAAAAAGGAGTTTGTTATGAAAATTTTTTATCGTATCAGTATTTTTTGTGCCTGTATTTTGGTGTTATTTTTTGTTGTCTCCGGGTATTTCTCCATGAAGAAGCAAAAAGATACAACCAAACAGGAGATAATAAGTAAAACAGAAACAACAGAGGTATCCAAAAGTCCCGCCAAAACTTCCTGTGATACGGAATGTATTGTTATTGCACAAAATTTATCGGATGACAGCTATGAAACCCTGATTGAAAAGATCCCGGACCAGTATATTGATAAAACAAGAGATCAGTTGATTGAAATTTTAAACAGGGAGATCGTCTCACCGGTTTTATCCGAAAGAGAAAAGGGCATCAGTGACATCCGGCTGTCGTCTTTTTCATCAGAACGCATCGTGATCATCAAGCAATATGATCTTTCCAAGGATAAACCCAAGGATTATCAGACCTATGAGGAGGATAAGGAAGCCATAAAAGTGATAGAACCGGAAGGTTTTTATCTCATGGCCTATGATGATAAGGTATATGTCTATACCGCAGATCAGAAGCAGATTTACCTAGTGACCAACATTTCCATCCATGAATTACCGGAGCATCTGACACAGGAAATCCTCGATGGTAAATATATCCGTGATGAGGCAGAGCTCTACAATTTTCTTGAGTCTTATTCGAGTTAGTTGTATACTATAGTTATCTATGCAACGAGGAAAAAGTATGAAAAAACGGGTTGTTATCATTGGCGGCGGTGCAGCCGGAATAGCTGCATGTATATCTGCCGCACAAGGTGATACGGAAGTGATTCTGTTGGAGCATCAGGATCGGATCGGCAAAAAAATACTGATGACCGGAAACGGTAAATGCAATCTGACCAATATGGACATGGATAGCAGTCATTATATTACGGCTGATTCTAAAGATGTTTCCTTTGTCCAAAAAGTTTTAGAGCTTTATCCGCCCCAGAATCTACTGGATTTTTTTCATTCCATCGGTCTTAGGACGACGGTTTTGAGAGAAACTTATATCTATCCGGAAACAGAAGCTGCCGCTACGGTAGTCAATGTTTTTTTACGAGAGCTTAACAGACTGGACGTTCAAATTCATACCAATGAACAGATCGTCCGGTTATCCTATAAAAAGGGGCGCACTAAGGTTGTGACAGATTGCAATGAATATTGCGCTGATGCCGTTATTCTTGCCTGTGGTGGCAGATCCTATCCAAAGACAGGCTCGGACGGATCGGGCTTTGATCTGCTTAAAAAGCTGCAGCTTCCGGTGATTGCACCATACCCGGCACTGACTTCCCTTATTTGCAAAAGAGAGAATCTGAAAATGCTGTCAGGTCTTAGGACCAATGCCACAGTAACACTTTTAGATCCGTCCGGAGAGGTCATCCGATCACAATACGGACAGATACAGTTTACCGATTATGGACTTTCCGGCATTCCCGTATTTCAGATAAGCTCGACAATTTATCCATACTGCCGTCAGACAAAATGCCGTCCTGATGAGCTTACAGCTATTGTTGATCTTTTTCCGTTTGAAGAAGAACAACAGCTTTACGAAGAGCTTTTACATCAGTTTATGCAATATGCTGACAGCACAGCAGAAGAGGCGCTGGATGGCTTCCTACATAAAAAATGGATTGCTTTTTTTGTCAGACAATGTGGCCTTCACGGTATTCTTTGCAGAGATCTTGATAAAAAAGAGATTCGCAGGCTTGCAAAGCAGCTTAAAAAAATCTGTTTTTCCATAACGGATCTTAAGGGCTTTGATTTTTGTCAGGTAACCGGAGGAGGACTTCCCCTCAATGCCATCAATGACCATTTTGAGCTGATCCGGTATCCGGGCATTTATGTGGTCGGAGAAATGTTAAATGTGACCGGTGACTGTGGCGGTTACAATCTGCACTGGGCATTTTCCGGTGGATTGATTGCCGGATGCGACAGTGCCAAAGCAGGAAATTAAGATGTTAAAATATAATCAGTTAAAATGCAGACCCGGATATACGTCTGATGACGTGATCCGCGCTTTATCAGATAAACTACATATATCAAGAGAATCTATTACCAAGATAAAGATTTTAAAGGAATCCCTTGATGCCAGAAAAAAGACAGATATTTTTTATTCACTCAGTGTGGCATTTGAAGTTCCCAATGAACAGCAGCTGTTACATAAAGTCGGGAAAAGAGATTCCAATCTGTCTGTTTACAAAGAAATTCCATTTGAGTTACCTGTCTGTCAGACAGATCATATGAAAAAAAGACCAGTGATCGTTGGCGCCGGCCCGGCCGGACTTTTTTGTGCTTATTATCTGGCTCTTGCCAATCTAAGGCCAATCTTACTCGAACGCGGACGTCCGGTAGAGGATCGCAAAAAAGATGTAGAAACTTTCTGGGAGACCGGTGTTTTAGATACCACATCCAATGTACAGTTTGGAGAAGGCGGTGCCGGGACTTTTTCAGACGGCAAATTAAACACTCTCAACAAGGATCCTTTCGGTTATCAGAAAGAGGTCTTCCGGCTGTTTGTTGAAATGGGTGCCAAGCCCGAAATACAGTATCAGCAAAAGCCGCATGTAGGAACAGATGCCTTATTCCAAATTGTCCGGAATCTGAGAACTGCGATCAGGGCTAAAGGCGGCGACATTTATTTTGAATCACAGATGACCGATATTTTTTTCACAGACTGTACAGATGATCCCTACAATAGAAAGGTCTGTGGTATCGAGATCAATCACAAGAATCGGATCGATACCGATCATATCATACTTGCGATCGGCCACAGTGCTAGAGACACGTTCCGTATGTTAAATGATCACCGGATACCGATGGAAGCCAAGTCGTTTGCGGTAGGTTACCGTGTCCAGCATCTGCAAAAGGATATGGATAAGGCTCAATACGGCGAACAAAATGCAGGCTTATTTCCACCGGCTGCTTATAAGCTAACGGCACAGTCCCCAAATAAAAGGGGCGTTTACAGCTTTTGTATGTGTCCGGGAGGCTATGTGGTCAATGCATCCAGCGAAAAGAACAGACTTTGTGTCAATGGGATGAGCTACAGCGACAGAGCCGGGGACAATGCAAACAGTGCCATTATTATCTCAGTCAGCCCGGATGATTACCCGGATGAAGGACCCTTATCCGGTGTAAAATATCAGGAGATGATCGAAGGAAAGGCTTATCAGGTATGTGGCGGAAAGATTCCCATCCAGCGCTATGCCGATTACAAGGCTGACAGGATCAGTACAGGCTTTGGAAGCATCAGGCCGCAGGTAAAAGGGCAATATTCCTTTGGCAACCTGAGAAATATATACAGCCATGAAATTGAACAGGCATTTATGGACGGAATGAGTTCATTTGGACATAAGATCCAAGGCTTTGATGCAGATGATGTCCTGATCACAGGAGTGGAACCGCGTACCTCATCGCCGGTCCGTATCCATCGCGACAAGGACCTCCAGTCGCTTACAATAAAAGGACTGTATCCCTGCGGGGAAGGCGCAGGATATGCAGGCGGGATTACAAGTGCAGCCTGCGACGGCCTTAAAATTGCTTTAAAAATTATTACATCATTGGGAGACAAAACATGAATTTAAGAGATTGTGTAAAAGATAAAAAACGAATTGTAATCAAGGTTGGTTCCTCTTCCTTACAGCATAAGGAGACCGGCGGACTTGATTATATCAAGCTGGAAGTGCTGGTGCGCGAGATCTGCAATCTGCGCAATATGGGAAAAGAGGTTGTCTTAGTATCCTCCGGTGCGATCGCAGTCGGTAAAAGGGCCGTTCATCTGGGAAAAGACGATGATCCGATCGCAGTCAAGCAGGCATGTGCAGCAATCGGTCAGGCCAGACTGATGATGACCTACCAAAAGATTTTTTCAGAATACAACCATGTATGTGCACAGATTCTGATGACGAAAAACACAATCGTTGATCCGTTAAACCGGTTCAATGCACACAATACGTTTTCGGAATTATTAAAGCTTGGCGTTGTCCCGATCGTCAATGAAAATGATACGGTAGCAACCTACGAGATCAAATTTGGTGATAACGATACACTTTCCGCTATTGTAGCAGCTTTGATCGACGCGGATTTACTGATTTTACTTTCCGATATTGATGGATTGTATACAGACGACCCCAATAAAAATAAGGATGCAAAATTTATCAGTGTTGTAGATGAGCTTACAGATGATCTGATGCAGATGGGAAAAGCAAGCACCGGAAGTAATGTCGGTACCGGCGGTATGAACACCAAGCTGCAGGCAGCCAAAATTGCAACGGTTGCGGGCGCGGATATGATCATAGCCAACGCTGATGATATGCGGATCATCCACCGCATTATGGACGGCAGGGAATACGGCACCTTTTTTAAAGCCCACAAGGATGAAAACTTTTATCTTGCGGACTATGTTGAAAATATGGGACACTGATGTCTCAGTACAGAGTAAAGGATAGAAACATGGCAGATTTACACATTGACAGAATTAATGAATTATACCGCAAATCCCAGAAAGAGGGACTTACGGAGGCCGAAAAAGAAGAACAGGCAAAATTAAGACGCAACTATATTGATGCTGTCAAAAAGAACTTAAGAGGACAGCTAAACCAGATCAACATACAGGAAACAGACGGTAGTATTACCAACTTAGGTGAAAAATTTGGACAAAAAAAATCTTAGAAAACAGATGCTTTCACAGCGAAACAGCATGCAGGATACGGAATGCCTGAAAAAAAGCCAGCATGCTGCAAGGCTCTTATTTGAGACAAATTCCTATAAGCAGGCGCAAAACATACTGGTTTATATGCATTACGGAAGCGAGCTGCAGACAGCGGATATCATAAGACAGGCATTTAAAGATCATAAGCGCGTGTTTGTGCCGCGTGTCGAAGGAAAAAATATGGATTTTTATGAAATTCATTCCATGGCAGACTGTGAGGAAGGCTTTCACGGGATTCCTGAGCCGAAAACGGACTGTCCGAAGCTTATTTTGGCTACTGGAGACAATGATACAGAATACAATGATATAAATGACTATGAGACCGATAATACTGAGACTGACACCAATGAGATCAGCGGTGTTTTTGCAAAGATGAATCATACACTTATGGTTCTACCGGGACTGGCCTTTGATTCAAAAGGACACAGGCTTGGCTATGGTGGCGGCTATTATGACCGTTATTTTGAGCGGTTCGGGACTGACTATACCAAAGTTGCTGTAGGATATGATTTTCAGCTGATCGATGAAGTCCCATATGAAGCACACGATATTCCAATCGATATTTTTATATCGGATAGCAGATGCATCATGATCGATAATACATCAGGAGGTAAATTATGACTGATTTAATCCAGTTAGGAAAAGCTGCGGTGGCTGCAAAATACAAAATGCAGTTACTTGATACAGATACCAAAAACAAGGCTCTTTTACAGATTGCCAGCGCGCTTGTTGCCGGTGAATCCTATATCCTTTCAGAAAATGCAAAGGATATTGAAAAAGGTGAGAAAAACGGCATGCATCCGGGCATGATCGACCGTCTGCGCTTAAGCAGCGACCGTATCAAAGCTATGGCAGAGGGCTTAGAGCAGGTTGCCAAGCTGCCGGATCCGATCCACGAGGTCTTATCGACAACGACACGTCCCAATGGACTTGTGATCAAAAAGGTAAGAGTACCGCTTGGTGTGATCGGCATTATATACGAATCACGTCCCAACGTTACAGCCGATGCATTCGGCCTGTGCTTCAAATCCGGAAATGCCGTAATATTAAAGGGTGGTTCCGATGCGATCCATTCCAATATTGCGATCACAAAGGTGATCCGTGATGCTTTGGAAAGTGAAAATCTGGATGCCAATGCGATCCAGCTCATCGAAGATACCAACCGTGAAACCACGCAGAAATTCATGCGCCTTGACCAGTATGTAGATGTTCTGATCCCGCGTGGCAGTGCCGGACTGATTCGTGCCGTTGTTCAAAACAGCACGATCCCTGTGATTGAAACCGGAAGTGGTAACTGCCATATCTATGTGGATAAGGATGCCGATTTTAACAAGGCAATCCCGATCATCATCAATGCCAAGACACAGCGTATCGGTGTCTGCAATGCCTGCGAATCACTCGTTGTACACAAGGACATCGAAAAAGAATTTCTGCCGTTATTGGAAAAGGCTTTAAAAGAAAAACAGGTTGAGATCCGTGCCGATAAAGACGCAGGGCAGTTTATCAAAGACTATACACTTGCCACAGAAGAGGATTTTGCAACGGAATACCTGGATTATATTATTTCGGTCAAGACCGTATCGAGTGTAGAAGAGGCGATCGAACATATCAACGCCCACAATACCAAACATTCAGAAGCCATTATCACCGAAAATAAAGAAGCGGCTGAAAAATTTAAAGCAGGTGTTGATGCAGCCTGCGTCTATGTCAATGCATCGACACGTTTTACAGATGGATTTGAATTTGGTTTTGGTGCTGAAATCGGAATCAGCACACAAAAGCTGCATGCCCGCGGACCCATGGGACTGAATGAGCTAACTTCTTATCAGTATCAGATTGAGGGCGATGGACAGATTAGGCCCTAAAAATACGAAAGGAAATACCGGACATGAATGATGAAGCAAAGCTTCAATACGAATACATTGAAAAAGCAAAAAAAATAATTGAAGAAAAAGCCGAAAAGAAAGGCAGCAAGCTGACCTGCTGCGTCCATACCTTTGGCTGTCAGATGAATGCCCGCGATTCGGAAAAGCTTTCCGGTATCTTAAAAGCAATCGGTTTTGAAGAAACCGAGGACGAAAACGCGGACCTTGTCATTTACAATACCTGTACGGTCCGTGACAACGCCAACCAGCGTGTCTATGGACGTCTCGGTGTTTTAAATGGCTACAAAAAGAAAAATCCCTACATGAAAATCTGCTTATGCGGATGCATGATGCAGGAAAATACCGTAATTGAGAAGATCCGGAAAAGCTATCGTTTTGTAGACCTGATCTTTGGTACGCACAATATTTTCAAATTTGCCCAGTTACTGGTGCAGATGTATGAATCCGATGACATGATCATTGATATCTGGAAGGATACCGACCAGATCGTGGAGGATTTACCGGTAGAACGCAAATTCCGTTTCAAATCCGGTATCAACATCATGTTTGGCTGCAACAATTTCTGCTCTTACTGTATCGTTCCTTATGTCAGAGGACGTGAGCGGAGCCGCAAGCCGGAGGAGATCATCGAAGAAATTGAAAATCTGGTGGCAGACGGTGTTGTGGAAGTCATGCTTTTAGGACAGAATGTCAATTCCTATGGTAAAAAGCTGGAGGAACCGATCACCTTTGCAGAATTATTAAGAAGAGTAGAAAAGATCGAAGGCCTGGAGCGTATCCGTTTTATGACCTCCCATCCCAAGGATCTGTCCGATGAGCTGATCGAGGTCATGAAGGAATCCAAAAAGATATGCAGACATCTGCATCTGCCTCTGCAGGCGGGCTCCAACCGTATTTTAAAAGCCATGAACCGCTGCTATACCAAGGAGCAGTACCTTGATCTGGCACTCGAGATCAAAAGAGAGATACCGGATATAGCCATGACAACCGATCTGATCGTCGGCTTCCCCGGCGAGACTCATGAGGATGTGCTTGAAACGATCGATGTTGTAAAAAAAGTACAGTTTGACAACGCTTTTACGTTCCAGTATTCCAAGAGAACCGGCACTCCGGCAGCTGCGATGGACAATCAGGTCTCCCAGGAAGAGGTTACCCGCAATTTTGATGAATTACTGGCAGTTGTACAGGAAACAGCCCGCAGTCAGGCCAAGCGCTTTGAAGGACAGACCATGGATGCACTGGTGGAAGAGATCAATGAGCATGACGCTTCATTGGTTACCGGCCGCTTATCCAACAATATGATCGTACATTTTAAGGGATGCAAGGATCTGATCGGCAAAATCGTACCGGTATACTTAAAAGAGTGCAAGGGCTTTTATTATCTGGGTGAAATGCAAGCATAAGAAGTGAGGATACATAAAAATGGCAGAACTTACGCCGATGATGCAACAATATATGGAGACGAAAAAACAGTATCAGGACTGTATTCTGTTTTATCGTCTCGGTGACTTTTACGAAATGTTTTTTGATGATGCATTAAAAGCATCCAAGGAACTGGAAATAACACTGACCGGAAAAAGCTGCGGCCTGGAAGAACGCGCCCCGATGTGCGGAATTCCCTACCATGCTGTTGACGGATACTTGACTAAATTAGTCAGTAAAGGCTACAAGGTCGCAATCTGTGAACAGGTAGAAGATCCGAAGCTTGCCAAGGGCATTGTGAAAAGAGAGGTCGTCAGGATCGTTACTCCGGGTACCAATCTCAATATGCAGTCCCTTGAGGAGACCAAAAACAACTATCTGATGTGTATTGCCTATGGAGACAAGATCGGCATATCCGTCATAGATGTTACGACCGGTGACTTTTTTGTGACCCAGGTTGAAAATACCAAAAATCTTTTCGACGAGATCATCAAATTTTCACCTGCAGAAATTATCTGCAATGATGCATTTATGCTGAGCGGATTTGATTTGGAAGATCTGCGTTCCCGCCTTGGAATCACGGTTTACCAGCTTGATTCCTGGTATTTTGATGATGACACCTGTCAGAACCGGATCAAAAAGCATTTTCACATCCAGACCATGACAGCCCTCGGCATCGATTCATTTTCCATGGGAACCATTGCCGCAGGTGCGATTTTAAACTATTTATATGAAACACAGAAAACTTCACTTTCGCATATAACACATATCAATCCGTACATAACGAGCAAATATATGCTCTTGGACAGCTCTACGAGACGCAATTTAGAGCTTTGCGAGACCCTGCGTGAAAAGCAGAAACGCGGTTCCCTTTTATGGGTGCTCGACAAGACAAAGACCGCCATGGGAGCCCGTACACTGCGAAGCTATATCGAGCAGCCGCTGATTGACAAAGAGGATATCACCCTCCGTCTGGATGCGGTGGAAGCTCTGTTTTCCAATGCGATCGGCAGGGAAGAACTCCGGGAATACCTCAATCCGATCTATGACTTAGAGCGTCTGCTTGGAAAGGTAAGCTACAAAACAGCCAATCCAAGAGATCTGATCGCGTTTTCCAAATCGCTTGAAATGCTTCCTTCCATCCGCACGGTCTTAGCTGATTTCAAGGACAGTCAGTTATTACAAAAGATCTGTGATGATATTGATCCGCTAGAGGATATCTGCGGACTGATCGAGCAGGCAATCGAAGAGGAGCCGCCTATTTCCATTCGTGACGGTGGTATGATAAAGACCGGTTTCAATGAGGATGTGGATCATTTCCGCAATGCCAAGACAGACGGTAAAAACTGGCTTGCCCAGTTAGAGCTTGAGCAAAAAGAACGTACCGGCATCAAAAATCTCAAGATCGGCTACAACAAGGTCTTTGGTTATTATTTTGAAGTTACCAATTCCTTTAAGGAAATGGTGCCTGACGACTGGATCCGTAAACAGACCCTGACCGGCGGCGAACGTTATATGATGCCCAAATTAAAAGAGCTTGAGGATACCATTCTCAATGCCGAGGACAAGCTGTGCAGTGTTGAATATGATATTTTCTGTGAGATCCGTGAACATATTGCTGACAATATGGACCGTATCCAGAAAACAGCCAAAGCGGTTGCTGCGCTGGATGTATTTACATCCTTAGCCAATGTTGCAGAGCGCAATCATTACGTGCGTCCCAAATTAAATACCAAGGGAACCATCAAGATCAAAAACGGCCGACATCCGGTCGTGGAAAAAATGATCGACCACGATATGTTTGTGGCCAATGATACATTTTTAGACAACAATAAAAACCTGATTTCCATCATTACCGGTCCCAACATGGCAGGTAAATCCACCTATATGAGACAGACGGCGCTGATCGTCCTCATGGCACAGATCGGATGCTTTGTTCCGGCTGATCAGGCGGATATCGGACTGGTAGACCGGATCTTTACCCGTGTCGGTGCATCTGACGATTTAGCAAGCGGCCAGTCCACCTTTATGGTTGAGATGAACGAGGTTGCCAATATTTTGAGAAATGCGACATCCAACAGTCTGCTGATCTTAGATGAGATTGGAAGAGGAACCTCCACCTTTGACGGTCTGGCGATTGCATGGGCGGTTATCGAACATATCAGCAATAAAAAGCTTTTGGGTGCTAAGACATTATTTGCAACGCATTATCATGAGCTGACTGAATTAGAAGGCAAGATGAACAATGTCAACAACTATTATATTGCCGTAAAGGAACAGGGCGATGACATTGTCTTTTTAAGAAAGATCCTGAAAGGTGGCGCGGATAAGAGCTACGGTATCCAGGTGGCAAGGCTTGCCGGTGTTCCGGATATGGTCATCGACCGTGCCAAGGTCATTGTAGAGCAGTTAATGGACAATGATATCACAGAACGCGTACAGAGCATTGCGATCGATGGCAAAACAGAGACCAAAAAGAACAAACACTATGATCAGGTGGATTTAGACCAGATTTCTTTATTTGACACGGTCAAAGATGAGGATATCTTAAAGGAGCTGGATGAGCTTGATATATCCAACCTGACACCTTTAGATGCACTCAATACATTGTATCGTCTGCAGAATTTACGCAAAAACCGCTGGCAGGGATAGGAGGACGGCATGGCCGGAATAATTCATGTATTAGACAGTGAGACAATCGATAAAATTGCAGCCGGAGAGGTTGTGGAAAAGCCTTCAAGCGTTGTAAAAGAGCTTGTGGAAAACGCTATTGATTCCGGTGCGGACAAGATTGCCGTTGAGATCAAGGAAGGCGGCATTTCCTTTATCCGTGTTACAGACAATGGCTGTGGAATTGCAAAAGAAGATTTAGAGCCTGCTTTTTTACGACATGCCACGAGTAAGATCCAGAGCGCAGAGGACTTAAACTTCATTTCCAGTCTCGGCTTCCGTGGTGAGGCTTTATCGAGCATCAGTGCGGTTTCGCAGGTAGAAATGATCACCAAAAAACAGAATAATATGCTTGGTACCAGAGTCTGCTGTAACGGCGGTGTCATGGAAGCCCCTGAGGATGTCGGTGCTCCGGACGGTACAACCGTTTTGGTGCGGAATCTGTTTTACAATACACCGGTACGCAAAAAGTTTTTGCACTCATCCACGACAGAAGGCTCCTACATCTTTGAACTGATGCAGCATATCGCGCTTTCACACCCTGAGGTTTCCATTTCGTTTATCCAGAACGGACAGACACGTTTTTTTACCTCCGGCAACAATAATTTAAAGGATGTTATCTACAGACTGTATGGAAAAGATACCGTCCAGCAGATTTTACCCGTTGATGCCGACCGGGATGGTATTCATATTCATGGATTTATCGGCAAGCCTGTACTTGGAAGAGCGACAAGAAATTATGAGACCTTCTTTGTCAACGGCCGTTATGTCAAAAGCAAGGTAATCTCTTCCGCTGTGGAAGAGGGCTACAAAACCTTTTTAATGCAGCATAAATATCCCTTTGCCATCCTGCATTTTACCATTGACGGCGAGGATATTGATGTCAATGTGCATCCGACCAAAATGGAGATCCGGATCATGAATCCCATACCGTTTTGTGCTTTTGTCAAAGAAACGGTAGCCTCTGTTTTAAACGAGGTATCCCTGATCCGCAATTATACAGATGTTGATTCTGAAAAAGATGCTATAAAAGCCCCCAATGTTTCGCATGCACCGGAACCATTTGAGAAAAACAGATTGAAAATGGAAACTCAGAATCAAGCACCTCTGACGGATAGTGAGATTGCAGGAGTAAATAGAAATCTGCAAAAAAATACGCAAAATCTGCAAGACATACAGAGTACATCAGGTATACAGAGAACACCAGATATCCAGAGAATACCAAGTGTACAAGCTGGATCAAATACACAGGCTATGCAGGAACTGCAAGGTGCACCAGACACACAGAATACGCAAAGTATGCAAGGTGTACAAAACACTCAGTCTATGCAGCCTCTGCAGGATATGCAGAATATAGTACGGGAACAGCCGGATTATCAGATCAACAAGATCATTGGCAATTCCATTCCCAAGCAGACCATTATCACGGAAAATTACAAAACCGGAGATAATATTATCAAACAGGAGCAGACGCCGGTCATCAAAAAAGCCGAGCAGATGGAACTGTTTTCAAGAGCACTGGAAGAGGCAGATGACAATACGCTTACCGGATTAAAGATCATCGGGCAGGTATTTGAAACCTACTGGATTGTGGAATTTGAGGACAATATCTACTTTGTCGACCAGCATGCGGCACACGAAAAGGTCAATTACGAAGAATTTGTTGATAAGCTCAACAAAAAACAGAATGCCACACAGATGCTGATGCCGCCTTTGGTCATTTCACTCAGCATGACGGAAATGGCTATTTATCATAAATACGAAGATTATTTTGTAAAGCTTGGCTTTGAAATCGAGCCCTTTGGCGGAGACGAGCTGTCCATGAGAGGCATTCCGACCGATTTGTACGGCACAGATGCCAAGGATCTGTTTTTGACAGTCCTCGATGAGCTTGCCGAAGCACCGGTCCGAGGTACACCCGATGTGATCTTATTAAAAATCGCATCCATGTCCTGCAAGGCCGCGGTAAAAGGCAACCAGAAAATCTCCTACGAAGAAGCAAAGGTTCTTTTGAAGCGTCTGTTTTCTCTGGAAAATCCTTATCACTGCCCGCACGGCAGACCGACGATGTTTTCCATGAGCAAACAGGAGATTGATAAGAAAATTAAAAGGATTGTTTAGACATGAAAAAACTGATCGTCTTAACCGGACCGACCGCGGTCGGCAAAACAGCACTGTCCATCGCGTTAGCCAAAGCTATCGGCGGAGAAATCATCAGTGCTGATTCGATGCAGGTATACAAATATATGGATATCGGCTCTGCCAAGATCAGACCTGAAGAAATGGATGGCGTCAGACATTATCTGGTTGATATTTTAGACCCGCATGAGGACTTTAATGTCTTTATGTTCCAAAAATATGCCAAAGAGGCAATAAAACAGATCTATGACAACGGTCATATACCGATTTTGGTAGGCGGAACCGGATTTTATATCCAGTCCGTACTTTATGACATTGATTTTACGGAAAGTACAATGGATGAGGAATACCGCAACAGACTGGAAACCATAGCCATGCAGGAAGGACCGGAGGCTTTATTTACAAAGCTTAAGGAAGTGGATCCCGAATCGGCAACAGCCATTCATCCCAACAATGTAAAAAGAGTGATCCGCGCTTTGGAATATTACCATCAGACAGGTGAAAAGATTTCTTCCCACAATGAGGAAGAGCGCAATAAGACATCGCCTTATGATTTTTCCTATTTTGTATTAAACGATGACAGAAACGTGTTGTATCACAACATCGATCTGCGCGTAGACAAAATGATAACGGACGGACTGGTCGATGAGGTTGCCGGATTAAAAGCCATGGGGCTTAAAAAGACGGATGTATCCATGCAGGGACTTGGATACAAAGAAATTCTTTCATATCTTGATGATGAGATTGACCTGGAACGCGCCATTTATCTGATCAAGCGGGATACCAGACATTTTGCCAAGAGACAGCTTACCTGGTTTCGTCGGGAAAGAGACGTGATCATGGTCGATAAACAGGATTTTTCACATGATGATAAAAAAATACTGGATTATATGATTGCAAAGATTCAAGAATAAGCGTACAAAAGCGATTATAATGACAAATTAAAAGAAAAGAGAAATAAAATGACAGAAACAAATGAATTATACCGGGAAATGGGAATTGATGAGGATGTGTACAGACTGGGAGAAGAAGTCTTAGAAAAGCTTTCTGAGCGCTTTGCAGACATCGACCGTGTGGCAGAATACAATCAGCTAAAGGTATTAAAAGCCATGCAGAAGGCAAAGGTATCGGAAGCCTGCCTCTATGGTACGACAGGATATGGTTACAATGATATCGGAAGAGATACGTTAGAAGAAGTATATGCCAATGTATTTCATACCGAAGCTGCACTTGTCAGACCGCAGATCACCTGTGGCACACATGCGCTTGCACTGGCTCTGATGTCCAATCTGCGCCCCGGAGACGAGGTCCTTTCCCCGGTCGGCAAGCCTTATGATACCTTGGAAGAGGTCATTGGTATACGACCTTCCACCGGAAGCCTTGCAGAATACGGGATCACTTATTCACAGGTTGATTTATTACCGGATGGAGAATTTGATTATGAAAATATCAAAAAAGCCATTCATGCCAATACAAAGCTTGTCACCATCCAGCGTTCCAAGGGTTATGAACCCAGAAAAACTTTATCGGTTGATCGGATTGGTCAACTGATTTCCTTTATCAAATCTATCAAAGAGGAAGTTATCTGCATGGTAGACAACTGTTATGGTGAATTTGTTGAAACCATCGAACCTAGCGACGTCGGAGCAGATATGGTAGTCGGCTCCCTCATTAAAAATCCTGGCGGCGGACTGGCTCCGATCGGCGGCTATATTGCAGGCAAAAAAAGCTGTATTGAAAATGCAGCCTACCGGCTGACATCTCCCGGACTTGGAAAAGAGGTCGGTGCATCCCTCGGCGTACTGCCTTCTTTTTATCAGGGACTTTTCTTAGCGCCGACTGTTGTAAGCGGAGCTTTAAAGGGATCGATCTTTGCTGCCAATATCATGGAGCATTTCGGCTTTCCGGTCGTGCCGGATGGAAGCGAGTCACGCCATGACATCATTCAGGCAGTTACCTTCGGAAGCGAAGAAGGTGTCGTAGCATTCTGTAAAGGTATCCAGGCTGCAGCGCCGGTTGACAGCTTTGTGGTTCCCGAACCCTGGGATATGCCGGGATACGACAGCAAAGTCATTATGGCGGCAGGAGCTTTTGTATCCGGAAGCTCGATCGAACTATCCGCAGACGGACCGATCAAACCGCCGTATGCCGTATATTTTCAGGGTGGACTGACCTTTCCACATGCCAAATTTGGTATTCTGAAGGCTGTGCAGGAGCTCAAAAATTCCAATGTAATTCGACTTTAATCGAGCCGCAAAGTCGAAAAAAAAACATGAAAAGAAGTGTACACTATATTGCTTATGTGGTAAGATACAATAGTGAAAACACAAGATATAGTCGTACATAATACCAAAGAATTGGGAGACTTTTATGAAAAGCAAAAATAACTGGGCCTGCTTTTTACTGATACTGGCAGGAATTGTCATCGGTGGCTTTATCGGTCATCTGTTTCCGAGCAGTTTTCTGAATTTTGGACAGACGTTCGGACTGACATCACCGATTGTACTGGATCTGGGGATTCTGGTACTTACATTCGGACTGACTATCAACATTACAATCGGCAGTATTCTCGGAGTCATCATTGCGATTATTATCTATCGTTTTATCTGAGTTTTTATAAAATTGTCTTATACGCCTTGGAGAGATAATGCGTAAGGAGACATTTTATGACAGTCAAAACAACATCTACGCCGGATAACCGCTATCCGGAAAAACCTTATGACCGCTTTCTGTATGCCGGTCCGACTGCTTTATCGGATGCGGAATTGCTGGCCATTATCCTGAGAACCGGCCGGAAGGGAGCGGATGCCGTATCCGTTGCCAAAGAGGTTCTTGATCTGGCTTCTCCCTATGGACTTGCCGGATTAAACCATTTATCTGTTCAGGACATTATGAAAGTAAATGGGATAGGAGAGATAAAAGCGGTCAAATTAAAATGTGTCGCTGAGCTTTCCAGACGTATCGTCATGGATGCCTGCAACCAAAAGACAGCCTTACGATGTCCGCAGGATTTTGCAGCCTTTTATATGGAATCCATGAGGCATCTGGAAAAAGAAAACTGTCTGTGTATTTTTTTAGACGGCTCCATGAACAGGCTAAAGGATGTTACGATCAGCATCGGCAGTGTCAATGCATCGATCATTTCAAGCCGCGAGGTCTTTATGGAGGCACTCCGCGCAAAGGCGGTTTACATTGTGTTATTACACAATCACCCCAGTGGCAATGCCACTCCGAGCAATGCCGACAAAGAGGTGACAAGCCGTATTTATCAGGCATCTTTACTGATGGACATTCCGCTTTTGGACCATATTATCATTGGCGATAACTGTTATTACAGTTTTAAAGAAAATAATTTAATTACATGAGATTTATCGAAGAAAGGAGTACGGGAAAATGGCTTCTTGTGCTTATGGTATCGATCTAGGTACGAACAACATCAAAATTTATTCAAAAGGCAGTGATGAAATTTTTACAGCCAAAAATATCATCGCCATTGAAAGAAAGGATACTTTATTTGCTTACGGTGATCCGGCTTTTGATATGTATGAAAAAGCCCCCGAATTTATTCAGATTTCTTATCCCTTAAACAATGGTGTGATTGCAGATATCAACAATATGCAGACACTGGTCAGATGCTTTATCAGTGATCTGTCTGATGGCAACATCAAGCCGGCCGATTACTATATCGCCGTTCCTCATGATGTTACAGAGGTTGAAAAAAAGGCATTCCACGATCTGATCAAAAATGCCAATATCAAGGCCCGCAACATTATGGTTGTCAAAAAAGCGGTAGCAGACGGACTTGGTATGGATATTGATGTCAAAAATTCACAGGGTGTACTGGTTGTCGATATCGGCTTCCATACAACAGAGATTTCCATATTGTCACTTGGAGGCATCGTTTTAAGTAAAATGATCAAGATCGGCGGGCAGAAATTTGATGATGCGATCCGCAATGCAGTCCGCAACGAGTTCAATCTGTTGATCGGACAAAAGACTGCTGAAAAAGTAAAAATGTCCATGAAAGATCTGGAAAAAGAAAATAAAAACGCCGTTGTATACGGCCGTGATATCGTAACAGGACTTCCGGTGGAACGAGAAATCCCGACATCCCTTGTCATGAATGCACTTTTAGAGCATATCAACACCATTATCGAACAGGTAAAGGTGATTTTGGAAAAGACTCCTCCGGAGCTTGCTGCCGACATTTTCCGCAGAGGTATTTATCTGACCGGCGGTTCCAGCCAGTTATCCCATCTGGATGAGCTGATGGCCAAGGGAACCGGATTAAAGGTCAACCTTGCCGAGGATCCGATCTGCAGCGTAGCCAACGGCTTATCCCGCGTGATCAACGATCCCAATTTCCAATCGGTTGCATATAGCTATGATTCTCAAAATGGAGGCAAATAATGAACAGACGGCGGAATGGTTTTACGCTGCAAAGTAAATATCTGCTTTTGATTCTGACCGGACTGTGTGTACTTTTGATGGCAATTACCTTTATGACGGATATTTTTTCCGGTACACTGGCTGAAATATCCAGCTATGTTACCATTCCTTTTCAAAAAGGGATTTCCGAAACCGGGACATATCTTTCCAACCGCTCGGATGAACTGGTCCAGATCCGCGACCTCATCCAGCAAAACAAGGAATTGCAGCAGCAGATCGATGAGCTGACCATTGAAAACAACAATCTGACACAGGAAAAATATGAACTGAACAACCTGCGTTCGTTGTACAAGCTCGATCAGGAATATGCTGACTATCAGAAGACCGGCGCCAAAGTCATTGGCAAAAATTCCGGCAACTGGTTCCAGTCCTTTACCATTGACAAAGGAACCAAGGACGGCATAAAGCTCAACATGAATGTCATGGCAGAAAGCGGTCTTGTCGGTATCGTGACAGAGGTCGGTTACAACTGGGCCCGTGTCACATCGATCATTGATGACAGCAGCAATGTCAGCGGTATGACACTTGCTACCGGCGACAATATGATCGTATCCGGCAATCTGGAGCTGATGAGCCAGAATAAGATCAGTTTCAGCAAGCTGATCGATTCCAATGATCAGGTAAAAGAGGGCGACAAGGTTGTCACATCCAATATCAGTGACAAATATCTGCCCGGACTTCTGATCGGATATATCACATCCATCGAATCCGACTCCAACAACCTGACACATTCCGGCACCATAACACCTGCTGTTGACTTTGAACACATGGATGAAGTTTTGGTTATTCTTGATCTGAAACAACAGACAGAGAGTGAAGAATAGATTTTTATGAAAAACTTTTTACTATCTGCAATTCTTATCGTTGCAAGCTTTATATTACAAAATACCGTGTGCGGCTATATTTCCTTTGGAGATATTGTGCCCAATTTATTATTGATAACCGTTTCATCCTTCGGTTTTATAAAAGGTAAAAAAGCCGGAGTTTTAGCCGGTTTTTTTGCAGGGATTTTAGTCGATATTTATTTTTCACAGATTATCGGTTTTCATGCCCTGTTATACATGTACATCGGTTACTTTAATGGATTTTTCAAAAGACTTTTTTATAAAGATGAATTAAAACTGCAGATATTACTTGTTGGCTGCAGTGATTTCGTCTATGGTCTTTTTTACTATCTGCTCACTTTTTTGTTGAGAGGCAGATTCCATTTTACCTATTATCTGATCAATATCATCATACCGGAAACGGTATACACGATTTTAATGACGATTGTAATTTTCCTTATAAAGACTTTGTTCCAGAAGTTTTTTATAAGCGAGGACAGAAAGAGTAAGCACGAAATTGTTTAAAAAAATCAGAGATTCCATTATTAATTTCATAACGTCCCGGTACTTTATCCTGATTTTAATGTTTTTCGTTTTAGGCATCATCCTCATCTACCGCATTTTCAATTTACAGATTGTAAACGGTGAATCATATCTGGATGAGTTTACCCTCAAGATAAAAAAAGAACGCAACATCCCAAGCACCCGTGGAAATATCTACGACCGCAAGGGCGAGCTTTTGGCCTACAATGAGCTTGCATATTCCGTTACGATCGAAGATGTCTATGAATCGGGCAGTGATAAAAACGAAAGACTGAACCAGACGATCAAGACACTGATCGGTATGATTGAAGAAAACGGCGATTCCATTGTTACGGATTTCAATATCATTCTCGATTCCAACGGAGAATACCAGTTTACCGTAAGCGGGACACAGTTACAGCGATTTTTGGCAGATATATACGGTAAAGCCTACATAGATAAACTGACTTATGCCGAGAAAACATCCACACCGGATGATGTCATCAATTATCTGGCTGGAAAAAATAAGTTTGCCATTGGTGAATACACAGTTCCCAATAATCACAAAAGTGCCTTCCAGATTGGAAAAGGGTATAGTAAGGAAATGATGCTCAAAATGATCAATATCCGCTATGCCATGAGTTTGAACAACTTCCAGAAATATATTGCCACAACGGTTGCAACAGATGTTTCCGATGAGACCGTTGCAGTTGTCATGGAAAACGCCTCCAGCTTGGACGGTGTTTCCATTGCAGAGGATACGATCCGTAAATATGTAGATGGTGTCTATTTTTCCCATGTCATCGGATATACCGGTAAAATATCCCAGTCTGAACTGGAAGAATTGTCCAAAGAGGATGATTCCTATATTTCAACAGATATCATTGGTAAGGCCGGTATTGAATCCTACATGGAATCGGAACTGCAGGGACAAAAGGGCTCTGAAACCGTATTTGTCAACAATATGGGTAAAGTAATTGAGACCAGCAACCGGAAAGAGCCGAGTGCCGGAAATGATGTATATCTGACGATTGATAAGGATCTGCAAAAGGCTGTTTACAATCTTCTGGAACAGAAAATTGCCGGAATTCTGGTCAACAAGATCAAAAACATCAAAGAATATACGCCTCCGGAAAATGCATCTGCGAGCAATATCGTAATACCGATCGATGATGTATACTATGCACTGATCAACAACAGTATCATCGATATCGAACATTTTTCCAAGGATGATGCTACCGATCTGGAAAAGAGCGTTTATCAGGCATTTGAAGTCAAACAGGATCAGGTTATCAATACCTTA
Organism: uncultured Lachnospiraceae bacterium; assembly: GCA_900317505.1. Classification (GTDB taxonomy): domain Bacteria; phylum Bacillota; class Clostridia; order Lachnospirales; family Lachnospiraceae; genus UBA2882. Next base: position 86,988 of record ONHB01000001.1, on the reverse strand, counting down.
AAATCCATGTTAAATGACAATCCTCAGCCTTATGATCAGACAAGCAAGGAATATCAGGTATATCAGCTTTTTATCGTTTCGCTACTTTCTGATCAGGGAATTATCCTTACCGATGAGATTGACCGTAATGATGCAGTATATGTTGCATGGCATACCGACGAATCCATCAGCTTACAGGAATATCTCATGCATCTGATCGCCATGAACTGGATTGATATATCCAAGCTGCAGCTTGAAAACCAGTATTCCGATTCCGATCAGATTTATCAGGCTATTCAGGATTATCTGTTTGAAGCCTTAAAAAATAGTACAACCTTCCACAAAAGATTGTATAAATACATGATTGCTGAAAATACCGTTTCCGGTAAATCCATCTGTTTACTTTTATATGATCAGGGCATTATATCGGGAACCGCAGCAGAGAGGGCTACCGTTGCCAACGGAACCTTGAGCCCGTTCAACTTTATCCTCGGTAAGATTTCCAATTTAGAGATCACTCCGGCCCAGCTTGCCCTTGATCCATGCTCCGGATCCGTTGTTATTACCGATGTTAACAGTGGCGAAATCTTAGCCCTGGTTTCCTATCCGGGATATGACAATAACAAGATCAACAATTCCGAATATTATGCACGCTTAAACAGTGACCTTTCCAGACCTCTCTGGGATTATGCCACACAGCAGACATCCGCACCCGGTTCCACCTTCAAGATGGTATCGGCTGCAGCAGCTTTGGAAGAGGGTGTTGTATCAACCGGAGAGACCGTTACCTGTAAAGGTATCTGGGATACCCTGACACCGCCTGCGAGATGCTGGATCTATCCGTCATCCACGCATGGTCCGTTAAATGTGTCCGGTGCGATCGAACATTCCTGCAACTATTTCTTTTATGAGATGGGTTACCGACTGGGAATTTCCAACGGCACATACAATTCCGAAGTGGGCTTAGCCAAGCTTTCCAAATACGCCGATCTGTTTGGTCTTTCCGAAAAGACAGGTGTAGAGATCACCGAAGAAGCCCCGCGTGTTTCCGATACAGACGCGATCCGTTCTGCGATCGGACAGGGTACCAACAACTATACGACCATCGGTCTGGCACGTTATGTGACAACCGTAGCCAACAGTGGCACCTGTTACAACTTAAGCTTATTGGACAAGGTAACCGATTCCAACGGCAACCTGATAAAGGATTACAATCCGACCGTCCGCAACACCGTCGATCTGGCACCGTCCACCTGGAATGCGATCCACGCCGGTATGCGTAAGGTTGTGGAATCCAAAAAATATTATTCAGATATGCAGGTCAATGTTGCCGGAAAAACAGGTACTGCCCAGGAGAGCAAGAGCCGTCCCAACCACGCTTTATTTGTCAGCTATGCGCCTTATGAGAATCCGGAGATCAGTGTTACCACACGTATTGCGTTTGGTTATGCATCTGATTTTGCCGCTCAGTTGACGCAGGATATATATAAATACTATTATCGGCTTGAAAATGTGGACGAGCTGATCGATGGTACGGCAACCGATACCAATACCAACGTGTCCAACACAGATTAGGAGGTTTTGCTATGAACGGAAATGTTATTATCAAAAGTTTTCCAAATGGAATTTCCGTAAGACTGTCCGATAAAGCCGATTTTGAAAAAATCCTGCAGGATACGCGTACAAGCTTTGAAAAAACAGCTTCTTTTTTCAAAAATGCATCGATAGTCCTCCGTTTTGAAGGACGTGAATTATCAGATGATGAAATAGAAGCACTGACCAGTGCCATTTTAGAGGTCAGTCAGATAAACATCATATGTGTGGTATGTACCAATCAGGAGGAAAATACATATTTTTCCAAATGTCTGGATGAAATCAAAAAGCAGGCACAGGATAAAAATTCTCAAAAGACCAGTGGATGTTTTGAATTTTACAAAGGCAGCCTGACCGACGGTTTCTCTTTGGAAACCGATGGTAACATCATTGTCTTGGGCAATGTTGAAAAGGGCGCCGCCATATTTGCAAAAGGAAACGTCATTGTTTTGGGAACAATTTACGGAACCGTTTTTGCCGGTAAAAAGGAAGATGAAAGCCGTTTTATCGCAGCTTTGGAATTTTCCGCAGAAAACCTAAAAATCGGCAAGATAAAGTACCGCAAGGAAAAAAGAGAATTATTTACCCTGAATAAAAAACAGCCGAAAATTGCCTATATTAAAGATGGCAAATTTACATTTTCGGAATTGGACTTTACCAAAGAATTACCGGAATATCAGTTCTAAATTCCGGGGGACGATGATGAAAATCGGAGGTTTTCTATGAGTGAAGTAATTGTCGTCACATCAGGTAAAGGTGGAGTTGGTAAAACCACCACAAGTGCAAATATCGGAACAGGGCTTGCCGTTCTCGGCAAAAAAGTGGTCCTGATCGATACCGACATCGGCTTACGCAATCTGGATGTTGTTTTAGGCTTGGAAAACAGGATTGTATACAATTTGGTCGATGTCATTGAAGGAAACTGCCGGATCAAGCAGGCCCTCATTAAGGACAAGCGTTATCCGGGCTTAAGCCTTCTTCCTAGTGCCCAGACAAGGGACAAGGATTCCGTCAATCCGGAACAAATGAAAAAGCTGACCGACCAGTTAAAGGACCAGTTTGATTACATTATCTTGGACTGTCCCGCAGGTATTGAGCAGGGCTTTAAAAATGCAGTCGCAGGAGCGGACCGCGCCATCGTGGTCACGACCCCTGAGGTATCAGCCATCCGGGATGCAGACCGTATCATCGGATTGTTAAATGCCTACGAGATGGGGCAGATCGACTTAGTTGTCAACCGCTTACGCCCTGAGATGATCAAACGCGGGGATATGATGAGTATTGATGATGTTGTTGATATTTTATCCATCCATCTGATCGGTGCCATTTATGACGATGAAAACATTGTCATATCAACCAATCACGGCGAACCGCTTGTGTGCAGCGACACACCTGCCGGCAAGGCATATATGAACATCTGTAAACGAATTCTCGGCGAAGATGTACCTTTATATTCACCCGAAAAGGAAAAATCAATCTGGTTTCGGTTAAACGGTATTTTTCAAAGAGTATAGTCATATAGGAGGTGTTTGATATGCGCAGTTTTTGGTCTTTTAAAAGAAAGAAATCCAGTCAGATTGCAAAAGATCGCTTAAAAATACTTCTGATTTCAGATCGGATCGACTGTTCGCCTGAGGTTATGGAAATGATAAAAAAGGATATTGCAAAAATCCTTTGTAAATACATGCAGATTGATACCAGTACATTGGAGTTGGAATTTTCAAAAAGAAAGATCAATGTATTCTGGTAAGGAACCATAGGAGATTAAACGTGCTTAAAAGATATCGTGTGATCGATTACAATTTCAAATTAGTCATTATGCTGATTGCTATTTCCGTTATCGGAATATTAGCAATCGGCAGTGCTAATTCCGAGGTTCAGTCCAAGCAGATGGTCGGACTGATTGTCGGTGTTTTTTTGATGGTTGTGATTTCCCTGTTTGATTATCATATATTTTTAAAGTTTTACTGGGTTATGTATTTCCTGAATTTAGGGCTGCTGATCCTGGTTAATTTTGTCGGCGATTCCTCCAACAATGCACAGCGTTGGATCACCATTGCCGGTATCCGTTTCCAGCCATCCGAAACGGCCAAAATTTTATTGATTTTATTTTATGCACAGTATATTATGAAACATAAGGAACATTTTAATACATTCAAGAATCTGTTGTTTATGGTATTGCTGTTTATCCCGCAATGGTATCTGATCTACAAGCAGCCGGACCTTTCCACCAGTATCATGCTGATCATCATTTTTTGTATCCTGTTATATGCCGGTGGACTGAATTACAAGATCATTTTCGGTGCTTTGGCAATCATCATTCCGATCGGCGTGATAATGCTTTCCCTGATCCTGCAGGAAGACCAGAAGATCCTCAAGGACTATCAGCAGAACCGTATTATGGCATGGCTGCATCCGGATGAATATGTCAATACCGAAGGCTACCAGCAAAACAATTCCAAAATTGCCATAGGCTCCGGCCGGCTGACCGGAAAGGGCTTAAACAACAATGAGATTGCATCCGTTAAAAACGGCAATTTCATATCCGAGCCACAGACCGACTTTATTTTTGCAATTATCGGTGAAGAGCTTGGATTTATCGGTGGATGTATTGTTATTGTATTATTGATGCTGATTTCCATAGAATGCATATTAGTTGCGAAAAGGGCTCCCGATATCGAAGGAGCCGTGATATGTATAGGTATGGGAACCATCATCGGATTCCAGAGCTTTATGAATATTGCAGTTGCAACGGGGCTTATGCCCAATACCGGTCTGCCACTGCCATTTGTAAGCTATGGTCTTACTTCCCTGTTGAGTTTGTATATAGGTATGGGGTTTGTATTAAATGTCAGACTGCAGGGAGTACGAAAATACAGTTAGGAGAGAGGGATTTCAATGAACATTGCATTAATCGCACATGATGCAAAGAAAAAACTGATGCAGAATTTCTGTATCGCGTATCGAGGAATATTGAGTAAAAACGAACTATATGCAACCGGAACAACCGGCCGGCTGATCGAAGAGGTTACCAACTTAAATGTCCACAAATATCTGGCAGGCCATTTAGGCGGAGAGCAGCAGATCGGTGCCCAGATTGAGCACAATCAGATCGACCTTGTTATCTTTTTAAGGGATCCGCTTACACCAAAGAGCCATGAGCCGGATGTCAACAATGTCGTTAAATTATGCGATATGCACAATATACCGCTTGCTACCAATTTAGCAAGCGCCGAACTACTGATTAAATCACTTGACAGAGGAGATCTCGAGTGGCGTGAAATGTACAAATAAAGCAAAATATCTGATCGTATGTATTTTTATTTTAATATCATCTGTATTAACGGGTTGTGAAAAATCTAAGCCATATAGCATGGAGTATGATTTAAGCAGCCCTGTTTCTGCGTACCGTTTTACCGGAACAGACAAGGGAGACCGTGCTTCCTTTTTCGCTGAGGATCTGTGTGTGATCACAGACAGCGTATCCAACAATACCATGATCGATACCTCACAGTCGGAAGCAGTGCTTCTTTGCGATCTCAACAATCATCAGGTTCTTTACAACAAAAACGGTACGGAGCAGTTAAATCCTGCAAGCCTTACCAAGGTTATGACCGCCATCATCGCGCTCAAATACGGCAACCTCGATGATATCCTGACTGCGTCCTCCAACGTGACCATTCAGGAATCCGGTGCAAGCCTCGTCGGCATATCTCCCGGAGATACCATGACCTTAGATCAGGCGCTGCATGCTTTATTGATCGCATCCGGCAATGATGCTGCCGTGATGATAGCAGAGTATATTTCCGGAAGTGTGGACCAGTTTGTGGAGCTTATGAATACCGAAGCGCTGGCACTCGGTGCGACCAACTGTCACTTTATGAATCCGCACGGACTGACACAGGATGCACACTATGTGACTGCTTATGACATGTATCTGATCTTCAATGAAGCCATCAAATATGATGAATTTATCCAGATCATATCATCCAATGAATATACCGGTGTGTACCATGATGCTCTGGGCGAGCCCAAGGAGCTGACATTAAAATCAACCAATTATTTTATCAATGGCAACCACAGCGTTCCCGGAGGGGTAGTCGTAATCGGCGGCAAGACCGGTACGACAAGCGCTGCCGGCAACTGTCTGGTTTTATTATCCAAGGATTCTTACGGAAATCCTTACATATCCGTGATTTTAAAATGTACCCAGAGGGATTATCTCTATGATGAAATGTACGATCTGATCTCGACCGTCAACCAGTCGTAAATAATTCCTGATATTGGAGTGTAGGTTTTGACAAACAGAAATAAAAGAAAAAGAAGAAAGAAACAATCGAATATTATCAGTCTGAAAGGACGGCGCAGATTTGCCAATATCAATGCAGGTGTCATTATCTTTGCCGTTATGTTTGTATACATTGTGATCTGCGTTATTCTTTTTTTCACCAAAGGACATGTCAACAGATACGAGGTACAAAAAGGTTCCTTAAGCTTATCCAATGTCTACACCGGCATGATCTTAAGGGATGAAAATGTTGTTTCCGCCAATTCATCCGGATATATCAACTATTTTGCCCACGAAGGTGAGCATGTTGCCTGTGGGGATCTGGTGTATTCTCTGGATCAGACCGGACATATGGCCGAGATTATGGACGACAATTCCTCAGAAATGCTGTCAGCCAATGATCTGAAAGAGCTTCGCAGTGATTTTATTGATTTTACCCACAATTATTCCGACGAAAAGTTCAATGTGACATATGATTTTTCCTATGACACACTGGGCGAGGTCTTAAAGCTTAGCAATTACAATATGCTGAGCAATTTAAAGAGCACAGATTACAAGGGCAACGTGGATTTTTATTATGCACCGGAAAGCGGTGTTGTCGTATACAATACCGACGGCTATGAATCGGTTTCACCACAGAGCCTTACGATCGATGAATTTAAAAATTTCGATGAAAATACCAAGGTTCAGCTCAATGACAATGAACTGATCGGCGCCAATGATCCGGTCTACAAGATCATACATTCCGAGCAATGGTCCATTGTGGTGTTGGTCGATACAAGCCGTATATCCCAGTTAGAGGACGAGGGCTATGTGGAAGTCAAGTTTTTAAAGAATCAGAATATTTCCTGGGGCAAGGTCAACGTCATAGAAAGAGGAGCCGAACAGTCGCTGGTAGAGCTTCAATTCAACAATTCCATGATCACCTTTGCAAAAGACCGTACCATTGATATCGAGATCATATTACAAAATGAAAACGGTCTGAAGATTCCCAACAGTGCCATTGTAGAAAAGGAATTTTACCTGATTCCCAAGGAATACGCTGCCACAGACGAAAAAGGCAATGTCGAATATTTCATGCGGGAAACTCAGGATGAAAACGGAGCGACCGTTACCGAAAAGCTTACCATTCCGATTTATTCGGAATCAGAAACCGATTATTATGTAGATACCTACTCGTTACGCGTCGGTGATAATATCTGCAAGCCGGATTCCACGGATAAATATCCGATCAGCAAGGTCGGCACCCTGATCGGTGTTTACAATATCAATAAGGGCTTTGCAGATTTCAAGGAAATTACGATCCTTTATTCCAATGATGAGTATTCCATCGTAAAATCCAATACCAACTACGGTCTGCTCGAGTATGATTATATTGTATTGGATGCAGAAAGCATCAATGAAGATGATTTTATCAACGAATAAAGAAAAAGAGGGTGTATTTCATGTTAACCGCTAATTATGATGCTGTAAAAGACAATATAGAAAAGGCCTGTGCGCGCAGCAATCGCAATCCGGAAGATGTTACCTTAATTGCTGTCAGCAAGACAAAGCCTGTTCCCATGCTGGAAGAGATTTACAACCATGGCTGCCGCAATTTTGGAGAAAACAAGGTTCAGGAGCTGGTTGATAAATACGAAGTACTTCCAAAAGATATCAAATGGCATATGATCGGTCATTTACAGAGAAACAAAGTAAAATATATTGTAGATAAGGTTGCTTTGATCCACAGCGTAGACAGTCTCAGACTTGCTGAAGAGATCAGTAAGGAAGCACTCAAGAAAAACGTGGAAGTGGATATCCTGATCGAGGTCAATGTGGCCGCAGAAGAGACCAAATTTGGTACGACAACCGATGATGCGATCGCACTTGTGTCTGAAATTGCAAAGCTTCCCGGAATCCATGTCAAAGGATTGATGACAATAGCACCATATGTTGAAGATCCGGAGCAAAATCGCCAATATTTTGCGCAATTAAAGCAATTATCTGTTGACATAATAAAGAAAAACATTGATAATATATGTATGGATGTTCTGTCAATGGGAATGTCTGGTGATTATGAAGTCGCCGTAGAAGAGGGCGCAACCTATGTCAGAGTTGGTACCGGTATTTTCGGCGAAAGAGATTATAGTATAAAACAATAGGAGAAAGAGCATGAGTGTAATGGATAAATTCTTATCATCCATTAAGTTTGGTGATGATGATATGGATGATGACGATTTTGATGATTATGATGATGAAGAAGAAATCGAAGAACCTCATCGTAAAAGAACATCAGTAAAAGCAGACAATGATTACGAAGAAGAAAAACCAAAATCCAAACCTGCTTCTAAGGTTACTCCTTTAAAACAGGTGAGAAAGACAGGTACAAATGGTATGGAAGTATGTGTGATTAAACCCACCTCTGTAGATGATGCACGTGAAATTACCGAGACATTATTACAAAACAGAACGGTTGTATTAAATCTCGAAGGCCTTGATGTAGATATTGCCCAGAGAATCATTGATTTTACATCCGGTTCCTGCTTTGCAATCGGCGGAAATTTACAAAAGATTTCTCATTTTATTTTAATTATTACTCCGCCCAGTGTTGATATTTCAGGTGATTTTCAACAGATCCTTTCCGGATCCTTTGATGTACCGGGATTAAACCCAGGTTTATAATCCAAAAACAATAAGTAATCAAAAAGGAGTATTGTAGCCATTACAATACTCCTTTTTAACGAATTAAAGGAGATATTTTCCATGAGTAAGAGATTACCCGTCAATAAAGACAACAAATTCTGTTATGACATTGTTTACGAACATGATTTTTCACATCTGGTTGAGGAATTGAATCAGCTTGATTTTGATCTGCAGGACAAGAAGATCTGCATTATTACAGATTCCAACGTAGAAAAGCTGTACTTAAATGAGTTGAAAAATCTGCTTGCTCCCAGCTGTATTTCCGTATCATCCTTTACGTTTGAAGCGGGAGAAGAAAGCAAAAATCTTGCAACGGTACAAAATGCCTATGAATTTCTGATCCAGAATAAATTTAACAGAAAAGACCTGTTGATCGCATTAGGTGGCGGTGTAGTCGGCGATCTGACCGGTTTTTGTGCAGCAACCTACCTGCGCGGCATTGATTTTATCCAGATTCCCACCACACTTTTGGCTCTGGTAGACAGCAGTATCGGCGGCAAGACAGGTGTAGACTTTTCACAGTACAAAAACATGGTCGGAGCCTTCCATATGCCCAGACTTGTCTATATGAATTTATCCGTTTTAAAGGATCTTCCGGGCAGACAGTATTTTGCCGGTATGGCAGAGGTTTTAAAGTCTGCACTGATCAAGGACGGCAAATTTTATGAGTGGCTGATCAACAGCTTTTATGAAATCTGCCAGCGCGAGCCTGAATACATGGAAGAAATGATCTACAAGACCAATCTGATCAAAAAAGAGATTGTAGAAAAGGATCCTTTTGAAAAAGGTGACCGTGCACTGCTCAATTTTGGTCATACCTTGGGACATGCTATAGAAAAGTACAAAAATTTTGAAATGCTTCACGGAGAATGTGTTGCCCTTGGCTGTATCTGCGCTGCGTTTATTTCCTGGAAGCGGGACCTGATCTCATCTGATGATTATTATGAGATCCGCGATATGTTTGTACCTTTCTGCCTGCCGATTACCATAGAGGACATTGATGAGCAGGAAATCGTTGCACTGACACATTCGGACAAAAAAGCCGACAATCATGGTATCAAATTTATCCTCTTAAAGAAGGTCGGAAAGGGTATTGTTGATACGACTGTGACAGATGAGGAAATGCTTGCTGCATTAAACGAAATTCATTTTACAGAAGAGGATATGAAAGCATAAATGAAAAAGTTTTTAGATATTATATTGGATATTCTGGCTATGGCATTACTGGTTGTTGCGGATCAGGTGACCAAATATCTGACAGTTATTCATTTAAAAGATCAGGATCCGGTCATATTAATTCAAAACGTATTACAGTTCCGCTATCTGGAAAACAGAGGGGCTGCTTTTGGTATGCTGCAAAATAAAAAACTGTTGTTTATATTCATTGCTTTGATCATGCTGACAGCTATTTTCTATGTATTGATCAAGCTGCCGCGTCAGAAAAAGTATTTTATCTGGCATATTTTCCTGTGTCTGATCGCCGCAGGTGGAGTTGGCAATATGATCGACCGCATTACACAGGATTACGTCACAGATTTTATTTATTTTATTCTGATCGATTTTCCGATTTTCAATGTTGCCGATATTCTTGTAACGATCGGTACCGTATTATTGTTTATTGATATTTTATTCTTCAAGAAAGAATCAGACCTGTCATTTTTAAAATGGGAGATACAGAAAAATGACTGATGAAATCATAACCTTCCAGGCCACAGCCGAAGATGAAGATGAGCGCATTGACAAGGTGCTTACCAATTACTTTAAAGATATGTCCCGTTCCTATATCCAAAAAATGATCAAGGACGGAAATGCCTATGCCAATGGTAAAACGATCAAGGCCAATTACCGCCTAAAAGAAGGTGACCTGATCCGTTGCTGCATACCGCCATGTATGGAGCCGGAGATCACACCCGAAGATATTCCGCTTGATATTTTATATGAAGATACAGATCTTTTAATCGTCAACAAGCCCAAAAACATGGTAGTCCATCCGTCTGCCGGTCATTATACCGGCACTCTGGTCAATGGGCTTTTATATCATTGTAAAGGCCAGTTATCCGGGATCAACGGAGTTTTCCGTCCGGGCATTGTCCACCGGATTGACAAGGATACCACAGGTTCCCTGATCGTATGCAAAACAGAAAAAGCCCACAACAGCATTGCGGCCCAGTTAAAAAAACATTCCATTACCAGAAAGTACCGTGCCATCGTATATGGCAGCTTTGACAATACCGAGGGTAGCATCGATGCTCCGATCGGACGTGATGAAAAGGACCGCAAAAAGATGGCTGTTAACTATAAAAACGGCAAAAGTGCGGTGACACATTATCGTGTTTTGCAGCAGTTTGACGGTTATTCCTATATTGAGTGCCAGCTTGAAACCGGCAGGACTCATCAGATACGTGTGCATATGACTTCCATCGGGCACCCCTTGCTCGGCGATGAGACATATGGTGTACGTCCTTCCAAATTCCATCTGCAGGGACAATGTCTACATGCGATGACGATAGGCTTTATACATCCGACAACCGGTCAGTATATGGAATTTGAGGCTCCCTTACCGGAATATTTTTCTCATTTACTGGATGTTTTGTCTTAATTTTCCAATGAATTTGTTTTAAATTGCTCAAAAACGTCAAATTATTACACATTATTAGCTTTTTTGAGCAAAAATATCAAAAAAGCCTTGAAACTACAATATTCTGATATTATAATTTATAAGGTTGCTTTAAAGTGTTAAAATGAAGGAGATTACATTTTGATATATACTCGTGAATCTGCTATTGGCAGATTACTGGACAGTTATACAGCATATTATAATGTCAATATGTTCAATGGGGAGCATGGTCAAATCACAGCTCGCTGTGATTTTTTTGAGCATTCACAAAAGTATGTTTTGGTTCAGAAAGCAGAACTGTGGTCCTCAAACAGTGAAGAATTTTTATACATTATTGATATTCCTCATCTGACCAAAGAGTTATTTGAGCAATACAGGGACATGGTCTTAGAAGATGGCAAAAGCCGTATGAACATAGGTCCCGGCCATATGTACACTTTTATCACGCCGGTTTTCATCGTGGATGAGGCGGATGAAGATGCCATCAAGGCATTGAAAAAGTGTCGTATTTACCAAAGTTTTCATTTTTCATTACATGGATGGCTGGATTACAGAGCTGCTTTATATGTGATTAAGGGAGAAAAGATGTATTCCAATTATAGTGGAAGAAGTGTAGTGAAAGTTATGAAAAAAGTACTATATTCAAAAAAGAGGAAGGAGAGACTATAATGAATTCGTTAGTACTTTTAATTATTTGTATTGCTATTCTTGTATGTGGATATATTTTCTACGGCGGATGGCTGTGCAAACAGTGGGGTGTTGGTGATGGAACACAGAAAGAAACACCCGCACACAGCATGGAAGATGGCGTTGACTATGTTCCTGCTAAAGCACCTGTATTAATGGGACATCATTTCTCATCTATCGCTGGTGCAGGCCCGATTACCGGACCGATTGGTGCAGCTATGTTTGGATGGTTGCCTGTTACACTTTGGATCTTAGTCGGAGGTATTTTCTTCGGTGGTGTTCATGACTTTGGTGCCTTATTTGCATCACTTCGTCATAAAGGACAGTCTATCGGTGAGATTATTTCTGCAAATATGAGCAGAAGAGCAAAGAGACTCTTCATCATTTTCTCATATTTAACACTGATTTTGGTAGTTGCTGCATTTGCTTCTATCGTTGCAACCACATTTGGTGCTGTATATGATGAAAGCGGAGCTATTGATATGGCTAAATCTGCAACACCTGCATCTGTAGCAATGATTTCATTACTGTTCATCGTTGTTGCTATTGCATTCGGTTTCTTTGTATACCGTCGTAACGCTCCGATGCTTGTTGCATCTATCGTTGGTGTAATTGCTATTATCGCAGTTATGGCTATTGGTATGAACTTCCATCCTTTATATCTTTCTACAAAGACATGGATGTGGATCGTTGGTGCTTATATCGCAATCGCTTCTGTAACTCCTGTATGGATCTTATTACAGCCCAGAGATTACTTAAGCTCATTCTTACTTTATGCAATGCTGATCGTTGCTGTATTCGGTGTTGTTGTAGCACATCCTTCATTTACAGATTTCCAGGCTTTCTCTGGCTTCGCTGTAGATAACGGAAACGGTGTACAGTACTTATTCCCTGTATTGTTCACAACCGTTGCATGTGGTGCCATTTCCGGTTTCCACTCACTGGTTTCATCCGGTACAACATCTAAACAGCTGGATAAAGAAACTGATGCTAAACCGATCGCATACGGTGGAATGTTACTTGAATGTGTACTTGCTGTATTAACACTTTGCGCAATCGGATATGCATATCACTGGAATGCAGTTAATCCTGATTCACCTTTAACAGGTGCAACCGCTATCTTCGGTGGTGGTATCGCTCACATGATCGATGATGTTATTCCCGGAAGCTACCAGATTTTATACTCTCTGTTAGTATTAACATACTCAGCATTCTGCTTAACATCACTTGATACAGCTACAAGACTTGCTCGTTTCATGTTCCAGGAGTTCTGGCTTGAGCCCGGACAGACACCCAAGGATATCAAACAGGGCTGGAAGAAAGTTATGGTTAATCCTTACTTTGCAACAATCTTAACAGTTGTACTTGGTATCTTACTTGGTATGACAGGTTATGCTAAGATCTGGGGATTATTCGGCGCTGCCAACCAGTTACTTGCAGGTATCGGTCTGTTAGCTGTTGCTACATGGCTTGGAAATGTAGGAAAGAACAACAAGATGTTCTTAATTCCTATGGCATTCATGATCGTAGTTACTATCTGCTCATTATGCCTGACAATCAAAAACCAGATTGGTATCATCAAAGCAGGCGGAGCTGACTGGGGTCCTTATTCTCAGGCTATCTTAGGCGCATTACTGGTTATCCTTGCAATCGTTCTTGTTATTGAAGGTATCCAGACACTGACCAAAGATAAAAAGAAAGCAGCTTAATTGTACATCTGATCAACAGATTACATAGCTGAATACAAAAGATAATTTAAAGCCATACATGATCAATCGATTGTGTATGGCTTTTATTTTTGCGTTTCTAGTTGTTTTATACGCAGATACTTAGATGCAGATAATAAATATCAATAATTTACTGTCTTATAAATAAAACGAAGTTTATTTTCTGTTAATTCTTGCATCTTGTGTAAAATTTTTATATAATATACTATATATTGAAGCAATACTCAAAAACATTTGTAGCCTGTTTTTTTGAAAATGGCTGCTTATTTATGTTTTGGGCTATGCAGAAGTTTTTCATCTTTTGATACAGATAAAAACTACATATTATAAACAGAAATGGGGTATGGCATATGAATACAATTATTACAATCGGCAGACAGTTTGGTTCAGGCGGAAGAGAGATCGGTGAAAGGCTTGCAAAAGAGTTGGGTATTCCATTTTATGATAAAGAATTACTGACGCGTGCAGCAAAAGAAAGCGGCTACTGTGAGGAAATGATCCAGATGCATGATGAAAGACCTACCAACAGCTTTCTTTACAATCTGGTCATGGATACCTATTCCTTTGGCTACAATTCAGCAGCCATGGTTGATATGCCGATCAGTCAGAAGGTCTTTTTAGCACAGTTCGACGCCATCAAGAAAATAGCGGATGAAGGTCCCTGCGTAATCGTCGGCAGATGTGCTGACTATGCATTATCTGATTATAAAAACTGCTTAAATATCTTTATCCACGGCAATGAAAAATGCAAGATTGAAAGAATTGTCAAAAAATACAACTTAAGCGAAGCTAAAGCCAAAGATATGATCGTCAAAAAAGACAAACAGAGACAGAGCTATTACAATTATTATTCATCCAAGAAATGGGGCAGAGCGGATTCCTACGATTTATCCATCAACAGCTCCGTTTTGGGAATTGAAGGCTCCGTCAATCTGATCAAACAGTTTATTACAGATTTTGAAAATAAATAATCTATGTAATAGAAGATTAGGGATAAATAAAATAGTATTATATATAAGCCGATATCCGGACAGATTTCTGTATATGGATATCGGCTTGTTTGTTTTTTTTTCAATCACTGTCAGAGCGCAATTTAACGGCATTTCTTGCCATCCTTCGTCTTGCATCGGATTGAGCCGCATAGTGCTTACGGGTTGTCTCCACGTTTTTGTGACCAAGAACATCGGCTACCAGATAAATATCCCCGGTTTCCTGATAAAGGCTGGTACCATATGTACTTCTTAACTTGTGTGGTGTAATTTTCTTTAATGAAGTCACTCTGGATGCATATTTTTTTACCAGATTTTCGATGGCACGGACGGTAATACGCTTATTCTGCATAGACAAAAAGAGCGCATCTTCATGTCCGGACATAGGGATGATTTCTGTGCGTTGAGCCATATAGTCACGAAGGGCTTTTTCCACCTCATCGCCGAAATATACAACAGCCCGGTAACCGCCTTTTCGTTGCACAATAATACCACAGTTATCAAAATCCACATCCTGGATATTAAGGCCGACACATTCGGAAACACGGATACCGGTTCCGAGTAAAAGTGTCAGAATTGCAAGATCACGGACCTTGGTCTTGTTGTGGTAACGCAGCTCGTTTTTCGTCAGATTTTCTCCGCTTTCAACAGCCTCCAATAAGATAGCAACCTCATTGGGATCCAGTCTGATAATTTCTTTTTCATGCTTTTTAGGAGCCTTTACCATGGATGGCGGATTGGTCTTGATTTTTTCGGACTGATAAAAGAAATTGTAAAAGCTTCTTAAGGAAGCTAACTTCCGGGATTTGCCCAGTTCATCATTGGTGTATACATGTCCGTCTTTTTCATAGCAGGTCAGATACTCCAGATATTCCTCAATATCATCCTTTTTAATTTCATCCAGAAGCTCAATACGAAACTCTGTGATATCCTGGTTGCGCAGGGCCGGATTGGTTTCCTTTAAAAATTCAAAAAAGATACGCAGATCAAACGCATATCCAAGCTTTGTCCTTGCAGACATGGAATTGTCCACTCCAATGAAAAAAGAGCGGCAGAAGCTTGGAAGAGTATCCATCGTTTCACGCAATTTTAATGTCTGGTCGATCTTCACTTTTTCATGATAATTGTCATGAGCAGGATTCATATTGTTCATCTCCATAATGGCTTTGTAAATCTGTTCTTATTATACAATAAAATCACACCGTATGTTTAATTATTATAAAGAAATTGATGTGTTTTCTAGTATTTCAAAATAGCATATGTTATAATTTTTATAAACAAACACAGAACTGGAGGTTTATCTACCTTGAAATTTCAATGGGATAAAAAATATATATGCTGGGGAATCACCGCATTCTGTGTGATTGCAGCTTCCATCGTATTTTATTATATCGTATTTCATCCGACCAAATTTTTTCAGATCTTTTCTTCTTTGGCAAAGACCTGTTCGCCGATCATATTCGGACTTGTTTTTGCCTATTTGCTGACCCCGATCTGTTCATTTTTTGAAAATTATATCCTGATCCCGATCTATCAGAAATGCAAGCTCAATACCAGTTCCTCCAAGACTAAAAAGCGTATTCGTGGACTTGCAGTATTATTGACCTTATTTTTATTCATCTATCTGCTGTATATCTTTTTCTCCATTGTATTAAAAGAAATGATATCCAGTATCCAGAGTATTGTTTTGCAATTCCCGATCTATGTAAATAATCTTGAAAAATGGATTGATTCGACCTTATCCATCAATAAAGATATCGAAAATTTTGCCAATAATATGCTCAACACCTACTCAGACGAGCTGAATAACTGGCTTAATAACAGCCTGCTCCCACAGATGAATGTCATCGTAAAAGAGGTGTCTTTAAGCCTCATAGGCGTCTTAAAGGGCATGTGGAATCTGATCATTGGCCTGATCGTATCCGTATATGTATTGTGCAGCAAGGAACAGTTTGCAGGGCAGAGCAAAAAAATCGTCTATGCATTCTGTTCTAAAAAAAGAGCCAACGAACTGATTAGTGATATGAGATATGCCAATAAGACCTTTGGTTCCTATGTCAGTGGTAAAATCATTGATTCGATTATAATTGGATTTTTATGCTTCTTTTTAATGAAGATGCTCCATATCAATTATCCTGTATTGATCAGTGTTATCATAGGTGTTACCAACGTTATTCCGTTCTTCGGACCGTTTATCGGTGCGGTTCCAAGTGTACTGATCATTTTATTGATCAACCCGTTAAATGGTATCAAATTCTTAATTCTGATCATTTTACTGCAGACCTTTGACGGAAATATCCTGGGGCCCAAAATTCTGGGCGATTCAACCGGTTTATCAAGCTTCTGGGTTATTTTCTCTATTACGCTGTTCGGGGCTTATTTCGGCATTATCGGAATGGCTATCGGCGTACCGATCTTTGCCCTTATTTATGCTGCCTTCCGCCGGAAGGTCAACCGCAGCCTGACAGCTAAAAATATGCCGATCAACACACTGGAATACCAGTTTTTAAACAGGGTGACAGAGGATAATACCATGATTTCCCTGACAGAAGAGGAAAAGCGTAATTCCAGAAAATCAGCCAAAAAGGTTCAGAAAAAAAGCCGTTTGTCACAGATGTTAAGTTATATAAACAAACCTGCAGATGATGCAGCGTCTACGGCAAGTGAAACAT
Source organism: uncultured Lachnospiraceae bacterium (assembly GCA_900317505.1). Lineage (GTDB taxonomy): Bacteria > Bacillota > Clostridia > Lachnospirales > Lachnospiraceae > UBA2882. The sequence goes on along the minus strand of ONHB01000001.1, from coordinate 69,751 downwards.
CTGATAATGTTGACACTAACAATGTTGACTCAGACAATGTTTTTGATAAAGATGATCAGACAACAAACTAATATTATAAAAAGTATATATTATTAAGGAAAATATTAAAATCATGAAATTTGTAATACAAAATGCACTTAACGCGTCTGTAACCGTTGACGAACAAGTTGTAGGAAAAATCAATCAGGGTTATGTAGTCTTTATCGGTATTTACGATGAAGATGACGAAGCCATTGCAGATAAAATGATCCAGAAAATGATAAATCTGCGTATCTTTAAAGATGAAAACGGCAAGACCAATTTATCATTGGAACAGATATCAGGAGAACTGTTATTAATTTCACAATTTACCCTTTACGCAGACTGCCGGCATGGAAACCGTCCATCTTTTATAAAAGCCGGTAAACCGGATCATGCAAACAAATTATATGAATATATTATTGCGCAATGCAAAACCATGGTAAAACGTGTGGAAACCGGAATATTTGGTGCAGACATGAAAGTAAGTCTTACAAATGACGGACCGTTTACGATTGTGTTGGATTCGGATGAAATTATAAAGAAATAGTGGTTTTAGGGCTCTTTCCTGCATTAACTATTCGTTAAACAGACGTTTAACGAATAGTCTTCTTTACTGGTAAAATGTAATATCTTATCTCCTTATACACTACAATCCTTTATGTATAAAAGAAAAACATTTCCAAAACAGATCTGTTTGCTGCATATTTTAAATTGATCCTATATGTTTAATTTAAAATCTAAATATTAAAAACTTTTGCTTATATACTTATGACAAAATTGATTTATATAAAACCATCCTGATGAACAATAAATATTATCTCGGATAAATATAATATTGCCAGAATGGTTTTTTATTTAATATAGTTTAATATGGATTTTATTTTATTTATAAATTTATTACTTCAATTCATCATCATAATACGGAAGCATAATATAAGTTCCATTGGTAATATGATCCGTATTGATCTTATTAATCGTCTGGATCTCTTTTGCATACTGATGAATACTGTCATAATGTACATAATCGATATGATCAGCTGCAATGCTCCAGATGCTGTCTCCGGGCTCTATACAGTAATTAGCGTAATATTTGTAGTCATTGGCCCCCTCTAAGGAATTGGCACGTGTTTTTAAGGAAAACATCGATGTACCAAGAACTACGACAAAAAGCATTGCCATAACAGAAAAGAAAGCTTTCATTCTCTTTTGTTGTGCTCTTCTTTTTTTAGCTGCAATACGCGCCCTTCTTCTATCCTGATAATCTCTTTCGGTATAATCTTTATCCTGGTAATTTCTTTCTCTCATAGTCTCATTTCTCATAATCATAATCTCCCAATCTTCAAATGAAGCTTATCATCTGTTGCCTTATATACATCATAATATGTATATATTATTTATAATCGAACAAACGTAGTGAACAGCTGTTCTATATTTTGATTATAAGAACAAACGTTTGCATTGTCAAGCAAAAATCGAACAAATTTTCGGAATATGTGTTTGCTTTTTTTCTCATAAACTGTTATACTTGACATATAAACATTGATGATATGTTTTTATCACTATTTACATACATATTTTTGGAGGGTATTCTATGGATCGAAGAAAAATTTCAGATAAGCAGCAACAGATATTGGATTTTATGAAGGATGAGATCCTCTCTAAGGGTTATCCCCCGTCAGTTCGTGAGATCTGTGAAGCAGTTCATTTAAAATCTACATCTTCCGTACACTCACATCTGGAAACATTGGAAAAATACGGCTATATCCGTCGTGACCCTACCAAGCCTCGTGCCATTGAGATTGTTGATGACGGTTTTCAGATGGTACGTCGTGAGACATCCAGTATCCCGATCATTGGCACAGTTGCAGCCGGCCAACCTATCTTTGCCCAGCAGAATATTGAGGGTTATTTCCCCATCCCGGCAGATTTTATTCCTTCCGGAACCGGCGATACCTTTGTATTAAAAGTAAAGGGCGAAAGTATGATCAATGTCGGCATCTTTGATGGTGATCAGATTTTTGTTCAGCAGTGCAACAATGTCCGCAACGGAGATATTGTCGTTGCCTTGGTTGATGATTCTGCGACTGTTAAGACATTTTATAAAGAAAACGGTCATATCCGTCTGCAGCCTGAAAATGACACGATGGAACCTATTATCGTACAGGATTGCAAGATTTTAGGCAAGGTATTTGGAGTATTCCGTCTTTGCTAATAAAAAAGCTGTCCGGATACATTTACTTAGATGATAAATGTATCCGGGACAGCCTTTCTTTTAAATCATTTCAAAAATTATACTCTTAAATAATCCATATTATTTTTTACAGTTCCTGCTTTTCAACCTTTTTTCCGTCACGCCAGATACGCTCCAAATCATAAAACAGTCTGTTTTCCTTATCAAATATATGCACAACAATATCACGGTAATCTAACAGGATCCAGTTTCCGCTTTCATATCCTTCACATTGTTTGCGCTCAACACCCATTCTTCCAAGTGTCTCTTCTACATTGTCACATAATGCCTGAACCTGATTACGGTTGGATCCGGATACCATAATGAAATAATCTGCCAGTGTTGAGATTTCAGAAATATCTAAAATGGTAATATCTTCTCCTTTTTTATCCTCAAGGGCATTGACACAGGCCTTCGCCATGTCACGTGATGTCAGTTGATTTTCTTTCATAAAGGGTACTCTTCCTTTCTGTTCTGTTATTGTATATCCAGCAGCTGCTGAAAATATTCATAGGTTTTCTGAGTCATCTGATCGATATCCGATTTTTTATCATTCAGATAAGATAAGGTGCTTTTTAAAATCAGATACATGGCTTTATCCAGGTTCTGAAAAGCAACCGCTCTTATTTCATCAAGCATCGGTAACGGTCTTCGGCCGGGCTCAATATAATCCGCAATATAAATAATCTTATCCAACGTATTCATCTCTGGTTTGCCTGTCGTATGGCATGCAATGGCCGAAAGAATATCTTCATCGTCGATCTGATAAACGTCTTTTGCACGATATGCACCGAGCTTGGCATGTATCAGCTCCGGATTTTTTTCTTCTGCAGAATTGAGCTCTATCCTATATTTTTTACAAAGCTTCTTTTTTTCATCCGTAGGAATACTTTTGGCATTGTCGTGCAGCAGTCCGGCCAGATACGCCTTTTTCATATCATAGCCATATGCCATAGCCAGACATACGGCTGAGGCCGCTACGCCCTTGGTATGGACATATCTCTTTCGCTCTAAATCCTTTTTTAATTTCTTTCTGATTATCTTATACTGTTCATCATCCGTACAAAGTGGTTGCAAAACAATCTCTCCTTTATCTATCACGATATAACTGTCTTTCCTTTATGATCTGATATACCGGAGCCGGCAGCATTTTGCTGACATTTTCCGAGGTATAAAAATGATCACGGATATAGGTAGACGAGATCTCAATCCGCTGCATATGCATCAACAGGATCTCTCCATGATATTTATCTGTCAAATGCTCTTTCTGGACTTTCAAAGCTTCTAAATCACAGTCATCCCGTACCGCTGCAAGTATCGTAACATTTTGAAAAATGATTTCCGGATTAAACCACTGTTCTATGGTAAAAAGAGAATCTGCACCCAGGATAAAAAAATAGGAATTTTCCGGATGTTCCTTTTTTAACTGTAAAACAGTATTGCAGGTATAGGAATTACCTTTCGCTTCTATCTCAATATAAGAAATATCATATCTTGGTTCATCCTGTATGGCAGCACGTACCATATCAATCCGGTCATCTGCATCCGCAATCCGGCGCCCCGATTTCATCCATGGACAGTAATTGGGGATAAACAAAATACGATCCAGCCCAAACTCCGTAAGCGCCTGTCCCGCCAGAGCCATATGACCATTGTGGATGGGATCAAAGGTTCCTCCCATCAATCCTATTTTAGCCATGAATCATACCTCTTATCTGGGAAGCTCAATTTTTTTGTGATCTTTGTTTTCTTTGTATAAGACAATCTTTTTACCGATTACCTGAACGACCTGTGAATGTGTACGTTCCGCAATAACAGCCGCAATTTCACGCGGATCATCCATACAGTTTTTTAATACAGCGATCTTAACCAATTCATGTGTATTAAATGCCTCCAAAACGGCATTGGTCACTTCCGGTGTCAGACTGGATTTGCCAATCTGGAAGATCGGATCAATATTCATTGCAAGTCCTTTTAAATAGGCTCTCTGTTTACTGGTCATATATTTTATCCTCTTTCGCTTAATTATTTATAATAATCAAATTTCAGGCCATACATACGCACGGTATCGCCTTCTTTGATGCCAAGTGCCTCAAGCTTGTCCAAAATCTCGTTTTCTTTCATGAAACGCTGGAAAAATGCAAAGCCTTTCTCACTTTCCAGATTGGTATAACCAAGCATTTTTTCAATACGCGGTCCTTCAACCACATATTCGTCCTCTTCCTCGTCATAGAATACCTGGAACGGTTCGTTGCCGGATACCATGGCCTCATCCGGATTGAATTCGGAATCAAATATGATCGGAGGCTCATTGATCTCGTCAAGCATGCCTTTTACGGCATACAGAAGCTCGTCAATGCCCTTTCCTGTCACACCCGATATCGGGAACACCGGAATGCCTTTAGGCTCAAATTCGGCCTTTAAAGCTGCCACAGGGTCACTTCCATCATCATAGATCGCATCAATCTTATTGGCTGCAATAACCTGCGGTCTGTGTGCAAGATCTGCATTGTATGCTTCCAGTTCTTTATTGATGGTATAAATATCCTCAATCGGATCACGTCCTTCGGTTCCGGCTGCATCAACCATATGAATGATGACACGGGTTCTTTCGATATGTCTTAAAAATTCATGACCAAGACCGACACCTTCAGATGCGCCCTCGATCAGACCGGGGATGTCCGCTATGACAAATCCGCCGCCTTCCATATCAACAACACCAAGATGAGGATTTAAGGTCGTAAAATGATAGTTGGCAACCTTTGGTCTGGCATTTGTCACCCTGCTAAGCAATGTAGATTTACCGACATTGGGATAACCGACCAGTCCGACATCTGCGATTACCTTTAATTCCATCAGGATATTCAGTTCCTTGGCGGGTTGTCCAGGCTGTGCATACTTTGGTGCCTGCATGGTACTGGTCGCATAATGCTGATTGCCATTGCCGCCTTTACCGCCGGTCAACAGCACAATACGTCTGTTATCTCCGGACATATCGGCAATGACCTTGCCGGTTGCCTCATCCTTTAGGACAGTCCCTTCCGGAACCTTGACAACAATATCCTGTCCGTTTTTACCACGGCAGTTTCTTTTGCCGCCCTGTTCGCCATGCTCAGCACAATATTTACGGACATGTCTAAAATCCGTAAGTGTATTGAGTCCCTCATCAATTTCAAAAATAACGCTGCCGCCATCACCGCCGTCACCGCCGTCCGGTCCGCCGTTTGGCACGTACTTTTCACGCCGGAAGGATACGTGTCCGTCTCCGCCTTTTCCGCTTCGTACATAGATTTTAGCTCTGTCTGCAAACATAATAACTCCTCTGATCTTTGAAACAACAACTTATAAAGAATAAAAAGAGCCCCAAACCGCGTGGTTTGAAGCTCTCTGATTTACCGAATTAGTCTTCTACCGGATATACGGAAGCCTGTTTTTTGTCTCTTCCTTTTCTTTCGAATCTTAAAACGCCATCAACTAAAGCGAACAATGTATCATCTCCGCCTATTCCAACATTAACACCGGGATGAATTTTTGTTCCACGCTGTCTATATAAAATGTTTCCGGCTTTAACAAACTGTCCGTCAGCTCTTTTCGCACCTAATCTCTTTGATTCGGAATCTCTACCGTTCTTTGTAGAGCCCACACCTTTTTTATGAGCGAAAAATTGAAGGTTCATTTTTAACATGGTGTTACACCTCCTTGATTTTCATAGTAACAAAAGTATCATATTCCTCTGCGATATTTTCAAAGCCAAGATATGCAGCTGCCAAAAGCAGGCTGGCATCATGGGAAGGCGTCCCTTTGATACGGAACTTCATATAGCCTGTCTTGTCATCAAAATCCTGAAGGAATTTATCCTGACAAAACTTTTCAATCGCATTCTGCGTATTGATCGCTAATACCGAAATGGATGCACAGACAATGTCTGATCCGTATTCGGCACTTCCGGCATGACCGGATATTTCAAATCCCACAACAACCTTGGTCGTCGCATCGCAAAACATTTTTATGGCTGTCATTTACGCCACCTTGAAATTAAGCATTAATTTTCTCAATTTTAACCTGAGTGTATGCTTGTCTATGACCGTTTTTCTTGTGATAACCTGATTTTCTCTTATACTTGTAAACGATAACTTTTTTAGCTTTTCCCTGACCCATAACAGTTGCTGTAACTGTAGATGAAGCAACGTCAGCGCCAACCTTTAAGCCGTTATCACTTACTGCAAGAACCTGGTCAAATGTAACAGTACTGCCATCTTCAACATCTAATTTTTCTACTTTAACGATGTCACCTTCAGAAACTTTGTACTGTTTTCCACCTGTTGCAATAATTGCGTACATAAGGCACCTCCTACTAATTACTCGCTGACTTTGGTGGTATCACATGGACACACTTATACCTCGTCATGCGGCATACCATAGTATACTACCATGCACCTGCCTTATTTGTCAAGCATATCAAACGCATTTTTTGTAAAGAAATATACTACCACCTGACATCTGGATGAAAACTCTGCCGTCTTTAAAAGCTCTTCACATTCTTTTTTAGTATAAAAGGCAGCCTGGATCTTTTCATTGGCAGAGGTATGGTCAGAAAGTTCTCCGGCAGCCTCTAAGATCACAAGTCTGTTTTTGATATCCGATATTGCTACCGCTGCAAAGGACGGTGGCAGAATCTCGATGATCCTTTTTACACTAAGGCCGGTTTCCTCATACAATTCCCGCCGGATACAATCTTCGATCGTCTCGCCCTTTTCGACCATACCGGCACACAGATTGTAGATTTCATGGTTTACACCCATCCGGAACTCTTTTAATAAAAGCATACAGTTATCCTTTAATACGATCATGGCTACACCACTTGTCATCGTACCCAGATCTTCCGGTTTTGCAATCTCATGATGGCTAACGATTTCATAATGCTTTTCTTTTCCTTCTTTATTTTCATAGACAAGATCATATTTTTTCAGATACCTGCCGGATTCTTTATTTTCAATGCGCAATAATTTCATATAACGAAGCCTCTTTTAATTTTGCAGAAAGCAGGACATCCTTTTTCTGCCTTGTAATCTCCACCAGGCCCAGTGCGGTAATATCCACAACGTCGGCCTTGCACGGATCTTCTGAAAGCCTTTTTTTGAGATGTTTTACAAACTGTTCTTCCTCATCCTTTGACCTGACATTGATAAAATCGACGATGACAATTCCACTGATATTATTCACCGATAAAAGATAAGGAATCATCTCAGCAGCCTCAATATTGGTTTCCAGTGCCAGAGCCGCCTTGCTGATCTTTTTTTCATTTTTCCCGGAATTGACATCAATAACCGTCAGCGCCTCTGTCATTTCCACGATCAGATAGCCACCCGACTTAAGCCAGACCTTTTTGGAGATCATCTGATGCAACCTTGCTTTTATTTCGTATATCAGAGCTAAAGAAATTTTGGTATCCGAATAAAGCCGTACTGCTTTTGAAAGCCGATCCGGTAACACCAACTGCAGATCATGATATTCTTCCTCTGAATCAGTCACAATCTCATCAATCTGTAAAAAATCGGTCTTTGACAAGGAATCGGTCAGAAAGCCGGATTTTTCATAAATACAGCTAAAGCAGGTTCGCGTCGTGCTTTTCAAAACAATTTCCTGCATCCTGTCTGTAAGGCTTTTTATTTCCTCAGAAAGCAGGGGCAGGTCTTTTTCTGTAAGAGCCATGACATTGGATCTTATGATATAGGAAAAAGATGGTGATGCAGAAGCTGTGACCAAAGGCCTTAGCACTTCTTTCTGCGATGTGGTAATCTTTTTGGAAAAATGGATTCCCCCCGGTGTATTTGTAACAACACAGTACAAACCCGGAACAGAAAGCTCCGATGATAGGACAGCATCCTTTGTCTTTAGCGGGGCTGCCTTGATCTGGACCGGAATGGTATTTCCATTTTTAATGCCTTCTATATGATCACGTTTTTTATCAAGAGGTAAAAAACCTTTTTTCCCTTTTTCATACTCGACAAACGCAGCATTGAGATTTGCTGCTACATTGGATACATGTCCAACATATATCTTTCCCGGAATCAGGCTCTGGGGAGTACAAAAATCCGCAATTTTTAATAAATTGTCCTTGATGACAAAAAAGCCGCGCGTTCCACCGATTTCCGTTATTACAATCTGTTCTCCCATTTATAAATCATCTCCAACTGAATCAAGCGAAACCAATTGACCATCCTGGTCACGCGTATAAGTTTCTTCTCTGGTCACAACAAATTCAAACGGTTCAGGCTGTAAATGCAGAAACTGATAATACGCCTCCATAACAAGTGAGGGCTTGATGTTTCCGCTGCTGCTGGCATCCACCAAAAGATAGATAGACTGTCCGTCTGTCCTGTAATCAAAAATAAACTCTTTTAAGTTGAGCATTTTCGTGCTCTTTTTGGTCTCTTTTTCAATCATGATCTCATCCTGGGACATAAAATCTGCAAATGCCTTCGTAAAATCAAAGCCTTCCCTTTCATGTCCGTTGCGGATCTTTACGGTGTATCCGGCTGCGGCAACACTGGCCATGGCATTTCCGGCATCCTTTGGCAATACCTTTACCGATAAGATGTCAACGCCGTCAACCATTACCTTTTGCAGCTTTTCTTTACATTCAGCCGTACCGATCTCCTGTGTCAGCTCCAGATCGGCATATTCCCCGTTGCTGTAAAGACCGACACCCAAGGGTGCTGCAAAAGACATGATCTGATGCGGACTATATCCGGTAGAATAGGCAATCGGGATCTGTGCCCTGCGGATCGCCTTCTGAAAATATCGCATCATATCCAGATGTCCGATAAAGATCATGGAATTGTATTTGGAAAATTTAATTCTGTATTTCATACATTATTCTTTCTGTTTATAATTCTTTTTAATTCTCTTTGCTTCAAAAATTCCCGCCTCAAAAAATTTCACTTTAAAATTTCTTATTTCAAAACCTTCTACTTCATTCTACTTCATAAATCACATAATCAGCCACGCGGTTCAAAGCAGATTCCGGTCTGAAACCTTGCCGCACCGCAGCCCTGACACTGCATCTTGCAGTTTGGCGTCACTGTCTCTTTTTTGGCATTATGCCACTCACGCAGCAAAAATTCCCGGTTGACACCACAGCTGATAAAATCCCACGGGAAGATCTCATCGTCTTCGCGTTCTCTTGTGGTATAGAAATTTACCGGAACACCACATTCTTCAAAGGCTTCCAGCCAGAGCTCTTTTTTGAAATATTCATTCCAGGCATCAAAAATACATCCCTTTTGATAGGCTTTATAGATCACATCACAGATCTTCCGGTCACCTCTGGCAAAAACACCCTCTAAGACCGATACATCAGCTTCATGGTATATATAACGGATGCTCTTTTGATTGAGCTGTGAAATAACTGCTTCCTTTACCGTATGTGCCTTGTCCAAAAACTCATCTTCCGTGCCCATGGCAGCCCACTGAAACGGCGTAAAAGGCTTGGGAATAAAAAATGACGTACTGATCGTGATCTGGACACGTCCGTTGCGTTTTTCCTTGGGAACTGTTTCATAATAGACCCTGGCCACTTCATTGGCAAGCTCGGCAATTCCTCTGACGTCCTGAAGTGTTTCTGTAGGAAGTCCCAGCATAAAATAAAGCTTGACCTTATTCCAGCCGCCTTCAAAGGCAAGCCTTGATCCATTCAAAATGACTTCTTCGGTCAATCCTTTATTGATCACATTACGCATACGCTGGGTTCCGGCCTCCGGTGCAAAGGTAAGGCTGCTCTTTTTGACATCCTGCACCTTGCTCATAACGTCCAGAGAAAAGGCATCGATACGAAGTGACGGAAGGGAAATATTGACATGCCTGTCCTTGCATTCCTCAATCAGAAAATCCATAAACTCCGGCAGCTTGGAATAATCGCTGGAGCTTAAGGAGCTTAAGGAAATTTCCTCATGTCCGGTATTGTCAATCATATCGACGGCATATTCCTTGAGGTAATCGATCGATCGCTCCCGCACGGGACGATAGAGCTGCCCCGCCTGGCAAAATCTGCAGCCGCGGATACAACCTCTCTGGATCTCCAGTACCACACGGTCCTGTGTCACTTTTATAAACGGTACTACCGGCTTTTTCGGATAGGAAACATCATTTACATCCCGGACAATTTCCTTCATGATATTCCTTGGAATATCATCAGCCACAGGCTCAAAGGACTGTATCGTACCATCCGCGTGATATGTCACCTCATAAAACAGGGGACAGTATATACCGGGAAGCTTAGCTGCTTTGTGCAAAAACTCCATCCGGTCTTCATGATTGCTTTTATATTCCTTGTGTAAATCGATCAAGGCACGGTACTGCGTCTCGCCCTCACCGATATAAAACAGATCAAAGAAATCCGCAATCGGTTCAGGATTGTAAGCACAGGGGCCGCCGCCAATAACGATAGGATGCTCATTCGTACGGTCCTTTGCATAGATAGGAATCCCCGACAGGTCAAGCACCTGCAGCACGTTTGTATAGCACATCTCATACTGTAGAGTGATACCAAGAAAATCAAATTTTCCTACCGGGTCCTGACTTTCCAGTGCAAACAGCGGAATATGTTCCTTTCGCATGATCGCGTCTAAATCCGTCCATGGAGAGTATACCCGCTCACACCAGACATCCTCATAGGAATTTAACAGATCATATAATATCTGTATGCCAAGATGTGACATACCGATTTCATAGACATCCGGAAAACACATTGCAAAACGGATCAGCTCTTCCTTGTTCTCCTTCATAACAGAGTTGACCTCGCCACCGATGTAACGTGCCGGTTTGTCGATTGTCAATAATATTTCATCATTTAATGCTAGTTTTCTCATAACCTAAAGTATACGGTAAATCTTCCATAAAATCAATTACAGAGACAGAATAATCCGTTTGTACGGCCTTATCAAAAGACTGATAAACGCTGGTGGGAATCTTTTTCACAACATAGCGGTCCGCAATAAACAAAAGCAGGACGCCCACACAAAAAATCAGACGGAATTTCAAGCATAAAAAGCCTTCTTTCGTCTGATTCTTTGATAAGTCTGTATTGATCTGTCCATCATTATCATATACACTGTCATAGCTTCTCTCATATCCCATGATATCGGAAATAGAATTCATATGTATATGATTGTTCTTTTCAAATTCCTTAAGCCTCAGTATTTTTTCCATACGCCCGTCCAGGGCATCCGCTTTTTTAGTCTCATACATAGACATCAACTCCTGAATGATTGATTGTTATTATCATATTCAGACAGGTTGAAAATATGTAGGCTTATACAAGATTTTAGTCATTGTCTGCAACAAGACTGCGGTAAAAGCAGGAATGGTTGCCGGTATGGCAGGCAGCTCCTACCTGTTTGACCTTTGCTAAGATCGTATCATTGTCACAATCGATCATGATACTCTTAATATACTGAAAATGTCCACTTGTCATTCCCTTGATCCACAGCTCGTTCCGGCTGCGGCTGTAATAAGTCATCCTGCCGGTCTCACAGGTCATATTGTATGCCTCTTCATTCATATAGGCTACCATCAGTACTTCATCGGTATCGTCATCCTGTACAACCACACAAACAAGTCCGTCTGCACCTTTTTTCAATTCGGAAAAAGATAAGATAGGCTTGAATGCCCCGATCCCTTCTGCGGATTCCGGCATCATCTTAGCATTGTTTTCACTCATATCCATTACTCCAAAGCTCCTTTTGTACTCGGCACATCCTTGCAGCGCGGTTCATAGGATACTGCCATATCCAGAGCCTTGCCGAATGCCTTAAACATAGCTTCACAAATGTGATGATCGTTAGCACCGGCTAACATTTTAAAGTGCAAATTCATACCGGCCGCATAAGAAACGGAATAGAAAAACTCTTTTACAAGCTGTGTATCCATATCTCCCATTTTTTCACACTGAAATACCACATCAGAGGAATAATACGGTCTGCCACACAGATCTACTGCGCACACGATCAGCGCTTCATCCATGGGAAGTACAAAATAACCGTATCTGTTAATCCCCTTTTTGTCTCCGACTGCTTTGGCGATCGCATTTCCAAGGACAATACCACAGTCCTCTACGGTGTGATGTCCGTCAACATATAAATCTCCGGTTGCTTTTAACTGAAGATCAAAATATCCATGCTTGGCAAAGCCGGATAACATATGGTCAAAAAAGCCGATCCCGGTCTCAATCTGATAGGAGCCGCTTCCATCCAGATCCAAGGTTAAAGCAATATCTGTCTCTTTTGTTGTACGGTTAATTGAAGCTGTTCGTTCCATAAATTTACCCCTTCATCTTCCATAAATATAATAACATTGATTATAACTGTTCTCTCAAACGATGGATAATGTCCTTGATCCGTTCAGATTCCATCTTCATGCTCACCTGATTGACAATCATGCGGGCAGATAAAGGACAGATCTCCTCGAGTACCACCAGTCCGTTTTCCTTTAAGGTCGAACCGGTCTCCACAATATCCACAATGACATCGGAAAGTCCGACGATCGGTCCAAGCTCTACCGAGCCGTTTAATTTGATGATGTCAACCGTCTGGTGCTTTTTATTGTAAAAGTAATCCTTGGCGATCTTAGGATACTTGCTCGCTACACGGATCATTTCATGGTGCTGTAACAGTTCTCTCGCGCTCTCCGGTCCGCAGACACACATACGGCATTTACCAAAGCCTAAATCCAACACCTCATAAGCCCGTCTGCCTTCCTCTAATAAAGTGTCCTTACCGACAACACCAATATCGGCAGCGCCATATTCTACATAGGTCGGAACATCCGGTCCCTTGGCAAGGAAAAATTTTAATTTTAATTCTTCATTGACAAAGATCAGCTTACGGGTATCTTTATCCTTCATCTCTTCACAGTAGATACCGATCTTTTCCAGTAAATCCAGTGTCTTGTTGGCAAGACGGCCCTTTCCGAGGGCAAATGTTATGTATCTCATATCTTCACTCATAATCTTCTCCTAGGCCTTGTACAGCTCTTTCATTCCCTTTGATGATAATTTCACAACGCTTGTCTGTGACCGCTGCTTTGCATATGCAAGATAAAAGGTTTCGTCATGCTCTTCGTTTAAAAGATGCAGCTCACAGTTTTTCTTTAAGGATCGAAGCTCCTTTGCATAACGGATGGCATCAGCCTCACAGCCTGCTTCGTATACAACAAGGGTCAGTTTTTGTGAAACATCCGGAAACAGCTTTCTGGATGCCATTGCCTGCATCAGGCCGTCCACATTGATCACAAATCCAATGGATGCGGAATTTTTACCAAAATAAGATAACAGAGAATCATAACGTCCGCCTGTTACGATCGCATCACCGGTTCCATAGGTATAACCCTTAAAGATAATACCGGTATAATAATGATACTTGCTGACCAATCCCAGGTCAAAAGAAATATATTTTTCATCCTCATATACCTTTAACAGTTCATATAACTGCATCAGGCGGTCTATAGAGCTTTGGCTCTGCTCGTTGTTGACAAGCTCTTTTGCCTCCTGCAGGATCTCATAGGAACCAAACAGCTCTGTGATCTTCAAAATATTATCTATTTGATTTTTGGAAAGATTTTTGCCGGTCAATAATTCCTCTGCACCGAAATAATTTTTATTGGAAATATTTTCCCTCAAATCCATTTCCGTCTCTTCATCCAACTGAAGCTCTTTGCAGATTCCCTTAAAGAAGCCAATTTCGCCGATACTGATCTGAAAATCGGATAATCCGGCAGCTTTTAAGGATGAAACCGCAAGATGGATCATCTCCGCATCAGCCATGACAGATGCATCTCCGATAAGCTCCACGCCCATCTGGGTTGTCTCTTTTAATTTACCCTGCAGATTGGAGGTATTGGTATATGTATTTCCAAGATAGGTCAGACGCACGGGCATAGATTCTTCCATAAAATATTTGGCTGCACAACGGCCGATCGAAGGGGTAAAATCAGGTCTTAATACCAGTGTATTGCCCTCTTTATCAAAAAACTTGTACAATTCCCTGCTGGTCGTTGTACCGGTTTCCTTGCCAAACACATCAAAAAACTCAAACGTCGGTGTCTCAATATCCTGATATCCAAAGCATCGGAAATTGTCGTGTATCCGGTTTTGCAAATAATGCTTTCTCTGACATTCGTTGCCGTATATATCTCTGACACCCTCGGGGGTATGAACAACTTTTTTCATAATTTCATAAATCCTTCCTGTGTTTACTTTTATGAATTAAAGCGCTAATTCGCTAACACGCTAATGCGTTTTTAAGTATACTGAATCTTTTTTTATTTGTCAATCTCTTTATCAGACATCCTGAAAATCATCGTCCCGGTCATTGAGATCTTTCTGCAGTGCATCCAGATACGGCACTAAAAGACCGGCCCTTGATGAAATTGTATAGGATAAATCCAGTTCATCAAAACGGAAGCTCTTCCGGCCTCCATCCTGTGCTCTCTGCCAGAATTTCTGCAGATGTCTGAACGGCAGATAATACAAAACATCCCTGTGTGTAAAATGGATCAGAAAAAAAGCAACACCATTCTGCTTTTCAAAATCTTCCATAAAGGCAACCTGATGCGGATGTATATTTTGCAAAACAAAGGTATCCACCGCACATTCCTTGGCATCAAAGCAGATCGGAATGCCCTGGACTGCCCCAATATAGTCGACCGTGGATTTCTGGTCAAAATACGCCAGTGTAATATGTCTGGACTGCTGGTCAATTTTGATCGGTGTGATCGGTGTCGGAACTTTCTGAATCAATGCCAGTCCGCTGTCCCGGTATTTTTCATTTGTACGGTTGATCATTTCTTCCAAAGCCGAGCCACGAAGTCCCCTGCTATTCCATGTTCCCATTTTGCATTGTCCTCAATATTTTCTGATATTCATCCGGAAGGTCCGCATAAAAAGTCTTTCCTCCCAGATAAGCAAATTTTTCATTTGAAAGCGATCCGCCTTCTTCAAAACACATCTTGTAGGAATGAAGTAACTGGTGTCTAAGGCCCCGGAAACGATTGTCGATACCGTCTCCTGTGTACTTGGTATCTCCCAAAAGCGGATGACCGATGCTTGAAAGTTGCGCACGTATCTGATGCGTCTTCCCTGTGATCAGCTCCACCTGTATTTCTGTATATTCAGTATTTTTATAATGAAAAATCTGCAACGGTTCCATTTTGGTCTGAATCGTATTTTTCCCGGTATCTGTCTGACGGCTTATCCTGACCTGATTCTTTTTTTCATCCTTTGATAAGGAACCGTCCAACTGCATCGGATGTTCGATTTTTCCACAGACGATCGTCCGGTAATATTTGTGCATGGTTCTATGCTTTAGCGTATCAGCAAGAAACTGCAGTCCGGCAAGCGATTTTCCGCATAAAATCGCACCGGTTGTATTGCGGTCCAGACGGTTGGCGATCGATGGCTTAAAGGTAGCAAGCTCATCCCTTGTAATCTGCCGCGAGGTAAGCATATAACCGATCAGGTATTCATTGACCGATATATCATCTTTTTCGGATTTCTGGGAAAGCATACCGGCCGGTTTATTAAAAATCAGAATATCCGGATCCTCATAAACAATTGCTAACGACAGTTTGTCCAGATCCTCTTTAGTTACCCTTGGGTAACTTTTATCAGCCTGATTCTTTATCGTATCTAATTTACTGAACTTTCCAAAGGTTTCATCCGATAAAAACAGCTTTACACAATCTCCCTGCTCAAGGATTTCCTTTCCGTCAGCCTTTTTATCGTTGAGGGTAAAGTTTTTTTTGCGCAACATCTTATAAATAAAGCCCATGGAAGCTTCCGATAAAACCTTGCCAAGGAATTTGTCCAGACGCTGTCCGGATTCATTGGATTTAATCATAAATTCTTTCATATTTTATAATGACAACTGAAGCATCAGCTCTAACAGAGCCTTATCATTTGCCTGATCCTCGTCTTCTTTTTTCTGCAATTCCTGTAAACGGTTACAGTAATCATCTGTTTTGATAAAAACTCCTGCAGTTCCCTTAAGTCCGTTCTGACGGATCATGTCGCTCATATGCTTTTGAAGCTCATCAACAGAATCGTGATGATTGGTAAGGTAAGCATACACATATCCGTTTTTGACAATGCAGGATGCAACCTCAAAATTCTTTTTGTAGGTCGTCATGACAAGACCGTATGCATGTACAAAAGGATCCACGGCTTCATGTAAAAGATCATATTGCTCCTCACTACAGCCGTGATACCGGATATACATGATCATTTCCACAGCACTTTTACTTGCCGGTAACATACCCAGAACAGCAACGATCGTCAAAAGATTTTTATTGCTTCCGGTTGTCACATAGCCGGTCACATAAAGTGCAATGGATATTGCGAAGTATAAGATCGTCAGAATGATCATTGTTTTTCTTTTGTGGTTGTAATAGGCAAACTCACCTTTTTTTATTTTTTTCATTTCGTCTTCTCCTGTTGTCGTTTTTGGCACCCTTCTTAACAGGCGCTGCCTGCGGCTTCTTTTGTATTTTTCTGGGCGGTATCAGACATTCCGGTCCAAAACCGATCAGATCTTCTCTATGCGCTTTTACAAGCGCCTCTTTTACCAGTTCATAATTTTCCGGATTTTTATATTGGATCAGTGCCCTCTGCAATGCTTTTTCATGCGGATTTTTGACCACATATACAGGCTTCATATCCCTTGGATCCACACCGGTATAATACATGACCGTGGACATGGTGGACGGTGTCGGATAAAAATCCTGTACCTGCTGCGGCATATAGCCAAGATCCCGTATATACTCGGCAAGTGTTACCGCCTCCTTGAGCGTGGAGCCCGGATGGGAGGACATCAGATACGGCACCAGATACTGCTTTTTGCCAATCTTTTTATTGTAATCCTCGTATTTTTTCATAAAACGCTCATAAACGGCGTTTTCCGGCTTGCCCATACGTTTTAACACTGCGTCGCAGATATGCTCGGGAGCAACCTTTAACTGACCGCTGACATGATAATCCAAAAGCTCATGGAAAAATGTATCATCTGAATCAGCTAACAGATAATCAAACCGGATACCGGAGCGGATAAATACTTTTTTGACCCGTGGGAGCTTTCGCAGCTTCCGGAGAAGTGCAACATAGTCACTCTGATCGGCGATAAGATTTTCGCAGGGCTTTGGAAACAGGCACTGTCTGTTTTTGCAGACGCCATATTTTAACTGCTTCTGACACGACGGAGCGCGGAAATTGGCAGTCGGTCCGCCGACATCGTGGATATATCCCTTAAAGTCGGGATCTTCTGTCATAAGCTTTGCTTCTTCTATAATTGATTCATGGCTGCGCACCTGCACGATACGCCCCTGATGAAATGTCAGTGCACAGAAATTGCAGCCTCCAAAGCAGCCACGGTTACTGATCAGGGAAAACTGTATCTCCTTTGTAGCCGGTACTCCTCCAAGTGCATCATAGGACGGATGTGCACGACGCATATAGGGAAGCGCGTACACATCATCCATTTCCATGGTACTAAGCGGAAATGACGGTGGATTCTGGATCACATAAACCTGATGCTCATATTCCTCGATCAGCGGCTTTCCGACATATGGATCGGTATTTTCATACTGAAGCGCAAAGGATTTGGCATAAAAGAGCTTGTCCTCCTTCATATCCATATAGGTTGGCAACACAACACCATCACAGACCTGCTCCGTACTTCTGGCCTTGTAAACTGTACCTCTGATAAACGTGATATCTTTGACATCCATTCCACTGTTTAAGGCATCTGCTATTTCAACAATGGATTTTTCACCCATTCCATATGAAATCAGATCAGCACCACTATCTAAAAGGACAGATCTTTTTAAAGAGTCAGACCAGTAATCATAATGCGCCATTCTGCGCAGACTGGCTTCGATCCCTCCAAGGATGATCGGTGTATCCTTAAAACGCTGCCTTACAAGATTGCTATACACAACAACCGCATGATCCGGTCTTTTTCCTGCCGCACCGCCGGGAGTATAAGCATCTGTCGGCCTGCGCTTTTTGCTGACAAAATAATGATTGACCATGGAATCCATATTGCCGGCTGAGATAATAAAGCCAAGACGTGGTGTTCCAAGGATCGTTATACTGTCCGGATCCTTCCAGTCAGGCTGTGAAATAATACCGACTGTATATCCAAACGATTCCAAAACACGGGATATAATAGCATGGCCAAATGACGGATGATCCACATAGGCATCTCCGATGATATATACAAAGTCCAGTTGATTTATATTTTGTTGATGACATTCCTCTAATGTCATGGGTAAAAAAGGCATATCCGTTCTCTCTTTTTATTTCTCTAATCTATAATGTAAGGCTTCCAGCTCGCTGTCTGTAAGCGCACGGAATTGTCCCGGCTCAAGTGCCTCATCCAGGCTGACGCTTCCTATGGCTAACCGTTTTAAATAGACAACCTCCGCTCCGAGTGCGTGTACCATTCGTTTGACCTGATGGTAACGCCCCTCACAAATGGTAAGTAGCCCGCTTGATCTTACCGGATCATTGTCAAGGAGCTCAAGCTTTGCCGGCTTTAACGGTGTATCATCACCGATATCCATTCCTTTTGCGGCAATCTTCACTGCCTGAGGATCAAGACTTCCTTCGGCTTCAAAATAATAGGTCTTATCAACATGCTTTTTCGGAGCCATCAGATGATGGATAAAGGCTCCGTCATCCGTTAAAAATAAGATGCCCTCGGTATCCTTGTCCAGACGTCCCGCGATCAGAAGCCTTTTTTTATAATCATCCGGAAAATAATCAATCACCGCCTGATGCACGGCATCATGAAGGGCACAGACACAACCCGCCGGTTTGTAAAACATCAGGTACAGTCCGCTTTTTAAAACAACCGGTGTGTTGTCAAAACAGATACTGTCTGCATCTGACACATGACGTGCCTCATTTTTCTCGACGCTGTCATTGACCGTCACACGTCCCTGTCTGATATACTTTTTGCAGTTACTTCTGGAATCTATTCCGCAATCCGTCAAATATTTATCCAAACGC
Organism: uncultured Lachnospiraceae bacterium; assembly: GCA_900317505.1. Classification (GTDB taxonomy): domain Bacteria; phylum Bacillota; class Clostridia; order Lachnospirales; family Lachnospiraceae; genus UBA2882. Next base: position 50,438 of record ONHB01000001.1, on the reverse strand, counting down.
ATATTTTTGCATGAAAATCCTTATCCGATAATATCTTTTAGTATATACTATTTTGTTTGTCCGTGGGTTTTTTTATGAAAAATTTTATAAAAAACTTAGTTATATCCGTCCTTGTCATTTCCCTGTTTGGCCTGTTATTGTCACATGCGGACCAGACCAGGCAATATGCCTTTTTAGGGCTTAATATCTGGTATAAGCATATGCTGCCGGCTCTTCTGCCGTTTATGATCCTCTCCGGTCTCATGATCGATCTAAGGCTTGAAAAGCTCTTGGTAAAACCATTTTCCTGTATTTTAAGACCACTGTTCCGTATTTCAGATGCCGGAATCTATACTCTTATCATGGGCTTTTTATGCGGCTTTCCGATGGGCGCTAAAATTGTCTCATACGAGTTTCAGAAAAATAACCTGACAAAAAAAGAAGCCGAATATCTGCTTAGCTTCTGCAATAATTTCGGTCCTGCTTATTATCTTTCCTTTATTTGTGGAAATGTCTATCCAAAAGCTCTCCGGCTAAAGGGGATTTTTATCCTATATGCCATTCCTCTGCTGTATGGCTTGTTGTTGCGCTATACCATGTACGGAAAAGAAAAGTTTATCTCACCTCCGGGTCATGCCGATGCCAATAGACCGGTTCATTCCCCTAAAATGATCATCACGGGAATCCATACAAATATCATCAGAAGCCTGTCCCAGATTGGAATACTCGGAGGCTACATGATCTTTTGCAATATGCTGATGGCTGCCGTATCCGTCCTTTTAAGCGGCTATCCGACCACACTGATACACTGCATGTTGGAAATCTCAGGCGGTATCATTTCCATAAAGGCCTTAAGCCTTAATTCTGCGCTTTCTTTCAGGCTTTCCCATATTGCACTGGCCTTTAACGGTATTTCCTGCCATCTGCAGACCTTTTACATGATCGGAGACTGTCCTTTTTCAAAGAAAAAATATATGCTGCATAAAATCATTCTATGCAGCATAACATGTATCACTTTTTTATGTATCTAGTTTTCTTCTTCAAAAACAGAGTCATCAACCGGTTCTGCCGGATAGAGCTCAGCTCTGTTTGCGGTCACGATATTGTAACAATCGGTAAGTGATGTGATAAGGCTTTCATATTTTGCGGAATTGACTTCCAGCGATGTGCTGATGATCTTTTCCACATTGCCAAGCAGGCTGTCTGTATACTGTACGGCAGCAGCTCTCATCTGGTTGGCTTCATTGGTAGCTGTATCCACAATTTCCTGTGCCTGTTTGGTGGCAAGGGCAACAATCTCTTCTGCCTGACCGTATGCCTGCTGTGTGACAGCCTCCTGATTAACAAGCTCACTTGTCTTGGCTGTAGCATCATTGATAAGGCCTGTTGCTTTTTGTTTGGCATCTTCAATAATCGCTTCCTGATTGCTGATGATCTTCTGACAACGTTTGATCTCTTCCGGAGTTGTCATTCTCAGCTCCCGCAGCAATTCATCAATTTCTTCCTTATTGACGACAATATTGTTGTTATTAAAAAAGGCCGGCTTACAACTATCGATATAATCTTCAATTTCATCAATCAACTGCTCGATTTTACTGGTCATCATTTTGCTGCTCATATCAAGTCTCCTTTATTTGTTATTTCCGTGATATTTATTGTAAATTTCTTTTGCTACAAAATCAGGTACGCAGGGAGAAATATCTCCATTGAAATAAGCGATTTCTTTTACAGATGATGAACTTAAATAAGCATATTCGAGCGCAGTCGTCAAAAACATGGTATCCAGCTCACCGCCCGAAAGCTTGTGGTTGGTCTGGGCAATCTGCAGCTCATATTCAAAATCTGTAATGGCACGCAGTCCGCGCACGATCACATGTACATTTTTTTCTTTGGCATAATCAATGGTAAGTCCACTGAAAGAATCGACCTTGACATTTGGTAAATCTTTTGTCGCTTCTTTTAGCATTTTAACACGTTCCTCTACAGAAAACAATGACGACTTCATGACATTATAAGAAACACAGACTGTCAGTTCATCGAATATATTGGCTGATCTTTTGATCACATCCAGATGACCATAGGTAACCGGATCGAAACTTCCCGGATAAATAGCACTTTTCATTTTAGTGGCTCCTTTTCACAAACACATGCATGTTGGTTTTGTATTGTTTGATTTTGGTCACTTCATAAGGAAGTGAATCCAAAAAACTAAGATCTGTATCAATGGCAGCTTCAAATATGATCGTGGACTGATCATCAATGATCGATGAAGTTGTCAGATATTCCAGCACTCTCTGCTCAAGCTCCTTGTGATAAGGCGGATCCATAAAGACAAAATCAAATTTCTTCTGGTATTCCATACGGGTCAGGGCAACAAAAACATCCTGCTTGTATACGGTCGCTTTGTCTTCCAACTTCGTATGCTTCAGATTTTCTTTGATACAGCTTTCGGCTTCAGTTCCCGAATCCACAAAGCACGCCTCTTTCGCACCTCTGCTCAATGCCTCAATTCCAATCGCACCGCTTCCTGCAAACAGATCCAAAAAAGCGGCATCATACAGATCAAACTGTAATATATTAAATAAGGTTTCCTTGATCCGGTCTGTTGTCGGCCTCGTATCCTGTCCCTCCGGTGTTACCAGCTTCAGGCTGCGGGCACTTCCTGCAATTACTCTCATATTGTCCTTTCTGACTATACGCGGATCTTCGTTCCCTTAGAATCACGCTTGCCAAGTTTCATTTTATTTAAATCAACGGATTTTTCTTTATACTCTATGATATGCTCTACCGCATTTTGTGTATAGTAAACATTTTCAACATAATCCGAATCATTTAATTTCATGCCACGTACACCGATTGCGTTCTTTTTCTTTTCCGGTATCTCATCGATGACAAATTTCAAGAAATAACCGTCCTTGGACTGCAACACAATATTTCTCTGGCTTATCAAAGGCACAATACTTACTACTTCATCATCCTCTGCCAATTTGGTTGCAGCGACCGTTCTTTTTGCCACATCAAATTCTCCGCCGTCCACAATCTTGCACATGGATGTTTTGGTAACAAACAGGATCCGGTATAAGTTGACATCACTTTGTGAGCATACATATAAAATTCGCTCCTTGGATGTGTCAAAGTTGCTGATATTGTCTACCACTACACCCTTGTCACGGAACTTGCCCATGGGAATGTCCTTGACCTTGGCGGTATGCATCTGGCCTTCTGCGGTAAATATGCAGATCTTGCCGGTATTTTTGCACTTAATAATGAAACGGTTCTCTGATTCTGCAGTCTCTTTATTGCGCTCGTAAGTAGCTTCATCAATACAGCGCACATAGCCGAAACGATCCATCAGAACATACAAATCTGTCTCTTCCTGCTCTTTTTCGATATAAACAGCTTCTTCGGCATTGGTGATCTGTGTCTTTCTCTTTGTACCAAATTTCTTTTTGTATTCATCAAGCTCCTGGATCAATACCTGAATCATGGAAGAATGGCTGGATAAAATATCTTCGTATTTGTAAATATTGGCCATGGTCTCTTCGTGCTCTTTGATAAGGGCGTTGATCTCAAGACCGATCAGACGGTACAGACGCATCTCCAAAATGGCATTGGCCTGTTTTTCCGTAAACATCAGTTGTGTAGCCATGACCTTTGACTCTTTGGACTTAAAACGGATGCCGTCTGTGACACCGTTTACCAGACAATCCTTGGCCATTGCACGGTCTTTGGAGCCTCTCAAAATCTCAATGATAAGATCGATCAGATTGCAGGCCTTTATCAGACCTTCCTGGATCTCGCGTTTTTCCTGTTCCTTGTTGAGCAGAGTCTGATATTTGCGTGTGGCAACCTCAAACTGGAAGTCGGCACAGTGCTCAAATATCTGCTGTAAGCTCAAAGTCTCCGGCCTTCCGTTAGCAACGGCTAACATATTGACACCAAAGGTATCCTCAAGCTTTGTCTTTTTGTAGAGCATATTGATAAACTGCTCAGTATCTGTATCGCGCTTACATTCAATAACGATCCGGATTCCTTCTTTGCCGGACTGGTTGGAAATATCCACAATATCACTGGTCTTTTTGGTCTCTGCCAGTGCAGCAACATCCATTAAAAATTTGGAAATACCGGTTCCGATCATGGTATAGGGAATTTCGGAAATGACAATATTAACATGTCCGCCTTTTCCTTTTTCCACGTCTACCTTGCCACGCACCTTGATCTTTCCGGTTCCGGTTTCATAGATGGATAAAAGCTCATCCTGATTGCATACAATGCCTCCGGTCGGAAAATCCGGACCTTTGACATACTTCATAAGCTGTCTGGTTGAAAGTGTCGGATCCTGCATATATGCTTTTAATCCATCAATGACTTCAGAAAGATTGTGTGTCGGAATACTGGTAGCCATACCGACTGCAATACCCTCTGCACCATTGATCAGGATATTTGGAACCTTGACCGGAAGTACGGACGGCTCCTGTTCGGTCTCATCAAAGTTTGGCACAAAATCCACAACATCCTTGTCCAGATCAGCCAGATAAGCCTCCTGCGTGATCTGCGCAAGTCTTGCTTCGGTATAACGCATGGCAGCGGCTGAATCGCCTTCGATAGAGCCAAAGTTTCCATGTCCGTCAACAAGCGGAATACCCTTTTTAAATTCCTGTGCCAGAACAACCAGTGCATCGTAAATGGAACTGTCTCCATGAGGATGATATTTACCCATTGTATCACCGACGATGCGGGCACATTTACGGTAAGGGCCGTCGTAACGGATGCGAAGCTCATGCATATCATAGAGGGTACGGCGCTGTACAGGCTTTAATCCATCCCTGACATCCGGCAGTGCCCTTGCAATGATAACGCTCATTGCATAATCAATATAAGATTGCTCCATTACCTCCGAGTATTCGGTTCTGATAATTGATTCACTCATAATCTGTTGCTGTCTCTTTCCTGTATCTTAAAATTAAATATCTAATAAAGCTTCCCTTGCATGATCATAAATATACTTTTTACGCGGCGGAACCTCGGTTCCCATCAGCATTTCCGTGATCTTGTCTGCCTGGAAATTATCATCGATCTCAACCAATTTAAGCTTTCTGGTCTCCGGATTGAGTGTTGTTTCCCACAACTGCTCGGCATCCATTTCACCCAGACCTTTATAACGCTGCAGGGTAAACGGCCCCTTATGGCTCTTACGGTATTTTTCTAAAGCCTTGTCATCATAAAGATATTCTTCCCTGCCCTTTGCCGGCATCGCCTTATAAAGCGGCGGCATCGCAATATATACATGTCCGGAGCTGATAAGCTCAGGCATAAACCGGTAAAATAATGTCAGTAACAAAGTAGAGATATGTGCACCATCCACATCGGCATCGGCCATAATGATGATCTTGTCATACCGCAGCTTGCTGATATCAAAGTCATTCCCATATCCTTCGGAAAAACCACAGCCAAAAGCGTTGATCATTGTTTTGATCTCGGCATTTGCAAGCACCTTGTCCATACTGGCCTTTTCAACATTCAAAATCTTACCACGGATGGGAAGAATTGCCTGATATTTCCGGTTTCTGGCAGTCTTTGCAGAACCGCCCGCAGAATCACCCTCTACGATAAAGATCTCACACATGCTGGCATCTCTTGACTCACAGTTGGCAAGCTTACCATTGGAATCAAAAGAGTATTTCTGCTTGGACAGCATATTGGTCTTGGCTTTTTCTTCGGATTTTCTGATCTTGGCTGATTTTTCCGCACAGGTAATCACAGCCTTAAGATTATCTAGATTACGGTCAAAATAACGGACTACCTCATCTGAGGTGATCTTACTTACTACCTTGGCTGCATCCTGATTGTCAAGCTTTGTCTTGGTCTGGCCTTCAAATCGGGGATCCGGATGCTTGATCGATACAACCGCAGTCATGCCGTTTCGTACATCGGCACCGGTAAAATTCTGATCTTTTTCTTTTAAAATATTTAGTTCACGCGCATAGGTGTTGATCACATTGGTAAAGGATGATTTAAAACCTGTGATGTGTGTACCACCCTCGGCGTTGTAGATATTGTTGCAGAAACCAAGTACATTTTCATGAAATTCATTTACATACTGGAAAGCACATTCCACTTCGATATTTTCAAGCTCACCCTTGAAATAGATAATATCGCTGACAGGCTCTTTGGATGCATTCATGGCTTTTACGAAACCGCACAGACCTTCCGGCTCATGGAATACTGCACGATCTGTTTCTTCGCCTCTGCGGTCCTCAAATTCAATCGTCAGATTAGGATTGAGGTATGCAGTCTCATGCAGTCTGCTTTTGACATCCTCTGCCTTGAAATAGGTCTTGTCAAAAATAGTATCATCCGGCAGGAAATTGATGGCAGTACCTGTCTCCTTTGTCTTGCCGACAACCGGCAGCAATCCGTCTACCAGATCCTGTACCGGAATACCTCTTTCATATTTATCTTCATAGATATGTCCGTTTCTGGATATCCGGACTGTCATATAATTGGAAAGTGCATTGACAACCGATGAACCGACACCATGCAGACCACCGCTGGTCTTGTAGGCCGAATCATCAAATTTACCGCCCGCATGCAGTGTCGTAAATACAACACGCTCCGCACTGATTCCTTTTTCATGCATTTCAACCGGAATACCACGTCCATTATCAATAACAGTCGCAGATCCGTCTTTTTCAAGATATACCTGTATTACAGAACAAAAACCGGCCAGATGCTCGTCAACCGCATTATCAACAATTTCATAAATCAGATGATTCAGTCCCTTTGTTGATACGCTGCCGATATACATACCCGGACGTACCCGGACGGCTTCCAGTCCTTCCAAAACTTTTATACTCGAAGCACCATAATCTGTGGACTTAGCCATAGTAAGTGTTCCTCCTGAATATTGCTTATTTATGATATTATCGCTCAATAAACCATGATATCATCATATAGCATAATTTGATTTTTTTCAAACAAAAAATACCAAATATTGTGGTTATTCCCATATTTATCAAATGGTCTGGAGATATCCATGCTCTGTATACTCCGTCCATTTCTGTCTGAGGCCATTGTGAGAAGCATCCGACAATGCCGGATCTTCCATAAGTAAATCACCAACATCCTCATTGGCAAGATACAGCATATCCGCATCATCATACAGATCCGCATACACAAAACCGGCATCACCGCTTTGCAGTGTCCCGGACAGCTCTCCCGGCCCACGCATCTTGAGGTCTGCATTGGCGATCTCAAATCCATCATTGGTCTTTCCAAGGATATCCAGTCTTTTTTTACTCTTTTTACTGGCTGTGGAATCAACAAAAATGCAATAAGACTGATACTTTCCACGTCCGACCCGGCCTCTTAGCTGATGTAGGGCTGCCAGTCCGAAACGCTCCGCATTTTCGATCATCATAACGGTTGCATTTGGGACATTGATGCCGACCTCCACAACCGTGGTTGAGACCAGAATATCAATTTCATGTGATGCAAATTCATTTAAGATCCGGTTTTTATCCGTCCCCTTCATCTTGCCATGCAAAACTGCGATCCTGACATTTTCATCAAAAAACGGGCGGATCTTTTCCGCATATTCTTCTACATTTTCGAGATCTTCGGAAATCCCGGCCTCGACCATCGGGCAGATAATATAAATCTGTCTGCCTTCTTTAATCTGCTGTTTCATAAAGTGATATGCACTCTTGCGGTATCCAATATCCACAACCGCATTTTTGATCGGAAGTCTGTGCGCTGGCAATTCCGGTATCGTCGATACATTCATGCCTCCATATAAGATCATGGCAAGCGACCGCGGAATCGGAGTTGCAGACATGACTATAGTATGCACATCCTGCCCTTTTGCATGCAGCACAGCTCTTTGTCTGACACCGAAACGATGCTGTTCATCCGTCACGACAAGGCCGAGATTTTGAAAGCACACCGGATCTTCCAATAGAGCATGCGTTCCGATAACCAGATTGACGGTTCCATCTGAAAGCTCGGCATATATCTGTTTTTTGTCCTTTGCTTTGACACTGCCGGTCAATAAAGCAATCCGGAATGGCAGTCCGTATTCTTGTGTCATTTCTGTAAATGACTGAAAATGCTGCTGTGCCAGTACCTCCGTCGGAGCCATCAAAGCACCCTGTTTACCGTTTAACACACAGCTATATAGAGCCAGAATGGCGATCATGGTCTTTCCACAGCCTACATCCCCCTGTACAAGGCGGTTACAGACCGTATGGGAGCAAAGGTCTTTTTCAATCTCCTTCCATGCACGAAGCTGGGAATCGGTAAGCTTGAACGGCAGCGCTTCTATAAAGGCATCAACTTCCTCATACTTTTGAAAACAGTTGACCTCTGTCTTTTTTACCTGTCCGCTTTCATTTTGTCTGGTAGAAAGCAGGAAAAAGAAAAACTCTTCGTATGCCAGTCTCTTTTTGGCACGGAACACCTCGTCCATCGAATCCGGATTGTGCATGATACGCACCATATCCCTGTAAGACGGAAACTCTCTCTTTTTGATCAGATCATCCGGAAACGGATCCCGAATCTGTTCTTCTAAGATTTCATAAGCCATCCGGATATATTTGCGTATGGTATCGTTGGACAGACCTTTGGTACAGGGATAGATTGGAAAATATCCCTCTAACATTTTGAAATACTCCTCCGGCTTAAAAAGCCTTGGCTGATCCATAGCAAGATGGTCCGCACTCTGTGTCATTTTTCCGTAAAAGACATAGCTCTGCCCCGCATGAAGTGCCTTCTTAAGATACGGCATATTAAAAATACGGACATGAAAACGCTGATCTTTTTCATCGGAGGCAATAAAAGAAAGAATCTGATATTTTTTGATATGAGTTAGCTTAGGCTCACTTTTCAAAGTGGCAAATACCGCAACCCTCTTATCATTGTCAGACAAAACAGCCTCAGTAAGCGCCGGATAACTCTCGTATGCCCTAGGAAAAAAAGTCAGCAGATCATATAAGGTGTCAATATGCAGTTTATGAAAAAGGGCACCGTTTTTTTCGCCGATGCCCTTAAGTTCTTTGATACTTGTCTGATAATCCATTTTATTCTACAGATACAATATAGTAGTAAACCGGCTGACCGCCATGCTGTAATTCTACATCACAGTCACTGTGTTCTTTGCTGACAGCATCAACCAATGCTTCTGCAGCATCAGCGGGAATGTCTGCACCATAATAAATACTGATCAGCTCTGCATCTGATTCCTCAATCATTTTATCGATCATTTCTTTGGTTGTCGCATTTACTTCCGTACCAACCGCAAGCATTTTGTGGTCGCCAATACCCATAATGTCGTTTTCATGAATGGTCATACCGTCAATCTCTGTATCTCTGACAGCGTAGGTAACCTGACCTGTTCTGACATTCTCGATCTCAGCTTTCATGTTTTCGGCATTTTCTTCTGCACTCATTTCAGGTACATAGCTGATGATCGCGGTAATACCCTGCGGAATATTTTTGGTAGGGATAACGATAACCTTTTTGTCTTCTACCATATCCTGTGCCTGGTTGGCAGCCATGATAATGTTTTTATTGTTGGGCAGGATGAATACGGTGTCCGCATTGACCTGATCAATTGCCTTTAGGATATCATCGGTACTCGGATTCATAGTCTGACCGCCTTCGATAATACGGTCAACACCAAGATCCTTGAAGATATCATTGATACCATCACCGACTGAAACGGAAATAAAGCCAACCTCTTTGTGCTCCATTGCCTGCTCTTTGCTTGCTGCTTCAGCCTTTTCCTTCTCCTTGAACAGCTTTTCCTGATGCTCTAAACGCATATTGTCGATCTTCATATTGGAAAGTGCACCATAGGTCAGTGCTCTCTGGATAGCAAGACCGGGATCATTGGTATGCACATGCACCTTGACGATCTCTTCATCAGCAACCAAAACAATGGAATCACCGATAGATTCGAGGAATGCCTTGAAATCTTTTTCCATTTTGTTATTGAAAGCTTTATCCAGTAAAATAATAAACTCTGTACAGTATCCGAATTTGATATCGGCTGTATCCGCCTCTTTGCTGTCAACAGCAGGCTTATCACCTACAGCAGGTGTCTCAAGTGTGAAATCGATCTCTTCTCCACGGAAAGCACTCTGTGCTCCGCTTAAGAATACAACAAGACCATATCCGCCCGAATCAACAACACCGGCCTGTTTTAATACAGGAAGCATATCAGGTGTCTTATCCAGAACCTCTTTTGCATATACGATAGCAGAGTCAATAACGGTATCCAGATCGATATCCGGATCAGCAGAAAGCTCTACAACCTTTTCGCAAAGGCCCTTGGCAACGGTAAGAATTGTACCTTCTTTGGGCTTCATAACTGCCTTGTAGGCGCTCTCAACAGCTCTTTCACAGGCTCTTGCCAAAACTTCTTTGTCGATCACTTCCACATCACCGATGATCTTGGCAAAACCTCTGCAAAGCTGTGATAAGATAACACCGGAGTTGCCTCGTGCACCACGAAGAGAACCGGAAGAAATTGCTTTTGCAATTACCTTCATCTCTGTTGTCTCATCCAGTCCGGCAACATCCTTGGCAGCTGACATAATCGTCATTGTCATGTTGGTTCCGGTATCACCATCCGGAACAGGGAAAACATTTAATTCATTAATATATTCTTTGTTGGCTTCCAGATTCTTTGCACCTGCTAAAAACATTTTGCAAAGTAAGCTGTTATCAATTGTATTTGCAGCCACAGCTATATCCTCCTCTTAATCGATTACTCGAACACCTTCCACAAAGATGTTGACTTTTTCTACTTTTAATCCTGTAAATTCTTCTACTTTATATTTAACAGTGCTTATTAAATTATCTGATACGGCAAGAATATTAACACCATATGCAACGATCAAATGAAAATCAATGCTGATACCGGAATTTTTGATGACAACGGAAATACCGGTTGATAAGCTTTCCTGCTTAAGAAGCTTTACCAGTCCGTCTTTCACATTCACATTAGCCATTCCAACAACACCGAAACATTCATTAGCTACCGTTCCTGCATAATTAGCAATAACTTCACTATCAATGGAAATATTACCCAGATGTGTATTCATGATGCTTTTCATGCCAATTACCTCCTTAAAGTCATAATGATATTATTATAACAACATTTCCCTTAAAATGGAATATCTTTATCTTTTCTTTTCGTTATTTTCTTTTCATTATATGTTAAAATACCCATAAATACTGATGTTTTTCCGCTTTTTGAAAAAAATTACAAAAAAATAAATATATGCTTGCAAATCCATATGAAATCTGATAGTATATTTTTGTTGTGAGTCAATTTTTGTTAGGAGGTGCAATAATGGCAAAATGTGATATCTGTGGTAAAGGCGCTCATTTCGGAAATAACGTCAGCCATTCTCATAGAAGATCTAATCGTATTTGGAATTCAAACATCAGAAATGTAAAATGTAAAGTCAAAGGAGCTACAAAGACTATGCATGTTTGCACATCTTGTTTAAAATCCGGATTAGTTGAAAGAGCTTAATCAAAAATAAAAAGGATCGTATTTATACGGTCCTCTTTTTTTTGCCTGATGTTTTCCTGAAAAAGCCATTCCTTGTCTTTATCCATGTGATCCCCGTTTTCAACAGCAACAAAACAGGTTGTATCCAACCAGCAATAAAATAGCAATAAAAATTATCGCCACAAAATTATTATCCAAAAACAACATGATAAACATGCCGACGGCTATCATAAAACAGCCGAAACCGATCATTTTTTTCACATATACCGAATCCAGACATTCTATTCTTGTTGTAGTATATGATAAAAAAACCAAAAGTATCATTGGTTATGATTTTAAAGCAAGGATGAATCATCCGGGAAAGCCATATCAACGGCTTCGTCATCACTAACCGGAATGTCTTCCTTAGGAGCTGTAAATTTGTCTACCAGATCCGGAATCATGTCAATAATCTTTGTAGCCATGTCCTGATTTTTGATATTTACAAGCTTTGTCTGACCATTACGAATCACCAAAACAGCACTCGGTGTCATCTTTCCTGACATTCCGCCGCCTCCGGTATTTTTGCTGTCATTGGCATTTGCTCCGGCACCGACACCAAATGTCACATCAACCAAAGGAAGAATGATCGTATCACCCACCTGCGTCGGCTCTCCGACTACTGTCTTTGTTGATAAAAATGTCTCCATTCCTTTCATTAATGAAGTAATGACATTGCTAAAATTATTTTCGTTCATCTCATATCCTCCGTTCAGATTATAATGAATCCACTTCTTTTTTGATCTTGCGTAAATATATCAGATCCGGATCGAATAAAAACTTCCATCCGGCAATTACCATCGTAATCATCCGAATATGCCCTTTGGCATGCAGATTAAATTCAAATACCTTGTTTTCAAAATCCGGCTGGCAGTCGATGTGTCCGGATAAAACCGCAAACAACATCCAGTAATATCCCAGAATATCTGCCGTCAGAGCCGGATCCTCCAGTCCATAATGGACATACATCTTCCATTTGCGCGGTAAAACAGCCTTTATCACCTTGCAGACTGTCGTTTTGCATTTCCGAAGAGCTTCCTTTGTCCTGTCTCTTTTTAAGACAGTCAGCCATTTATTGCACTGCTCTTTAAGATTTGTTTCCTTTTTGCGGATCTTCTTGATCTTGTCAGAAACTTTCCCGGCATATATCTTTACTTTTTTAAAAAAGGATGCCTTATCATCCAGATCTCTGTCTATATTATCGCTAAAATTGCTCTGATTGTCTATCTTTTCCTTATCAGAAGCTTTAACATCTGCCGTCGCCTGTTTTGTCTGTGTGTTTTGTACAGGTTTTCTGTTGGCAGATTTTTTATTTTTACCATTCTTTCCTTTACGTTTTTTCTTTCCGGCTTTGTGCGGAGCTAAAAAATCGAATAAGGGAATCCCCAGAATTTTCAGCTTGCACGATTTTTCCTGACCGGAAATTACAAGCCGTACTCCGATCAGATGCAAAAGCCAGCTGACCGATACCCGGGCAATGGCCGTTTTTTCATATTGCGCCATCACGCGGTAGCGTATCGGAACAAACAGCACTGCCAGAAGCACCAGTACAAGAAGCGCCAAAAGTCCTAAAAGGATAAACCCTATAATTTTTAAAATCAAAAATAGTATACCCATAAATATTATTTCCTGTTATAGCCGGTAAAATTCAATTCTTTTTCACGCATAATAAAATCTTTGAATCGGATTGTCCCATATTTTTCTGAAAATGTCTGGATCATATCTGTAACTAAAGATACTGCGCTGTCATATCCATCGGCCAGTCCCATAATATGCATCTGTGCAATGGGATAAGCCTTTTGTTTTAAAACATAACCGGGAAGCAGATCAAAGTAGTCCGGTCCGTCTGATAATGCTATCACATAAACCGATGTCAGACCTGCATGATATTTGATTTTGCGTAATATTCTTTTTCTCTTTTTCTGACAGATATCGTCACAAAATAAATCCTTGTATATATGCATAAATCCACCTGATTAGAGCTTCAAAAAATTAGAAAAAGGAAGGAAGGCTAAAAGCCTTCCTTGCTGCAACGAAAATATTCCATCAATATTTGTGTCCCCACAAGTTGGTCTTTTTTAATTCCAGATACTCAGCATATGCCTGCTCTAAAATCTGTTTTTCATTGCTGAATTTGAGTAAATGATAAGCCTCATGAAATTTGTAAAATCCCGAGTCGACAAAATGTTCTTCACGTTGTGGTTTGCTGTAATAACTATCAGCCATCATTAAAAACCAATATACTTCTTTGGAAACCATATCTTCCGGCACACGAAAGGTATACTCACTTTTATCAATATACTTAATAATGGTTGCTTTCGAACCGGTTTCTTCTAAAACTTCCCTTAAAGCAGTTTCTTCATGAGTCTCGCCCATTTCCACTGTTCCCTTTGGAAGAACCCATCCGTCATATTTATTTTTATAGCTCTTATAGAGAAGTAAAATCTTACCTCTGAAAATAACCACGCCGCCACAGCTCGTTGCTTCGATCATGTGCAATTCCTCCTGTCGGGCGAATAAATTAGTCTAAAAATATCCTAAGCCTATGAAAGCTTATTGATAACAGATATAATCTCCTCTTTATCAAACGGTTTTGTTAAAAACTCATTTGCCCCTAATTTAATACAATCAATCATCTTTCCTTTTTGACCGGCTGCGGTAACCATGATCACCTTTGTGTCAGGATTTAATGCTTTGATCATCTTTAAGGCTTCCATTCCATCCAGAACCGGCATGGTAATATCCATCGTAACAATATCCGGTTTTAAGGACTGGAACTTCTTTACACCATCCTGTCCATCAACAGCTTCATCAATAACCTCATGGCCGCTTTCTTCCAAAATTCCTCTGAGTATTTTGCGGGATGTTCTGGAATCATCTACTATTAATACCTTTGCCACTTTTATATCCTCCTACTGTACCGTTAACTCTGAATCTATCGTCATAATAAAATTGATCACATCACTACCGATATGGATCGGGAATACGCAGAACTGACTGCCCGAAATGCTGACCGGATGATCATAAAATTCCGGTGGAAGCATGTCCACGTCAACGTTTTCCTTGCTCAGTTCAGATGCAAACAATCCATTGATACAATTAGTAAACTCACCGACTGCATCCAGAGCATCCAGATCAACTGTATCAAATTCTTCTCCTGCAAACGGATCAGCTACTGCAAGCAGGCTGTTACCACATCCGGCAAAACCGGAGACAATCGCATGATCGCCCTTCATTGCCTGCATGGCAAAATTGTCTGCCAAGATCTGATCTACCAAAAATGCCTTGGATACATATGCGCTTGAATTGATCAGACGGATCAAAGTACGGATCGCAATACCGCATAATCTGTCATGCAGATCTGTATTGGCCGGAAGGAATAATTTGACGATGCGTTCAATATCACCGCTCATCAGATCTCCCATATCCGATTCTGCAAATCCCTGTGTCTCCTGATAACCCTTTAAGGCTGCATCCACTTCATCCATGGTCATGATATTGTGATCGATCAGCGTCTGAACAAAAATCATGTATGCATTTCCCTGTTTTTTCAATAATTGACCAACCTGGTCGTCTGTCAAATACCCCTTCTCAACAGCGATATCTCCAAAACGCTTGTCCATCACTGCCTGTAACTGGTTTACTTCTTCAGCCTGTTTATCTGTCATTAACTTTTCAGCGACCGCTATTGTACCGAGCTTTACTCTCACACTGCTCTCATATTTAATCACTTCTTCAAGCTGTTCTTTTGTCAATTTTCCGGCCTGTACCAAATAGTTTCCAAAAATCTGATCAAACATGCCTGTAACCCTCCTTCAATATATTATTAATATTTTACTATACTATTTCTAAAAAAGATAGCCGAATATTCCGATTTATCTTTTAATTCAAGCCCTTTGACTGAAAATATGTATCAAAAATACGTTTTGCCATAGGAACGGCATATTCTCCTCCGGAGCCGGCTCCCTCCACAATAATGGTCACACATACCTGCGGATCATCCACCGGGGCAAATCCTGTAAACCATGCATGACTGTCGGATTTGTCTGCACTGTACTCCGCAGAACCGGTCTTTCCGGCAGCTGTATAAGATAAGCCTTTCAGCTTGGATGCAGTTCCTCTCTCAACAACCCCTGTCATCATTTCCTTTAAGAACTCTGCTTCATCCTCTGTCATGATCGTCTTGTATTCCTGCGGTGAAAAAGATTTTACCACATTTCCGTTGTAGCTTTCGATCCGGTCGATCAGATACGGTGTCTCGACTGTCCCCTTATTGGCGATCGCACAGGTGATCATATTGAGTAAAAGCGGAGTGATCTGTGTCTTGCCCTGACCAATCGAGGTCTGCATGATATCATAGGAATTGGCACTTGTTCCAAGCACATACTTGCTCTGCGCCGTTGTAAATTTAAGATCCAGATCTTCATTGAACATCAGATCCTCACAAGTCTCTTCCAGTCCGGCAAGATCAAGAGAAAGTCCGATATTGGCAAAGGAAGAATTGCACGATTTGGCAAAGCTTGTGGCAAAATCAACACTGCCGTGGCTGGAACCGTGATAGCAGTTGATCCTGTCGCCATTGTAAGTAAATGAACCGTTGCAGTTAAAATGATAATTGGATACATCCCCGCCGTTCTGACGGTAATAAGCCAGTGCTGTTATCATTTTGAAGGTAGATCCCGGAGGATACAGTCCCTGTGTGGCACGATTGACCAGCACGCTGCTTGAGCTGTCATTGACAAGGCTGTCCCATGTATCCACGATGCTGTTTGGATCAAAGTCCGGCTTGGAAACCATGGCTAAGATTTTTCCGGTAGAAGGCTCTGATACAATGATAGCTCCATCATAAACACCGAGTGCCTCGTAAGCGACCTTTTGCAGATCCACATTGAGTGTCGTCACAACATTGTCACCGATTGTCTTTTCAGCGGAAATTTCTTTCTGGATCTTTTCGGTCAAGGACGCATTGGAAGTCAGCATATTCATATTGCCAAGATACTCAATTCCTGTCTTTCCCTTGGTAGAAAAACCAACAACATGAGCAAATAAATTGGAATACGGATACACTCTTTTTTCGGTTCCGTCACTGGCACGCACAGTCTGTGCAAGGACAGAACCATCATCAGCCAGAATCGATCCACGCACATTTTTCTGTGCTAAAATCTCCTGTCTGGGATTGTATGAGTTGTTGATTACCATTTCACTGTCCGAATAAACAAATTTGATCTCATGACCAATAACAGCCAGCATAAGAAACATAAAAATATATGTTACGATCCAGATCTCGCGGTTTTTATGCTTATCCTTCTTGTGGCTGCCGTTTTTCTTTTTCTTTTTGGCCGGAAGCGGTTCTTCATCATATAATTCATCATCTTCAAATTCATCAATCATCTTCTTTGACTTTGACATGACGGCCTCCTTCCTGCGCTTTTATACAATACAAGCCCTGTATAATGCAAAACATGATAATCGTTGTCAGTACACTACTTCCTCCATAGCTGACAAGAGGAAGGGTCACACCGGTAAGCGGGATAAACTTGGTTCCGCCACCGATCGTCAGAAAAATCTGGAAAATATATGTAACGGCAAGTCCGACTGCGACATTACGGTAAAACTCATTTTTAAGGCGCATCGCAATATACATAAAAGCGATAAAACTGCTCAGGCAGACCAGTACCAGGCAGATACTGAATATAACGCCCATTTCTTCTGCAATGGCTGAGAAAATAAAGTCCGCCTCTACATAGGGAATGGAGGTTGGATCACCCTGATACAGTCCCATACCAAACCATCCACCGGTACCGATTGCAAAAAGTGACTGCGTGATCTGATATCCTTTGCCGTCAATATAGGACCACGGATCTCTCCATGCCTGGACACGTACCTGGACATGGGTAAACAATTTGTATGCGATCACACAGGCGGCACATCCGCCAAGCGTACCGAGAATCAGATAAAAATAATTGTGTGTTGCAGTAAATACCATGGCCACATATACAACAAAGAAAATAAGTGCACTACCAAGATCCTTGGATGCCACAAGAATTATGACATGTGCCGCAGCCACACAGGAGGTAATGACAATCTGCCCGAAGCTTTTGGAATGGGCAAGCATCGCCGCAACAAAAAAGACAAATACAATTTTTACAAACTCCGACGGCTGGAAGGTATAACCTGCAATGGTATATGAAATTTTGGAGCCATGGGTCAGCGATCCCAAAAACAGCACGATTCCCAATGCCAATACACCGATAATGGCATATACCCATGCGAAACGGTCCAGAAAGCGGAATTTCTTTAATAAATACGGTATCGCAATACAGATAACAAGCGAGATTGCAACAATCCTGAACTGCTTTAATGCCTTATCATAATCAAGACGCGTGAGAATGACAAAACCAATGGAAAGCAGCATACACATGTTGTTTAAAAGGAGCTTACTCACATCCTTGTACATAACGCGGTAAATAGCAATCGTTGCAAAAAGCAGGATCTGCTGGAAACCGTAAAAAATAATATAGGACAGATCACTCGTTTCAAGGCAGATCGCAGCAAAAGAAACAAAGTGCACCAAAAACATACAGATAACCTGTCTTGTATAAATGCCCTCTTTCTTTTCTTCATCCCTGCCTCTGAAAGCTATAAATGATTCAAATGTGAAAATCGCCATAAAAACGGCTATCACATATTTTGACATATCCGAAATAACCAAAGCCATTGTTTATTCGATTCCTTTCTTAAAATGTCCCTTTGTATATTCATAAGAGACCCGGCCCTTGCCTTTTATAAAGATATCCAGCACGTTTGTCATCTGATCTTCATTTTCAATTGTAAACGAAAGCCGGAAATAATCGGCTTTTATCTTTTTCTTTTCATCATGAAGAGAAACAGGCACACTGTTGTAAATGGTATTTTCACAGGCCTCACACTGATTGAGAACCGGAATAACAGTATGAGTCCGGTCTTTAATCGTGATCACTTCATTTTTGCCATTGCATTTACCAAATGTTTTTTTGACACAGTTGGCTGTCCGCATAAACGGAATATGCCCATATATAAGATATTCCGAAGCCATGTCACGTTCTGCTACCGCCTTTTCAAAATCCAGCCATTCATAATGTGTCAGTTCATAAGGAACAACCATTCCGGTTACCCCCTCTGAATGGAGAAAGGCTGCCGCTTGGGCATTGAAAATGTAAAGACCATAATCCGCCATGATCTGTTTATTTTTAACGAGCCTGTTTTGTTGAATATAAGCTAAAGAATCCAGATTATTACAATAAAATCCATCAAAAAGAGCAGATTGTAGCAGGAAAAGATAGTTGTCCATCCAATCTGATGCCTTTTTCCTGAATACGGGCGGAAATCGTAAATAAATCCTGATACCTGAGATTTTAAGTTGTTGTAACTCATATACCAGTTTTTCATCAAGCTCCGATAATAAAAATGCCTGAATTTCAACAGCATCAATCCCTTTATAATCAAAACAGACCTCGATCAGATACCGCAACTGTCTGATTGTCTGACAGGAAACTCTGTATCTGCCACTTCCTTTTATTTCAACTTTTTGATGATTCTTTGTTTGGTCCAACCCCTTCAGCGTAAAGTCAAGCGTTCTTTTTCTGGCATCTTTTAAAATCCGATCTTTAATCTGA
Source organism: uncultured Lachnospiraceae bacterium (assembly GCA_900317505.1). Taxonomy (GTDB): domain Bacteria; phylum Bacillota; class Clostridia; order Lachnospirales; family Lachnospiraceae; genus UBA2882. The sequence goes on along the minus strand of ONHB01000001.1, from coordinate 31,244 downwards.
TCAAGCGCCTGTCTTTTAACCTCTCCCAGTGTTTTGAGAGAAACAAAAACGTTATCATCCATTATAACAGAAACAGAATCAAATTGAAACGGCGTATTCCCCGTCTTGTTTATCTGCTTTCGTATATCTGCCTCTGAAATAGGTCTTTTCTCAGCTACTGAAACAACTTCCTCAGACTGTGCAAAGTCCACATGTCCAAGCTCATCCCTTACAGTCAGTGACACCGGCTGACCGGCGCGGACAACGACGCTTGCTATCAGTGAAAGCTTGCGATTTTTATCCAGATACTGATTTTTAATATTTTCAAATTCCTTATCATCCGCTACAGCATAGCTCGGACTGTGCATGGTGATCATTTCACGTCCGTTGTGTCTGTGAAAATAACCGTCCTGCAGATCCGAACGCAGGTACAGCTTTTTCAAAAGCTCATAATCCTCATCAGAAACCTGAAAGTCTGACTGGGAATCCTTATTTTGCAGATAGAGGTCAATATATTTACGATAGATGGAAGTCACCCCTGCCACATAATAGGAATTTTTCATACGGCCTTCTATCTTGAAAGAATCAATTCCGTTGTCGATCAGTTCCGGCAACATGGAAATAGTACACATATCCTTTAAGCTAAGCGGATATACTTCCTTTTGTCCAAATGCATCAAACGGAAGACGACAGGGTCCCGCACAACGTCCTCTGTTACCGCTCCTGCCACCTAAAAAGCTGCTATATAAGCAATGTCCCGAATAACAGTAACACATTGCTCCGTGGATAAAGACCTCCATATCTATCTTAACCTTTTTCCGGATATGATTTAGCTCATCCATGGACAATTCTCTTGCCGGTACGATCCGGCAGACATCAAAACTCTTTAAAAATCCCGCACCATAGGAATTGGCGATTGCCATCTGGGTGCTTGCATGAAGTTCCAGTCCCTTAAAATCATCATGAAGCTGATATAAAACACCGAGATCCTGCACGATCACACCATCAAGCCCAGCATCATAAAAGGGTCTGATAAAGTCATTCAAACGGCCAAACTCACGCTCTTTTACCAGAGTATTGACCGTCAGGTATACCTTTACACCAAACAGATGTGCATAACAAATAGCCTCACACAATTCTTCTTTGGAAAAATTGGAGGCATACGCTCTTGCACCATATTCTTCTCCACCTAAATAAATCGCATCCGCCCCAGCATTGACAGCCGCCATAAAGCAGTCCATATCACCTGCCGGTGCCAGTAATTCCGGTCTTTTCAATATAACCTCCCATTTTTGTCAAAGAAAAAGGTTGTCGCATACACACAACAACCTCATAAATAATTGCAAATAAAATCAGGCCTTTGCACCCTTTAACTGTGCTTCCAGCCGGACAATTTTTTTGGTACTGTCGTTTACTTCCGACTGCAGAGACTTGACATTTTTCTCGGCATTATCCAACTTGATCTGTGATGAAATCAGCTCATGCTTCAGATCGTACAGCTCCTTTTCCTTGCGCTCCAATTCATCCTCAAGATCAGCCACCTTCTGCTTGGCTTTAAACAAATCATCCGCAATATTCAGCTCTAACAGGATATTACGAAACTCCGTAGACTGCTTGCGGAAGCTTTCGATCTTATTGTATTCAGATAATTTATTGTTAATATAAAATGCGACTCTCTGCAGATATTCTGCGCTTTCACTGCCGCTTAATGTATATGATTTTCCACCGATAACAACTTCTGTTTCCGTCTTAACTGACATAATGTTTTCTCCCTGATCTACGACATGATATCTGTCAACACAATATATGCCATCTGTTCATCCGACAACATACAAGATATATTATATCAGAATCTTATGAGAAAACAACTGTTTTTCGATTTTTTGTACCATTTTCAGGCGTTTTTATTGTCAGGGAAAGAAAGTCCGAAATGCAGATACGCATTTTCAGTAGCAACACGCCCTCTTGGTGTACGGTTGATCAGTCCGTTTTTGATCAGGTATGGCTCATTGACATCTTCGATCGTACCGGCATCTTCTCCGGTTGCAGCGGCCAGGGTATCCAGTCCGACCGGTCCGCCTCCAAATTTGTCGATCATGGTCATAAGAAGGTTGCGGTCAACATGGTCTAAGCCAAGCTTGTCAACATCCAATAGATCCAGTGCCTGTCTGGCTACCTCTTCGGTAATGACACCATCATAACGCACCTGTGCAAAATCTCTTACTCTGCGTAACAGTCTATTGGCAATACGTGGCGTGCCTCTGCTTCTGCGCGCCATTTCCACAGCACCTTCTTTTTCAATCTCAATATCAAAAACAGCTGCAGAACGTGTAATAATGGCTACCAGTTCATCAATGCTGTAAAATTCCAGACGGTTGATCACTCCAAAACGGTCTCTCAACGGAGCTGACAATAATCCGGCTCTCGTTGTGGCTCCGATCAGGGTAAATTTGGGAAGATCTAAGCGGATTGACTTGGCACTCGGTCCCTTTCCGATCATAATATCAATACAATAATCTTCCATAGCCGGATACAGGACTTCTTCAACCTGCTTGTTTAATCTGTGGATCTCATCGACAAACAAAACATCCCCATCTGAAAGGCCGCTTAAGATTGCCGCCATATCCCCTGGCTTTTCAATGGCAGGTCCACTGGTCACCTTAAGGTGTGCCCCCATTTCATTGGCAATTACACCGGCAAGTGTTGTCTTTCCAAGTCCGGGAGGTCCATAAAACAGGATATGATCCAAAGCATCCTCTCTCTGTCGGGCCGCTTCAATAAAAATCTTTAAAGTCTCCTTGGCCTTACTCTGTCCAATATAATCATCCATGGACTGTGGACGCAGGGTTGATTCTATTTTTTTGTCTTCCTCCAGTACAGAGGTCTCTATAATTCGTTGTGCCATAGTATGTTTCCTTGTTATGTAATAATAATACTTTTTATAGCTGTATATAATCTCCTTGTATTTGTGCTATATATTACTTCATATAATTCCTCAGTATCTGCATTGTTAGTATCTTTATTGTTAGAATAAATATTTCAATGCTGCCTTTAAAATGGCATCTGCCGTCATCTGTTCTGACATTTCCACTTTGGATACCGCAGATGCTGCTTCCGAAGCACTGTAACCGAGTGCTGTCAAAGCCTCTACTGCATCACGTCTTTCCGAATCAAATCCGGCCGGTACGGATGCATTGCCTTTGCTGAGTGCTGCCGGTATCTCATTGGTATCTGATAAACTGATCTTGTCCTTCAGATCTAAAATCACGCGTTCGGCTGTCTTTTTGCCAATTCCATTTGCCTTGGCAATCGCAGCCGCATCTCCACTGTATATTGCAAAACGCAGGTCAGCCGCACTCATACAGGATAAAATAGCCAGCCCACCCTTGGGGCCGATCCCATTAACAGTCAAAAGCATCTTGAATAATGCCAGCTGGTCCTTGTCATCAAACCCGAACAAGGTAAAAGAATCCTCTTTGACGCTGGTATAGGTATACATCTTTATCATCTGGCCGATGCTGTATTGATATCCATTGCTCACAAATACATTGAAGCCCATACCGTTGTTTTCGATCACGACCGAATCATCCGAAATATCTGTAATTTCACCAATAATATATGCAATCATAATAATCTCCGTCTCAAAATAATAGTCCCGATCATGCCAACCGCATAGCCGGACAAGGCCCCGGCCAAAAGTAAAACCGGAAAATAATACCATACCGATGCATGATGGATCAGAACAGCCGCAACTGCAAGCTGTGCCATATTGTGGGCAATTCCTCCGATCATACTGTTGGCACTGACATCAATAAAACGTATCTTTTTACAAATATACATGATAAGAAGACTGCACCCGGCTCCGGCAAGTGAAAACAGGCATGCGAAAACATTGCCAAATAAAAGGGAAGTCAGCACGATCCGGCAAAGCTGGTACAAAATACAATACCCCATTCCATATGTATACAATAACAGAATAACCAAAGCATTGGACAGCCCGATCTTGATTCCCGGTACACTGGGAACAAGTACGATCAGCGTCTCGACATAGGATAATATCATCCCCAGACAGATAAGCAGTCCCATCTTGGCGATTTTATCAGTAGGCAATGCTATCAACCTCCTCATCTGTACCGACAACCCGGATGATCAGCCCATGTGGCAGACAGGAAATTACCTGACTGTTTGTGCTGATTGGCGCAGACTTCACACAGATCTGGTTCTGACAGTCCGCCTCTGAAACATAAACGCTTCCATCCTGTATCCGGATCACATTGTAACCCTCAGAAGTATCAATGCGCTTTGTCACATCCTCCGATAAAGGAAGCGTATCCACCACTTCTCCCTGAACCAGGATCTCACAATAGTAACCTGTCGCCTTGGGTCTCAAAGTCATAAATAAAAGCGCCAGGACACATATGCCAATCAATATGATAAATCCGATCACATGCTTTTTACGTTCACTCATAAAGTGATTATAACACACCCCCGCTCATATGTGAACATGTGTTTGTGTTTTTATTTTGTTTTCTTTATAACTGATCATAAAACTGATATTATTTATTTTTACATTATTATCTTATTTGCATACCATTCTCATTTTAAATTATTTTTGATTTCATTTTCAGCTTCTTTGTTCCTTTTTTACCAACCATTTTTATTAATTTAAAAAAGCACCCGCAAATCCGATACCAGTCATATCCAGCATATTCACCGGAAAAACAGTTTCAGATTTGTGAGTGCTCCATATTACTTTTCAATCACAAAATAATCTTATCAGTCTTATTTATTATTGATGTAATTTACCAGACCTTCTGCATCAATGATCTTTTGCATGAAAGGTGGGAATGCCTGACCCTGATATTCAGTATGTTTGGTCAGATCATAGATTTTACCGGAATCAAAATCCACCTCAACCTCATCACCTGCTTCGATTTCATTGGCAGCCTGTGCACACTCAATGATTGGCAGACCGATATTGATCGCATTGCGGTAAAAAATTCTTGCAAATGTATCGGCAATTACACAGCTGATACCGGATGCTTTAATAGCAATCGGCGCATGCTCTCTGGATGATCCGCAGCCAAAGTTTTTGGTTGCAACCATGATATCACCCTTTTTAACTTTTTTGACAAAATCCTTGTCGATATCTTCCATACAGTGTGTTGCAAGCTCTGCTGGATCAGATGAATTTAAGTATCTTGCCGGAATAATTACATCTGTATCTACGTTATCACCATATTTAAAAACAATACCTTTTGCGTTTTCCATGATAGTCTCCTTATCCTGTTATTTTATGATGTTGCGGTCAGACGGTATTCTGACCTATATCACTGATATTTGTAATGAAAATACATTATCAGTCCTATTATAAACTATAAACGGCAGGGGCATGAAATCTTTCCTGCTACCGCACTTGCTGCAGCTACTGCTGGGGAAGCTAAATAGATTTCTGAATCGACATGTCCCATACGACCGACGAAGTTACGGTTGGTAGTAGCCACGCATCTTTCACCGGCTGCCAAGATACCCATATATCCGCCAAGACACGGACCGCAGGTCGGGGTAGATACAACAGCGCCTGCTTCAATGAAGGTCTTTAACAGTCCTTCTTCCATAGCCTGCAAATAAATGGCCTGTGTAGCGGGGATCACGATGCAGCGGATACCGTTTGCTACTTTTCTGCCCTTTAATACCTTGGCTGCACATCTTAAATCATCAATTCGTCCATTGGTGCAGGAACCGATAACAACCTGATCGATCTTGACATCTTCTGTGATCTCATCGATGGTCTTGGTGTTTTCCGGCAAATGAGGGAATGCGATCGTCGGACGAAGCTCATTAAGATTGATCTTGTAAACTTCATCATAAACAGCATCTTCGTCTGCTTCATATACTGTATATTTTTTGGTAGAATGTTCATTCATGTAAGCAATGGCTAACTCGTCAACCGAGAAAATACCGTTTTTGGCTCCGGCTTCAATAGCCATATTGGCAATGGTAAAACGATCATCCATAGACAGGCTCTTAACTCCATCTCCAACAAATTCCATGGATTTGTAAAGAGCTCCGTCAACTCCGATCATACCGATGATATGAAGGATCAGATCTTTACCGCTGACCCATTCCGGCAGTGAACCTGAAAGCTCAAATTTGATAGCTCCGGGAACCTTGAACCATGCTTTACCGGTTGCCATTCCGGCAGCCATATCTGTACTTCCGACACCTGTTGAAAATGCTCCCAACGCACCATATGTACAGGTATGCGAATCAGCACCGATGATCACGTCTCCGGCTACGGTCAGTCCTTTCTCCGGCAGTAAGGCATGCTCGATACCCATCTGTCCGACCTCGAAATAATTGGTGATCTGGTTGCGGTATGCAAACTCTCTCACACATTTGCAATGCTCTGCTGATTTGATATCTTTATTGGGTACAAAATGATCGGGAACAAGGGCGATCTTATCCTTGTCAAATACTCCATCGACCTTCATTTTGTCCATTTCTTTAATTGCAACGGGGCTTGTAATATCATTTCCTAAAACAAGATCCAGATCTGCCTCAATCAACTGTCCGGCTTCAACCTTTGGAAGACCGGCGTGAGCAGCCAAAATCTTTTGCGTCATTGTCATTCCCATGATAATTTCCTCCTGATCATATTTTCATTCATTTTATGTTGTCAGTATAACATAAAAGCAAACCATGAATAAAATACATAATATTTATATTTACTATAATTGTAAGTTATGATAACATCACTTTTGAAAGCGAGGTATTATGATATGGACAATAATCTGAATTTATATCACATTTTTTATACAGTAGCAAACAATAAAAATATATCCGGAGCTGCCAAAGAGCTCTATATCAGCCAGCCTGCCATCAGTAAAGCGATTGCCAAGCTGGAATCCAATCTGAATACCAAGCTTTTTATGCGAAGCTCCCGTGGTGTAACCCTGACAAGTGAGGGGAACATCCTGTATGAACAGGTCAAAAATGCTTTCAGCGCCATTCAGACCGGCGAGGACCAGCTTCGTAAATTTGCTACATTGGGGGTTTCCCATTTGTCCATCGGCGTCAGCATCACCTTGTGCAAGTATGTGCTTTTGCCCTATTTAAAAGAATTTATCCGGCAAAATCCCCATATCACGATATCCATCACCTGCCATCCGTCAATGGAGACGATCACGGATATTGAAAAAGGTGTGACGGAAATCGGACTTGTCGGCATGCCGGCTGTTCAAAACCAGTTACTTTGTTTTGAACCGATCCGTGAAATACAGGATACCTTTATTGCAACCGGAAATTATCTGAAAAATCTCCGGATCCGTGAGGGCAATGACAAAGCCTCATTGTTATCCAATGCTAACTTTATGATGCTCAATAAAGAAAATGTTTCCCGTATGTTTGTAGACCAGTATCTGGCTGCCCATCAGATCCAGATAACCAACATCCTTGAGATCAATACCATGGATCTGTTGATTGAGCTTGCCAAAATTGATCTCGGCATTGCCTGTGTCATCCGTGATTTTGTCAAGGATGATATCGAAAATGGCACGTTTAAAGAACTGACTTTTAAACGTACCATTCCCAAAAGAAAAATCGGTTTTACTTATCGCGAAGATCTGCCGATGTCCGATGCTTTAAAAAAGTTTATTGATTTTGTACATTCTGTTTCTGCGGAATAACCTGGAATGCAAATATCATCATGGCAAGCGTGATCATCGTGCGTATAAAGCCCGGAATCTCGACATTAAGCGGTAACACTGCCAAAATACTTACCACTACAAACATCAGCACCTTTGCATAAACAGCTGTTTTAAACAATACTCCTGCTTCAAACTTTTTGTGGAAGATGGCAGCACAGATCATTCCTACCAGCATGTAAAATGCTGCACATGCAAAATACCATAGGGTTCTTCCCACAAAGAAAACAATATAACCGATCAGGACAAATATCATGAAAAACGGGATCAATACCTGCATAATCCACTGTTTGTCGATGACAAGGTTTCCAAAATCCTTATATACCAGTGTATTGTATTCTCCATTGTTTTCCATCACAAGATTGGTACGGGACGCTAAAACAATGGTCGAATATCCATCTTCTTCATAAAGCTCCTGCGCATCACTTAAATCACAGCTTTCCACATCACTGCTGACATAGATATACATCCCATCATCGCCATCTTCATATGCATACACAAAATCTTCTGCCATGGATAACTCGCCATCTTTGATACAAAAATCCGGGAACTTATCCATCTGTTCTTTGATCGCATTGGTATTCCCATGAAAGATCACAAAATTGAGTGCAGAAATCAGTGTGCACGCAAGTGTAAGCAATACCACAAATCCGATGATGGATCCGATTTTATTGCGAACCAGTTTACCATATTTCTGAGGATTGAATGCATAGGGAAACTGTTTAAAAAAGCCCGGCGCACTCTCATTATTTTCATTTTCCGGCTGATTGTAATTACCCATTCCGTTATTTGGAACTGTATAATCAAATTCTTCCATTTTGACCTCCCTTTAATCGCCTTTTTCACAACCTTTTCATAACCGAAACAGGCTTTTGTATAATCTGTAATCGAAAATCATACAAAAGCCTGTATATTATTCACACTATCATTTAAAACTTCATCACAAAACCATTTATCAATTAGTTGTTGATCAGTTTCTCATCATCGTTGTTCCAGCTGTAAAGCTTACGGATTTCTTCACCGATCTTCTCTGAAGGATGCTCTGAAGCAAGCTTTCTCATAGCCTTGAAGTGTACCTGTTTTCCGGCAGGTGACATATCAAGTAAGAACTCTTTAGCAAATGAACCATCCTGGATATCAGAAAGGATTTTCTTCATAGCTTTCTTGGTATCTTCTGTGATGATCTTGGGTCCTGTAATATAATCGCCGTATTCTGCTGTGTTGGAGATAGAATATCTCATTCCTGCAAAACCTGACTGATAGATCAGATCAACGATCAGTTTCATTTCATGAATACATTCAAAGTATGCATTACGAGGATCATATCCAGCTTCAACCAATGTTTCAAAACCTGCCTGCATCAATGCGCAAACACCACCGCAAAGAACTGCCTGCTCACCGAAGAGGTCTGTCTCTGTCTCTGTACGGAAGGTTGTCTCCAGTACACCGGCTCTTGCTCCACCGATTGCCAATGCATAAGCTAAAGCGATATCCTGAGCTTTTCCTGTAGCATCCTGCTCTACAGCGATCAGACAAGGAACACCTTTGCCAGCCTGATATTCGCTACGAACTGTATGTCCGGGTCCCTTAGGTGCGATCATGGTAACATCAACATCCTTGGGAGGAACGATACATCCGAAGTGGATATTGAAACCATGAGCAAACATTAACATGTTGCCAGGCTCAAGGTTGGGCTCGATATCGTTTTTGTATAAATCTGCCTGTTTCTCATCGTTGATCAGGATCATGATGATATCTGCTTTTTTAGCAGCTTCTGCAGCTGTGTATACTTCAAATCCCTGTTTAACGGCTTTATCCCATGATTTAGAACCTTCATAAAGACCGATGATAACATTGCAGCCTGACTCTTTTGCGTTTAATGCATGTGCATGTCCCTGGCTACCGTAGCCGATAATTGCGATTGTCTTTCCATCCAATAAAGATAAGTTGCAATCTTCCTGATAAAAAATCTTTGCATCCTGTGCCATTTTTAAATCCTCCTGATAATAATATAATTTCTATTTAGAAAGTTAGTCCGCTGTGCCGGAATTAACTTTATAAACACTAAGGTAAATATGTAACATTCTGTGTGCCTCTGCCAAGTCCGATAAGACCCGTACGGGCAAGCTCCAAAATCTCGTATCCGTCTAACAGATGAATGAAGTTGTCGATCTTGCTGTCGCTGATTCCCTTTACTTCCATTTCGACTGTAAGACTTTCTTTGGATACATCAACGACCCGTGCCTTGAAACTGTCCACAAGACCGATGACGGAAAGTCTGTTTTCTGCAGTAACCTTGATCTTGATCAGGATCAGTTCACGGAAAACCGATTCATCCGGTTCCAGTACCTTGATATCCCTGACATCAACCAGTTTGCCCACCTGTTTTTCAATCTGATCCAAAATCTCATCATCACCACTTGTAACAATGGTAATACGTGTATATCTCGGATCTGCTGTAACACCGGCTGTAATACTCTCAATATTGTATCCACGGCGGCTGAAAAGACCTGAAATCCTGCTCAGGACACCGGATGTATTATCAACCAATAACTGAAATACTTTCTTCTGCATACTTTCTATTCCTTTCATGTTGAACCTAATTGTATCAGCTTATGATTTGCTTTGTCAACGTATGAAAAACCCTTATAGATATTATAACTACAGGTTATAAAAAATCTACTATCTATTCATTTTCATTGCATTTGGGAAGAGCCAGTGTTCCGGTTCTTGCAACTTCAACAATGCTGACAGAAGCAAACATATCGATCAACAGCTTGATCTTTTCCGGTACATCACAAATCTGGATGATCATATAGCTTTTGCTCATATCCACGATATCAGCCTTCATGATCTCACAGATCTCCATGATATCGCGTCTGTTGGATTTGTTGTATTTGACCTTCATCAACATCATTTCACGTGAAATGCTCTGACCTTCGTCAAAGGTTTTGACCTTGATAATATCCAGCTTTTTATTTAACTGCTTTTCGATCTGCTCCAGAGTGCGCTCATTTCCGGAGCTTACTATGGTCATGCAGGAAACGGTCGGATCGTCCGTTTCACCTACTGCCAGTGAGTCGATATTGAAGCTTCTTCTTGAAAACAGCCCGGAAACCTTTGCCAGTACACCGGAACGGTTTTCAACTAAAACAGAATATATTTTTTTCATGTATTTTTCCTCCCATTCCAATTATACCAGATCCATGGGGTCGATCACGACTTCCATCAGACAGGCGGTATCGTCTTTCAAAAATGCATCCAGCATAGATTCCATATCATCCATATCGGTCAATCTGAAAAACGGCATATCATATGCCTTTGCAACATATTCCAGATCCGGACTGCCGGAAAGATCTACAACGGAATAGTGATCCTTGTAGGTAAAATGCTGATACTGACGCACCATGCCAAGATAATTGTTTTTGAGTACGATCACTTTACTCTGGATGCCATGCTGTTTCATTGTAGCCAGTTCCATCATGGACATCTGGAAGGAACCGTCTCCGCATACGGCAATGACCTGCTTATCCTTTAATGCATATTTGGCGCCCATCGCCGCCGGAATGGAATATCCCATCGTGCCCATGCCGCCGGAGGTTAAAAATCTGCCGTTTTTAACAATATGGTATGCACATGACCAGATCTGATTCTGACCTACATCCGCAACATAAATCGCATCATCTTCCATTTTTTCAGATAATCTCGTAATAAAAGCTGCAGGATCCACATATCCGGGGTGCTCTTTGCGTTTTAATTCCATTTCACTGCGGTATCCGTTTAACTGCTCTACCCAGGCATCGGAATCACAGTAAAATTCCTGCTCCTCAAAATCTTTGAAAATATGCTTGGCATCACCAACTAAAGGAAGTGTCGGTCCTACGTTTTTGCCGATCTCTGCCGGATCCACGTCCATATGTACCAGTACCTTATTGTCAAAAATAAGATCCGGCTGGCTGATCGCACGGTCTGCCACACGGGCACCTGCCATAATAATGAGATCTGCTTCATTCATGGCACGATTGGCATAGGGCTTTCCATTGTTGCCGACCATTCCAAAATACAGAGGATGCTTTGTCGGCATAATGCCAATACCCATCATCGTAGAAACAACCGGAATTCGGTGATGCTCCGCAAAAGCGATAAGCTCTTTATCCGCCTGCGATAAAGCAACACCGCCGCCGACACAGATGATCGGGCGCTTTGACTTCTGCAGTTCATGGATAACACGTTTGATCTGCTGTGGATGTCCCTTTACGGTAGGCTTGTAAGTACGAAGGGAAATTTCCTCCGGATATACAAAATTGTTGATCTTTGCATTTTGAACATCAAGCGGTATATCAATCAATACAGGTCCTTTTCTTCCGCTTGTTGCAATATAAAATGCCTCTTTAAAAATACGCGGGATATCATTGACATCCTTTACAAGATAGCTGTATTTTACAAACGATTCCACAGCTCCCGTAATATCAGCCTCCTGAAATACATCACTGCCAAGCTGCTCGCTGTTGACCTGACCGGTAATACAGATCATGGGAATACTGTCAGCAAACGCAGTTGCAATTCCGGTAATTAAGTTGGTCGCGCCGGGACCGCTTGTGACGGCACAGACCCCGATACCGTCTGTCACTCTTGCCAGTCCGCTTGCCGCATGGGCAGCATTTTGTTCTGTCCTGACCAGCACGCTTTCAATATCTGAATCCAATATACTGTTGTAAAAAGGGCAGATTGCCACTCCGGGATATCCGAAAACAACCTTTACTCCCTCATTTTCCAAACATTTAACCATTGCGTCTGCACCTATCATATTTGTCTGTTTCCTCCCATTTATTGTCTATTCGCACAATTTCTGTGCCAGTTTCACGGCATCAGCGGCATCCTTGGAATAACCGTCTGCGCCGATTTCGTCTGCATAATCCTGTGTAATAACAGCCCCGCCTATCATGACCTTTGCCTCAATGCCTTCCTGTTTGGCAAGGTCGATCACATGCTTCATTTCCTGCATGGTCGTCGTCATCAATGCGGATAACGCAATGATGCGGGCATTGTATTTTCTGGCCGCCTCGATAATTTCCTCTCTTGGTACATCCTTTCCAAGATCGACAACGGTAAAGCCATGGTTTTTGAGCATTAAAGCTACCAGATTTTTGCCGATATCATGAATATCACCCTTTACCGTCGCAATGACGACTGTGGGCATGTCTGCATCCACACCGTCTTTTTTGAGCATCGGTTCCAGATAGTCAATCGACTTTTTCATGGTTTCCGCACTGGCAATGAGCTGTGGCAAAAAGTATTTTCCCTTATCAAACAGATCACCGACTTCATTGATAGCCGGCATCAGCGCCTCATTTAAGATCTGCTGCGGCTCAAATCCGTCATCTACGGCCGTTTTCGTAATTTCTATAATATCTCTTTGTTTGCCCTTTAAAACTGCCTCTTTTACACTTCCAAGACTTCCTTCCGGTTGCACGCCGGAAGTATTTTCTCCTATATCGGTAGAGGTACTTTTCTGCTTAACCTTAACCGCCAATCCGGAAATTTGGGCAGCCTCCGGATTGGCTTTCAAAAAAGCCTCTTTTGCCTCTTTAATTGCATTCATGCGGTTAATATATTGTAAATCCGCACCATCCTTGGCCATCAGGATATCCGATGAAAACGCTGCATTGACAAGCATTTCCTGATTGGGATTGGCAATGGCCATGGTAAGACCTTCCATAATTGCCATGGTTAAAAATGCACTGTTGACATTCATTCGCTCCGGCAATCCGAAAGAAATATTGGACAGACCACATATCGTAGCCAGATCATGCTCCTTGCAGTAACGGATCGTCTGCAGGGTCTCTTTTGCAGCTAACGGATTGGCTGCCACGGTAGCCACCAGACCATCTACTACGATGTCCTCTTTTCTCATACCCATTTTCAGGGCTCTGTCTACAATTTCATTGATAATACTTATCTTTTCATCCAGGCTCTTTGGCAGACCTTCATCTGACAAAGGCAAAAGGATAAACATAGCTCCATACTTCCACGCTATGGGAAGCAGGCTCTCCACCTTGACCTTTTCAAAAGAAATCGAATTGATCAATGCTCTTCCCGGATATCTGCGGAGTGCTGCCTCAATAACATCAACATGTGAGGAATCGATCGATAACGGAAGGGATGTGATATTGGCAACCTCATCCAAAACCGTCAGCATCATGGATTTTTCATCAATACCGCTCATACCCATATTGATATCCAAAATCTTGGCTCCGCTTTCTTCCTGCTCTGCGGCAAACTGATCGACCAGATCAAGCTTTCCTTCCCGGATCTCAGCCTGAAGCTTTTTCTTGCCGGTGGGATTGATCCTTTCACCGACGATCATAAAGCAGTCATCCAGACCAAAGGTAAGGCTCTGCCTTTCGGATGATAAAAACCGGCGTCCTGCGAGAGATCTTGCTACAACGGGAAGATCCTTGGTCTTATCTACAAGCTTTTTGATATATTCTGGGCTTGTACCGCAGCAGCCGCCTAAAATAGTCGCTCCGCTTTCCACGATCTGGATCATCTGTTCCGAGAATGTATCACTGTCCATATCATAAACCGTCATTCCATTTTCATCTAATGACGGCAGACCGGCATTGGGCTTGGCGATCAGAGGAATATCCGTCACCTCTGCCATGGCCTCAATGATCTTGCACATCTGATCCGGACCGGTTGAGCAGTTGGCTCCGATTGCATCTACATGTAAATGGGATAAGGTAATAGCTGCTGACTTTGCATCTGAGCCAAACAAGGTACGCCCATCGCTTTCAAAGGTCAGTGTAGCCATAACCGGCAGCTTACTGACTTCCATCGCCGCAATCGCTGCAGCCCTTGTCTCCTGCAGGCTCATCATCGTCTCAATGACGATCAGATCTGCTCCGGCTTTTTCTGCATATTGGATCTGCTCTTTATAAATATCAATCAGTTCTTCAAAATCAAGCGGTCCCATCGGCTTTAACTGCTTGCCTGTCATCGTCAGGTCCGCAGCTACCAGTGCTTTATCCCTAGCTATCATCTTGGATAGCTTGATCAGCCGGGTATTGATCTCCTCGATCTGATCCTCTAAATCGTATTCTTTTAATTTGATACGGTTAGCTGTAAATGTCGGTGCATATAAAATATCCGTACCGGCATCTATATATGCGGACTGTAAATCAATCAATGCCTGTTCGTGCTCTAAAATCCACTGTTCGGGACATACACCGACCGGCATACCGGCTTTCATCAGATTGGAACCAGTCGCACCATCCAGATATACGATCCGCTGTCTGCATAATTGTTGAAATTCCTGTTTAGTCAAAATCTTACCTCTTTGTCAATTACTCTAAAAAACCCTGTATGTAACATACAGGGTTAATTATAGCATTTTTTATTTTACTACACAATATATTGACCACTAAAACGTATCATCCATTCCCTGTGTATAGGGATTGCTGTTATTTGCCTCATTTGCAGGATTGTATCCCATATACGGATTGTCCTGATATCCGGACTGGAAATTGTCCTGAGGATTCACCTGCTGATATATCTGCTGATTAGAATCTGCATATGCATTGTAGGTGCCGCCCTGTCCATTCATGTATCCCATTTCCTGATTGCGCAGTACCACATAATATCCAGCCATTGTAAGCATAAAATAAGGTCCGACAAAGAATATACCGAGAATACCCATTGTGAGGCTGCTCAGGATTCCCCATCCGATAAAGCTTAAATGCATCACAAAGATTTCCCATTTGTGACCATAGGTCATCTGTTTGGATTTTTCGAGTGCATCTGTTGCGGAAATTTCCGGCTGATCCATCAGAATGTAAGGTGCCATAGAATAAGCATAGGCCTTTATGATACCGGGAATGTACAACAATAATGACCATAAGAAAATAAACAGATACATATACCAGTATCCACCAAGTACATGTCCGTAATTTCTGAAGCCATCAAACATATCGCCAAACTCTACATTTTCGCCACGATACATATGAAGATACACATTCATAAGTCCAACCATAACAACCGGTGTTACTGCAAGACTTATAATCGTTCCGACATATGGAATCAA
Source organism: uncultured Lachnospiraceae bacterium (assembly GCA_900317505.1). Classification (GTDB taxonomy): domain Bacteria; phylum Bacillota; class Clostridia; order Lachnospirales; family Lachnospiraceae; genus UBA2882. Next base: position 15,476 of record ONHB01000001.1, on the reverse strand, counting down.
AGCTAAAATAGAAATCACTATGCTTACAAATAGCGTACCAATACACACTCCATAATTATCTGACAAAGCTTCTTTTGCACGTTTTTTGATTGATTTGCGATCTAACATAATTCTCCCTTTCCTCATATACGAAAATCGGCTCTTATAACTATAATATGCCAAAAGCAAAATGAGGCTACCCGGATAAAACCGGATAGCCCATATTGCATTATTTATAAATTAGAATTTGCCTGCTGTAGCAGCTTCCTCGATGGAAACAGCTGTAGATACAGTCATACCAACCATAGGGTTGTTACCTGCACCGATTAAGCCCATCATTTCTACGTGAGCCGGTACAGATGAAGAACCAGCGAACTGAGCATCTGAATGCATACGTCCCATAGTATCTGTCATACCGTAAGATGCAGGACCTGCAGCCATGTTATCGGGATGCAGTGTACGTCCTGTACCACCACCTGAAGCAACTGAGAAGTATTTCTTGCCTGCTTCGAGTCTTTCTTTCTTGTATGTACCTGCAACAGGATGCTGGAATCTGGTAGGGTTGGTAGAGTTACCTGTGATAGATACATCTACATTTTCTTTCCACATGATAGCAACACCTTCGCAAACGTCATTTGCACCATAGCAGTTAACTTTTGCACGAGGGCTCTCAGGATCTTTAGAGTAGCATTTTCTGGATACTTCTTTTACTGTGTTTGTATAAGGATCATATTCTGTCTCAACAAATGTAAATCCATTGACACGTGAAATAATCTGAGCTGCGTCTTTACCAAGACCGTTTAAGATAACACGAAGAGGTGTCTTACGAACCTTGTTAGCTTTTTCAGCGATACCGATAGCACCTTCAGCAGCTGCGAATGATTCGTGACCTGCTAAGAAAGCGAAACATTCTGTTTCTTCTTCCAGTAACATTTTACCAAGGTTACCATGTCCAAGACCTACTTTACGAGTATCAGCAACTGATCCGGGGATACAGAATGCCTGAAGGCCTTCACCGATTGCTGCAGCAGCTTCAGCAGCTTTACGGCAGTTTTTCTTAATAGCGATAGCAGCACCAACTGTGTATGCCCATTTTGCATTTTCAAAACAGATAGGCTGAATACCTTCGATCAGGCTATATACGTCGATACCTGCAGCCATTGTGATATCTTTACATTCCTCAATAGAATTGATGCCATACTGTTTTAATACAGCAAGAATCTGAGGTTCTCTTCTTTCATATGATTCAAATAAAGCCATGTGTTTTCTCCTCCTATTCCTTACTCTTTTCTAGGGTCAATAACACGTACAGCATCCTGTACACGACCATACTGACCAGAAGCTTTGTCAAGTGCTGTCTGAGCATCATCTCCGGCTTTGATGAAATCCATCATCTTTCCGAAGTTTACATACTTGTAACCGATGATCTCATCATCTTCATCAAGAGCAACACCTGTGATATATCCATCTGTAAGTTCAAGGTATCTGGGTCCTTTTGAAAGAGTACCGTAGGTTGTACCAACCATGGAACGAGTACCTTTACCAAGGTCTTCCAGACCAGCGCCGATTGCAAGACCGCCTTCTGAGAAAGCAGACTGTGTACGACCGTAAACGATCTGTAAGAATAATTCTCTCATAGCTGTGTTGATAGCATCACATACAAGGTCAGTATTTAATGCTTCCATAACAGTCAGTCCAGGAAGAATTTCTGCAGCCATAGCAGCTGAGTGTGTCATACCTGAGCATCCGATTGTTTCAACCAGTGCTTCCTGGATGATTCCTTCCTTAACATTTAAGGATAATTTGCAAGCGCCCTGCTGGGGTGCACACCAGCCGACACCGTGAGTATAACCGGAAATATCCTTTACGTCTTTTGCCTTAACCCATTTTGCTTCTTCCGGGATAGGAGCACAGCCGTGATGAACGCCCTGTGCTACCGGGCACATTTCTTCCACTTCTTTTGAATAAATCATGTGAAATCTCCTTTCAATTATGTAGAATATATATATTGACAAAATACAGCACAAATTGGGTGCAATGCCATACTTGCCACATTCTTTAAACATTTTCTCACATTTTTCTAGAAAAATCTAGTCATTATATGCTAATCATCTTAAAAAATACAATGTAAATTTCTCTATTAGTTTGTGAGCATCATACGGTCATTGGCAAACTCTCCTCCACTGACCTCTTCAAACTTTTTCAAAAGATCGGAAACCTTGAGATTTTTCTTTTCCTCTCCTCTGACATCATAGATCACGCGGCCTTCATGCATCATGATAAGGCGGTTGCCGTGTGCGATGGCATCCTTCATATTGTGCGTGATCATAAGGGTTGTCAGATGGTCTCTGTCTATGATCTTTTCGGTTGTTTCCAATACCTTTGCAGCTGTTTTGGGATCGAGCGCTGCTGTATGCTCATCCAAAAGTAAAAGCTTTGGCTTAACGAGTGTAGCCATTAACAGGGTCAATGCCTGTCTCTGACCACCGGAAAGTAAACCGACTTTGGAGGTCAGTCTGTCTTCCAGTCCCAGTCCCAGTGTCTTTAACAGCTCTTTGTACTCTTCTCTTTCTTTTTTGGAAGTTCCGGACTTTAAGCTGCGTTTCTTGCCACGGCGTTTGGCCAGTGCAAGGTTTTCGTCAATACCCATGGTAGCAGCTGTTCCTGTCATCGGATCCTGGAATACACGTCCCAGATATTTGGCTCTCTTGTGCTCAGAAAGCTTTGTGACATCAACACCGTCGATCAAAATCTGACCTGCATCTACAGGCCATACTCCGGCGATCGCATTCATCATGGTTGACTTTCCGGCACCGTTACCACCGATCACCGTCACAAAATCTCCCTCTTCCAGAGTCAGGGAAAATCCATCCAGAGCTACTTTTTCATTGACCGTTCCCGGATTAAATACCTTTGTAACATTTTTAATTTCCAGCATTCTGATTGTCTCCTTTCTTGATGGCAGGTTTTGCGAAATATTTACCTTTCCAGTAAGGGATTGCCAGGAATACAGCAACAACCAGAGCGGAAAGAAGCTTTAACAGATCGGTGTCGATACCCATCCAGATAACAATCTGCAGAACGATATAATATAAAATAGAACCAAAGGCAACGCCTAAGAGCTTTAATGCAAAGTTGCGGAAAATCTTACTGAAAATAGCCTCTCCGATGATAACGGCAGCCAGACCGATAACGATGGCTCCACGTCCCATATTGATATCCGCAAAGCCCTGATACTGTGAAAGCAGTCCGCCTGATAACGCTACAAGTCCATTGGAAATGACAAGTCCAAGCACCTTTGAAAGATTGGTGTTGATACCCTGTGCTCTTGACATATTGGCATTGCAGCCGGTCGCACGCAGTCCGCATCCGAGCTCGGTTCCGAAGAACCAGTATAAAATACCGATTAAAAGCACGATCAGGATGATGACTACAAAAATTGTATTTTTGTAAAAAGCAACTCCTTTTATGTAACGCAGTGAAACTAACAGATCATATTTGTCAACATTGATCGCCTGGTTGGATTTCCCCATGATCTTCAGGTTGATCGAATACAGTCCAAGCTGCGTCAGAATACCTGCAAGGATTGCGGGGATTCCCATAAATGTATGAAAAATACCGGTAGCCAGTCCTGCAGCCATACCTGCTAGTGTCGCAACCAAAAGCGAAACAAAGACATTTTGTCCCGATAACATCATCATAATACATACGGCACCACCGGTACAAAGCGAACCATCAACGGAAAGATCGGCAATGTCCAGAATACGGAATGTAATGTAAATGCCGATGGATGTAATACCCCAGATCAAGCCCTGGGCAACGGCACCCGGCATAGCCGAAAACAAATTTAAAATATTCATGAAGACCTCCTAAAATTATGAAAACTACCGCTTTTGCACCATGATCTTATCCTGAGTGCAAACAAGCCTTAATAATCATACCATGTTTTTATCATTTGTAAAACAAAAAAATGGGCATCCGAAACCGGATGCCCTTATCCATAAGCCTAACTAATGATTATTCAGCTGCAATCTCAACATAATCAGAAGGAACATTGATTCCTAATGCGTCGCAGTTGGCTTTGTTGTACTCTTTTGTAAACTTAGGTGCATATTCGATCGGCATAGTGGAGATATCTTCACCGTTTAAGATCTTAACGCCCATCTGGCCTGTTGCATATCCAAGGTCGTAGTAATTGATAGATAATGTAGCAATACCGCAACCAGCACAGATACCTTCTTCACCTGCTACTACAGGAACGCCTGCAGGAAGACATACATTCTGGATGATCTCTGTATTGGATGCTACTGTATTGTCGGTAGGAACATAGATAACATCTGATTCATTGGCTGCTGTTGTAACAACGGTTGACAGATCGTTGGAATCAGAGAATGCATAATAATTGCAGGTATAACCCATGTCTTCCAGATATCCTTTGATGGTGTCTACCTGGAACTGTGAGTTGGCTTCTGCTGAGCAGTATAACAGACCTACTGTCTTGGCATCGGGGCAAAGCTCATGAAGCATATCTGCCTGACCATCCAAAGGTGCTAAGTCTGATGTACCGGAAATGTTGCCACCAACAGTTCCGTCGAAATCTGTTAAAGCAAGACCGCTTGCATAATCTGTTACAGATGTTCCCAGAACAGGGATTGTATCTGTACCGGCCTGTGCTGCCTGTAAAGCAGGTGTAGCATTTGCTAAGATCAGATCTACGTTGTTGGATACAAAGCTGTTGATGATGGTAGAACAGGTATTGGAATCACCCTGTGCATTCTGCTCATCAAAAGTAACGGCATCTCCAAACTCATCTGTAAGGGCATCTTTAAATCCCTGTGTAGCTGCGTCCAATGCCACATGCTGTACCAGCTGGCAGATACCTACTGTATAAGTAGCATCTCCTGTTGCAGCGCCTGAAGCTTCTGTTGTTGTCTCTTCTGCTGTTGCGGATGCATCTGTTGTGGATGCTTCCTGTGTGGAACCACAGCCAACCAGTAAGGAAGCTGCCATCGCACCAGCTAAGAGCATAGCTGTTAATTTTTTCATAACTTCTCCTCCTTCATTGTGCCACAATCCTGTATTGCGGCATGTACACAGGCTCTACCCATGTCGAAAAAAATATACACCTTGTTTCAAGCCTGCGTCAATCTTTTTTTATCAGATCATTTCTACAATTTTGCCCTCGTGCTTGTAAATAGATTTTTCATCTACCCATCCGCGAACAGAATTAAGCGGATAAATGCGGGTCTCTTTGCCGATCACGGTACCGGGATTGAGTACGCAGTTGCAGCCAACCTGTACACCGTCACCGACGATGGCACCAAGCTTTCTCATCTCGGTCTTGATCGAACCAAGCGGGAAGTGGATCTCGACGTTTTTCTTGTCATTTTTGATATTGGAAGTGATCGCACCGGCTCCCAAATGTGACTTATAGCCGAGGATGCTGTCACCGACATAATTGAAATGCGGTGCCTCAACCTCATCAAAAAGCAGGCTGTTTTTTACCTCACAGGAATTGCCGACAACAGTGCCCTTTCCTACGATCACATTGCCACGGATAAATGCACAGTGTCTGATCTGTGCTCCCGAATCAACAATACAGGGACCGGTAATACTTGCAGTCGGTGCAACAACTGCTGATCTGGAGATCCAGACATTGTCTGAAACCTGCTCAAATTCATCTGCCGGAAGCATCGGTCCGAGTGCCAGAATAAAAGATTCCAGTCTGGGAAGAACCTCCCACGGATATTCAATTCCGTCAAACAACGGTGCAGCAAGTGTCTTGCTGTAATCAAAATAATTTTTTGCATTAAACATCTCTAACATAACCCATTTCTCCTTCTCTTATATATAATTGCAATCTCCTGCAGCTGCCATTTTTAAACGCCAAAGCAGAGGACTGTTTAAATATTTTACTGTGAACCGGAAGCTTTGCTTTTCTTGCCTTTTTTAGTAGTTGATGCTGTATAAAAGCTCTTGACATAAGGTGCTCTCTGATTGAGGTAGGAACGGTTGTCATATTTTTTGACATAATCCGTACGCCTGTTGATAAAGCCCTTTAGCTTCTCCATATATTCATCCGACGAGATCTCGCCGTTGGCGACCTGTGTAAGCCCCTTCTCCCAGCTGGCCGTCAGTGTCGGCTCAAGCATGGACTTGATCGAACACTTGACAACCTCGTAGATCATTTCTCCCATACAGGTAGGTGTGATGATCTGCGTCTTTTTGTTCAGATTGAGATAATTGATGGAAACCAGCTTTTTCAGGATCTCGGCACGGGTCGCGGAAGTCCCGATCCCGCTTCCTTTGATCAGTTCCCTCAGCTCCTCTTCCTCGATCAGCTGACCTGCATTTTCCATTGCTAAGATCAACGAACCGGAATTGTAACGCTTGGGTGGTGAAGTCTCACCTTCCTTGATCTCCAGCTTATCTTTTATTATTTTATCGCCTTTTTTTAGCTGTGACAACAACTGAAAAAACTGCAGATCGACTTTTGTTTCCTTGTTGTCGGCTCCGTCATCTGTCTTGCCATCCTTTGTCTGTTCTCCGTTGTCAGCCGCGGTCTCTTTTTTCTTTAAAAATGAATACTCGGTAACTGCCAGATAACCCTTGGAGGTCTGCACTTTAAAGCTTGCAAAAAAGCTTTCATTCAGGCACTCTAATGTCAGGGACAGCTTTTCATATTCTGCCGGCGGATAAAAGATGCTCAAAAACCTGCCGCAGATCAGTTCATATACCTTGGCAGAGGTCGGATGCAGGCTGTTTAATGCACCAAAGCCCTGACCGGTCGGAATGATCGCATAGTGGTCGGTGATCATCTTATCGTTGACATATTTTGTCTTTGCAATATTGGCATACCGTTTTTCATTTAAAACATATGCTGCTTTCTGGGCCATCGGTAAATAACCGGTGAGGCCTCTGATATTTTTATCGATTTCCTTGACAACTGCCGTGGAAAGCACCCTTGCATCGGTACGCGGATAGGTTGTCAGCTTCTTTTCATAAAGCTCCTGCGCGATCCGCAGCGTCTCATCCGGACTGATCTTGAACAATCTGGAACAGTCATTCTGCAATTCGGCAAGGTTGTAGAGTAACGGCGGATTTTTCTTTTCTTTTTTGCGCTCCAGCTTCTTTATCGTCATTTCCTGCGGTGGGCTGCACTTTTCAATCAGTGCCATCGCAGTCTCTTTCTTTTTGAAGCCATTTTCTTTGTATAAAAGCGGAGACTGGTAATATTCCGACCCCTCCACGGCTCTCCATTCACTTTCAAAGTCATGCTCGGAAAGCTTCATCGTGGCAACGACGCGGAAAAACGGTGTCTTGTCAAAATGACGGATCTCCCGCTCCCTGTCCACCACCATTCCAAGGACACAGGTCATGACCCTGCCGACAGAGATTACGGCATTTTTGTCCATGGATAAGGCATATTTGACATAATCGCCATATTTTAAGGTCAGAAGTCTGGAAAAATTGATACCCATCAGATAATCTTCCTTGGCCCTGAGATATGCAGAATCACACAAATTGTCATATTCTGACAGATCCTTTGCCTCGCGGATACCCCTGATGATCTCTTCCTCCGTCTGGGAATCGATCCAGACCCTTTTTCTTTCTTTACCTTCTACATGCGCCTCCTGTTCGACCAGACGGTAGATATATTCTCCCTCACGTCCGGAGTCGGTACACACATAAATACAGGAAACATCAGCCCTGTTTAAAAGACCGCTTACTATATTAAACTGTGCTTTGACACTGTCAATGACATGATATTTAAACTGATCTCCCGGTGGGAAAAAAGGCAGCGTGGTCATGCTCCATCGCTTGAGCTTTTCATCATATGCATCCGGATAGCTCATGGTAACCAGATGTCCGACACACCATGTCACAATATAATGCTCTGATTCCATATATCCATTGCTGGATTTCATATTTTCCTTCAGTGCCTTTGCAAATTCCCTTGCTACACTGGGTTTCTCAGCAATAAATAAATTTTTACCCATAAAACTTCCTTTCTTAGAAGTGCTCTAAAATATCTGCAAAAGAAAGTAAGTGTATATTCTTTTTCATCCGTGACTCCAGGCTCAGTTCTTCATCAAAATCACGGAAAGAAACAATATAATATTCTTTTTCTCTCATCTTCGCCTCGGTGGTCGCCTGTACCAGTCTCTTGTAGTCATCGTAGGTCATCCTGGTCTTGATCCGGTCACATAAAACAATATGATACACCGAGCGGCTTTTCCATACAAACGGGATCTGGTTCTGCTTCCCCAAAAAGCAGTCCGAAGCCGAAATATCTGCCTGATCCAAAATTCCCTGCATGCAGAAATATTCTTTTATGATCTCTTTTAAATATTTACTGCAATATTTCAAAAGCTCATCGCGGATGTATTTATCATAAAAGGCCTTTTCATCCATCTGCAGCAGTTCATCTTCATGAATATAGATAAATTTAAACCAGAAGGCAGTAAAATGATTGCTAATATCGTAAATTCCCTTCTGGCTGTTGTCATGACCAGCACAGTCAATGGAATAAATCTTGTTGATCTGCTCCTGTTCCATCAAAGTCCGCAGATACACACTGATCTTGGCTCTCGAAAATCCGGTGATTCGGTAAAGATCATTTAACTTGGTATTGCCGTTTGCCATGCTTAATAAAATCGTATCATATACGCTGCTTTCCCTCAGACCTGACATGCCATATGAATAGCCTGCCTGACGCAAAAAAGAACGTTGCGACAGGATATATGTGATGATATTATCCTCCACAGAAAGATTAACATCAAAATAATTCCAAAGTCCCGGAATACCACCGTATATCGAATACATGATGAACAGATCCGCACGACTGTACTGCGGATAGATCTGACATATATTTTGAAATGACAGTGGTTTTACCTTGTAAAAACCACTGATAGAAGCTACTGTCCTGCCAAAGGCCTTGACCATGGAGGTTTCGACCCAGTTGACCTCAGACGATGCCAGAATGATCAAAAAATCACCACTCTGCATCAGATTGATCAAAACCGGCATAAAGGACTCATTTTTGGCAAATTCCTGAAATTCATCAATAATGAGGACTTTTTTCTGAGCTGTATCAAGCTGCTGTAATTTCTGGATCTCCTGTTCCAGACTGTCCAGCATCCATTCCTTTACAATCGGCTTGGACAAAAAATAGGAATGAGGAATATCCTTGCAGAAATCCAGAAGAAACGATGTCTTTCCAATGAATTTCTGACCGTAAAAAACAAGCATCTGACTGCCGCTTTGTTCCATATATCCATTAAAATATGTATATTCCCGATTACGACCAACTAACATAAATACCTCTTACCCGTTTTATGCTTCCTTTTGTTCCATCAATCTGACAAGCTCATCCTCGGGCATCGGCTTGCCAAGTAAAAATCCCTGAATATTATCACATTCTATTTTTTTGAGATACTCGTACTGGGCTTCTGTCTCAACGCCCTCTGCCACGGTCTCATAACCGAGCTTCTTGACCATGGAAACGATAGATTCGGTAATAACCTGTGTACTCTCATCATCAATGACCGTATCAATAAATGACTTGTCGATCTTTAAGGTATCGATCGGCAGCCCCTTCAGATAGGACAGGGATGAAAAGCCTGTGCCAAAATCATCCAGAGAAATCTTGATACCATAATCCTTGATAATATGCAGTTTTTCAACAACCTGCTCAAAATCATCGATCAGGACGCTTTCTGTGATCTCAAGCTCAATATCCTTGGGATTGACCTGATATTTTTCGAGCAGCTCAAATAAATTGCTCACAAAATCCGGACGTTTGTACTGCAATGCGGAAATATTGAGCGATAAGACCATATCACAGTGATATTTTTTACGCCAGTCTGCGTATTTTCTTATGCCTTCTTCCAAAACCCAGCTTCCGATCGGCACGATCAGACCACTTTTTTCAGCTAGCGGAATAAAATAACCGGGGCTTATCAGCTTGCCATTTTCATCTCTCCAGCGGATCAACGCTTCCACACCGCGCAGCTCCTTGGTCTTGGAATCGTACTGTGGCTGATAATACAGGACAAAACGGTTCATATTGATAGCTTCCTTGAGACGGTTTTCCAGATTTACCTTATCCAGGAAATCCTTGTATATCGGAGCTTCAAAATACTTCATCTGGTTGGTTCCAAGCTCTTTTGCCTTGAACATGACAACCTCTGCACAGTTGATAAGCTCCAGACTGTTGGTAGCTGTCTCCGGATATTCCGCTACACCGGCACACAGCGTAATAAAGATCTCGTGTCCGCCAAGCAGACGGAACGGCTTTTCGATCCGGTTTAAAATCTGATTAAAAATATATTCGGCGCTGTGATTGCCTACCGGATTTTTGACCGCCAGATAAAATGTATCATCATTGACATGGGATGCGATCATCCTGTCATCCAAAAGTCCTTTTAAAAACAGGCCAAAGGACTGCACCAGTTCGTCTCCCGCTACAAGTCCCAGACCATCATTGATCTTTTTGAAATGGTCAAAATCAATACAGATAACCGCAATCGTCTCATTTTTGTCCTCGGCATTCCGGATCCATTCACTCAGAATACGGACAAAATAATTACGGTTGTACAATCCTGTCAATGTATCATAATAAGCCATATACTGCAATTCTTCGTTTTGCTTTTTCATCTTGGAGATATCCCGTATGCGGATAACCTTTTCAACAGGGATATCATCCCGGTATATGACAGTACATTCAAATTCAAGCCATGTATGATGTCCCTTCAGCTGACATTCCAAAGAGGCATTTTCTTTCCGTGTTTTTTCAAGGTACAGAAGCTTTTGCAGATCTCCTTTGTAAGTGTCTTCGACACTTTCCATGATCTTTATAAAATCCCCGTCATTTAAAACAGAAAAATCAAAAAAGCTTGACCAGTTCCCCAAAACACTCAGACTTTTTTTACTAAAATCGACATAAATAAAAGCATTTCGAGAGGTAGAACAAACTAACTGATACATCTTCTCTTTGCCATCCATCTGCTTGAGCACAGACTGTGCCATGTCCAATTGAAACTGTAAGTTGTTCATACATAATCCCCTCTCAAAATGCTTTTACATTTTGCTCTTAATGAAATTTATTTTTTGGTGATATAACCCTTTGCTTTTAACAATTCTGCACAAAGTACAGCACCGCCGGCTGCTCCTCTTACGGTATTGTGTGAAAGTCCTACAAACTTGTAATCGTAGATGGAATCTTCACGAAGACGACCGATTGAAATTCCCATTCCATGTTCATAGTCTACATCAGCCTGTACCTGAGGTCTGTTGTCCTCTTCCATATAGCGTATGAACTGCTTGGGAGCTGAAGGAAGCTCAAGCTCCTGAGGAAGACCTTTGAAGGTTACCAGCTTTTCGATCAGCTGTTCCTTGGTAGGGTTCTTTCTGAATTTAACGAAAACAGCAGCTGTATGTCCGTTTAATACAGGAACACGGATACACTGGCAGGAGATCTTCGGCTCAGTTGCGGGTACGATTTCTCCGTTTTCAACTTTTCCGTAAATACGAAGCGGCTCTTTTTCACTCTTTTCTTCTTCACCACCGATATAGGGGATGATATTTTCTACCATTTCCGGCCAGTCTTTAAATGTCTTTCCGGCACCGGAAATAGCCTGATATGTTGTGGCGATTACTTCATAAGGTTCAAACTCTCTCCATGCATACAGTACCGGAGCGTAGCTCTGAATAGAACAGTTGGGCTTAACGGCAACAAAGCCTTTGGTAGTGCCCAGACGTTTTTTCTGTGCTTCGATAACCTCTACATGCTCAGGATTGATTTCCGGAATGATCATCGGAACATCCGGTGTCCATCTATGAGCAGAGTTGTTGGAAACAACCGGTGTCTCTGTCTTGGCATATGCATCTTCGATTGCTCTGATCTCTTCCTTTGTCATATCTACTGCGGAAAAAACAAAATCAACTTCGGAAGCAACTGCTTCTACGTCATTTACATTTTTAACAACGATATTTTTAACAGCTTCCGGCATAGGTGTTGTCATTTTCCATCTTCCACCAACAGCCTCTTCGTATGTCTTACCAGCACTTCTGGGGCTTGCTGCAATGGTTGTAACCTCAAACCAGGGATGATTTTCCAGTAAAGAGATAAATCTCTGACCAACCATTCCGGTTCCACCTAAAATACCGACTTTCAACTTCTCACTCATTTTTTAATCTCCTCATATCTTAATTTTATCAGATCCGTTTCCGGAGCTTTGTCCGGTATGGACCTGTAATTTATATAGTAAATGTACTCAGATAACCTCTAGTAAATGCGGTTATTGTCCTTCCAGTCACTCTCTAAATATTCCTTTTCCATGGCAATTACCTTGTCCATGGCAGCTTTTCCGGGAGCTCCGATGGTCAGACGCTTTTCGACACAGGTCTTTAAGCTGACCGCTTCATAAATATCGGGTTCAAATACATCACTGATCTCTTTAAACTCATCCATGGTAAGATCCAGGATCGCTTTGTTTTTCTCGATGCAGGTCAGTACCAGTTTGCCGATAATGCTGTGTGCATCCCTGAACGGCACTCCGTGATTAACCAGATAATCAGCGGCATCTGTCGCATTGGTAAATCCGTTCATGGCACTCTTTTCCATGACATCCTTGCGGAATTTCATGGTCGTGATCATGCCGTTGAAAAGACCGAGACACCCTTTGACCGTATCGATGGCATCAAAGGTCAGCTCCTTGTCTTCCTGCATGTCCTTATTGTATGCAAGAGGAAGTCCCTTTAAGGTCGTAAGCATTGACATAAGCGCACCGTATACACGACCGGTCTTGCCTCTGACAAGCTCTGCGATATCGGGATTTTTCTTTTGGGGCATGATACTGCTTCCGGTTGAATATGCGTCATCGATCTCCACAAACTGGTATTCGTTGGAATTCCAGATGATGATCTCTTCGCTGAAACGGCTGAGATGCATCATGATCGTAGCCAAAGCACTTAAAAATTCAACCACATAATCCCTGTCGGCAACCGAATCCATACTGTTGAGAGTTGGTCCCTCAAAACCAAGCAGGGATGCGGTATATACGCGGTCAAGCGGATAGGTTGTACCTGCAAGCGCACCTGAACCGAGCGGACAATAATTCATCCTGTGGTAAATATCCCTCAGACGAAGTCTGTCTCTTTTAAACATTTCAAAATAGGCTCCGAAGTGATGTGCCAGTGTGACCGGCTGGGCCTTTTGTAAATGCGTAAAGCCCGGCATATAAGTCTCTGTATTTTCCTCCATGATGGAAAGTAAGGAAGTCAGTAACTCCTTTAACAGCTCATCCACCACAAGAAGCTCACTGCGGATATATAATTTCATATCCAGTGCCACCTGATCGTTGCGGCTTCTGCCGGTGTGAAGCTTTTTGCCCACATCACCGATCCGGTCGATCAGATTGGCCTCTACAAAGGAATGTATATCCTCATATTTGTCCGTGATCTCAAGCTTGCCATTTTCGACATCATCCCTGATCCCGGTAAGTCCTTTTACAATGGCATCCTTTTCATCCTTTGTCAGAATGCCCTGCTTTTGCAGCATAACCACATGTGCAATACTGCCTTCAATATCCTGACTGAAAAATTTCTGGTCAAAAGAAATGGATGCATTGAACCGGTATACCAGTTCATCCGTATCTTTTGTAAATCTTCCGCCCCAAAGCTGTGCCATGATGTTCCTCCGATTCTTATGTTAAAACTAAATTTGATAATACCATACAACCCCTGTTTTTTCAAGTTGATATGAACAATGCCTCCCAAATTCCATACATTAATAAAAAAGAAGTAGTGAAATATGGACACAATTATTCAACTGGAAAACATTTCTTTTTCCTATCACAGACAGGATGGAGAAATTCTTGCGCTTTCCGACGTTTCCTTTTCTGTCAAAAAAGGCGAATTCGTATCCATCGTAGGCCCAAGCGGCTGCGGCAAATCTACAATCCTGTCCATTCTGGCAGGACTGCAGAAGGAAGAAAGCGGACGTCTCGAGATCAGTCCATCCGTCAATTTTGGTTATATGTTTCAACAGGATCTTCTGCTTCCATATCTGACCGTCTGGAAAAACGTGTGTCTTGGTCCATCCATTCATCACCAAAAAGACGATTCTGTTTATCAATATATTGAAGACCTATTAGAAAAATACGGCCTGTCCGGCTTTCGAAATAAATATCCGTCCCAGTTATCCGGCGGCATGCGTCAAAGAGCCGCCCTTATCAGGACACTGGCACTAAATCCGGATGTTTTATTGCTGGATGAACCCTTCAGTGCCCTGGACTACCAGACAAGACTGCTTGTTGCCGATGACATCGGACGGATCATCCGGAAGGAACAGAAAACCGCCCTGCTTGTAACGCACGATCTTTCGGAAGCCATCAGTCTCTCCGACAAGATCATCGTACTCTCCAGACGTCCGGCATGCGTCGTTGATATTCTCGACATTTCCATTCCCGGAAAGGAAAAAGGTTCTTTTTACGTCCGCAAGCAGCCCGAATTTAATGATTATTTTCAACTTCTTTGGAAGGAGATGAATACCCATGACCAAGGCTCATGAATTATATTTAAAAAAGCTTACACGCTATAAATACTTTATAAAGGCTACCCGGATTTTGGTTTTAGTCGCCTTTTTATCCCTCTGGGAGGTGGCTGCACGGCTTGACTGGATCGATGAGTTTTTCTTTAGCTCTCCCAGTAAAATTGCAGCCTGGTATGTAAAATCGGTTATCTCCGGCGAACTGTTTATGCACATCGGATATACGCTGTTTGAAACAATCCTAAGCTTCCTTTTAGTCATGTTTCTTACAATTTTGATTGCATCAGTTTTATGGTTTTCCAAGCCTCTTGCCGATATCTTCGAGCCGTCCCTTGTCATACTAAACAGTCTGCCAAAATCAGCGCTCGCACCGCTATTTATCGTCTGGCTTGGCACCGGGGCCAAAACCATCGTCATTGCCGGAATATCCGTTGCCGTCTTTGGCTCTGTTATCAGCCTGTTTACACAGTTTAAGCAGACCGATGAGGACCGTAAAAAGCTGATTCTGACACTTGGCGGAAGCACTCTGGATGTCTACCGGAAAATTGTACTTCCTTATTCGGTGCCGACACTGATCAACTCCACCAAGGTCAATATCGGGCTTTCCTTAGTCGGCGTTATCATCGGCGAGTTTCTCGCTGCCAGAAAGGGACTTGGTTATCTGATCATTTACGGCACACAGGTGTTTAAGCTGGATATGGTCATTTCGGCCATTATCATTCTTTGTTTTATTGCCTATGGTCTTTATTTTCTGATTCAGATTTTGGAAAACCATATCCCCTTTATGAATGAAGAATAAAAAAGAAACGCCAGAACCGGCATTTACCGGAACTGGCGTTTTCTGATTATGGGGCGTGACCCTGTTGAGCTCGTGAAGCGTGCGAAACATAAACCACCTGCTATGCAGGTGCGCGACGAATGTTATACAAAAAATCACCTTTCC
>ONHB01000007.1 GCA_900317505.1 uncultured Lachnospiraceae bacterium | reverse complement strand
GCATTGCTTTGAAATCTTTGTGTTGTCTGCGTTTCACACGCGACTTGATTATAGTATCACTTCATATTTCCAATGTCAACATCTTTTTTCATTTTTTTACAAAAAAATATTTTTTCATTTCAGACGCGTTTTTAAGATCTCATTTTGATACCTTATATACAGGACGACTGTATCCGGATTTGTACATTCTTCTACCGGCAGCTCCAATAAGATCACCGTGTCTGCACTGCTTCCCGGCTCTATCTGTTCATTGTATACCGAAAAGTCCTCTGCAAAGAGGGTTGACATGATCCTGTGATAGTTTTCACCATCAAACGAAACTTTAAAGTATGCATTTGTATCAAATATATCTGCATTTTTCACTTCAGAAGTATGATTTACAATTGCTAAATGTAAAACAGCCAGCTTACATCCCTCAGATGCATTGGTTGTAAAATACAGATCATCCCCGTCTTCGGGATACTGATCTACGAAATCCACACCATTAAAGGATACAGACAGTCCATCCAGCCCCAGAAATTCCGCCGGGTCTGTGACCGCTACATCCTCTTTGGCAGTTTCTGTCTTGGTCTGTTCGGCTTTTTCTTCCTTTTGTAGTTCTTTTTCTAAATCAGCCATTTCTTCGGCTTTTTTCCGGATTTCATTCTGGACATTTTCTTCTTCCTCTAACTGTGCCTCATTTAGCAGTCTGGACTGATAGCCGGAATCATATTTTAAAAGCGCGGCTGCCGCATAGTTTGCAACCATATCACTCTCTTCCTGTGTCAATTCGGGTATTGCATTCCCGCATCCGCAAAGAACAGCGGAAAGAATACATATCATAAAAAAACAGAGAATATGCTTTTTCATAGGATTTCCTCCAAAAAAATCTTATTTATAACGCTCATTATATCATAATTTTATCTGCTTTGCTAAAAATGATGTCATCATTTAATCGGAAGTTCAAACCAGAATTCCACTCCGTTTTCGTAATTGCAGACACCATACTCCTGATGGATAGATTCCATAATGGCCTTGACGATCGACAATCCGACACCACTTCCGCCGTATTCTCTTGTCCGGGCCTTGTCCACTTTATAAAATTTTTCAAACAGATGAGGTAAAGACTCCTCCGGAATCGGGTCTCCGGTATTAAAGACAGAAATCCGGACCACATCACCTTTTTCCACTACCCGGATCTGGATTTCCTTTTCATATGCCAGATGATTCAGCGCGTTGGAAAAATAATTCATCAGTACTTCTTCTATTTTAAATTCATCGCTCCATACATACACCGGCTTTTGAGGTTCATATATTACCTTGGCCTCGTGCTGTTTGATCAGGATATCGGCATTGGTCAGATAATTGGCAATCAGCTCACAGATATCAAAACGTTCCATATTTACGACATCATTGCCAAATTCAAGCTGGTTCAGTGTCAGCAGCTTTTTGACCATATCATTCATTTTATTGGATTCATCTATAATAACATCGCAATAAAAATCGCGCCCGGACGGATCCTCGGCATTGACTTCTTCCTTTAAACCCTCCGCATATCCCATGATCAGCGCAAGAGGCGTCTTTAATTCATGCGAAACATTGGAGAGAAACTCCCTGCGCATTTCATCGATCTGTTCCTTTTTTTCAATATCCTTTTGCAATTCATTATTGGCCGTCTTAAGCTCTGAGATTGTGCTTTCCAATTTATCGGAAAGCGCATTCATATGCTCTCCCAAAACGCCAATTTCATTTTTTTCTTTTCCATTATAGTGAACTTCAAAATCCAGATCTGCCATACGTTTGGAAATTTCTGTCAACGACAAAATCGGATTGGTAATTTTTTTGGTAATAAATAAAATGACAACGGCACTGATTCCAACCGTAAAAATTCCAACATAAGCTAAAAAGCGGTTAGAAACCGAAACACTGTCCCGAATACTCTGCACCAGACTCCTTGTCATAAAGAGATTGCCATTGTCCAGAGTCCCCCACATCTGGATAAAGGACAGATCACTTTTTGTAGAACGCGCAATTTCCATGATATAGTGATCGTTTTCTTCCAGCAATTTATAATTATCACTGTTTTGTGAAAAAACGCGGTCTAACAGAGTTTTTACCAGAATATCCGATTCGGAACCCGCTGACTGGATCAGCTGGGAATCGGCATCAATGACAATGACGCTGATATTGTAGACTCCGCTGATTTTCTGCAATTCCGTTTCAAAATCATCACTCTGGATACTGCCATCCTGCGTTGCCTTGTTGATCAGTTCATAGGCTTCAAGCATGACCTGTTGTTTGTTGTAGATATAATAGCGCTCTAAAAACCTGCTGTTCAAAAACCAGCACAATAAAATCGTACCCGACATGATAATCAGAAAAGCCATTAAAATTTGTTTACGAATTGAATGTTTCATAATACTACACCACTTTATAAAATATTCATTTTGCTGTTTGTATCGGATTGCAACAGGCTATGCACTTTTATGATTTGCAATACACCGTATTAGAAAAACAGGCCCTTGATCAGAATCTCCGCTCCAATAAAGATCAGAATCAGTCCACCAAGCAGATCTGCTCTTCCGGCAAAACGTGTTCCAAACTTTTTACCGATCTGCAGACCACAGATACATATAATAAATGTAACAACAGCAATGATGAGTGAACATACAAGAGCCATCACAACACCATAATCTGTAATGGTAAATCCAACGGACAATGCATCAATCGATGTTGCAAGTCCCTGAAGCAGCAATACGGAAAAAGAAAGACTTTCCTTTTCTTCGTCTTCCACATCACCTTTGACAGACTCAACTACCATTTTGCCACCAATATACAGTAACAGGAAAAATGCGATCCATGGTATGAAGGGTTCAAAGGACTGAAACATTTGTACAAAAGAATGTACGCAGATCCAGCCGGTCATCGGCATCAAAAACTGGAAAACCGCATATACACCCGCTATCAGGCTCATTCTTCCGATCTTCATACGGTTTTCATGCAGCCCGTTTGCAAGGGAAACCGAAAACGCATCCATCGCCAGTCCAACACCCAGTAATACACTGTTAAAGTAAAACAAAAAATTCCATTCCATCATCATTTTTCCTTTTCTTTTTTATTTTTATGATAAAAAAAGACCTAAGACAGCACAAAAGCACTGTCTTAAGTCTCATCATTTAAAATACCACCGGGCTTTCACCAGTATGTCGATAGTACTATACATTTTTGATAAAATGTACCGATTACTCCCTTAGACTTGATATAATATATCACTTTCGGCTGTTAAAATCAAGAAAAAATAATATGATTTTACTGGTAGGACTTAAAATCCGAAATGACTATTCAAATTTATATCCGAGGCCCCAGATCGTCTGGATATGTTCTCCATAATTTCCCATTTTGCTGCGCAGCTTTTTTACATGGGTATCGATTGTCCTGGCATCTCCAAAGTAGTCATAATTCCACACATGATTTAAGATCACTTCTCTGGATAACGCCACGCCCCTGTTTTCCATAAAATAGCCCAGAAGCTCAAACTCTTTGTAGCTTAAATCAACCGACTTGCCATCTATCGTGACAATATGGGCAACCTTGTCCATCCGGATGCCGTCGTATTCCAAAATATTGTCGTCTGCCTCAGCCGGATTGCTCCTTCTTAGTACAGCCTCTACCCGCGCAACTAAAATCTTGGGACTGAAGGGCTTTACAATATATTCGTCAACGCCAAGCTCAAAGCCCTTTAATTCATCCTTTTCATCCGCTTTGGCCGTCAGCATGATGATCGGTACGGCAGATACGGCACGAATCTCTTTGCAGACTGCCCATCCATCCATTTTGGGCATCATCACATCAAGCAAGATCAGCGCAATATCTTTATTGGTGTAAAAAATATCCACTGCCTGCTCACCATTTTCGGCTTCCATCACATCAAAATCCGCACGGCTTAAAAAATCCCGTACAAGCTTGCGCATCCTGCTCTCATCATCAACCACTAATATCTTTGCTTTACTCACAAAAAACACCTCGTTGCCTATATTGATCTTTGAAATAAATATATCCTAACACAAATTTATGTTAATTTTGTGAAGAGAGCGCTGCTTCTTTCTCGCGTACTGCATTTTCACGTTCGGTTAGCTGCTGCTCCCATTCTGCATATTGATTGGTAATTGCTCTTTTATAATTTAATACAGTGGGATTGTTGCCCGTCATCGAGATCACAAACATGATCACGACCATGACCACAAGTACTGCACATGCCAGATTGCGCTGTCGGCATTTATGTACCAGACGCCTGTTTTCCTGTTTTTCTTTCTGAATCTTTTCGTCAGCATCCTTTTTCACTTTTTGTTTGAAGGTATCATATTCCTCCGACAGGCGTTTTGTCTGATTTTGAACCGATGTCCTGGTAAATAAAACCGGTATCGGACATTCATTATCCTCCAGCGCCCCTTTTGACAAAAGATAGCTCCTGATATCCGCCAGATAATGAAGGCCAACCTGTGTCTCAAAGATTTTCTGCTCAACAGCCTTTATATAAACTGCCTTTAATGCCCCCAGATTGTCTGCATCAATCCGGGAACTCAATGCATTGATCTTTGCCAGCTCTTCCTTTGCCTTTTTTTCATCCTCTTCATAATAAAATTCAAAACCATCAATCGTATATCTTTGTTCCATAAGCATTCACACTCTGCACAAAAAACTTCTTACCGGCGCTCTCCTCTGAAAAACAGCGCAACAACGCCCGGACCGGTATGAGCTCCGATCGTCGGACCTACATAATTGATCAGGAATGAATCAATACCAAACCGTTCTTTTACGAGATCTGCCACATACTGTGCATCTTCTTTACAATCTCCATGACTGATAAATATTGTCTTATTTTCGTTCCGGTAGCTACCCATCTGCTTTTCCATCAGATTGACAAGCTCCTGTAAAGAACGCTTTCTGCCACGTACTTTTCCGATATTGATCAGACGTCCTTCGTCATCCACATGTAAAATCGGCTTAACCTGTGCCAGAGTACCAACGATTGCCGTAGCCTTGCTCACTCTGCCGCCTCTATGCAGATGAAACAGATCATCTACCGTAAATACATGGGCAAAATGTCTGAAATTCTGCTCTAAATCATCTGCAACCTCATCCATGGATCTTCCCTGCTCTCTCTGTCTGACAGCATAATCCACCATCAGTCCTTCGCCCAAAGATGCCGCTTTTGAATCGATAACCCGTATATTGACCTCCGGATTCAGATCACGAAAATCCATGGCAGCCAATGCGATATTGTTGTAGGTACCACTCAGCTCGGATGAAAAGGCAATGCATAAAATATCCTTATTTCTGGATTTTAACTTTTCAAACAGCTGCGTGGCATCATTGCCATTGACCTGCGATGTGGTCGGCATGGCACCATTGCGCATGGTATTGTAAAATTCATGATCATCCATCGGATGATACCAGTTGTACATCTGAAAATCAACAATATATCCAAGAGATAAAATTTCAATATGATTTTTATCGATATAATCTCTCGGAAGGTCGGATGCCGTATCCGTAACAATAATAAAATCGCTCATATTTCCCTCTTTTAACCTAATCTTTTATCTGATGTTTATAGAAATGGCTGTATTTACCAGCCACGCTAATTTTAACATACTATGATAGTAAATAGCAAACAGACTGTTCATATTCTGAGAATTAAAATCATTTTTTTGAATCCTTTAATCTTCTTCTCACAAACCGCAGGCCAAGCTGCTTTAATTTAAGTGGAAGCAATGGAAAAACATAGCTGTCACCGGAGATTGTTTTATTAAATACAAGGGATAAAACCAAAACAATGATTCCGGCAATATATCCGTACAGGCCAAACATAGCCGTCAAAATCAGACTGATGATACGCATAAATTTCAGTGCATAGGATAATTCGTAGCTTGCCTGTGTGTAGTTAGCAATGGCTACAAATGCCATATAAAGCATGACTTCAGCATTAAACCAGCCGCTTTTTACGGAAAATTCCCCTAAGACAAGACCGGCCATCACACTAAGCGGTGTACTCAACATACTTGGCGTGTTAACTGCGGCTAACTTCAGACCGTCGATTGCAAGCTCTAAGATCAGAAACTGCCAGATCAGTGGGATATTTATGGTATCGGCAACCATGATAAATTCAAAACCTCTGGGAATAAACCGCGGCTCCTGCATCATCAATAAAAAGGTCGGCGTCATAATATAGGTCAATACCGCAATGATAAATCTTGTCAGGCGAAGATAGGTTCCTGTAACCGGCGGAAAATAGTAATCATCGGCTTCTTCGATCACATCAAAGATGCTTGTCGGCATGATCATGGCAGAAGGCGAATTATCTACAAGGATAACAATGTTGCCCTCTAAAATCTGTGCCGCAGCCGTATCCGGACGTTCGGTAAACTTAAATTTCGGAAACGGATTCCACCATGTTTTTTTATAGAGACATTCTGCAAGGCTTTCCTGATTCATGGTAAGCGCATCCACCTGGATATTGCGGATCCTTGTTTTTACCATATCGAGAAGATCCTGATCGACACGTGAATCCATATAACAGACGATGATATCCGTTTTAGAAGTCTTGCCGGCATTCATCATTTCCATCCGTAAGTCCTCGGACCGGATACGGCGGCGGATCAGCGCGCTGTTTAATACTACGTTTTCCACAAAGCCATCCTTGGAACCGCGAAGCACTTTATCCTTTTCCGGCTCTGCCACAGACCGTGCCGGATAGTCCCTTGCGTCGATCATCATGCATTTATCATATCCGTCAATAAACAGCACATAAACACCGGAAAGAATATAATACAGGATCTGCTCCCAGTTGTTTTCCAGTTCAACAGTGATATAAGGCATAAATTTTTTGGAAAAGGCATGGGCATTATCCGGCATGTCCTTTGGCGCCACTCCGACAAAAATCTCCACCATCTTTTGGAGCAGATCATCTTTACAAAAGCCATTGATAAAATACATACAGGCTCTTCTGCCTCCAATATCGATCACATGATAGACCAGATCAAAGTTGGCATCAATATTCAGCTTCTGGCTAAGATAATGCATATTGACATTGATATCCCGCGATACATGATACAAAGCCCTTGGCATTTTTACATCTTCTATGACATCATTCAGTTTCTTTTTCAAATATAAAAACTCCTTTTTACAAAACTATTTTCTATAGTTTTCCAAAAAGGAGTAAAGCTTATACTGATTTTGTGAAATATCTTATTATTTTGTACCGGTACTTCCAATTCCACCGCGGTCCTTGCCCTGCAGTGCTTCCACTTCTTCAAAAACAATCGTCGGCTGATGCTTTTCAATCCGGAACTGACAGATTCTGTCATTGACCTCAATCACAGTATCTCTCAAAGCATATGCAGGCATATAAAACCAGTCATTGGGACCGCAGTATGTTTCATCCACGATTCCGCAATGGTTGGTCTGGATGATTCCGAAATTTTTGAAGGTAGAGCTGCGGGGAACGATATGAGCCTCATACCCGTCCGGAAGCTTCATAGCCACACCAAGGTTGATCAGGCGGAATTCTCCTGCCTTCATTTCTACATGCTCACTGCTTCGTAAATCGATCCAGTCTGACTTGCCGTCAATATATTCCAGTCTCTTGATTTCATCATTTATGTATTGAATCTGTATTGTTTTGCTCATAGCGTTTGCAGAATCCGGAAGCCGTTGCCTCCTTCTTCTTTTCTCCTTTTATATTTTATAAAATATATTATGATGTTAGGGTCAAAAAGTATTTTGCCCCTAACTTGATATTCACGAATCGTTTTATTTGAGTATTTTAGTTGTAATCACCACAGTGAAGAACCGGTACTAAAACATCCGGTCCTGCCAATGTCTTTTGGACATCGATGACTCTCTGGTTGCTGCTTCCCTTCCACATAAGCTTAGGATCCCGAAGCTCGGCCACATACTCACCATCTACAACGACATCTACATACTGCATCAGTGGATAATGATATATATTTTCCCAGACATCCCCGGTATAAAGCCAGATGGTCTTATTGGGATATTTTTCTCTTATTTCTTCCATAAAGCACTGGACATCCAGCTTGTTGGCTGCATGTAAAGGATCTCCGCCCGAGAAGGTAATTCCGGCAATATAGGGCTTATCCAGCTGAGCAAAAATCTCATTTCTGGCAGCTTCATCAAACGGCAGTCCTCCATCCGGATCCCATGTCAGCGGATTTTGGCAGTCTTTGCAGCAGTGATTGCATCCGGCAACCCACAATACCACACGCAGGCCATCGCCATTTAACATATCATCCTTTGTAATATTATGATAACGCATGATTACCCTGACTCCTCTCTTACATGGACTTTCTTTCTGCAATTTCTGCCATCTTGGCATCACTCAATCTGGTATCTCCATGCACTCTTGAGTATGCAAGGTAACCGTTCATACGGTCAATTTTGGTCAGATTCCGGCTTCCGCATTTGGGACATACATCCATCTCCAGCTCCTGATGTCCACAGTCATCACAGTATGCCAATGACATATTGACTCCCTCATAAAAGCCCATGTCCATAGCCCTGCGGATCAAGGTCTTGATCGCCTCTTTGTTGTAGTCGATCGGATACTTGACATACTGGATCTTTCCACCGTTGGCCATTTCCCAGAATCGATATTCCAGATCCTGTTTTTCAATCGGAGTAATATCTTCACACACATGGCAGTGGAAGCTGTTGCTAACATATTCCTTATCGGAAACTCCCTCTACAATCCCATATTTGGCACGGAACTGTTTGACCTGAAGACCACACAGATTCTCCGCGGGTGTCCCGTAGATTGCATATAAATTGCCATCCTCTTCTTTGTATTCCTGTACCTTTTTATTGATATGCTCCAGTACCTCCAGTGCAAAAGCACCGTCCTCTACCAGAGATTTGCCATTGTATAATTCCTGCAGTTCGTTGAACGCCGTAATACCAAAAGAAGCCGTTGCTGATTTTAAAATAGGCTTGATCTTGTCATGAAGCTGCAGATGTCCGCCAAGGAAACCACCCTCACAATAGGCTAACGGGTTGGTCGATGCGCGCATTTCTCCCAGGTATGCATAGGTCCTGATGTGAAGCTGACGGATCAGATTCAGATAATAATCCAGTACCTCGTAAAAATCTTTGCTCTCCTGACGCGATTTGGCTAAGATCATGGGCAGATGTAAAGATACTGCTCCGATATTGAAACGTCCGACAAAGATTGGTTTGTCATCTTCATCTGCAGGATGCATGCCGCCACGCTCATACCAGGGTGACAAAAAGGCCCGGCATCCCATCGGGGAAATGACCTTTCCATATTGCTTGTACATGCTGGCAATATAGCCCTTTCCGGTAAGGCTCAGCCAGTCGGGATACATGGTCTTTGAAGAACATTCCACTCCGGCTTCAAAAACATCCTCAAGCTCTTTGCCGGGACCATGCAGATTTTCATCATATAAAAATACAATTTTCGGGAATAAAACCGGCTTTTTACATTCTTTTTTGCCTTGTCCGTTTTTTCTGACACGGAGCATGACAATCGTTGCCATCTTGGCAAAACGGCCGGTACCGATACCTGCAGTAACCGTAATAAACGGATAATCACCACGGCTGCTGGCAACCGTATTGAACTTGTATTCCCAGCCCTGGAAGCCCTGTTCAAATTCTTTCTCCACATCGGCTAAGGCCTCTGCTTCTGCCTTTTCTCTGTCAATTCCCAGACGCAGATATTTGTCAACGTCTCTCTGATAAGACTTTTCAGCATAAGGCTCTAAGATCTTGTCAACCTCCGGAACCGTAAAGCCGCCATACTGCTGGCTGGCAGCAGAAAGCACGATATCACCGATGACATCAAAGGCAACATCGAGGGTCTTCGGCTCATTGTACCAGATATTTCCCATTTCAAATCCGCCGGTCAGAACACTTGCCACATCGAAAAGGCAACAGTTCATCGTATCACGGCGTGCAGACATATCATGCACATAAATATAACCGTCACGGCATGCCTGGATCTCTTCTGTGGTCATAAAGAATTTCTGATAGAGCTCTTTATTGAACTGGTTGAAGATCAGACTACGCTTGGTCGAAACCAATGCACTGTCCGTATTGGCATTTTCTTTATCTCCGATATACATGATAGACTGGCTCTTTTTGTAGACATCATCCATCATGCGTACAAAATCCTGCTTGTAATTGCGGTAATCGCGATAGCTTTTGGCAACGATCGGTTTGACCTGCTCCAATGCACTCTCAACAATATTGTGCATGATCGGGATCGGAAGCTCATCCTGCTCCAGCTCGTCCACCTTTTCTACTACATAACGGCAGATCTTGTCTTTTTCGGCATCGCTGAATTTGGTCAGGGCACGGTATGCACTCTTACCAACCGCATTGATAACCTTCTGGACATTAAAATCCTCTTTGCTGCCGTCCTTTTTTATCATTTTAACAGGCAGCTTTGTCTTGTAGATAGCGCTGTAATCAATCTCTTCTGCTGTCTGTTTGCCAGTTTCTTCTGTCATTTCCATAACTCCCTCTTCGCTTCCCGCATTCCTTTGCAATACAAGATTAACGCTTTTTATCAATCCAAAACACTATATCTTGTGGTGCGTGTAAATAAAAGTATAACGAAAGAAAAGTAGCGTGTCAACCGCGAGAACCAAAATCCCGGACAAAATACTGTACAAAAAAAGGTGGCAATTTTGTTGAAAATCACCACCCCGAAATCACGGTCATATTGGTCATGTTATAAAAGGATTCCGCTTTCGCGTACTTTTTCTACGGCCTCTTTGATCACTTCCACAGGTAAAACCAGTGCAAAACGCACATGTCCCTTTCCTAAGGTGCCAAAGCTGCTTCCCGGTGTGCAAAGTACCCCTGTCTTTTCAAACAGATCCTTGACAAATTCTACATCATCCTGATATTTGGCAGGAATCTTAGCCCATGCAAACATCGTTCCTTCGCTTCGTTCAAATTTCCATCCGGCATTTGTAAATCCATCACACAGTGCATTCCTACGCTCTTCATATGCCTGACACTGGCTGATTACAAAATCATCCGGTCCGTTTAAGGCTGCGATTGCTCCCATCTGTACGGGTAAGAAGGTACCGTAATCAATCTGGCTTCTCAATTTTTTGAAGGTCCTGATCAGTTCCTTGTTGCCGACCAAAAATGAAACTCTGGCTCCGGTATAGTTGTAGGATTTGGACAGTGAATAAAATTCCACGCCGACTTCCCTAGCACCTTCATAAGAAAGGAAAGATCTTCCCTCTTTACCGTCATATACAATATCCGAATAAGCATTGTCGTGCAATACAATGACATCATACTTTTTAGCCCATGCGATCAGTTTCTCATAAAAGGACGGAGGTGCACATTTGCATACCGGATTTAACGGATAAGAAACCACGATACACTTTGCTGCTTTTGCAGTTTCCTCATCAATCGCAGAAAGATCCGGTAAATATCCGATCTCTTCGATCAAGTCATAGGTAACGATCTTGACACCTGCTAAAGACGGTCCAAAGGTAAAAACCGGATAACCGGGATTGGGAACCAAGAAAATATCTCCCGGATTGCACAGAGCAAAGGCAATATGTGCAAAGCCTTCCTGTGAACCGTATAAGGATGTGATCTCATCTGTCTCCACTTCCACATGGTATCTCTTATGGTATCTGTCTTTTACGGCTTCCAGTAAGGCAGGCATATCCTTTAAGGCATATTTATAATTCTCGGGATGGGATGCCGCCTCGGTAACTGCATCCATAATATGCTTAGCCGGCTTAAAATCCGGAGTACCAACGGAAAAATTGTAAACCTTTTCTCCAGCCTGTTCTTTTTTGACCTTCATTTCATCCAGTACCTGAAAAATTCCCTCTTCATAATTTTTCATACGATCTGAAAACTGCATCTTTTGAAACCTCTCTTATCCATATATTCTGTATGATGATACCCACATCAAACCATTGAGTGGTCATCTTTTTCTTTATGAGTTTGTCACATAAAGAAAGGACGCAGCCGGCGTCCCTTTCTGTCATTATAGCTTCTGTCAGATTATTCTTTGTCTGCCGCAGCACTTTCCAGTGCCATTTCCTTTGCATCTTTCTTTTTGCGTAAGGTAATACCGATTGCAACCGCAACCGCTACTACAACAACGATAACCGCAAATACTAATAGATACGACAAAAAAGAATTTATAAATAAAATCAGATTGTTCATAAAAAACTCCTTGGATATTTGTAAAATGTAATCATGCACGCTCTTTGTATCATCTATCTGATATTTTACAACGTCTCAATACAATCGTCAAGCAGATCACTGCCGTCCGCAGCCGTCGTAGCCAGTGTATCACACCGCTCATTCTGCGGATGTCCGTCATGGCCCTTTACCCAGTGAAACGATACCTTATGCATTTCCTTTGCTTTTAAAAGTCTCTTCCAGAGGTCCACATTTTTGACGGCTTTTTTCTGACTGTTTTTCCAGTTGTTTTTCAGCCACGAATCAATCCAGTGCTGATTAAACGCATCGATCACATATTTGGAATCGGAATACAGATTCACCTCACAGGGTCTGTTTAAAGCTTCCAGTCCGATAATAACAGCCATCAGCTCCATACGGTTGTTGGTCGTCTTTTTGTATCCGGCACTGTATTCCCGTTCATGCAGCACTCCCTGCGGATCCACATATTGTAAAATGGTGCCATAACCGCCCGGTCCGTCCGGATTGCCTCTGGCTGCACCATCTGTATAAATTGTCACTTTCATGTTTGTTCTCCCGTCAATTTTTCTGCCAGCCTGTGGGCATTGTCTGTGATCTCGCGGTCAAAGCCAAATGCCTCCAGAAGCCTGATGGCGTTTCTTCCCCTCGCAGGTCCCTTTACCAGCCGGTAAGGGAAGGAAATCTGATTACCTTCCACCATTTCTTCAAAATGATAATTGTCATATACATCTTTTAAATAGGTGGTCAGCTCCATATCATGCGTTGCCGCAAAGCACAGTACCCCCTGCCTGCTTAAGGCTTTTAACAGCTCGGTGCTTGCGCCGATCCTCTCTGCTGTGTTGGTTCCTCTTAATACTTCGTCGATCGTACACAAAACAGGAACATCCGATGCCTTTACCGCATCAAAAATCCTTTTCATGGACTTAATCTCCACGATAAAATAGCTGTCACCTTCCGATAAGCTGTCACGCAGAGCCATGGATGAATATATCCGGTAAAATGCCGCCTGATAGGAATCGGCACAGACCGTGCAGATAGACTGTGCAAGTAATGCATTTAAGGCAACCATTTTCAAAAATGTCGATTTGCCGGATGCATTCGAACCGGTCAAAAGCATACAACCATTCTGGTCAACATCATTTTTAACCGGATCATCGATTAACGGATGGTACATTTTTAAGGCTGTATAACGCTTCTGATCCTGTTTGTCCCAAAATTCCGGTATCGTATAGCAGGGTAAATATTCCCTGAAATAAACCATACTGATCTGCGCTTCCACTTCACCTGAAAGCTCGATCAATGCGATCATCTCATGCTTTTTTTCTTTGACAATATGAAGCATGGAATAAAACTTGATAAAATCAAAATGAAAAATCATCTTAAAATAAGACATCAACAGCTGGGAAAGATCCCCGGCACCTGTCGATGCCGTATTTTCCAAAGCGAGAGAAGAACCACGGCGGAATGCATCAAACTGTTTTTTCAGATCAAGCATACGGCTGTATTCTGCATCAAATTCTTTTTGGAATTGCTTCGGCATATCCTGTATACCGTCCATAGCCTTTAAAGTCCTTACAAAACAGGAAAGACTCTCAAAATACGGTTCGATCTTGGCTTTCTTTATAAAATAAGTATAACCGTTATAAAACATAAGGATCACAGCCGGCAATATAAAAATGGTTTTGACAAAAATTCCCAGCGCCAGAAAGACAAGAATCCCGATATCCGCAATCCAGTCTATGATACAGGAAGAACCTTCCACCACATCCAGAAAATCAAGATACTGATATACTGTATATTTTCCGGTTTTGCCGACCTTGGACATCAGTGTCTGATAACGGACACATTCTTCTTTGTGACCGGCAAGATACTCCATATGCTTTTTTCTTGACAAAAGACTCTCTTCATCCATTGCCGGAAAACGCAGATAACGGTACAGCGCATCCTCTCCCGATGAAGATACCGTATAATCCATGCACCGGAATATCCGGTCCATATCCAGATCATTCCATGTAATATCATCCACACAAAAAGGAGCCTGTCCATCTTTATCACCGGTCTTTAAATGATATTCCACGCTCTGTTTCAGAGTCTGAAACCGGTTATCCTCATATACCTTTTTAGAAGGCTGTCCGAAAAGCTGCATCCTTTTTTTATAAAACCACGCACCGCTTCTTTTTTCTTCCAGCTTTCCATAGGCAAAGATACAGACAATCACAACCACTATGACAGCTATATAAGCTAAATATTCCAAATCTAGTCCTCCTGATACAGACGCTTTGATATTTTTTCACATTCTCTGTATACATCTTCCGGATCTACGCCAATATGGAAATTGCCGTCTTCATATAAAATCTTTCCATCGATCATGGTCATCTTGACATTCTGCTTGCTTCCGGCATATACAATGTTTTTGGGAATATTGTGCACCGGCTGCATATTGGGCATATGAAGATCGATCATGATAATATCTGCTTTGGAACCGACACTTAAGGTTTCGCAATCAGAAAGCCCCATTGCCTTGGCACCGTTTACGGTTGCCATATACAATACATCATCTGCATCTGTACTGGACGCATCCTGATCCCGGTATTTGGCAAGGCCTGTTACTAAAAACATTTCCCGGAACATATCCAGGCAGTTGTTGCTTGCCGGGCCGTCTGTTCCGATCGCCATCCGGATACCTTCCTTTAAAAATCTGGAAGTCGGACAGATACCACTTGCTAACTTAAGATTGGAAGCCGGATTGGTAACGGCTGTCAGGTCTCTTTTTTTCATAACGGCAAAATCATCGTCTGTCATATGCACACAATGATAGCCGCCTCCGCCATAATCAAATATACCAAGCTGATCAAAGAAAACCGTGGGAGTCACTCCATACCGTTCCACACACTCCTTTACCTCGGATGCAGTCTCTGAATTGTGCATAAATACAGGCGCGTGATACTTGTGCGCCAGCTTGGAAATACTCTCCAATAATTCTCTGGAACAGGTATATTCTGCATGAAAGCCCAGCATAAAGGAGGACAGATCATTGCGGCCGTTTAATTTGACATAACGGTTTTCAAGCTCCTCCAAAGACGGTCCGAATTTGTTGATGCCACTTACCTGGACATTACGCATGCCACATTCGGTAAAAGCATCCTGAATGGCATAGGGATCCAGATACATTTCCATGACGCCGGTAATACCACTTGTCAGATACTCCAGTACGGCAAGCTTTGTCAGATGGTAGACATCCTCATATCCCATCTTTGCTTCAATCGGGAAGATCTGTTTGTTGAGCCAGTCGGACAACGGCATATCATCTGCATAGGACCGCATCAGTGTCATCGCAGAATGTGTATGTGCATCCTTAAAACCGGGCATCAGTACATTGCCTTTACAGTCTATCTCTCTTTCCCATACAATCGGATCCTTGAGATTATCAGAAAAGACCTTCTCTATATCTGTTCCGTCTCCTACATATATGATACGGTTACCCTGTACCCACAGCTCTCCTTCCAGAATGGAGACAGGCTGTTCCATAGTCAAAATCTTTGCGTTATAAAATCTTATGTTCATATAATTCCTTTCACAGTACCTCTTTGTATTTTACTCAAGCATGGACGGACCAAATGATTCCGGTAAAAGCTCTGATAATAAAAATTCCCGGTAATCGTTTACTCCGGTTGCCACTAAAACCGTCATTTTTTCCGGATCGGCAAATTCACGCAATACCTGTCTGCATATGCCACAGGGAAATGCATAATCATTAACCGGCTGATCCTTTTTGCCACCTACGATGGCGATTGCTTCAAAATGTGTATGTCCCTCACTGACAGCCTTAAAGGCAGCAGTCCTTTCTGCACATACCGTGCCTCCATACGAAGCATTTTCTATATTGCATCCCGTAAAAATCGTATGGTCATCACATAAAACAGCGGCTCCCACACAATATCCGGAATACGGCGCATAAGCCTGCATCCTCGCTTCAAACGCCAGATG
This sequence comes from uncultured Lachnospiraceae bacterium, assembly GCA_900317505.1. GTDB lineage: Bacteria > Bacillota > Clostridia > Lachnospirales > Lachnospiraceae > UBA2882. Next base: position 76,916 of record ONHB01000007.1, on the reverse strand, counting down.
TATCAACTGCTTTTTGATTGCTTCATCCAACATCATGACACCTCAGAATTTCTTGACAGACGCAGTCAACAGCTTTTTAAATTTGGGAGCAGCTTCACTGGCTGCCTGCTGTACCTCATCATGTGTAAGCGGTGTGGGACTGATTCCGGCTGCCAGATTGCAGACACAGGAAACGCCGCAGATACGCATACCACAATGGTTGGCTGCAATGGCTTCCACTACCGTGGACATGCCGACAGCGTCAGCTCCCAATACGGATGCCATGCGGATCTCAGCCGGTGATTCAAAGGAGGGACCGGTAAACTGGATGTATACGCCCTCTCTCAAATCAATTCCGTTTTCTTTGGCAGCAGCTCTTATTTTATCCTGCAGCTCGGCATCATATACATGGCTCATATCCGGGAAGCGGGTACCAAGCTCATCTAAGTTGGGCCCGATTAACGGATTGGGCACAAAGGTAGAAATATGATCCGTGATCATCATCAGATTACCGGCAGAAAAACTTTTGTTGATACCACCGGAAGCATTGGTCAGAAACAGGATCTCTGCACCCATCAGATGCATCAGTCTGGCCGGTAAAACGACATCCGAAATATCATAACCTTCATAATAATGGACTCTACCCTTCATACATACTACAGGAACATCATCCACATAACCGAAGATAAATTTGCCGGCATGTCCCGGAACAGTGGATACCGGAAAGCCCTTGATATCCTTGTAATCAATTTCAGCTACCACACGGATACCGTCTGCATAATCTCCCAGACCGGAGCCCAGTACAATCGCTACTCTCGGTACAAAATCCGTCACTTTACGGATGCTTTTTAAACAGTCTTCTATTTTGTCGTAAATCTTACTCAAAATAAACACCCCTTTCATGGTTATAAATAGTAATCTGAGCATTTCATAAATATATTCAAAAACAGATATACACATTATAACATAAAAGAGGTGTCTTGTAATTCTAAATTATAATACAGACAATGCCGCCGTTTGTGTCGTTGACGATTTTCTGCATCGAATCCTGTAATTTGATCTGGCTCTCGTCCCCTATCATTGTCAGCTTATTCTGGATTCCGTCCTCTACAAGCTGTTCAATGCTTTTACCAAAAATATTGGTCTCCCAGATGCTTCCGTTTTCATTGTCCGCATCCTCAATATAGGCGATCAGATCTTCAGCCTGCTGTTTGGTTCCCACGATCGGTGCGATCTCCGTTTCAATATTGGCACGGATCAGATGCACAGAAGGGCTTTCCGCCTTCATCTTGACACCGTATTTGTTGCCATGCTTTATGACCTCCGGTTTGCCAAGGGTAATCTCATCCCTTGCAGGCTTCATCACACCGTAGCCCTTCTGTTTGACCATGGTAATGGCAGGCACGATTCCTTCATATGCCTCTGCCATTTCACGCAGCTTTTTCAATTCCTCAAACAGCTGGTATTCTGACCGGATATCCTCTCCGAGCAGATCACTCAAAAGCTCATAATAACAGTCATCCGAAACCGTAAGGTCGATCTTGATGCTTCCGTCTGCCATATTGATGGAATCGGTCTTGCATTTTTTGATATAATCTCCGGTCAGTTCAATCGGCTTGTCAATGATATCACGCATACAATGATATTCATTCATCTTTTCCCTCAGTTTCGTTGTCAGCTCTACCTTTAAGGGATGTGTAGACGGCAGAAGCTCCACAAAGCCCTGCATATAAAATTCAATTCTGGAGATTGGAAATTCCAGTAAGATCTGATAAAGCAGTGTTTCCATATCTTCCTTTTTTAATTGTGCCAGATTCATCGGCATTGCCGTAACCTGATATTTTTCAGCCAGCTTCTGTGCCAGCTCCACCGCTTCCTTAGACTGCGGTCTTTGTGAATTGACCAGTACCAAAAATGGTTTTCCGACTGCTTTGTATTCTTCAATCGTCCTTTCCGTGGCAGGTATGTAATTCTGTGCCGGAATATCGGTAAAGCTTCCGTCGGTTGTTACCACAATACCGATCGTTGAATGATCGTAGATCACCTTCTGCGTTCCGATCTCAGCCGCCTTGGTAAATGGGATTTCCTCATCAAACCACGGTGTCTTGACCATCCGTTCTTTATCGTTTTCCATATGCCCGCTGGCACCGTCAACCATGTATCCGACACAGTCGATCAGACGTACCTTGACATCTACCTGATCATCCAGACGGATCGTGGCTGCCTCCTTTGGTACAAATTTGGGCTCCGTCGTCGTAATCGTCTTTCCGGCTGCTGACTGCGGCAATTCATCGGTGAGCAGCTGTTTTAAATAGTCATCCTGCATGAAAGGAAGCACACAAGTATCCATAAATCTCTTTATAAACGTCGATTTTCCGGTCCGTACAGGTCCGCCTACACCCAGATACAGTTCTCCGCCCGTACGCACTTTTATATCATTGTACAACTGATAATTGTCCATGCAATAACCCCCTTGTATATACTTGTAAAAGATATGCAGATGCTTTTTCAAATATGCATTAACCGTTTACAATATCCCCGGTTGCATGATACAATAAGACCGTTTGATAACAAGAAAAAATAGTTGGAGATGCAAAATGAGTATTTATACAAAGAAAAAAGAAGCAGTTATTTCATTTGAAGTATTCCCTCCCAAAAAGGATGACGAATTTGAAAGCGTATATGCTGTCGTAGAAAAATTAAGCGAACTTCATCCGGCCTTTATTTCCGTTACATACGGTGCCGGCGGAAGCCGTTCCAAAAAAACAGTCGAGATCTGTGATTATATCCAGAATAAGCTTGGTATCACAGCCCTCGCCCATCTGACCTGTGTCGGCAACAAAAAGGAAGACATTGATGGCGTGCTAAATCAGTTAGCAAATGCTAACATCGAACATATCCTGGCTTTGCGCGGCGACCGTCCCGCATATATGTCGGATGAACAGTATGAAAGCCGTGATTTTGCATATGCAAGTGAACTGATCACCTATATCAAATCCCAGAAACCGGAATTTCATATCTCCGGTGCCTGCTATCCGGAAAAACATTTCGAAGCGATGAGCAAGCGTGCCGATCTTGCCCGGTTAAAGGACAAGGTTGAATGTGGATGTGAGGATCTGATCACACAGCTTTTTATGAATAATGATGTGTTTTATGAATTTCAGGAAAACTGTCTGGCAAACGGTATCACGGTTCCGATCCATGCAGGTATCATGCCGATCACATCTGTCAAACAGGTAGCGACCAGTATTTCCTTATCCGGTACTTCTATTCCAAAGGCATTTTCCGATATTGTTGCAAGATATGGTGAAAATCCCGAAGATATGAGAAAAGCCGGTATCGACTATGCGATCCGCCAGATCATGGATTTACAGGAATATGGTGCAGACGGTATTCATATTTATTCCATGAACAAGCCCAAGACAACGGCTGAGATTGTCAATGCATTGAAATAACAGCCAGAATCAAAAATAAAAGCGCCGCCTGTCAGTCTGGTAAACAGCTCTGACAGCACGGCGCCTTTTCTTTTTATAACATCTGCTGGATAGATCAGTCCTCTTCCCATTCCAGTGTGCTTGCTTCACTTCTTTTATCACGGAACATCAGATCCTTTACAGCTTCGCTTGCAGCCTTACCCTGGAATAAGATTTCATTGACTTCCTCAACGATCGGCATGGAAATATTGTATTTTTTGCCAAGACCATAGGCGGCTTTTGCAGAATATACACCTTCAACGATCATCTTGACTTCTTTCATGGCTTCTTCATAAGTATATCCCTGACCGATCAGCTGACCTGCCTTACGGTTTCTGGAATGTTTGGAAGAACAGGTAACAATCAGATCTCCGATACCGGTCAGTCCGGTAAAGGTCTCTATCTTTCCACCCATGGCAACACCGAGACGTGCAATTTCAGCAATTCCTCTGGTAATCAGGGCAGCCTTGGTATTGTCACCGCAGCCCAGGCCATCTGCCATACCGGCTGCAAGGGCAACTACATTTTTTAAGGCTCCGCCAAGCTCGATACCGAGCATATCAGGACTTGTATATACTCTTAATACATCAGACATAAATGCATTCTGGATGTATTCTGCTGTTGCCTTCTTTTTTGCACCGGCAACAAGAGTAGTCGGCATATCCTTACCAACCTCCTCTGCATGGGAAGGTCCGGATAATACAGCAACCGTTGCCTGCGGAATTTCCTGCTCGATAATATCGGTCAGTGTCATATAGGTCACATCTTCGATACCCTTTGCCACATTCACGATCAGCTGTCCCTGTTCCACAAAAGATGCCATGGACTTTGATGTGCTGCGGGTAAAGGGTGAAGGAACTGCCAAAACAAGCATATCCTTTCCTTTGATCGCCATTTCCAGATCAGTTGTAAATACAATGCTCTCCGGCAGCTTCACACCTGGAAGCTTTAATTCATGCTCCCTTTTTTCGGATAACATTTTGATTTCATCTTCCATGATGGACCACACAGTAACATTGTGTCCATTTCTGGCAAGTGTCCTTGCCAATGCGGTTCCCCAGCTTCCAGCTCCTATTACACTATAGTCTGCCATATCATACCTCCAAAATTATCAACCGGTAACTCCGGTATTTTATTCCTTTGAAAAACTGCCTTATCGGGATTGTTGATCAGGCACATCCAGTTTATTTTTCTTTGTCAGATAGGTCTTTCTTTCATTGCCGTGGATCAGGCGGTCAATATTGCCTCTGTGACGGTAAAAAGCCATAATGAGCATCAGTATGGCGATCACGTACATTTCCGTGCAATAGGCCTGCGGCATATGATACATTCCGGTCTGTCCGCCGATAACCAGTGCGATGACAAAAGCCACATACATACAAAGTGATCCAAGCGATACATAATGTGTACAGAAAAATGTCACAAAGAAAGTACCGGCAACCATCAGAAATGACAACCATCCCATACCAACGGAAATACCTCCGGTAGCCATAATTCCTTTTCCGCCTTTAAAGCCCATATAAAACGGGAAATTGTGTCCAAGCACCACACCGGCACCGGTATAAAGACGTAAAAGCGGCTCCATCTGCGCATAGCTGCTGTTGCGGAATACAAAGTAAATAATCACCATAGGAATAATGGCCTTTACCGCATCCATGACAAAACAAATGGCTCCGGCTTTTTTTCCGAGAACACGCAGTGCATTGGTCGTCCCGGAATTGCCGCTTCCCTGCTTTCTGATATCAATTCCGTGTATTTTTCCTAAAATAAAGGCTGTCTGGATCAATCCAAAACAATATCCAATCAATAAACATAACACTCTAACCATGACTTGTTATTCCTTCTTGCTTTCAGTATTTTATGCATCCTTATCCTTGCGTTCCCGGATAATAAAATGTAACGGTGTTCCGCGGAAACCAAAAGACTGTCTGATCTGGTTTTCGATATAACGCTGATAAGAAAAATGCATCAGATATTTTTCATTTACAAAAATAACAAAGGTCGGCGGCTTGACAGAAACCTGTGTAATATAATACAGACGAAGTCTCTTTCCTTTATCTGTCGGCGGCTGTTGTAATGCAACAGCTTCCATCATGATCTCATTTAAAACACCGGTTCCGACACGCAGTGTCTGATTTTCGATAACCATGTCAATGGTCTCATATAATTTGTTGAGGCGCTGTCCGGTCTTGGCAGAAATAAAAATGATCTCTGCATAGGGCATAAATGACAATGTATTGCGGACGCTTTCTGTAAAACGGTAGATCGTCTTGTCATTTTTTTCAACGGCATCCCATTTGTTGACAGCGACGATAATGCCCTTTCCTCTGTCATGGGCAATTCCCGCAATCTTGGCATCCTGTTCGGTCACACCTTCGGCTCCGTCAATGACAAGCACGACAACGTCTGCTCTTTCAACCGCACTGACTGTACGGATGATCATAAAACGCTCCAGCTCTTCTTTAATCTTGTTTTTACGGCGAAGGCCTGCCGTATCAATAAAAATATATTCTCTTCCATTATATTTAACAGCGGTATCCACGGCATCTCTTGTCGTTCCGGCAATATCCGAAACGATCAGTCTGTTTTCACCGATCAGCTTGTTGATAATGGAGCTCTTTCCGACATTGGGCTTGCCGACAATGGCAATCCTCGGTCTGTCATCCTCTTCCTCTTCTCCGCTTCCTTCCGGGAACATGGCAACAACCTCATCTAAGAGATCGCCGATACCCATCTGGTTGGCTGCGGAAATCGGATGCGGATCACCAATACCCAGATTGTAAAATTCGTATACGTCAGCCATCATTTTTTCAAAGCTGTCTACCTTGTTGACAACCAGTAGAACGGGCTTGTGGCTGCGTCTAAGCATATCTGCAACCTTGGCATCCGAATCCACCAGTCCCTGCTTGACATCCACCATAAACAGGATCACGTCTGCCGTGTCAATGGCGATCTGCGCCTGCTCCCGCATCTGGGACAAAATGATGTCATTGCTGTCCGGCTCAATACCGCCGGTATCGATCAGTGTAAAATTGTATTTTAGCCAGGATACATCCGCATAAATACGATCCCTGGTAATACCGGGAGTATCCTTTACAATAGAAATCTTGGAACCGGCCAATGCATTGAACAATGTAGACTTTCCAACATTGGGGCGTCCAACTACTGCCACAATGGGTTTGATATTTTTACTCATAATTATAATCCTCTTATTTCTGACTGCCTGTCTGCTTCAGGCATTTAAAACAGTTTCAACAAAATCCTGCCCGCTTGATTTTACAATATCCACCTGAACTTGTAAAGCTTCTTCCAGCTGCGGCACCGTAATATCATCCAAAAAGTAGTTTTCCCCACTTCGTAAAACATTTTGCGGAAGCAATAACTTTTCTCCCAGTGAAAGCCCCTTAAGCTGTGCGATCAGATCCTGCCCGGTAAGAAGTCCCGATACGGTAATCCTCTCTCCAAAAAAATCATTGCGGATCGCAACCACATTGAGATCAAGCCACTCAAAGGCTTCCATCATCTGTGCTGCCATATCGCGGATCGTATCATATGCAAGCCTTCCGGTTGCAATTGTCAGGCGCTTGGTTTTACCACCTGTCAGATCTTTATACAAGCTCTTCTGATGGATTGCCGTCTGCATTGCTTCCTTAAATTCATCTTTTAAAAGTGTCAGCATGCCAACACCATTTTCCAACTGCAGATATCCGTCATACCGATCTTCCGTAGGCAGCTCCTCTTCTGCAAGAAGATACCATTCATCGGAAGCATGGATAAAATGCATGCCATATTTTTCGTACATATAGTCCTGCCATTTTTTAATCAGGCCAATAACCTCTTTGGCATCCTCTTTGGTAAAGGGTTCCAAAGGATACAGACCCTCTCTGTACTTGGACAGTCCGACCGGCACCACAGAAACACTCTGTAAGCACGGATAATATTTGGTAAGCTCCCGGATACTGAAATCCAGCTCCTTGCCGTCATTGATGCCCTTACACAAAACGATCTGTCCGTTCATCTCAATTCCGGCTTCGTAAAAACGATCTACCTTTTTGAGAGCGTCTCCCGCAAAGCGGTTATGTAACATCATGCACCGAAGCTCCGGATTCATCGTCTGGAATGAAATATTGATCGGTCCCAAATGATACTTGATAATACGGTTGACATCATGCTCACTCATATTGGTAAGCGTCACATAATTGCCCTGTAAAAAGGAAAGTCTGGAATCATCATCCTTGAAGTACAGCGTATCACGCATTCCTTTGGGCATCTGGTCTATAAAACAGAAAATACATTTGTTGTGGCAGGAACGGTAATCGTCCATCAATCCGTTTTCAAATTCAATCCCAAGATCTTCCTGCTCATCCTTGTCAATTTCCAAAAGCCACTCTTCACCATTCGGCTTTTTGACTAATACCTCAATATATTCCTCCTGAATCATAAACTGATAATCAAAAATATCTTCAATCTCTTCGTCGTTTATTTTTAACAGGATATCCCCCGGCTCGATCTCCATCTCCCAGGCAATACTACCTTCGTCTACTTTTTTAATAATATGTTCTGTCTTTTTCATAAAACTACCTTTTAAACCTGACATCTTTCCTATGTCATACTGCATCTATTTTACTAGAATTTCCTTGACGTGTCACTAGCAGAATGATAAATTAAGTACGGAAGAAATATAAGGATTTCCTTATAATATCATTTTACGGAGGATAGTAATGCCCAATTTAGCCGCACTCGAAAATGCGATGCCGGTAGCTCCACTTAAAATAATCGCTACAGACAGTTGCATGGATTTTGCAAAAAAAGTAAATAATTATTTAGTGGAATTTCGTTCCAATACCAACAGCCAGTTAAGAAAAGATCCTGCTTTTCAGGAATATGCAGAGGATAATTACATTTTAGATGCCAAATGTCCCCGGTTCGGTTCCGGTGAAGGAAAGGCAGTCTTAAATGAATCTGTCCGTGGTAAAGATTTATTTATCATGGTTGATGTCTGCAACCACAGCCTGACCTACACAGTCAACGGATTTGTCAATCACAAATCTCCGGATGACCACTATCAGGACTTAAAACGACTGATCGCAGCCTGCAACGGAAAGGCCCACCGCATCAACGTCGTTATGCCATTCTTATATGAAGGCCGTCAGCACAGACGTACCGGCCGTGAATCCCTTGACTGCGCTTATGCATTAAAAGAGTTAAGCGATATGGGTGTCAAAAACTTCATTACCTTTGATGCACATGATCCGCGTGTTGCCAATGCTGCACCGCTCAATGGTTTTGACAACTTTACTCCTCCTTATCAGTTTATCCGTTCTTTACTCAGACATGAGAAAGATCTGGTCATCGACAAAGAGCATATGACTGTTATCAGCCCTGATGAAGGCGCACTTGACCGTGCCGTATACTTCTCTTCTGTTTTAGGTGTTGATACCGGTATGTTTTATAAACGCCGCGACTATTCAAAGGTAGTCAATGGCAAAAATCCGATCGTGGCACATGAATTTTTGGGTGACAGCTTAAAGGGACGCGATGTTGTTGTTATTGATGACATGATCGCTTCAGGCGGAAGTATGATAGATACCGCAAAACAGATTAAACAGATGGGTGCCAAACGGGTATTTATCTGCTGTACTTTCGGATTATTTACCGAAGGCTTCAAATCCTTTGACAACGCTTATGAAAAAGGTTATTTTGACCGGGTTGTATGTACAAACCTGACATATCTTCCCCCGGAAATATATGAAAAGCCCTATTTTGTAGAGGCTGACATGAGTAAATTTACTGCAAGTATCATTGATTTTATGAATCATGATCTTTCCATGGGTAATGTCCTGACACCTACCCAGAAGATTCAGGAAGTACTCCGTGTCTACAACGAAAAAGGAATTATTGATTAATCTTTGGTGTTGTATACAGGATATAAATCAATGCTGATACTACTATTGATATCAGTATTTAACAAAATTATTAAAACCACATTTTATCCAATTATAAAATGTGGTTTTTTATTATTTATCAATCACATATCATCAGAAATGCTCCCAGATTTCCTCTCTTACCGTGGGATGCCCTGTGAGAAAACAGATAATCTTTATTACAGCAGGTACAGATATCCGTCACTTCTATATGTTCTTTCAAAAGTCCGGCCTTTAACAAGGTATGATAACAGGCCTCCCATAAATTGAGCTGATACTTTCCATTTTCTTTTTTATAATAAAGCTCTTCTAACAGTTCCTTTCCATAATCATGATCATCTTTTTCCGCACTGCCAAATACCTTATCAAATTCCAGTATGACATCTTCACTGATCTCATAGCAGTCCTGACAAATGGACGGAGCAATGGCTGCATAGATATCCTGTGGTCCGGATCCGTAGGTTTCCTGCATTTTACGGACTGTTTTCAAGCTGATCTCTGCGACGGTTCCCTTCCAGCCGGAATGACACAGACCGATTGCTTTTTTTACCGGATCAATCAGAAAAATCGGAACGCAGTCTGCATAAAAGGTAGACAGAACAAGACCTTTTTCATTGGTGACCAGACCATCAACATCATGGTATGTGATTTCTGTGGTAAGACCACAGCCCGCATCCTCTTTTGTCACCACGCGGATATGATCGGTATGAGTCTGGTCCGATAAAACAAACCGGTCACACTGCGTGTCCAGCACATCTGCAATGATTTCAAAATTTTTGAAGACTGCTTTTGCATCGTCACCTCTGGTGAAGCTTAAATTCATCGATGCATAAATTCCCGTGCTCACGCCTCCTAATCTTGTCGAAAACAGATGCCGGAAGCCGGAAAGCTTTTCTAAATTGCGAAAAGTCAGATATTCCACATCGCCCTTTTTATGCTGAACCATCGTCGGCTGCTTTCTCTCTTTCCGGATAACAGGATAATAATCATCCTCTTTATAACCATCCTCTTTGTATTCTGCCATTTCTATCCTCCTATGAAAGTAAATGCATCTTTGATCCACACAATTTCGTCTCCACATATGGAAATCACATCAAATCGGCTCGGATGCTCCATGGGAATGTGATAAAAAGAAAAATAAAACATTGCGATCCTGCTGATCTGTATCTGCTTTCTTCTTCCCACCGCTTCCTGCGGATACCCTTTTCTTGTATTTTTTCGATATTTGACCTCAAAAAAAATCAAAATACCATCCTGTAAACCAATAATATCAATTTCGCCCTGCCTGGTCCTAAAATTACGTTTTAAGATACGCACACCCTGTTTTTGCAGATAAAGGCAGGCCTTTTTTTCATAAGCGTTTCCTATCTCTCTGTCATTTTGCATCTATTGCTCCTATGCAAAATCTCTCCGGTTCATCTATCCGATTATCATAATCTTAATCCAGTAAAGTATGAGTAAATGTACCGGATAAAACAGATAAAAGACATATTTCAGTTTCAGCCCGCGCCTGCCATTGTATCGGTGTACAAGATAAACATCGAAAAAGCTGGTAATCTCCATAGGCTGGCAAGCCGTCATAATCGTGCATCCGGCAGTCATGGCCACAGTATTGGACTTTTTACGGAACTGATAAATAAATGCTATGGCAGCGACCCCCACGATGCCATAATCCGATTGTATCAGTATTGTCAGTAAAATGGCTGCCAGAACCACAGACAACCTGAAATACCACCACTGCTTAAACTGCTCTAATCCCCAGATTGTCAACAGTCCGATCAAGAGTGTAAAGTACACATTCTGATTGTGAAATTCAGGTCGGAAATCTGTCGAGAAGCCCAGCGCCATATCAAAGGGTATTTCTGAAATCAGGGCAAATAAAAACAGGCGCAATGCATATTTTGCCTTGCTTTTTGTATAGAAAAAACCCTCTACCAGCAAAAAGCAGAACAACGGAAATGCAAGCCGGCCGATCAGTCTCATGACCATATCGATCCAGAAAATAATCGTAAGCTTTGTAAAGCCTGCTGCAAAAATTGCAGAAAAATCAATTCCATTGTCATAAAAACCGGCATTTAACAGATATCCGTCCAATACAACCGCAGCGATATGATCGATCAACATTGTGACAATGGCAATCAGCTTTAACGTACTGCCGGTAATTCCCTTTTTCTCCATATTGTCAATACTTATCCTTTCCATAAATATCCATAGAATATCCTTCTTGATATCTTTTCATAAATATTTTTTCAATATCTCTTATCGGCCTTCTACACTTTTTTAACACCATCAGTTAATGATGTTTGCCCGCTTTATCCATCTTTTCTTTTATATGATCCATCCGGTCTACAAATACCAAAATCTCCGCAACGGCTTCATATAGCTGTGGCGGTATCATATCGCCGATTTCCAATTTGGAAAGGGTATTCGCAAGCTTATCATCCCGATGTATCGGTACATCTGCTTCCTTCGCCTTTTCAATAATACGCTCCGCCAGGACTCCGGTTCCGGAAGCAATGACCTTGGGTGCATCATCAACCGGATCATAAGATAAGGCTATGGCCTGTTTTTTGTTTTTCTTTTTCTGTTCCATATACAGTACCTCTTATGCCCTTGCATCAAATGACACTTTGGATATTGGCACGCTTCCTACCCCCAGCTGCTTTTCCATTTCCTGAATCACACTTGTCTCTTCATCCGAAACAGACACAGTCGACTGTAAATGATAGCCTCTCTTTTGAAGCCTCTCATCAAGCCATCCGATATTCTGCTCGATCAGATCAAGGACTTCATCATCACGCACCTTAAAATTGGTGGTAACATGGTCATCACGCATCGTCACATAACAGTCAACACTTCCTAAATGATCCATATCAAGGTGCAGATAGGCACTGACTGTACCGTCCTTGGCTGCAAGACTCTTTTTATTGCTGTATACATAAAGGTCGCCATTTGCATTTTGTCCACTCATTTTCAATGGAATCTGTATATAGGTAAAGGTCTGATTTAACTGGTTGATAAAATCAATATTGCCGGAAAGCTGCCCTGCCTTTTGTGTCAGAGCACTCTCTTTTCCGGTTGTCACCTCCAAAAGCTGTGACATCTGCGCCGTCTGGGTCCGAAGCCTGCTATAATAGGCCTCTACTTTTTCTTTATCGGCTACCCCCTCCGGCTTTAACAGCCAGTTTTCTTCAAGCTTTTGTTTTATGAGCTGTCCGATGGAAGGCTCGGAAAGAATTTTACTTTCTATCTTGTGATGTTCAAAAAGGTTTGCGATCAATTTCAGGGCATCATCCACAGTCTCCGGCATTTTAAAAACAGGCACGGCCGGATTATCTCCATTTCCATCTTTTTCCGCGATCAGATAATTGGATATCAATTTGGAAATATCGGAAAGCTCTGACGAAACCGCATAGCTTTTTTCTCCGGGATTGTCTGCCGGCATAGAGTATCCCCCGGATACGTCTGTCTGTGTCTGCATAATTTCTCCATGATCTGTCGGCATATCCGTTATTTCCGTGGCTGCTGTACCGGGTAAAAACAGATCCACAACCTGTCGAAACAGCGTGGCAGCCTGATCCGGTGACTTTATGGAAAGCCCGGACATCACATTCTGCAGTTCATCGGTAATGTCTCCGATTCCTTCCATCAGCTGATGATTCATCGAATCATACATTTTGAGATTTTCCGCATTCAGCTCATTGATTGCCAGATTCATCCTGGAAAGTCTGACAGCCGTACCAGCATCTATATCCGGATTGGCCATGATCTCCCGATACATATTCATCAAGGATCCTTTGTCAATGCTCATTCCCTGCTTCATCATCTGACTGACCATCGCTGTCGTTGTCTCATTGATAGGCAATGATGCCGCCTGCAACGCATTTTCTATATTTTTACTTGCTCCCATGACATTGGTAAACAAGGGATTTAACGTAATTTGATTGTTGTGGTTGGATTGAACCAGAAAAGAAACCACAGCTCCGGGATTTAGCGATACATCCTGCTTTAAGGATGCCATAAGCACGGATTCATCCGCAAGCTTAATGGTGATCGTCCCATCCTCTGTCGAAACCACGGTCCCGGTAATACTGCTCCCCGGCTGTAAGCTGGCAAGCGCCACCTGGCGGTTGGCCAAAGCTGTGAGAGCGTCTTTGGAATCGGATGTGTTATAAACCTGATCGGTCGTATTTTGATTTTGAAATAGTCCGGATAGATGAAAATTCATAAACCATTCCCTAACTTATTCTGTATCACAAAAATGCTTGATAAATGTCTTTCTGTGGATTTTGCATGGACCATATGTTTTTAGTGCTTCAATATGCTTAGCACTTCCATAGCCCTTATTGGATGCAAAATCATACTGCGGATACTGTAAGGCCAGCTCTTCCATCAGCCGGTCCCTTGTAACCTTGGCTACAATACTGGCTGCACCTATGGATATGCTCTTGGCATCTCCCTTTATGATCGGAACCTGCCTTATCGAAACCTTTGGTATGGTAACAGCATCATTTAATAATATATCGGGTGTTACACTCAATTTATCAAGTGCTTCCCTCATAGCTTCATAGGTCGCATTGAGAATATTGATCTCATCAATCCGTTTTTCGGATGCATATCCGATTCCAACAGCCACCGCCTTGTCCATGATCTCATCATACAATTCTTCACGCATTTTGGCTGATAGTTTTTTGGAATCGTTGATATATTTAATCTTACAGTCCTTTGGTAAAATAACCGCTCCTGCCACAACCGGCCCTGCCAACGGTCCCCGGCCGACTTCGTCAATTCCACAGATATAGCCACATCCGGCATATTCTTTTTCAAAGCGGCTGATCTCCTCTAACCGTGCATACTCCTTTTCCAGATCAGCCATTTTCCGGCAGGCCTGTGTACAAAGAGCAGCAACGCCGCTTCTTGTATCACTTCCATAGGTTTCCACAAATGAAAGCAATTCATCATCCGTACAATGCTTTAATTTATCTTTAATTGCTGCTATTGATTCACTCATATATATTTCCTGTACTTTCTTTTGTATAGCCGGATTTACAAGATGCCCAATGACCTCTTACCTGATCCTTCCAAAGGCAGAAAACGGATAAATCCGTAAGAAAGCCTTACCGATGATCTGGCTGCCCTTTATATTGCCAACGCTGACAAAACGGCTGTCTGAGCTGTCATTGCGATTGTCTCCCAGTACAAAATATTCATCCGCGCCCAGGGTGATTCCATCCCTTGCAAGGCCCGGATCCTCTATGACTTCCTTACCATAAGCTTCCATCAGAAGCTCATCATTGATATAAATACTGCCCGTATCATCTATCCGGACCGTTTCACCGGGCAGACCGATGATCCGCTTGATAAAATACGTCTTGTCTGCGTACTGATACGGAAAAACCACCACATCAAACCGCTTGGGATCATGCAGGCGGTAGGAAAGCTTGTCAACAAGCAGATTGTCCTGATCGGATAAGGTCGGCTCCATGGAATGTCCCATCACAACCGTCCTCTGCCCGACATAACGCACCACAAGCAGGGTCAGGACTAAAACCACCAGAATGTAAATACTGAAATTTAAAATGCTTTTTAAAAAATGTTTCAAACTATTCCGGCCTTTCCAAACTAATTCTCATAATCCTGCCACTCCTGAAATCATCCAGTAAAAAGGAGGCTGCCTTATCAAGATCCAGCTCATCGCCTTTTTTGTAGCATTTGCGGTATTCGGCAATCCGGTCAAGTACCCTGATCCGGTCAGACAGATCGTCAATCTCATATCGTTTCTTTAAGGCATCCGGATAATGGTCATTGAAAAATGAGATCAACTCTAAAGAAAGGTCCTGTACATTGAGAATTTCATCGTTGATGGAGCCGATAAAAGCTAACTTCTTTCCGACTTCCTGATCTTCAAATTTGGGCCATAAAATTCCGGGAGTATCCAGTAATTCCAAAGTCTTGCTCAGTCTGATCCACTGTTTGCCCTTGGTAACCCCCGGCTTGTTGCCTGTCTTGGTACAGGCTTTTTTTGCAAAAGAATTGATAAATGTTGATTTGCCTACATTGGGGATCCCAACAACCATGGCACGAACAGGACGGTTGATAATGCCACGCTTTCTGTCTCTTTCGATCTTTTCCCTGCAGGCTTCCAGAACAATATTGTTGATTGCCTTCATGCCATCACCGTTTCGTGAATTTAATGCTAAAACATGGTAATTCTGCCCTTCAAAATAAGTCTTCCACGCTTCGGTACACTTAGGATCCGCCAGATCGGCTTTATTTAACAAAATAACACGTGCTTTATTTTTGCTTAATGCATCAATATCCGGATTCTTGCTGGATAAAGGAATACGGGCATCCACAAGCTCGATCACAAGATCGATCAGCTTGATATTTTCCTCCATCATTCTCTTGGCCTTTGTCATATGACCGGGATACCATTGATAATTCATACTATTTCCTCACTTTATTTTTCCATCAGACCCATTCCCAGATGATCCGATGCCATATGGAACCAGACCTTGCCTACTATTGCACTTTTATTGACCGGACCTATATTACCGGAACGGCTGTCCTCACTGTTGTTGATATTGTCTCCGATGACAAAATACTCATCATCCTCTAACGTCAGTTCATTTTCCAGAATACCGGCATCGGCGATCTTGTCAAGCTCAACGCCGTCATATGGCTCACCATTTACATACAAAACGCCGCCAACAACAGAAACCGTATCTCCGGGCTTGGCTGCAATCCTCTTGATATAATAATGCGTATTCTGGTTGCCGTTGGGCCAGAATACAATGGTGTCTCCCACACTGGGAGATAAAAGCCTGTAAATAAAACGGTCAACCAAAACCTCCTGTCCATTATAAAGCGCAGGCTCCATGGAAACTCCAAGCATACTGGTCTTCATCCCGATTGAAAAAACGAGCACAAATGCCACCAAAACCGAAGCAGCGATCAAAAAAACATAGTTCCAGATTTCTTTG
Source organism: uncultured Lachnospiraceae bacterium (assembly GCA_900317505.1). Taxonomy (GTDB): domain Bacteria; phylum Bacillota; class Clostridia; order Lachnospirales; family Lachnospiraceae; genus UBA2882. The sequence goes on along the minus strand of ONHB01000007.1, from coordinate 60,557 downwards.
ATAATACCGGCACTGATCTTTTTCTTTTTTTGGCGGAAACTCAATCCTTTTCTTCTAGCCATAATACACAAACCTATCTTTTATCTATATAAAGTCTAATCAATAACTTTTCGCACTGAAATTATTATACTTCATAAAAAAGCAAGGGGACAAGTACTTTCGTATTTGTCCCCGCATTTCTGAACTATTTCACTAATTCTTTCACTTTTGCTTTCTTACCTACTCTGTCTCTTAAGTAGTAAAGTTTTGCACGTCTTACTTTACCCTGTCTTACGACTTCAACTTTTTCTACGTTGGGGGAATGTAAAGGCCATGTCTTTTCAACGCCTACGCCGTTAGATGATTTTCTAACTGTGAAGGTCTCACGATTTCCACCGTTCTGTCTTTTAATAACAGTACCTTCGAAAATCTGGATTCTTTCGCGGTTTCCTTCTTTGATCTTGCCGTATACTTTAACAGTATCGCCGACAGAAAACTGAGGAACTTCTGCTTTTAACTGTGCTGCTTCGATCTCTTTAATGATATCGCTCATTGTGTATATCTCCTTCCGTATTGGATGTTCTTAATACGATCTGTAACAGAGGACCATCTCTTTTTCACAACGTGAATAGTTTACCATAATGCAAATTGTAATGCAAGTACTATTTTTATATTTATCGCTGTCCGCAGGTCTTTGTTATACCTTCGCAACTTTTGATCAGCTCTTTACAGCTTTTATCGATCATGCCGTCTGTTTCTTTTTTCTGCATCCAAGTAATAGCAATCCCAGAGCTGCACATATTAGAATCACTGCGATCATAAGAAGCAGATCCGATGCGGATAAGCTTTCTTTAAATAAAACCGGCAGCACACTCTGCATCTGCTCCGGATATTTTGTGATCAGAACCGACAACAGATTGTTCAAAAAATGCATACACATGGAAGTAACAATACTTCCGCTCTTATAAGCTGCATAGGTCAGTCCGAAACCGATAATTCCGATCGTAAACATCTTGATCAGGCTCATATGATAGGCTGCAAACAACAGTGTTGTAACCAAAACCGCGATCACACCGGTGCATTTATTTTTAAGCGTGCCCATGACAAAGCCTCGGAATAACAATTCCTCTCCGATTGCCGGCATCAATGCAACAACCAGGATCAATACCACGGCAGGCTGGCTTGTCAGCATATCATCTAACTGCGTCAGTCCGTCTGCGCTTTCCGGGAAAAACGGAACCAGCAGGGCACCAATAATCATGGCACATAAAAATGCTGCAATTCCGAATAAAATACCTCCTGCAACCTGACTTACCTTGGGCTTCTTTATCGAAAACAGCTTTTTTGCATCTGCCTTCATATACCATGCATACAAAACCGGGCACAATAAAATGATAAGCTGCTGTATCACCACTCCGCCAAAGCCCCATTTGATCTGTGCAAAGGAGCCGACATAGAAAATCAGCAGTAAAACCAGACACAGTAACAGGATCAGGTCACCATATCCGGGCATCTGTTTTTCCTTCATCTCACTTCGTCTGGTAAAAATCCTGACACTGCTTAATCCTTCGGAAAACAGAACCGCCTCACTATTGTAAATCTTTCCTAATACCAGAATGGCTAAAAGGCTGTATGCTACATTGGAAAATAAAACGATCGCAAATAATCCGTAATTGTAATGGAACTGAAATAGTCCCTCCACTAAAAGAGCCACATTGACGATCGGAATGGCCGCCGTCTGCGCCGTAAGCTCCAGATCCGGTATCATGGCTGCATAACTGCCAAACATAAAGATCAGCATCACCGGTGTCACATAGTTGTTGGCCTCTTTGAAGTTTTTGGCAAACACACAGGTGCACATACAGACAGCCGTTACCAACAGGGCAAAAAACACCATAACAACCAGTGTAAATAAAATCCCCGGTATAAAGGTTTCATAATGAATTTCCAGATTGATGTTTTCAGCCAGGGACATGGAGCTTGATACCAGAAATGCCATGGCTCCGCCCATCGAAAATACATTGAGGATGGCCGATACGCATGCAATACAGGAAACAGCCAGAAACTTACTCATGATCATTTCAAAATTGGTGATTGGAAGTGTCAGTAACGTCTCAAGCGTTCCTCTCTCCTTTTCTCCTGCCGTCACATCGATGGACGGATATAAAGCTCCCAGTAAAATCATGGTCACAATGAAAAACGGGATAATGGAACCGATCATATTACCTACAGATTCTTCCGTGGATGAAAGATCCTCCCCTTCATAATGGATCGGATTTAACAGATAGTCCGCATCCAGTCCGGTCTCATCGATCCGTTCCTTCTGAAGCTCTTCCCTGTATATTTCAAAGGCATCGGTTAATGCATCAAGCGCTGTATTGGACCGGTCCTTTGCGGACAGATAACATAATGCAATCCTGCCGTCGGATGCTTTGCTTACATATATATCTATATCTCCGGCTTCCAGAGCCTTTTTACAATCTGATTTTTGTACAATTTCAAGCTTATAACTGAGCTTATCCGGATTATTTTCGATAATATCCGCGATTTTGGCTGACAGCTCATCCTCTCCATCAAAGGCGACAAGATATGTCTTTTCGGCCTGACTGTTCATCACAGAGCTCATTAAAAAGGCCATTCCGATGATCAGTAACGGATAAATGATGATCGGCACCACGAGCATCATAAACAAGGTCTTTTTATCGCGCAGAATATCTGTCAGCTCACGCTTAAACAAAGTAAACATTCTTTTAGTATTCATGCTTTTCGACCTCCTCCATGACACAGTGAAAGGCATCCCTTAAGGAGCTTACCTTGCATTCCTCCATGATCTGATCCGGACTTCCGTCCTTTACAATCTTTCCATGATAGATCATCAATATACGGTCACACAAAAACTGTGCTTCTTCCAGATAATGAGTCGAATATAATACCGTTTTGCCTTTGTCTTTTTGTGCCTTCATAAAATTGACAATGGCATCTGCACTTAAAATATCCAGTCCAAGTGTCGGCTCATCAAAAATGTAAAGATCCGGATTGTGGATCAGACATCTGGCAATGGATGCACGCTGGGTCTGACCGGTAGAAAGCTTTTCAATCCGGTTGTCCAGAAAGGCAGACATATCCAGTACACGGGATATCTCCGCGATCCTTTCTTCAGCTTCATTTCTGGGTATCTCATAAATATCCGCTAGCATATAAAGCATCTCTCTTGTGCTCATCCGGTGATAGAGCTTGGTATTTCCGGACAGGTATCCGATCGCTCTTTTATACTCTACCGGATCCGTGATCAGCTTTCCTGTGGGATCCTTAATTGCGACAGATCCGCTCGTAGGCTGCATCAGACCTCCAAGCATGCGTAAAAGCGTTGTCTTTCCGGCACCGTTTGATCCCAGAATGCCCAAAATCTCTCCCTTGGAAACCTCAAAAGATATATGGTCAACGGCTAAAAAGCTCTCTTTTTTCTGTTTAAGCTTCCCACGCTTTGCCTTAGTATGCTTTCCTTTATCCTGTTGTGTATCATTCTGCCCATCTTCATCCGGCTGTAAAACAACCGTACGCTCAAATTCCTTGCATAAATCACTGACAACGATCATTGTTTGCTTCCTTCCACTTTTCATACAGATCCAGTCTGCGCTCTTTTGTGCGGATGATCGACTGCTCTAACCGCCATTCTTCTACCTTTTTGTGATCTCCGGACAACAAAATCGGTGGCACCTCTTTATCATGCCAGATACGCGGTCTGGAATACTGCGGATATTCCAAGAGGCCGTTGCCAAACGACTCTGTCTGCGCTGATTCATTATTGTTGAGGACACCGGGCACCAGTCTTGCGATCGCATCTATCATGACCATGGCAGGCAGCTCTCCGCCTGTGAGCACATAATCTCCGATTGAAATATAATCCGTGACAACCTCTTCAAGCACCCGCTCATCAATGCCTTCATAATGTCCGCAAAGAAAGATCAGATCCTCTTCTTTTGCAAGCTCCTCTGCCTTTTCCTGATTGAATACGCTCCCCTGCGGGGTCACATAGATCACTCTGGTCCGCTTCGGTTCTGCCCCATCCTGACAGGTTCCACTATCGGACTGCCTGCTGTGAATAGAATCCATAACCGCCTTTGTGCAGTCATAAACAGGCTGTGCCTGCATCAGCATACCGGCACCTCCGCCGTAGGTATAATCATCCACCTTTAAATGCTTATCTAATGTATAATCCCGGATATTAACCGCCTCTGCCTGAATATAGCCACGCTCCATGGCTTTACCTAGAATACTGGTGTTGAGGCCGTCCATGATCATATCCGGAAATAAAGTCAAAACATGAAAAAACATAGCTTAATCCTCTGCTGTAATATCGTCCATCAGTCCCGGCATCACATGAACCGTCACCTTATGTGCCGGTATATCAACATTTTTGATGCAATCCCTGATGGCAGGGAACAGATAAGTCTTTTGATCGTTGGTCGTGATCTCATAGACATCATTGGCTCCTGTCTGCATCACATCGGTAAGCTTTCCGATCAGCCTGCCCGATTCATCGACTACGTCAAGTCCGATCAGATCCGCAATAAAATATTCATCCTTCTGAAGCTTTACCGCATGCGCCCGGTTCACATAGAGACTACAGCCTTTATACGGCAAAACATCATCCAACGTATCAATTCCCTCAAACTTTAAAATGACAAACTGTTTGAAAAATTTGACACTTTCAACCTTGACATCCACATTACCACTACGTGTTCCGAGTATATATTCTTTATTTTTTTTAAAACGTTTCACATCATCGGTTGTGGGAAAGACCTTCATCTCTCCTTTCACCCCATGTGTTGACGATAATATTCCAACCTGTAACAAATCTTCCACTTGATTTCCTCCGTATTTGCATAAAAGGCTGAGACAACCTAAGTTATCTCAGCCCCCGATTAAGCATCCGTATTATTCGACGATCTCAACGTCTACTTTCTTGTTTTCGTTTAACGAAGCTGCTTTCACAACAGAACGGATTGCTTTTGCAATACGTCCCTGCTTGCCGATTACTTTACCCATATCAGAAGATGCAACACGCAGTTCTACTGTCACATGTCTGCCTTCTTCTTTTTCTGTTACAACAACTTCATCAGGATTATCTACAAGTGCTTTTGCAATGACTTCTACTAATTCTTTCATAATCCACCTCCAAAGTGTTATGACAAGGTTTTCAAACTACTGATATCAGAAATTATTTCTCGATACCGGCATTTTTGAAAAGTCTGCTAACAACTTCAGTAGGCTGAGCACCAGCTGATAACCATTTCTTAGCTGCTTCTTCGTCAACTTTGAAAGCATAAGGCTCTACGTTGGGATTGTAAGTACCGATTTCCTCGATAAATCTACCATCTCTGGGAGAACGTGAATCTGCAACGATTACTCTGTAGATTGCGTTTCTCTTTTCGCCCATTCTTCTTAATCTGATTTTTACTGCCATTTCTTTTTACCTCCGAAATAATTTAAAAACATTTATTTATGAAAAGTTTCCGCTAAAAGGGAAATCTCATTCCACCTTTTTTACCACCGAGCATGCCGCCTAAACCGCCCATCATGCCCTTTTTGCCACCCATCATACCGGGAATCTGCTTCATCATCTTCTGGGACTGCTCAAACTGTTTGATAAAACGGTTGACAACCGCAATATCCACGCCTGCGCCCTTGGCAATACGATGTTTTCTGCTCGGATTTAATAATTTGGGATTTTCTCTTTCTGCAGGTGTCATGGAAAGAACGATTGCCTCTGTACGTGCAAGCTCCTTGTCATCGACCGCACCCTCTAACTGGGATCCCATACCCATCATCGAAAGAATTGCTCCCATGCCGCCCATATTGCGCATCTGCTTCATGCTTTCCAGATAGTCATTGAAGTCCATCTTGCCTTTTTTGAGGCGGGAAGCCATTTCTTTTTCTTTATCTTCATCGATATCGATGTTTTGCTGTGCCTTTTCGATCAGGGTCAGCACATCACCCATGCCAAGAATACGGTTGGCCATACGGTCCGGATAAAACTGCTCCAGATCATCGAGCTTTTCACCCATGCCGGCATATAAAATCGGCTTTCCGGTAACAGCCTTAACAGAAAGAGCTGCACCACCTCTGGAATCGCCGTCCACCTTGGTAAGGATCACACCATCAATGCCGATCTTGTCATCGAATTCTTTGGCAACATTGACTGCATCCTGACCGGTCATCACATCCACGACCAAAATGGTCTGATGTACATCGATCACGGACTTGATCTCCTGCAATTCTGCCATCATGTCCTCATCAATATGAAGACGTCCGGCTGTATCCAAAATCACAACATTGTAACCATTCTTTTTGGCATGCTCCATGGCTGCCTTTGCGATATCAACAGGCTTGTGGTTTTCTCCCATGGAAAATACATCCACGCCCATCTTTTCACCGTTTACTTCCAACTGCTTGATGGCGGCCGGTCTGTATACGTCACAGGCTACTAACAGTGATTTTTTACCTTTTAATTTGAATTTACCTGCAAGCTTGGCAGTTGTCGTCGTCTTACCTGCACCCTGTAAACCACACATCATGATGACGGTGATCGCTTTACCGGGCTGGAACTGGATCTCTGCACCCTCTGAGCCCATCAGATTGATCAGCTCTTCGTTGACGATCTTGATGACCATCTGTCCGGGATTCAGTCCGTTTAAAACCTCTGCGCCAACGGCCCGCTCTTCTATGGTCTTAACAAACTGCTTTACGACTTTGAAGTTGACATCGGCCTCTAAAAGTGCCATTTTGACTTCTTTGCAGGCGCTCTTTACATCATCCTCTGTCAGTCGGCCCTTGCTTCTTAAGTTTTTGAAGACATTTTGCAATTTGTCTGTTAAGCTTTCAAATGCCATGCACTATAGCTCCTCTATGATTTCTGCTATCAGATCAGATGCTTTCTGTTTGTTTTCCGAAAGAGATGAGGTATCCTCTAACAGCTGCTGTATCTCATGCAGTCTGTTCTTAGCGTTGGAAAACCGTTCGATCAGATGAAGCTTTGTCTCATAACCCTGCATGATCCTGTCACATCTTTTTAACAGATCAAAAGCGCCCTGTCTGCTGATACCATAACAATCGGCCACCTCAGATAATGACATGTCATTGAAAACGGCATCCTGATATACACTTTTCTGATGATCCGTTAAGAGCTCACCGTAAAAATCAAAAAGTAAATTTTGTTCTACGATTTTTTCCATAGCATTCACCTTTTCTTTAACACCTATTGCATCATACACGAAAAAAAAGAAGGTGTCAAGTCTTTTTGCTTGACACCCATGATTTTTTCTTTTATATTATGGAAGCTTTATTCTAACTCCTCGTACCGTTTATAGCCTTCCCCATAAATTTCGTTTGCGCTTGTCACGATCAGAAACGCATCCGAATCCGTTTCTTTTACAATCTGCTCAAGCTTTGGCGCCTGTATTTTTCTGGTAGCACAAAGCAGAATCTGCTTTTCCTTTTTTTCATAGGCTCCGGTTCCGTGCAGATAAGTTACACCGACATGCAGATTTTCCATCAGCTTTCCGGCAACCTGCGCCGAATAATTGGTCACAATAAAAAACAGGCATGCCTCGTCTTTTCCATATAAAACAAGATCAATAATATAGGAAGTAACAAATACGGCGACACCGGCATAAACACCGTTTTCGATGCTATGGAACACCAGAATGGCCGCCAGTATGATAAAGCTGTCCACGATCAGATAGAGACTGCCGGTCTTTAGATGCGGATACTTCTTTCGCAAAAGCCGTACTACAATATCCATCCCACCGGTAGTTGCCCTCATCCGCATAATGAAACCTAAACTGACACCACTCAAAACAGCACCCAGAAGTGTAGCTGCCAGCGGATCATCCGTCAGGGGCGGCAACAGCCTTAACAGATTGGTGGATACCGAAATAACGGTCAGCGAATACACCGTCCACATCAAAAAATGCACACCGAATTTCTTCCATGCGACAAAAAGAAGCGGTATATTTAATAAAAACACCCAGGTTCCTGTCGGAATCGGTGTCAGACGGTCCAGTAAAATAGAAATACCGGTCACACCACCCGGTGCCAGTGAATTGGGATCCAGCAAAAGTGCAATCGCCGTAGCATATAAAACAGAAAAAACAGTAATGACCAAACATTTTTTCATAAGAAAAGCCTCCTATGCATATAGCATGGAGGCTTTTTGCTTTTTTATACAGAGCTTTCTGTCTCTATCCTTATTTTACCAATAAAGATTTGCCTGTCATTTCAACCGGCTGCTCTTTTCCCATCAGTTCGATCAGAGTCGGAACGATATCTGCCAGACATCCGCCCTCACGAAGCTTGTAGGAAGGATCTGCGTTTACTAAAATAAACGGTACCGGATTGGTTGTATGTGCAGTAAACGGTGCTCCTGTTTCATAATCAATGAGCTGTTCTGCATTACCATGGTCAGCGCAGACAAACATCACGCCACCGGCCTGTTTGATCAGAGTTTCAAGCTCGCCAAGACATTCATCGATAACTTCGATTGCTTTGATGGCAGCGTTTACAACACCGGTATGTCCAACCATATCAGGGTTAGCGAAGTTGCAGATGATCACATCATAATATGCATCACCGTTTTCATCTTTTGCTGTGATAGCTTCACTTAACTTATCACATACAGTATAAGCGCTCATACGGGGCTTTAAATCATAGGTAGCAACATATTTGGGAGAATTAACAAGGATCCTGTCCTCTCCTTTATTGGGCTCTTCCACACCACCGTTGAAGAAGAATGTAACATGTGCATATTTTTCAGTTTCAGCAATACGGGCCTGTCTCATGCCGTTTGCTGCAAGCCATTCGCCAAAGGTATTGGTAACTGCTACCTTGTGGAAAGCAACATCCTTATTGGGGATGGTAGGATCATACTCTGTGAAGCATACATAGTACAGATCCAGCTTTTTATCACGGTTGAATGCTTTGTCTGCAAAGAAATCATCCTCACAGCAGAAGCATCTGGTAATCTCTCTTGCACGGTCCGGACGGAAGTTGATAAATACAACACTGTCTCCATCCTGGATTGTAGCTACCGGCTTGCCATCTTTTAATACAACGGTAGGCTTTACAAATTCATCTGTCTCGTTGCGGTCATATGATTCCTGAATAGCAGCTGTTGCGCTCTCTGCTGTAAGACCCTCGCCCTTTGTCATGGCATCATATGCTAACTGTACACGGTCATAGTTGTTGTCTCGGTCCATTGCGTAGTAACGGCCTGAAACAGATGCAACTTCACCAACACCAAGCTCAGCCATCTTAGCTTCCAGCTGTGTCACAAAATCTTTACCTGATGCCGGAGGTGTATCACGACCGTCTAAGAAGCAGTGTACATATACCTTTTCCAGATTGTTTTTCTTGGCCATTTCCAGTAAGCCATATAAGTGTGTCAGGTGGCTGTGTACACCACCATCGGAAATCAGTCCGAAAGCATGCAGTGCAGAATTGTTTTTCTTGCAGTTTTCTACTGCTGCTACAAGTGCAGGATTGGTAAAGAATGTACCATCCTGGATTTCTTTGGTAATACGTGTTAATTCCTGATATACAATACGTCCGGCACCCATGTTGAGATGTCCAACCTCAGAGTTGCCCATCTGTCCGTCCGGAAGACCAACTGCCATACCGGAAGCATAACCTTTTACAAAAGGATACTCCTTCATCATACGATCCATAACAGGAGTCTTTGCAAGTGCAACGGCATTGCCTTCTGTTTTGTCGTTTAATCCATATCCGTCTAAAATCAATAATACGGTAGGTCCTTTACTCATCTTATTTATCTCCTTTTATTATAATATAGTCGTTTCACGATTCTACAGACATTATACTCTTTTGGCCTGTTTCTGGCAATGTTTTAGCTGATAAAAATATTCCATAAAATGATTCTCTTTTATATAAATCTGCCATAATCTGATTTTCCTTGGTTAGTTGAATATTATCCCGGTTAGATTTTACCGATAAAGATTAGATAAATGCGAGAAAAGTTAGGAATTGAAGGCTATTGCATCCTTTCAGGCAAAAGGATAAAATAGAGAAAATTTGCATCTATTTTATATATGCACCTATTTATGATTGGGGAATCACAACATGATCAAAATCCTTAGTAAACTATTTATCAAAGACCATACAGACTACAGCAATCCTGCTGTACGGTCCGCCTACGGAAAGCTGTGCGGCGGTTTTGGCATCTTTTTGAATATATGCCTTTTTATCGGAAAATTATCAGCCGGTCTATTAAGCAATTCCATTGCCATTATTGCCGATGCATTAAACAACCTTTCCGATGCCGCTTCATCTGCTATCACACTGATCGGATTTAAGATATCGGAGCAAAAACCGGACAAAGATCATCCCTATGGACACGGCCGTGTGGAATATATTGCAGGTCTGCTGATATCCATAGCCATCGTATTTATGGGCTTTGAACTGATCAAAAGCTCTATTGACAAGATTATGCACCCGCAGGCACTCTCCTGTGATCTGATTGCCATTGTCATTTTGGTCATTTCCATTCTGGTCAAGATATATATGTTTTTTTATAATCGTGCGATCGGTAAAAAAATCGAATCGGTCGTCATGTCAGCCACAGCTACAGATTCCTTAAGTGACACTGTCGCAACCTCTGTCGTACTGATCTCTACGCTGGTCTTTCAGTTTACCGGGCTCAATGTCGATGCGTACTGCGGTGTACTGGTCGGCCTGTTCATTTTGTATTCCGGCTGCAACGCTGCCAAAGAAACCATTTCTCCGCTTCTTGGCCAGCCTCCCAAACCGGAATTTGTCGAGCAGATAAAAGATTTAGTCATGGCGCATGAAGAAATTCTCGGCATACATGATCTGATCGTACATGATTATGGTCCGGGCCGCGTCATGGTATCTCTCCATGCCGAAGTCGATTCCAATGGCAATATCATGGAAATTCATGATCTGATTGACCGGATTGAACATGAAATTTCTTCTAAATGCAGCTGTCAGGCCGTGATCCATATGGATCCCATTTTAGTCAATGATCCATACACCGATGAGCTCAAAGAAAAAATCATCCAGATCATCGCAGATCTGGATCCGGAAATTTCTTTTCATGATTTCCGCGTTGTCAAAGGACCTACGCATACCAATGTCATTTTTGATATTCTGCTTCCCTTCGACTATAAATATACGGATGAGTTTGTTTTGAATTATATCAATAAAAAAATATCCCGCCTGGATGGGGATATGCACGGAGTTATCAGTATAGACAAAGGAACACTCTGATTATCAGAACCGGATTTATTTATATCTGGTGGTAATGAAAAACGCAAAGAAGAAATCACATTGCATATACCATATTAAATAAAAAGAATACGATAAATAATTATAAATAAGAAAAAGAGGATTGATCATACAAAATTGTACATCAATCCTCTTTTTTATTTGATGCATTATCAGGTCATATCACACCTGACAATCCTGTTTCAAATGGAATTATGCATTAACGATCTTTCCGAAGTCAGGTTTTAATGCAGCACCACCGATTAAGCCACCATCGATATTGGGTTTAGCTAATAATTCAGCTGCATTACCAGCGTTCATAGATCCGCCGTACTGGATGCGAACAGCTTCTGCTGTTGCTTCATCATACAGATCAGCAATTGTCTCACGGATCATCTTGCAAACTTCTTCAGCCTGATCAGCTGTAGCTGTTTCACCGGTTCCGATAGCCCAGATGGGTTCATAAGCAATAACTAATTCTTTAACCTGATCAGCTGTTACGCCATCCAGATCCCATGTGATCTGTCTCTTGATCCACTCTGTATAAGTACCTGCTTTACGAAGAGCAAGTGACTCACCACAGCAAAGGATGGGAGAAAGACCTGCAGCAAATGCTTTTTTAACTTTCTGGTTGATTAAGATATCGTTTTCACCAAAGATATCTCTTCTCTCAGAATGTCCGATGATGATGTATTTAACACCAGCATCTTTCAGCATGGGAGCTGAAATTTCACCTGTGAAAGCACCCTTATCTTCGATGTAGAAGTTTTCTGCACCAAGTGCTACGTTGGATCCTTTGATTGCTTCTGCAACAGGAACGATGTCGATTGCAGGTACGCAATAAACAACATCAACGTCAGGATTAACTACTAAGTCTTTTAAAGTTGCAACTAATTCAACTGCCTGGCTGGGTGTCATGTTCATTTTCCAGTTTCCGGCAATAATTCTTCTTCTAGCCATTATAAAAATCTCCTTAATATTTAAGATATATCTATTCGACGCGATACGAGTTGTTTCGCTTCGCTCTCACAACTCTAACGCTTACTTGTCATCTGCTGCTACAACACCGGGAAGTGCTTTTCCCTCTAAGAATTCCAGAGAAGCTCCACCACCTGTAGAGATATGGCTCATCTTGTCTGCAAAACCTAACTGGTTGCAAGCTGCTGCAGAGTCACCACCACCGATGATAGTTGTTGCATCTGTTTCAGCTAAAGCTTTTGCTACAGCGATTGTACCTTTTGCAAGTGTCGGGTTTTCGAATACACCCATCGGTCCGTTCCAAACAACTGTCTTAGCTTCTTTTGCAGCTTTTGCGAATAATTCCTGTGTCTTAGGTCCGATATCAAGACCTTCTTTGTCAGCAGGGATCTTTGAAGAATCTACATATTCAACTTCGATCTCAGCATCGATCGGGTTCGGGAAACCATCAGCTACTGCTGTATCTACAGGAAGTAATAATTTCTTTCCTAATTTCTCAGCCTTAGCCATCATTTCTTTACAGTAATCCAGTTTCTCATCATCAACTAATGAGTTACCGATTTCATATCCCTGTGCTTTTAAGAATGTGAATGCCATACCACCACCGATGATCAGGGTATCACATTTCTCAAGTAAGTTGTTGATAACGTTTAATTTGTCAGCAACTTTAGCACCACCAAGGATAGCTACGAAAGGACGAACCGGATTCTCAACTGCATTTCCTAAGAAATCGATTTCTTTCTGCATTAAGTATCCAACTGCGTTCTCTCCACCCTTTGCGGTGATGTATTTGGTAACTACAGCTACAGAAGCATGTGCTCTGTGAGCAGAACCAAATGCGTCGCATACATATACATCAGCAAGATCAGCTAACTCTTTTGCAAATGCTTCGCCTGCCTCTGTAGGTTTGGTCTCTTCTTTGCCACGGAAACGTGTATTCTGAAGTAATACAACATCTCCTTCTTTCATAGCTTCTACTGCCTTTGTAGCAGCTTCGCCTGTTACATTGTAATCAGCAACGAATGTAACTTCCTTGCCTAATTTTTCTGATAATCTCTTTGCTACAGGAGCTAAAGATTCGCCTTCGTTGGGGCCGTTTTTAACTTTTCCAAGATGTGAGCAAAGGATAACTTTACCACCGTCTTTGATTAATTTTTCGATTGTGGGAAGAGCTGCGTTGATACGTGTTTCGTCTGTGATCACACCATCTTTTAACGGAACGTTGAAGTCACATCTTACCAGTACGCGTTTGCCTTTTACGTTGATATCATCAACTGATTTTTTGTTTAATGACATTTGTAATGCCTCCTTATATGATTTTAAAAAAAGGATCCGGTCCAAAAGACCGGACCCTTTAAGGTCTTTACCTAAGTTGGTTCAGATCAAATTATGCTAATTCAGCAAAGTATTTGATTGTACGAACCATCTGAGATGTGTAGCTGTTCTCGTTGTCATACCAAGAAACAACCTGTACTAAGTTGTCTTCGCCAACCATTGTCTGTGTTGCATCGAAGATTGAACCATATGTTGATCCAACGATATCTGAAGAAACGATTTCTTCTTCGTTGTAACCGAATGATTCTGTAGAAGCTGCTTTCATAGCTGCGTTGATTTCTTCTTTTGTTACAGATTTTTCAACTGTAGCAACTAAGATTGTTGTAGATCCTGTAGGGGTAGGAACACGCTGTGCAGAACCGATTAATTTGCCGTTTAATTCAGGGATAACTAAACCGATAGCTTTTGCAGCACCTGTTGAGTTAGGAACGATATTAACAGCACCTGCACGAGATCTTCTTAAATCACCTTTTCTCTGAGGTCCGTCAAGGATCATCTGATCACCTGTGTAAGCATGAATTGTGCTCATGATACCAGATTTGATACCTGCTAAGTCATTTAATGCTTTAGCCATAGGAGCTAAGCAGTTTGTTGTACAAGATGCAGCTGAGATAATTTTATCTTCAGGTTTTAATGTTGTGTGGTTTACATTGTAAACGATTGTAGGAAGGTCATTTCCTGCAGGAGCAGAGATAACAACTTTCTTAGCACCAGCATTGATATGAGCCTGTGCTTTTTCTTTAGATGTATAGAAACCTGAACATTCAAGAACAACGTCTACTCCAAGTTCTCCCCAAGGACAGTTGTTTGCATCGGGCTCTTTGTAGATTTTTAATGTTTTTCCATCAACTGTGATAGAATCTTCGCCAGCTACTACTGTATCAGCTTTAGCATATTTACCCTGTGAAGAGTCATATTTCAGAAGGTGAGCTAACATCTTAGGTGATGTTAAATCATTGATTGCTACTACTTCATAACCTTCTGCACCAAACATCTGTCTGAATGCAAGACGACCAATACGGCCAAAACCATTAATTGCTACTTTTACTGCCATTTTGTAATTCCTCCTAAAATGAATTTTAATATATTATTCTGAAAATATGCATATGCGTATAATCAGAATTTTGTCAGCACATTTATTGTACATAATTTGTCCTAAAATATCAAGACATAAATCAAAAGAAAATCGAAGAAAAGAAAAGAAATTTGCCCTTTTATAGAGTTTATGCTCTGTGTTATGATAGTTTTAATTTAAAAATTGAAAGGCAGGATAACAACTATGAGTATTCAATCTGATTTTCATCTGCACTCTTCTTTTTCCGGTGACTGTGATGCACCCATGGACCAGATGATCCAGTCTGGAATTGCCAAAGGCTTGCAGTCCATGTGTTTTACCGAGCACAATGATTTTGATTTTCCTGATATTCCCGGAACCGACGTCAACAGCTCAACCTTCCTTTTAAATGTCGATTCCTATTTATATGACATATTGAGAATGCGTGAAAAGTACGCAGACAGGATCCATATCCTGTTTGGCATTGAGCTTGGCCTTCAGGAAAGCTGTCTTGACAAAAATGCAGAATTAGCCAAAGCATACGACTTTGATTTTATTATTGCTTCCTCTCATCTGTGCATGGGAATGGATCCTTATTATCCATCTTTTTTTGAAAACCGCAGGACATCCGACTGCTATCGTACTTATTTTGAAGAAATGCTGTCATATGTCAAAAAATATACAGACTATGATGTTTACGGCCACCTCGACTATATTGCGCGTTATGCACCGGCTGATGCCGACTGTGCCTTTTCCTATTTTGATTATTCCGATCTTATAGACGAGATCTTAAAAACAATCATTTCCAATCATAAGGGAATTGAATGCAATACTTCGGGACTTCGCAAACCTTTAAACGCCACCAATCCTTCTATTGATATTTTAAAACGTTACAAAGAGCTTGGCGGCGAGATCATCACGGTTGGATCGGATGCACATTTTACAGAGCATGTTGCCGCCGACTTTGACAAGGCCGCCGACATCCTGAAGGCATGCGGCTTCCAATATTACAACACCTTTATCCGCAGACAGCCCGTTTTTTGCAAGCTCTGATTTTTTTCGTTCTTATCATTGTCCCGGTTTCATATATTATGAAAAAACAACAGGATGTGTTTTTTTGTTTCAGACAATCAGAAAAAATAATTTGATTCTCGGGACACTGATGTTGACTTTGGCCGGTATTCTGACCAGGATCATCGGTTTCTTTTACCGTATATTTCTATCCCGGCAGATTGGTGAGGAAGGCATGGGAATCTACCAGCTTTTAGCACCGATCATGGCACTGTCCTTTTCTCTTACCTGTGCCGGTATCCAGACATCTTTATCCAAGCACGTTGCTGCCTGCGAAGCAGAAAACAGACATCAAAAAAGTGTCCAGACCTTGTTTTGTGCTTTTTTTGTATCGGTTTTACTGTCCCTTTTTGCAGGCTTTCTATTATGCCGCTTCCGTATTTATATTTCTGTTGCGTTTCTTTCCGAAGAAAGATGCCAAAACCTCATTACCATTTATGCCCTTTCTCTTCCATTCTGCGCCATTCACAGCTGCATCAATGGTTATTATTTTGGTCTCAAAAAAACAACGGTTCCTTCCGTTACCCAGTTAATCGAACAGCTGGCACGCGTATGCAGCGTGGCCATATTATTTTTTCTTTTCCCTGACACTGCCTTTGAAGGAAAAATTGCTTTTGCGGTCTTAGGACTTACCATTGGAGAAATCGTCTCATCCATAACCAGCATTTTTATATTAAGACCCATTTTAAAAGATTCCACCGGCAGATCAACGGATTTTAACGGATACAACAGGGCTTTTTGCAACCTGATTGCCCTGGCTGCTCCCCTTAGCCTGAACCGGATCATCCTAAATGCTTTACAGAGCATCGAGGCCGCCTATCTGCCAAGAAAACTGACAGAATATGGATATACCTCCTCAGAAGCCCTGTCTGTTTACGGCGTTTTTATGGGCATGGCACTTCCGATGATCCTGTTTCCACAGGCTGTTACAAGCTCTGTCAGTGTATTGCTTCTCCCCTATGTTTCAGAGGCCGAGGCAAAAAATGACAGGAAAAAAATATCACGATCCATTTTCCTTGCCACAACCTTCTGCGTCCTACTCGGATTTGCCTGTCTGGTATTTTTTTATCTGACCGGTCCCCTGATCGGAACACTGATCTTTCATAGTGAAGATGCCGGTCTTTTTATCCGGACGCTCAGCTTCATGTGTCCGTTCCTATATCTGGGAACCCTTTTGACAAGTATATTAAACGGTCTTGGTAAAGCCACCCTTTCCTTTTTTATTCACATAGCTTCGATCAGCGTCCGCTTACTCGGTATCTTTATTCTGGTTCCGGTATTCGGCATCAAAGCATACCTCTATTTTCTGATGCTGAGCCAGCTTTTATATTGTATTTTGAATTTTGTTGCACTAAAAAAATATCTATACTATAATGATTCGGGGTGTTTTCGAAATCTTAACAGATATAAAAAAAAACACACTAGTATATAAACAAAGGAAAGAACAATGAGTTTCGAATTTTTACAAAAGCTTCCGACTCCTGCCGAAATACGTGAGCAGTACCCGATGCCGGAAAAATTAGCATTATTAAAAGAAAAAAGAGATGAAGAAATCAAAAAAGTCATTACCGGAGAAAGTGACAAATTTCTTGTCATCATCGGTCCCTGCAGCGCAGACAATGAAGATTCTGTCTGTGACTATGTGAACCGCCTTGCAGCAATCAACAACAAAGTCTCCGATAAGTGTATCTTGATTCCCAGAATTTATACCAACAAGCCTCGTACAACAGGCGAAGGCTATAAAGGCTTTGTCCATCAGCCCGATCCGAAAAAGAAGCCCAATCTGTTAGCAGGACTGGTTGCAGTCAGAAAGCTGCACATCCGTGCCATCGCCGAATCCGGACTGACCGCTGCGGATGAAATGCTCTATCCCGAAAACTGGCGCTATGTCCATGATCTGTTATCCTATGTTGCAATCGGCGCACGCAGTGTCGAAGACCAGCAGCATCGTCTGACCGTCAGTGGTTTTGATGTACCTGCCGGCATGAAAAATCCGACATCCGGTGATTTATCCGTTATGATGAATTCCGTTTATGCTGCGCAGCATCCGCACGAATTTATTTACCGCAACTGGGAAGTTAAAACAACCGGCAATACGTTGGCACACACGATCCTCAGAGGATCCGTCAACCAGTATGGACGCAATCTTCCCAATTATCACTACGAGGATTTAAACAGACTTTTGGAAATGTACAATGAGCGTGATCTGATGTATCCCGCTACCGTAATTGATGCCAACCACAACAATTCAGGCAAAAAATACGAACAGCAGGTACGTATCGTCAAAGAGGTACTCCACTCCAGAAAATTAAATTCTGATATTCACAGACTGGTAAAGGGTGTCATGATTGAAAGCTATATCGTGGAAGGCTGTCAGAAAATCGGCGACGGTGTCTACGGTAAATCCATTACCGACCCCTGTCTCGGATGGGAAGAAAGTGAACGTCTGGTATATGATATTGCTGAAAACTGCTAGAAAAAAACGTATGTAATTCCGGGTGGCCGGAATACATACGTTTTTATTATCCTCTCGGATGCGCTTTCGCATATACTTCACGAATACGATTGTGATTCATATTCACGTAGATCTGTGTTGTAGAAATATCGGAATGTCCAAGCATTTCCTGTACACTCCGAAGATCAGCACCATTTTCAACCAAATGTGCCGCAAAGGAATGTCTCAGGGTATGCGGTGTAATATCTGCGGTAATACCGGCTTTTTTTGCATAAAACTTGATCAGCTTCCAAAAGCCCTGTCTGCTCATCGGAGCACCGGAAAAATTGCAAAACAGAATATCCGAGGACTTGTCCTCAATCATCTGCTCTCTTGCTTCCGTCAGATAACGCACCAAAGCCTCTTTGGCAGCTTTTCCAAACGGGATCACTCTTTCCTTGTGGGCATCCCTGCATATGATGAAGCTCATCGGCAGATTTACATCACTGACCTTTAAGGTGATCAGCTCCGTAACTCTGATACCGGTTGCATACAAAAGCTCCAGCATTGCTTTATCCCGGATTTCTTTGTGACTGTTGCCGGAAGGCTGTTCCAGCAAACGGATCACCTCATCCATTGTCAAAATCTCAGGCATCTTTTTTTCTATCTTGGGTGCCTTTAATCCATCTGTAATATCTTTTTTAACAATACCTTCCTGTGCCATAAAATGAAATAATGCCTTAATGGATGCAATATTCCTGGAAATTGTAGCTGCAGCAAAATGCTGTTCTCCCATGGATGCGATATAATCCTTTAAATCCTCTTCCTTCACATCGACCCATTTGGTCAAATTTCTGGCACGCAAAAAAGCAATTACCTTCTTCAAATCACGGCGATACGACAATTCTGTATTCGTAGAAGTTTCTTTAATATTATGTAAATATGCAACGAATTGATCGATTGCCTGTTCCATATATCTGTAACCCTTTCCTCATAAGCATCACTTATGTAAATCTCAATTAGTACATTCCCTATTATAATCAGATTTTTCAATAAAATCAAACATAAAATTTGCTGATGTTTCCTTTATTTTCAAGGTTTTTTGCCCAAATCCCAACATCTATGTTTTATCTTCCAAATCCGTCACTATATCTTGTAATTTTTTATGTAAATAATTTTCCCCAAAAAATTCATCAAATATGGATTAACATAAAATTCTGACATAATACCAATTATGACAACTAAAAATATCTTTATTTTTTGTGCAATTTTACCCCTTTTCTGTGTTGCATTCGCCTCTCTGTATTGACTTATATAGTCAATATTTATATATTTATAATATGCAAACAGATATAAAAAAACATGTGGAAACAGGAAACCTGCATACAACAAAAGTCCTAAAATATGATAAGTTCTGACAAAGTAATAAACTCCGATTCCAATTCCCATTCCGATGATCCACAGCCACAAAAAATTTCCTATCTTTTCTTTTTTTATAAATTTAAAAACCAGCAGAAATACAATCTGACTGCACCTTAGTTTCAAAATATACCACATATAATCCATCTGTCTTTTTTCTTGTGCAACCATCTGCGCGATCATATCCGATATCACAGATTGATTTAAAGGAAGCTCTGACGGATTTACAATGATTTGAAAGCCAATGCAGATCATAATTCCCAATAGCATCGGCCAGAAGCATTTTATGATTTTTTTAATTTTTGTCATATCAATCGTATTATCAGTTATTTTTATAATATATGATATGATTGCTTTTGATATGAAAACCAATCCCCGGCAAAATAAAAACAGAGGCTATATGGAACACAGCCTCTGCTTTATAATCGTTTATACTATTTAATAAACAATATTTATGCAATCACAATTTTATATTGATGGATTTTATTTTGATGGATTTTATTTTGGCAAAAATCACGACAAATATTTGTTGATATAAGCCATAATAGCTGCTATTGTCTTGGCATCCTGTATTTCCCCGGAAAAGACCATATCACGCAGTTCTTCGGGCTTGTACGCCTTTACATGGATAAATTCATCCTCATCCAGATGCTGCTCTGTCTTTGTGAGATTTTTGGCCACATAAACATCAACTCTCTCATTGCAGAATGCAACGGTGGATGCGATTGAGATCAAAAGCTCCATATTCTCTATCTCACAGTGATATCCGGTTTCCTCTTCCAGTTCACGGTGGCTGCATGAAAGAAATGATTCATTTTCATTCAGGCCTCCTGCCGGGATTTCGAGGATTTCTTTGTCCCATGCATTTCTGTACTGTCTGGTCATCAAGATTCTTCCATCATCCAGTACCGGTACAACTGCAGCCGCACCCTTATGCTTGATAAAATCCCATTTGGCAATATTTCCATTGGGCACCTGAATCGTATCTTCATAAAAATCCACGACATGACCGTGATATACAAGCTTACGGTCCAGTAATTTAAATTGATCTTCCATTACATATTCTCCAGAAGTTTATCCACACTGACTAATTTAACACAGAGCACAAACAGGTCGGTTGCTTCAGCTAATTCCTCTGTTGTCGGAAGTGTCGGTGCAATACGGATATTGCTGTCCTTGGGATCCTTTTTATAAGGATATGTAGCTCCGGCTCCTGTCATCACAACGCCTGCTTCCTTGCACTTTGCAACGATTGCCTTAGCGCAGCCTTCCATGGCATCAAAAGAGATGAAATAGCCGCCCAGAGGATTGGTCCATGAAGCAATGCCAAGTCCTCCCAGCTCCTCTTCCAGTGCTTTTATGACAGCCTGAAATTTCGGTCTGATAGATGCTGCATGCTTCATCATATGTGCATTCAGTCCATTGATATCTTTAAAATAGCGTACATGTCTTAACTGGTTGATCTTGTCATGACCGATTGTCTGGATTGTCATGGATTTTTTAACCCACTCCAGGTTTTTCTGTGAAGATGCCATAGCTGAGATTCCGCTTCCAGGGAAAGTAACCTTGGATGTAGAGGCAAACTCATATACCATATCCGGATTGCCTGCTTTTTCACACTCAGATATAATATCCAGAATGTGAGCCTGCTTATCTTCATATAAATGATGAATGACGTATGCATTATCCCAGTAAATTCTGAAATCCTCTGCTGCGGGCTTTAAGGCTGCCATACGTCTGACTGTTTCATCAGAATAGGTATATCCCTGCGGATTGGAGTACTTGGGATTGCACCAGATACCCTTTACAGCCGGATCATTGTTGACATATTGTTCTACAAGGTCCATATCCGGTCCATCTTCTGTCATCGGTATATTAATCATTTCAATTCCAAAATACTCTGTAATGGCAAAATGTCTGTCATATCCGGGTACCGGACAGAGAAACTTTACTTTGTCCAATTTGCACCACGGTGTAGAGCCACAAACGCCCTTAATCATAGATCTTGAAACGGTATCAAACATAATATTTAAACTGGCATTTCCAAATACGATCACATTTTCAGGCTTTGTATCCATCATATCTGCCATCAGTACCCTTGCTTCCCAGAGGCCCTCTAAAACGCCGTAATTGCGGCAATCTGTACCGTTCTCGGACTTGCAGTCAGAAGTACTGTTTAATACATCTAAAAGCCCCATACTCATATCAAGCTGCTCAGCTGATGGCTTACCTCTGGACATATCCAGCTGCAATCCCTTTTTCTTTGCATCTTCATATGCAGCATCCAATTCCTTTTTCAGTTGCAATAATTCTTCTTTTGTTAATTCACTGTACGCTTTCATAAATAGCACCGCCTTGAAATTGTTTAATTGTATACAATCATACACTTCGTCTATTTTACACTATGAATTGCAGAAAAACAAGCAAATAGATACAATTTCTCTTTATTTTTTCATTTATTTTGTATAGATATTCTCTTCCTTATTATATATAATCGTTATATAATAATGTAGGTGTTAAAGGCGATCTATAGCTTTGGCACTATTTTAAGGTTTTATTCACTATACTACAACAGGAAGAGGTAACAGGAAATGAGCGTAACAGAAATCAAACCGATCAAAGAAGGAAAAGTTCGTGAAATCTATGATAACGGCGACACACTGATCATGGTTGCAACCGACCGTATCAGCTGCTTTGATGTCATTCTCAAAAACATCGTATCTAAAAAAGGTACTGTATTAACACAGATGTCCAAATTTTGGTTTGACATGACAAAAGACATTATTCCCAATCATATGATCTCCGTTGATGTAAAGGATATGCCGGAGTTTTTCCAGCAGGAAAAATTTGATGGCAACAGCATGCTGTGCCGCAGGCTTAACATGCTCCCGATTGAATGTATTGTACGTGGTTATATTACCGGAAGCGGCTGGGCTAGCTACAAAGAAAACGGTACTGTCTGCGGAATCAAGCTTCCCGAAGGCTTACAGGAATCCGACAAACTGCCTGAACCCATCTACACTCCTTCCACCAAAGCTGAAATCGGTGATCATGATGAAAACATTTCATTTGAGCAGAGTGTTGATTATCTTGAAAAACGTTTTCCCGGAAAAGGACAGGAATACGCTGAAAAGCTCCGTGATTACACCATTGCTTTATACAAAAAATGCGCTGATTACGCATTGACAAAAGGAATCATCATTGCTGACACCAAATTTGAATTTGGTCTTGATGAAAACGGTAACATCGTTTTAGGTGATGAAATGCTAACTCCTGACAGCTCTCGCTTCTGGCCTGCCGATGGTTATGAACCCGGACATGGACAGCCCTCTTTCGATAAACAGTTTGCCCGTGACTGGTTAAAGGCCAACGAACACGATTGGGAACTTCCTCAGGAAATCGTTGATAAGACAATCGATAAGTATTTACAGGCCTATGAATTACTGACAGGCAAGAAATTATAAGCATCTCTTTGACCCTGATATCATAATAAAAACCCCAGATCAAATGATCTGGGGTTTTTCATTTATTAATTATACGAAATGATATCATTTATTTTGCATAATCAATGACTCGCGATTCACGGATCAGACTAACCTTAATGTTGCCCGGATATTCAAGTTCAGATTCAATCTGTTTTGCAATATCACGTGCTAATAAGACCATATCTGTATCTGTAATCTGGTCTGGAACTACCATTACACGAATCTCTCTACCTGCCTGAATAGCAAAAGATTTTTCTACACCTTTGAAATTGTTTGCGATATTTTCTAATTGTGTCAGTCTGGTTGTATATGTCTGTAAGGTCTCACGTCTTGCTCCCGGTCTCGCAGCAGAAATTGTATCTGCAGCCTGTACCAGACAAGCGATCAAGCTGGTCGGCTCTACATCACCATGATGAGATTCAACCGCATTGATAACGATCGGTGATTCCTTATATTTTCTACACAACTCAGCACCGAGCTGAATATGTGATCCTTCCATTTCATGGTCTACAGCTTTACCGATATCATGTAATAAACCGGCACGCTTAGCCAATCTGACATCCAAGCCAAGCTCAGATGCTAAAAGTCCTGATAAATGAGCGACTTCTATTGAATGCTTTAATGCATTCTGACCATAACTTGTACGATACTTCATCTTACCTAAGAGACGTACAAGCTCAGAATGAATACCATGTACTCCTACTTCGAGGACAGCCGCTTCTCCTTCTTCACGGATAATTGTTTCGATTTCTTTTTGTGCCTTTTCAACCATTTCCTCAATTCTAGCCGGATGAATACGTCCGTCTACAATCAGTTTTTCTAAGGCAATTCGAGCAACCTCTCTACGGATTGGATCAAATCCGGATAAGATAACTGCTTCAGGAGTATCATCGATAATCAAATCAACACCGGTTAATGTCTCAAGAGTACGGATATTACGTCCTTCTCTACCGATAATACGACCTTTCATTTCATCGTTGGGAAGCTGCACAACGGAAAGTGTTGTCTCGGAAACATGATCTGCAGCACATCTCTGGATGGCTGTTACCACATATTCCTTTGCTTTCTTGTCTGCTTCTTCCTTAGCCCTGCTCTCCATCTCTTTGATCATGACAGCAGTTTCATGCTTAACATCTTCTTCAACAATTTTCAACAAATATTCTTTTGCCTGTTCGGAGGTTAATCCTGAGATTCGTTCTAGTTCCTGTACTCTTTGTTCGTTTAATTTGGCTACCTCAGCTTTTTGCTTTGATAACTCCTCTTCCCTTGCAGTCAGACTTGCTTCTTTCTTTTCGAGCGCATCAGCTTTTTTGTCGATATTTTCTTCCTTTTGCTGAACACGTCTCTCATAGCGCTGTGCCTCTGCTCTCCGCTCTTTGATTTCCTTATCCAGTTCGTTTTTGGTACGAATGGATTCCTCTTTGACCTCAAGCAAGCCTTCACGCTTCTTTGCTTCTGCAGTCTTTAAAGCGTCGTCAATAATCTCACGGGCTTTTTCGTCTGCATTACCGATCTTCTCCGCTGCCTGCTTTTTTAAAACAGAAGTAACGACAGCTGATGTAACCGGTACAGCAATCACAAGTGTCACTACAACGGCAATAATTATAAAAACTACCATTGTACAGGAGCACCTCCTTATTAAATTTTCATTGTACAAATATCTCATAATAGAACGAAATTACTTCATTCTAAGTTGTGATTTTACAACACTTCAATTCTAAACTATATCCGTTGTTATGTCAAGTGCGTATGTCCACCCGTAACGTACATTTGTCCACCTTGGAACGTACCTTTATATGCCATAATCCATACTATAATCGTCGTTTTTTTCAGAAAATGTACGCATCACAGACAATATTGCGTCAAAAGAATATCCCTTTTGTAACAGGGAACGGAGATATTTATTTTTTTCTTCCGGAGTACATAATTCCATTCCCGGAAAATGCTTTTTGCATAACTGGGCACGGATCAGCTCTTCTTCCGGTGTCTGCTCTCCACTTTCACAAAACTTTTGGTACGCGTCCCTGATGATCTCTTCTGACAATCCCTTTTGACGCAGCTTTAAAAAGATCTGTTGCCGGTTAAGCTTCTTCCCGTGATAAAACAAATAATCTTCGGCATACTGCATATCATTGATATAGCCAAACGAACGAACATAATCCATAGCCCTGTCCACACATATAGCCGGATACTGACCTCTCTCAAGCTTGATACGCAGCTTTTTTTCCGTATAGCTGCGCTCCTTTAATAAATTCATGGCACGCAACTTGCAGCGCTTTGTCAGTACTTCATCTATCAATTTGTCATATGTATCTCTGGGCAGTTCATTTCCAACAGATATACCGTATAAACGAAGTTCGCCTTTGTACAAGACAAAGGCAAACTCATAATCCAACATAATCTTACATTGTTTTTTAGAGATATCTATGATATCTGTAACAGTCATAAATTGATATCCTCTCAATACTATGATTTAGAAGATGCTTTTCCTTTACTGTCAGGGGTATTCTCACCACCCTCAGCTTCCTGTGTTTCATCTTTTAACAAACCATATTTGACACGAACCTTGTGCTCGATCTCAGCAAGCATATCGGGATGCTGCTGTAAAAACATCTTGGAATTTTCCCGTCCCTGTCCAAGCTTCTCGCCTTCATATGCATACCACGCGCCGCTCTTATTAACAACACCACTTTCAGCTGCCAGATCCAGAATATCTCCCACTGCGGAAATACCCTTTCCAAACATGATATCAAACTCTGCAATCTTGAACGGAGGTGCGATTTTATTTTTGACAACCTTTACCTTGGTACGGTTACCAACAGGCTCTCCGTTTACTAAAAGTTGCTCTTTACGACGTACATCCAGACGTACGGAAGAATAAAATTTAAGAGCATTACCACCGGTTGTGGTCTCCGGATTGCCAAACATAACACCAACCTTTTCTCTTAACTGGTTGATAAAGATCACGGTACAATTTGACTTGCTGATCACGGCAGTCAGCTTTCTCAATGCCTGTGACATCAGTCTGGCCTGTAAACCGACATGGGAATCTCCCATATCACCATCAATTTCAGCCTTGGGAACCAGTGCTGCAACCGAGTCAACAACAACAATATCAATCGCTCCGGAACGCACCATAGTCTCACAGATCTCCAATGCCTGCTCTCCACAGTCCGGCTGTGAAATATACAGATTGTCAATGTCTACACCTATATTTTTGGCATAAGCAGGATCCAGCGCATGCTCAGCATCAATAAATCCGGCAATTCCGCCTCTCTTTTGTACCTCTGCGATCATATGCAGGGTAACGGTTGTCTTACCTGATGATTCAGGTCCATATATCTCAATAATACGTCCCTTAGGAATACCACCAAGACCTAATGCAATATCCAGACTAAGTGACCCTGTCGGGATCGTCTCTACATTCATCTGTCTGGTAGGATCTCCAAGCTTCATAATGGAGCCCTTGCCGTATGATCTCTCAATCTGTGAAATTGCAGCATCCAATGCTTTCAGTTTTTCTTCTTTTTCCATTTTGATTCTCCTTTAGGAACATTTGTTCGTCTTTAATACAAGGATAAAACAAATGTTCGATTTTGTCAATATTATTTTTCTCTGCGATAAACATTCATCACTTCACCGCGTTGATAGTTGTATTTTAGCAGAACAGCTGTCCGTTAAATCACCCTCAAGAGCATCACTTCCTTTATATAAAATAACTGTAATTGGGAAAGCGGGCTGAATACGCCCAAAAGCAGAAATGCTTTTTTGATGCCCTTACTGTAACATATTTTTTTAGATATAGCAATACCGCACTTTACGTGCGGTATTATTTTTTTTTACGTGCGGTATTATTTTTTCATCATTAATAGGATTTTAAATACTTTTCATAATCTGTTAAAGTGGTTGTAAACCATCCATATCCGGAGGTTATGTAATAATTCATTCCAACTTCAAGACCACATGGCGTATAGAAAATAATCATATGATCGGATTCGTTGAAATCATCCAGTATTTCATCAGGATCTGTTTCCTCCAGATAAGATATTGTACCATTTTGTTCATCAGATGAACGAATGATATCTTTTACAAAATCCTCATCCATATCCAGAATATCTTCATTCACAAGAACCATACCTGTCTGGATATCTACATTGACACAGTATAAATTCAATCCAGCCTCGAAATTACTGTCAAACTCACTGCTGGTAACCACACTGACCATATTTTCATCATTGTAGGTAACATATGTTTTAGCTTTCACCATATAGCCTGGGCCATATTCTTCAAAAGCTTCGTCATATTTATCTCTCAAATCATTAAAATAGTCGATATCAACCAATGCCTGATCTTTTAATGTTTTATTGATCTTATCCAGATTGGGAATGTCTCCCTCAAGCTGATAATAAGTTCCCCTCATGCAGATATTATTATCTTCATCCAGAACCTCTTTTGTCTTAAAAACCAGCTGATAAGAAACATTTTCATCAATACAGTTATTGAGTTCTTCATAATACTGATGGTCTTTATCCCAGACTTCATCCGCTGTCAGATTATCCGGCTCTTCTGCCCATGTTGTATCATCCCAGTCAATGTTATCACCGAAAGAATCGTCATAATCATAATCGTAATCATCGTCATAGTCATAGTCATAATCTTCATCATATTCATCATCATAACTATTACTATAATCATCTGAGCTCTGCAGATCCTTACGTGAGTCATAGCCAAGAAAACCAACTATAAGAACAAGAAGCAATGCAACAACAAACATAATGATACCAACTACAATGGCGGTAGTTGTACTGCTCTTTGTGCTCTTTGATCCGGACATCTGAGAACCGTAATTTCCCTGTGCATATCCCTGCGCATTGGTGCCGGTATAACTGTCCTGACTATAATTCTGCTGGGGATTGGCTCCGGTATAACCACTTTGACCATAACTCTGCTGGGAATTGGCTCCGGTATATCCGCCCTGTCCATAATTCTGCTGGGCTTCTGTTCCGGTATAGCCACTCTGCCCATACCCCTGCTGGGAATCCGTTCCGGTATAACCGCCCTGTCCATAACTCTGCTGGGAATCCGTTCCGGTATATCCACTCTGCCCATACCCCTGCTGGGAATCCGTTCCGGTATAACCGCCCTGTCCATAACTCTGCTGGCTATCTGTTCCGGTATATCCATTCTGACTATTGTTCCCCGGCTGCGGTGCCTGATAATGACAACAAGGACACACACCATCTCTTAATAACGCCCCACACTGTGGGCAAAAACCATTTTCATATTGTGTATTCAATATTTATTCTCCCTTTTTCCCCTACAAAAATCAACCTTTTTTACCAAATGTAACTTCACTGAAATATTCCAGTACACACTTGCGAAGCAAAGCCAGTGCCGCTACAACCGCCTCTTCCCTGACATGGGTGCGGTCTCCGCTAAAATGGTACTCCTCGACAACTGTTTTTCCCTTAACATTGCAGCCGATATATACAAGTCCCACAGGCTTTTCCTTGGTACCGCCATCCGGTCCGGCAAGTCCGGTTACCGAAACAGTAACATCTGCCTTGGTAAGTAAGGATATTCCCTGTGCCATTTCTCTGGCGACTTCCTCACTGACTGCTGAATATTTCTTTAATGTGGACTGTTTTACGCCAAGCACCTTGCGTTTGGCCTTGTTGGAATAAGTCACATAACCGGCCTTAAACACCTCAGATACGCCCGGTACATTGATCAACCTTGCCGCAAGCATGCCGCCGGTGCAGGACTCCATTGTGGAAATACGCAGATCATTTGCTAAAAGCAGATCCACACAGGACTGCTCTAAGCTTGTCTCCTCGTGTGTGGTATAAATGCTCTGGTTAAAACGATGCTTTAATTCTTTGACCACATATTTGGTAAGCTTTAAAGCTTCTTTTTCC
The DNA here is from genome assembly GCA_900317505.1 of uncultured Lachnospiraceae bacterium. Classification (GTDB taxonomy): domain Bacteria; phylum Bacillota; class Clostridia; order Lachnospirales; family Lachnospiraceae; genus UBA2882. Next base: position 31,583 of record ONHB01000007.1, on the reverse strand, counting down.
GTTGCAGCCTTAGCTGTCACACGAATATGGACCTCTCCGCATTTTGCATAGGTTGCAAGCACAACATTCTCATTGTAATCAAATAAATCCTTGATGGAATCATTGATCGTCTTTTCATCCAGACCGCAGATCTTGATTGTCCTGGAACGGATGACCATATCGGTCTTTTCCTGTAAATAAACAGATACTTGCTCTTTAAACATCGGCTCCAGCTCTTTGGGAGATCCGGGCAGCAAAATCACGGTTTTCTTTTGATTTTCCAGAATGCAGCCATTGGCAGATCCATTGTGGTTTTCCAGCTCCACAACCGAAGCATCGGGATACATATCCTTTATAGTCTGCATGGTAATATCATCCTCTGCCTGGCCAAGCCCGCCTGATACAAAAATGATATCCGATCTTTTTTCTGCTGTTTTAACCGTTTCTTCCAGACGCTTTTTGTCGTCGCCTACAACTGTCTGATAAAAACAGTCAAAGCCCGATGTAACACATTGCTCTGCTAAAAAAGCCGCATTTGTATTGACCACAGTTCCGGTCAGCAGTTCAGATCCAACACTAATTATTTCAGCTGTCATTTAATCCACATCCTTAAGTACATCTTTATTTTTAATCAGGTAATCAACTAATGAAACTACAGTCAGAACCAGCGCAATATACATGGTAACATTGCCAATTACCATCATTACACGGTAAAATGACGGGATATTGTATGGATACAGATCCATAGCAGCAAGCCTTACATTGACGCTTGAATAGTAATCCATGACGATCATCTGCACGCACAGCATGACCATCTGAAATGTTGTTTTAAATTTACCCCACATGCTTGCCGCAATGACAACACCTTTTTCAGCTGCGATCAGACGGAAACCACTGATAATAAATTCTCTTGCAATGATCACAATGGTGATCCATGCCGGAATAACACCTAAAGAACTCATTGCAATAAGTGCGGAACAAACCAAAAGCTTGTCAGCCAGTGGATCCATAAACTTTCCAAAATTGGTGATCAGATTGTATTTTCTGGCAATTTTGCCATCCAATAAATCTGTCAGACTGGCTACAATAAAGATAGCCAAAGCAATCCATTTAAAATACAGAAACCGCGGTACCAGTAAAATAAAAGCTACATAAAAAGGCACCATAATCACTCGTGACAACGTCAGTTTATTGGGTAAATTCATGATAACACCTCTCCTATCAAATCGTATTCATATGAACCGGTTACTTTGATTTTAACAAAATCGCCGCTCATAAATTCTTCAGCTGAATGGACAAATACCATTCCGTCTACATTGGGAGCATCCTTGTAGGTACGTCCGACATATACATTTTCATCGGCAACCTTTCCTTCAATCAGGACATATCCCTCCCAGCCGATCATATCAGCCGCTTTATCAAAGGCAATCTCCTGCTGCAGCTCCATGATCTCTCCACGCCACTCTTCCTTTTGCTCTTCCTCAATCTGATCTGGGAAGGTTGCGGCCGGTGTATTTTCTTCCGCAGAATAGGTAAAAACACCGAGACGGTCAAACTGCATCTCGTCAACAAACTCCATGACCTGCTCATGATCTTCCTTCGTCTCTCCGGGGAAACCGGCTATCAAGGTAGTCCGCAGGCAGATATCCGGGATTTCTTTACGAAGTCTGCCGATGATATCACGCAGATCCTGATTGGAGGTCTTGCGTCCCATCCGCTGTAAAATATTGTCAGATGCATGCTGGATCGGAATATCCAGATAATGACAGATCTTTTTTTCCTGTCTGATAACATCGATCAGCTCATCCGTTATCTCTTCGGGATAACAGTATAAGATCCTGATCCAGTATAACTGCGGGATCTCACACAATTTTTTCAATAATTCCGGAAGCATCTTTTTACCATATAAATCTTTACCGTAAAGGGTTGTTTCCTGTGCTACCAGTATCAGCTCCTTTACGCCCTGCTCCGCTAAATCTCTGGCTTCCTGTACCAGCTCTTCCATCGGCACGCTGCGGTAATTGCCACGCACCTTGGGAATGATGCAGTATGTACAATGCTTGTCGCATCCTTCTGCAATCTTTAAATAAGAGGAATAGCTGCCCGAGGTTACCATCCTTTTTTTGCCAAAAACGGGAGTATCATTGATATCTCTTAAAAAGTCCGTCCGTTTATGAGCCGTCACAGCTTCAATAGCCTGTATGATCTGATCTATGGCATTGGTACCGACAATGACATCCACCTCCGGAATATCCTCTCGGATTTCCTTGGCATAACGTTGCGCCAGACACCCTGTTGCGATCAGTCCTTTTAAATGACCGGTGGTCTTTTTTTCACCATATGCAAGCAGCTGGTTGATGCTTTCTTCCTTGGCATCACCAATAAAGCAGCAGGTATTGACAACTACAATATCCGCTTCATTTTCATCATCTGTAAAGCTGTATCCCTTTTCGGAAAGCATACCAAGCATCATCTCGGTATCTACCAGGTTTTTGTCACAGCCCAGAGAAACAAACATAATCTTCATATCATCACCAAAAGAAAGGGATTGATGTATCAAATCGATCAAATAAACACCAATCCCTTTTCATTTTATTCTTCCTCTTCGTCGTCACCCAGAATTTTGATCTTGCCCTGTTTTAACTCATCTACCGCAATAGATAAAGGCTTTTCACTCTGAGTTGTTTCAACAAGCGGCTCTTCTCCATCGATCAGCTGTCTGGCTCTCTTGCTTGTTGCCATAACAATAGAATAACGACTGTTTACGACCTTGGATTCACCAGGTTCAACCTCACTGTTAACGACTTTCATTAAGTCTGAATAAGACGGATGTAACATAATATTTCTCCTTTCAAATACTCCTCAAAATTTATGAATTGTCACTTAATGTCTGACCAATTTCCTCTATCAGTTCCAAATACCGGCTGCTTCTGCAATGGGATGCTTCCACGATCGCATGCACAGTATCCACACATGCCTCCAAGTCGTCGTTGACAACTATATAATCATAATTTTCGACACCTTTGGATTCCTCTACAGCTCTTGCCAGACGCTTTTTGATCACATCCTCTGTCTCTGTGCCTCTTCCGGTCAGACGCTCTTTTAAAACATCTGCTGAGGGAGCGGTAACAAAAATCAGAACTGTTTCCGGTAATTTTGCTTTGACCTTTAAGGCACCCTGGATCTCGATCTCCAGGATCACATCCTGCCCTTTTTGCAGACATTCTTCCACATAGGCAAGCGGTGTACCATAATAATGGTCACAATATCTGGCATATTCCAGAAAACCATCCTCGGCGATCGTCTTTTCAAATTCCTCATCGGATCTGAAAAAATAAGATTTGCCTTCTTCCTCACCCGGACGCGGATCTCTGGTTGTCATCGAAATGCTCAACGCATAGGTATCATGCTTTTCTAACAGCCTTTTAACGATCGTTCCCTTTCCTGCTCCGGAAAATCCGGACAGCACGATCAATGAACCTTTTTTCATGTATTTTCACCTACTCAATATTTTGAATTTGCTCTCTGACCTTTTCAATCTCGGTCTTTAATTCAATACCGCGGTTGGAAATCTCCAGATCCGTTGATTTGGAAAGGATGGTATTGGCTTCCCGGTTCATCTCCTGAACAATGAAATCCAGCTTACGGCCGATACTTCCGCCCTCGATCAGAGTATTGCGCACCATCATGATATGACTGCGCAGGCGGACAATTTCCTCATCCACACAGATCTTGTCTGCAAATATGGTAACTTCCATCAAAAGTCTGTTTTCATCTACATGATTGTCCTCTAACAGATCATGCACCTTTGCTAAAAGCTTTTCTTTGTATTCTTCGATAATCTTGGGTGAATTTTCCTCAATGTAGTCTACCAGGGTCAACATGCCATCCAGCTTGCTAACCAGATCATTTTTGAGGTTTTCGCCCTCTTTTACGCGGGACTCTACAAAACCTTCGCAGGCCTGTCTGATCGCAGCCTCTAAGACCTTCCAGATACCCTCTTCATCAATTTCCTGTTCTTCCATACTGAATACTTCGGGATACCGGGACAGAGTGGATACGCGGATATCATTTTCCAGAGAAAAGCTCTCTGCCATTTCCTTGAGATAGGCAAGATAAGACGCTGCCACCTCCGGATGATATTTGACGCTGACTGTCTGCTCTGATAAATCTTCATATGTGATATACAGATCGACCTTGCCACGCTGAATATATTCTTTTAACAGATTCCTGATTGATGCATCAAAGAAATTAAGTCTCTTGGGCATCTTGATATTGACATCCAGATAGCGGTGATTTACAGCTTTCATCTCAACGGTAATTTTGCGCTGACCTTCTGAAATCTCGCCTCTTCCGAAGCCAGTCATACTTTTTATCATGTTATCTTCGCTTTCTTTTCGTACAACTATTTTTCCTATGTTGCACACTCCAATATATTATAAGCCACGTTAAAAAACTAGTCAAGTTTTACTGCCTATTCAGCCTGTTGGATTTTGGATATATCGGGATCCATTACCATCGAATAATTGGTATAATAAACAACAAATCCCGGTTTGGCACCATTGGGCTTTTTCACATGCTTTTTCTGGATATAATCCACTTCCACCTTGCCCTGTTCGGCGCCCTTTGAAAAATGTGCGGCAAGCTTTGCTGCTTCTTCAAAGGTCCGATCCGGCAGCTCCTTTCCTTTACACTTTACAATGACATGGGAGCCCGGCATTCCTTTGGCATGAAACCACCAGTCGCCGCCTTCCGCAAATTTAAACGTCAGCTCATCATTCTGGAAGTTATTTTTGCCCACATACATATGGTAGCCGTCACTGCTGATAAAATGAAGCGGCCTGCTGACCAGTTTTACTTTCTTGCCGGTATTTCTTTTACGGATATATCCACTCTGTACCAGTTCTTCCCTTACCTGCATAAGGTCGTCCTCTGTCTTTGCAAGCTCTAAGGAAACCATGACGCTTTCCAGATAATCCAGCTCTTCTTTGGTCTCGGTACTCAGGGTAGACAATGCCTCGTAAGTACGTTTGAGCTTGCCATAACGGTCAAAATATTTTTTGGCATTTTCCATGACCGTAAGCTCCGGATCAAGCGGAATCGTCAATTCCTGATTGTCATAATAATTGATTACCTTAATGGACTTGTCGTCATCCTTGGCCTCATATCCATAGGTATGTAGCATTTCTCCGTAAATCCGGTACTTGTCTCTCTTCTGGGTATCCTTTAACTGATTGAGCTGCAGATCAAGCTTTTTGGCATTACGTTCAATCGCCGTCTGGATAATGTGGCGCAGATCGACTGATTTTTGACGTATTCTGGTAACGGCACTTTTTTCTGCATAAAAAGATCTGAGCATCTGTGATACCGTTTCGCATCCGACTGTCCGGTATCCTGCAAAGCTTTTCATAGGAAAAACACCGTATTCCTTGGGATTTTCCCCATCATAGATGATTTCCGGCTGAAATTCTTTTTGTAAAATCTTACACCGGAGCTTTAAAAGCTCCTGAATAATACTCTCTTTTTCATGGTCTTCCAGTGCAAGTGTCGGCTTATCCGAGTCCACTCCGGCATCATAACAGATTTCTGCTGACACAACCGGAGAAACTCCGGAAAAGTACTGATATATCATCTTTCCGACCGGTCTGCTTTTTTCCGACATGGCAACAAGAAATTGATCCTGCTCTTCCTTTTTGTCAAGCTTTAATAAATCCGCCCTGTCCTCCAGTCCGGGAATAAAATAGGTCCGCCCCGGCAATACCTCGCGCACACTGCTGACCGCCTGGGAAATATGCTTCATGCTGTCAATGATCTTATCCCCATCCCGGAATATGATATTGCTGTATTTACCCATCAGCTCTACCGTCAAAATCTTGTGACACAAATCTCCCATCTCATTCAGATGTTCGATTTTCATATGAACAACACGCTCTAATCCAGGCTGTTCAATCTCCACGATTCTACCATTCTGGATATGCTTCCTTAAAAGCATACAAAAATTTGGTGCTGTCAGCGGACTCTTTTTATTTTCATCGGTTAAATACAAAAGCGGCAGCGATGCGTCTGAAGATATGATCAGACGATACTGCTCAGAATTATTTTTAATCGTCAGTAACAGCTCGTCCTTTTCCGGCTGTGCTATTTTATAAATCCGGCCGCCGGTAAGCTCTTTTTGCAGCTCGTTTACCAGTGCGGATATTGTGATTCCATCAAATGCCATGGTTTTTCTCCTATAATAAAATCAAATGATTCTCAAAAAACAATGTTTATGCAAAATTCCATTCAAACATCATAAATTCCCGCTCGCCAACAACTTCATAGTACATCTTCTGCGAACAGACATAATGAAAGCCTGCCTTCAAATAAAATTGTTCTGCAGCTTTGTTATGACCGATCACATCAAAATGGATTGCCTGTATGCCGTTTTCTCTTGCATACTTTAACAACTCCTGTATAAAAATGCATCCAACTCCCTGTCCCCTGTGATCATAATCAACAGCTAACGCATGCAAAATCCAGATCTTGTCTGTATCACGGTCTGTAATCTGCCACGGCACGCTTTTATATTCCTCGATCGCATCAAAATTGCAGACGGCGCAGGCAACAATTTTATCATTTTCTTTTCCATCATCCTCTTTTAAGAGAAACATCTGTCCCTTATCAATGCTTGTAGTAATCATTTCATCCGAGGGATGTTCGCCCTTTTTCCAGCCGGGAAAGGAAGGCTCTTTACTGCTTTTATCTATTAAGTTCCAGTATAGCTGTTTAATTGCATCAAAATCGGATGCAACCGCCTTCGTAAACTGCATGCTGTCAGCTCCTTGTATTTTCAACATTCTGCTTAAAAAAAGGCATTTCCCCGGAAGCTCCGAAAAAATGCCCTTTCCTCTTATTTTTGATTAACCAATCAGCCAGTCGTACATTTCCTGGTAGCTCTTTGCTGATACATTCCATGAGAAGTCAGCGGCCATTGCTCTGTCGATCATCTTGTTCCATTCACGCTTTTTCTGATAGTAAATGTATTTTGCATAACGAATAGTAGCAAGCATCTCATGCGCATTGTAATTGGTAAAGCTAAATCCAGTTCCTGTGCTTTCATATTCGTTGTACGGCTCTACGGTATCCTTTAATCCACCGGTCTCCCTTACGATCGGAATTGTGCCGTAACGAAGTGCCATTAACTGGCTGAGACCACAAGGTTCAAACAGAGACGGCATTAAGAATGCGTCGGATGCTGCATAAATCTTGTGTGATAAAGCATCTGAATAATAGATATTGGCAGATACTTTGTTGTTGTATTTCCAGTCAAAATGACGGAACATATTTTCATATCGCTCTTCACCTGTACCCAGTACCACAATCTGTACATCTTCCTGGCACAGCTCATCCATAATATATGCAATCAGGTCAAAACCTTTTTGGTCTGTCAAACGGGAAACAATACCGATCATAAACTTCTTGTCATCCTGTTCCAGTCCCAGCTCTTCCTGCAGTGCTCTCTTATTTTTAATTTTTTCCTTGCGGAAATTCTTTGCATCATACGGAGCCACAATATTTTTGTCTGTAGCCGGATTGAAATCATCGTAGTCAATACCATTGATAATTCCACGAAGTGAATTAGCTCTGGCATTTAACAGTCCATCCAGTCCTTCTCCATAAAATGCTGTCTTGATCTCCTCTGCATAGGTCGGAGAAACCGTCGTAACGGCATCTGCATATACGATACCACCCTTTAAAAGGTTTGCATCCTTGTATGACTCTAATTTATCGGGGGTAAAGAAATAATCCGGCAGTCCGGTAATGCTCTTCACATCTTTGACATTCCATCTTCCCTGGAACTTCAGGTTGTGGATCGTCATAACGGACTTGATGCCACGGAAAAATTCATTTCCCTGAAAACGTTCTTTTAAGTAAACAGGAACCAGACCGGTCTGCCAGTCGTGGCAGTGAATGATATCTGGTCTGAAACCGATCAACGGCAAAGCTGATAAAGCAGCCTTACTAAAGAACGTAAATTTGGTAATCTCATCGAGCACATTGTCGCTGTAAATCTTGGCTCCGGTAAACATGGATTCGTTGTCAATAAAATAATATGTAATGCCATCTACCTTTGCTTCCAGAATACCGACATATTCACTCTTCCAGTTATAATCCATATAGAAATGTGTTCTATATTTCATCTTATCTTTTAATTCCTGTTTGATACAAGAGTACTTGGGAATCATGACCCTGATATCAAAGTATTCCTTGTCGATGCATTTCGGCAGTGAACCGACTACATCGGCCAGACCTCCCGTTTTAATAAATGGAACACCTTCTGATGCCACAAACAGAACATTTTTCATTGTATACCCTACCTCCGTTAGTTAGCTAAAAATACCTCAAAATGTGTTAAACACACAAATAAGTATAACACGCTAACGGCCTTTTTTAAAGTAGCAATTTTAATCCCGATACAACAATCGTATCTTATCCGCGATCAAAGCAATAAATTCGGAATTGGTCGGTTTTCCTTTTCCGGTATTGATCGTGTAGCCAAAAAGAGCATCCAGAGTTTCCATCTTTCCTCTGCTCCATGCCACCTCGATAGCATGTCTTATTGCACGCTCAACACGGCTTGGTGTAGTTTCAAATTTTTTGGCGATTGACGGATACAAAATCTTGGTAATGGAATTTAGCATATCCATGTCCTCAACCGACATCATGATTGCTTCCCGCAGATACTGATATCCTTTGATATGCGCCGGTACTCCCAGTTCGTGGATCATATCTGTCACATCCCGTTCCAGATCTCTTTTTACCGGTGTTGTTGTATTGCCTGTGGTTACGACTTGTACATCTTCCTCCTTCCCTGTGGCGGGGACCGTGATCATAATCTGAAATTCTTTATCCTGATTCAGTAAATTTTTAAGCATCTGGTATACGCCTGCGTCATCTTTCGTCGTAACAACATTTCGTTGTTCCATTTCAATCCCTCCATTCTTATGACATGAATTATAACAAACTGTCATTTTACGATTCAAGACACACTTATCGCAGAATATCTTCCCTTTCGCTATTCTTAAACAGGCATCGCAAAAATGCGTTACTAATATCGTCACAATGATTCCGAAAACAAAAAAATCGGTCGAAATACTCCGACCGACTTTCTAAAATACGAATATGTTTTACAAATTATTTTGTCACTTTTTTAGCAACATTCTTTTTTGCTGTTGCAACAGCAGCTTTCTTTGTCTCTACTGTAGCAGGCTTAACTTCTGCTTTCTTTACAGGCTCAGCTTTTTTAGCTACCGGCTTTGCTTCTGCCTTTTTAGCAGGTTCAGTTTTCTTAGCTGCGGGCTTTGCTTCTGCTTTCTTTGCAGGTGCTTTTTTAGCTGCAGGTTTTGCTTCTGCTTTTTTTGCAGGTGCTTTCTTAGCTGCGGGCTTTGCTTCTGCTTTTTTTGCAGGTGCTTTTTTAGCTGCAGGTTTTTTCTTCAGGATTTCAACAAGCTCTAATGCTTTTTCTGCATCACCGATAACAGCTAATTCATTGTTGTCCAGTGCTTCCTGAGGATATTTTTTGCCATCCAGAATGTCTGTGAATACACTTACTGTAGACTGTAAGATCACATCTCTGTCAAAATATTCATAAGGCTCTACAGCTGCGGTACCATCATTTAATTCAATATAAAATGCACCTTCGCCTTCACCGGTAATGTTGATCTGTGCTGCAAGGTGTCCTTTATATGCTTTTAAGTCAGCAGCAGCTACTACTTTTTTTGTATATGCAACGATTTCTTCATAGGTCATGGATCATTTCCTCCTTTTATCTTTTCAAGCTTAATTATATAGTTGTCAACAAAAATCGACAATGTACCTTTTAACTAAAAATGGACGGAATTACAATATTTTTCAATGCAAAATATACATATTTCACCAATAAAATTAGCAATAGGCAACTATTAGATATTGGTTCTTACAAGCTTGGGAGAATATCCATTCTTTTCTAAGGCATCTATGATCTGCTGTTTATGCTCGTGTCCAAATGCCTCAAGTGTGATCCTGAGCTCTACTGCCGCATTACGGTTGATAGAGATAAACTGATTGTGCTCAAGCTTGATGACATTGCCGCTTTCCTTGGCAATCACACCTGCCACACGTGACAGCTCGCCCGGTCTGTCGGGTAAAAGAACGGAAACGGTAAAAATACGGTCTCTCATGATCAGGCCCTGCTGTACAACAGAGGACATTGTGATCACATCCATATTACCGCCACTTAAGATGCAGACTACTTTTTTGCCTTTATCCTTTAACTGTTTTAAAGCAGCTACCGTCAGAAGTCCGGAATTTTCGACGATCATCTTGTGATTTTCAACCATATCAAGGAAGGTTACAACCAGATCTTCGTCATCTACTGTGATCACATCGTCCAGATTTTTCTGAAGGTAAGGGAAAATATTGGAACCGGGGGTCTTAACCGCAGTACCGTCTGCAATGGTATTGACTGTGGGTAAGGTTGTGACTTTGCCATTTTTCAGGGATACCTGGAGACAGTTTGCTCCAGCAGGCTCAACACCGATCACCTTGATCTTGGGGTTGAGAAGCTTTGCCAGTGTAGACACACCGGTAGCCAGTCCGCCGCCGCCAACGGGTACTAAAATATAGTCAACCAAAGGAAGCTCTTTGACAATCTCCATTGCGATACTTCCCTGTCCGGTTGCAACTGCCGGATCATCAAAAGGATGGATAAAGGTATAGCCGTGCTCTTTGGCAAGCTCTAATGCTTTTTCGCAGGCTTCATCATATACATTGCCATAAAGTACAACCTCAGCGCCATATCCTTTGGTACGGTTTACCTTGATCAACGGTGTTGTCGTAGGCATTACAATCACGGCCTTTGCGCCATATTTTTTGGCAGCATAGGCTACACCCTGTGCATGGTTTCCGGCGGAAGCGGTAATAATACCCTTCTGACGTTCTTCCTCGGTCAGTGTACTCATCTTATAGTAGGCACCTCTTACCTTGTAGGCACCGGTAAACTGCATGTTTTCCGGTTTGAGATATACCTTATTGCCGGTCTGGCTGCTGAAATATTCACTATATACCAGATCTGTCGGAAGTGTAGCTTCCTTTACTTTTTCAGAAGCTTCTTCAAATTTTTCCAAAGTCAACATTTTGTCACTCATAGCTCATCCCTCTTAATACTACTTTTGTTGTGTTGTTATGTATGGTTGTATTACTATTTTGTTTCCTGTAATTTTATCTTTATCTGATCCTGTATCAATCCGCTTCTGACTCTGTCTTGACATCAAATAACGCATCAATAAAGCTGTCTGCATCAAATTTCTGCAGATCATCGATATGCTCACCGACACCAATATATTTGACCGGAACATTTAATTCCGACTGGATAGCCACGGCAATTCCGCCCTTGGCAGTTCCGTCAAGCTTGGTAATGATGATACCGGTCAGATCGGCAACCTGTGCAAATTCTCTTGCCTGATTTAAGGCATTCTGTCCGGTTGTGCCATCGACTACAACCAGATTTTCTCGATGCGCATTTGGAAACTCCCGGTCAATAATGCGGTTCATCTTTTTAAGCTCTTCCATCAGATTCTTTTTGTTGTGCAGTCTGCCTGCCGTATCACATAACAGGACATCCACGTGTCTGGCCTTGGCTGCATTAACCGCATCATAAACCACGCTGGCCGGATCCGCACCTTCACTTCCGCTGATGATATCCACGCCTGCCCGGTGCGCCCATTCCTCCAGCTGTTCAATGGCTGCCGCACGGAAGGTATCTGCCGCAGCAAGTAAAACCTTGCGATTCTGATCCTTGAGTTTTCCTGCCAGCTTTCCGACAGATGTGGTCTTACCGACACCGTTTACTCCGATCACAAGGATGACGGACTGTTCGGTCTCAAAGTCATATGCGGTGCTTTCCACACGCATCTGCTCTTTCATGCTGTTGATCAAAAGCTGCTTGCAGTCAGAAGGCTCTTTGATATGCTGTTCCTTGACCTGCTCCTTTAATCTTTCGATGATATCGCTGGTCGCGTTGATACCGATATCCCCCATGATGAGGATTTCTTCCAGTTCCTCATAAAAATCCTCATCGATATTGGAAAATCCGCTGAAAACATTGTCAATTCCGTGAACAATATTGTTTCTGGTCTTTGCCAGTCCGGCCTTTAATCTTCCGAAAAAACCGACTTTTTTTTCTGCTGTTTCGCCGTCTAAGGCATCTTTGTTTTCATCAAATGTCTGTTCTTCTTCATATTTTTCCATACATCAAACCCCCGGCATATTTATTTGACTACTTTAAGTCTTTATCAATCAGATCCACACTGACCAGAGTAGATACACCCTTTTCCTGCATGGTAATACCATACAGTCGGTCAGCCTGTTCCATAGTACCTCGTCTATGTGTAATGACAATAAACTGCGTATGCTTTGTCAGCTTATGTAAGTATCCGGCAAAACGGCCAACATTGGATTCATCCAATGCCGCCTCAATTTCGTCTAAGAGACAGAAGGGTGAAGGCTTTAAGTTCTGGATTGCAAACAACAGCGCAATCGCTGTCAGGGCTTTTTCACCACCGGATAACTGCATCATATTCTGGAGCTTCTTTCCGGGTGGCTGTGCAATAATGCGAATGCCCGCTTCAAGCACATCTTCATCTTCCATCAATTCAATCGTGCCTTTACCGCCGCCAAACAGTTCCTTGAATACTTTGTCAAATTCGACCTTGATCTCAGCAAACTTTTCTTCAAACTGCTTGCGCATGGCCTTATCCAGTTCATCAATAAAACCGATCAGCTGCTCTTCTGCCTTCTTTAGATCATCGTATTGATTCTTCATGAAAGTATATTCTTCCATAAGTGTCCTGTAATCCTCAATGGCATTGACATTGACATCTCCCAGACGCTTAATGGAATCCTTGATGGAAGCCGCATTCCGTTTCATCTCTGACAGATCAGACAGCTCCTCATCACGAAGTGAAGCCGCATCTGTCAGCGTGATCTCGTATTCGTTCCACATATAATTGATCTGTGATTCGATACTTTCCTCGATACGCTCTTTTTGTGATGTCAGGCGGTATACTTCCTTGTCAAGGGCATTTCGCTTTTGTGCAAGCTCTTCACTTTCGCCAAAGAAACCTTTCTGTTTGGCAGAAAGCTCTTCTCTTCTCTTGATATCGTCCGCAAGCTTGATCTCATTTTCATTTTCTTTATCAAAAGATGCTGTGATCGTCTTTTTGATCTCTTCGATATCTTTTTTCTTTTCTTCGATCTCACTTGCTGACTGTTTGATCTCAGCCTCAATTTCAGCAAGCTCCATCTCATAACGATGCCTTTCGGATAAAATACGCTCCAGATTCTGCTGTTCAAATGACTGCCTCTGGATCACCTTTTCCATTTCGACATCCATTTCAGAATTGTGCATTGCCTGTGCATTTTCGTCCACACGCACATGCTCCAGTTCCTTCTGGTATTCCTCGATCTGCTTTTCCAGATCGCTCTGCATATTTTCTGACCCGGTCAGTTCTTTCGCTGCATTTTCTTTTTCTTCCAACAGTTCTTTAAACTGCTTCTCAATATCCTGCAGCTCCTCGCTAAGCTCGGAATAACCAAGTCCGTTTTCATCTTTCTTTTCTTTGGCTGCCTCTACATTGATACGTGCTGTATTCTGCTTGATCAGATATTCCTGGCTCTGTGCCCGTACGGTTTCAAGATCTTTTCTTACCTGCATACGCTCGGCCTTGAGTGTCTCGATCTGGTCCAGACATTCCTTGATAATGCCCTTGTATTCTTTGACCTTCTTTTCAAGCTCATCCATTTCTCTGCGGCGGCCTAAAAGGTTGCTCGCATTTTTGAAGGCACCACCACTGATCGCACCACCCGGCACTAACAGCTCACCTTCGAGTGTAACCATACGGATACCGTAATCAAATTTACGCGCGATCTTGACTGCATTGTCTACATTGTCCACGACGACAATCCTGCCAAGCATTGCCTTTGCTACATTTTCATATTCCTTTTTGGTATGTACCAGCTCATTGGCAAGACCAATGACGCCCTTTTCATCCAGCACCTCCGGTGTTTTAAACTTCTGTGGTCTGGTAATCGAAGTCAGTGGCAGGAATGTAGCTCTTCCGTACCGGTTCTGCTTTAAGAAACCAATCATTTTTTTAGCGGTTTCTTCATCATCTGTAACAATATTCTGAATATTTCCGCCAAGTGCTGTTTCAATAGCGGTTTCATACTTGGCTTCTACCTTGATAATATCAGCAACAACACCGATAATACCGGTATTGCGCTCTTTCTGCTCCATGACCTTCTGGATACTCGTACCATATCCGTCGTATCGCTCGGAAAGGTTGCTGATCGCATCCAGCTTGGATTTGTATTGATGATACTGTACCTGAGCATCCCTCTGCTTTTGATCATACTGGGATAACTCACCGGATATATCCGTGTTTCTCTGTTCGAGAGCCACCTTTTTATCCTGAATTTCTTTTATCCTGATGCTGACTGTTTCAAATTCTTTTTCTAACTGTTCGATCAGTTCATCGTGCTTGGCCTCATCGGATTTGACACGTAAGAGCTTGGAATTGAGCTCTGCCTTTCTGATCTGGAGCTGCTCCTGTCTGGTATCCAGACTACCCATTCTCGATTTGATGGTCGCACGGTCATTCAAGGCCTGGATGATCGTATTTTTGCCGGTCTCAATCTTGTCATTGAGCTCATCCATCTGCGCCTGCAAAGCCTCTAATCTGGCATTGGCCTCGGCCTTTTTTTCTTCCATTTCCGCAAGTGCGTCATCATAGGTCTTTTTGCCGGACTGAATATCCGCCTTTTCCTGATCCTTTAAGAGAATCTGCTCATTGACAGAAGCCTGTCTTGATTTGAAGTGCTCCTGGTTGCTCTCACCGGAAATGATCTGCTCCTGCAAAATCTTGATCTGGCTCTCTAACTTTTCTCTCATCAGTCCGGTATTGGACAAATAAGAGCGTTCTTCCTCTATTGAGCTCTCCAGCTCTTCCAGTTCGGCTGCAATTTTATCATATTCGATCTTGATATTGTCATATTTGGCCGTTGTCTCAGATAAATCATCCGATGCAATGGATATCTTTTTCTCAAGATCTGTCAGTTTTTCTTTTAACTCTGCATTTTCAACTAAAAAGACATTGACATCCAGAGTCTTTAATTCTTCTTTGTGTTTTAAATAAATCTTGGCTTTTTCAGACTGCTTTTCCAAAGGTCCGATCTGGCGCTCTTTTTCAGCTAAAATATCACTGATACGCACCATATTGCCTTTTTCATCATCCAGTTTTTTCTGTGCTGCAGATTTACGTCTCTTGAATTTGACAATACCTGCCGCCTCATCAAACAGCTCACGGCGTTCTTCCGGCTTGCCGCTTAAGATCTTATCAATCTGACCCTGTCCAATAATGGAATAGCCCTCTTTACCGATACCGGTATCATAAAAGAGCTCGTTGACATCCTTTAAACGACACGGAGCATCATTGATCATATATTCACTTTCACCGGAACGATAAATTCGTCGTGCTACCTTTACCTCTTCAAAATCAATCGGCAGGGAATGGTCGCTATTGTCCAGTGTGATCGCAACATAGGCAAATCCCAAAGGCTTGCGGTTTTCCGTACCGGCAAAAATAACATCCTGCATGCTTGCACCACGCAGCTGTTTGATACGCTGTTCTCCCAAAACCCATCGAACCGCATCCGCTACATTACTTTTTCCACTTCCGTTTGGTCCGACAATTCCGGTAATTCCGGGATGGAACTGAAAAACTATTTTGTTGGCAAAGGCTTTAAAGCCATGAACTTCAATACTTTTTAAATACATATAAGAATCCCTTTCACACACCCTTGTGGATGTGCAAATTTATAATTTATATTTGGTCACCGATCAGAAAACAAACCATGATCATTTGATATGCTGCTTTAACAAAGCGTCGTAGGCAGCATGCTGTTGTGCTGTCTTTTTGCTTTTTCCCTCTCCATATCCGATCGTGACACCGTTGAGTCTGGCTTCCATGACAAAGAGCTTGTCATGCTCCGGTCCTTCCTCACGGATCAGCTCATATACAAGTTCACCGGCCTTGGTCTCCTGTATATGCTCCTGCAAAATAGATTTGGCATCATAAAACAATCTCTTGTGATCAAGATCGTTTAAAACAAAACGATAGATAAATTTCTTGGCTTCATCAAGCGATGAATCCAGATAAATGGCTCCGATAACCGCTTCAACCGCATCGGCAATGATTGACTCTCTCTCTCTTCCGCCGTTGGCTTCTTCTCCCTTGCCAAAAATCATATGGCTTCCAAGCTTTAACTGTCTGGCCGTAACTGCAAGCGCCTGCTCACACACAGCAGCAGCACGCATCTTGGTAAGATTTCCCTCTGTCTCTTCGGGATAAGTACGGTAAAAATAATCACTGCTCACAAGCTCAAGCACAGCATCTCCCAGAAATTCGATCCGTTCATAATTTTTCCATTTGCGGATCTTTTGTTCGTTGCTAAAGGAGCTGTGGGTCAGCGCCTGCTTTAACAGGCTCCTATCCTTAAACTGATATCCTATTTCTTTTTCAAGATTGTCCAATTCTTTTTCAAGCTCTTCCATTTCCATCATAAAACACCAAAGCCGGACATCTGCCGGCCTACATTCAAAAAGCCCTGCCGGGCTCTCTGATTATTTCCTTTTCATTTCTTTCATATAGGCTACTGCCTGAGAAACAGTCTCCAGAGACTGCAGTTTTTCTGTATCTATTTCCAAATCAAATACTTCTTTTGCATTGAGCAGTACCTGATAAAGATCCAGTGAATCGGCACCAAGATCCTGGGAAAAGGACGACTGCATTGTAACTTCATCCGGTGCTACTCCCAAAATCTTTACGAGCGAATCCCGCAATACCTCAAATTCCACAACCAAGACTTCCTTCCTTATTCATCTTTTGTCTGTTGTTCAACAATACCCGCTTTAATCTTTTCATTGATCTGCTGTTCTTTAAATGTCACACACTGGAAAATACTGTTGCGAATGACACCGGCCTTGGAATTGCCGTGGCTCTTTACCACCAGACCGTTTAAGCCGAGCATGGGTGCTCCGCCGTATTTGTCTACATCAAAATCCTTGAGTGTCTCTTTTAATGCATCTTTAATCAGCAGTGCTCCGATCTTTGTCTTTAAATTGGTCATAAGAGAGCCTTTGATCTTTTTGATCAGCACTGCTCCGACACCTTCGTAGGTCTTTAAGATCGCATTGCCGGTAAAGGCCTCGCATACAACAACATCTGCGGCTCCAAGCGGAATGTCTCTTGCTTCGATATTGCCAATAAAATTGATATCTTTACATTCCTTTAATAAAGGATGTGTCTCCTTGACCAGAGCATTGCCCTTTTCTTCTTCGGTTCCGTTGCTTACCAGTGCCACACGGGGATTGTTGATACCCATGACACTTTCCATATAGATAGAACCCATCTTGGCGAACTGGACCAGATGAGAAGCTCTTGCATCAACATTGGCTCCACAGTCGATAAGCAGTGTCACTCCATTTGCTGTCGGAAGCAACGGAGCTAAAGGTGCACGCTCAATTCCCTTGATACGTCCGACCAAAACAGTCGCACCTACCAAAACGGCGCCTGTGCTTCCTGCAGAAACAAATGCATCTGCTTCTCCGGACTTGGTCATCTGCATACCCTTTACAATAGAAGAATCCTTTTTTTTGCGGATAGCATTGACCGGAGCCTCTGCCATCTCAATCACTTCTTCACAGGGAATGACCTCAACACGGTCTTTATCATATGTATATTGTTCCAGCTCTTTTTTTATGGCATCTTCTTTACCAAATAAGAGAACCTTGACATTATCTTTTTCGTTGACTGCCATAACAGCACCTTTGACGATTTCTCCCGGTGCATTGTCTCCACCCATGGCATCTACTGCAACTTTTACTAATTCACTCATACCGATACTCCTCCATACTTATATAAATATACTAGAATCATGAAGAAAAAGCAAGAAAAAAAGCCCTCGAAGAAGCTTCGAAGGCTTTTATACCTGACAAAATAAATTAGTCAACTGCGATGATTTCGCGTTTATTGTAAGCGCCACATGCTTTGCATACTCTATGAGGTTTCATTAATGCACCGCATTTGCTGCACTTTACTAAAGTAGGAGCAGACATTTTCCAGTTTGCTCTTCTCTGATCTCTTCTACCTTTTGAAGATTTGTTTTTAGGACAAATAGCACCCATCTTTACACCTCCTTATTCGCGATAAAGATATCTTTTAACACTGCCATACGTGGATCCGGCTCAAAAGTATCGCAACCGCAATCCCCTTGGTTTAAATCTCTACCGCATTTCGGACATATTCCTTTGCAATCCTCTTTGCATAAGATTTTTACCGGCCAGTTTATCAATATTTCATTGCCGATTAAAACATCCGTATCCAGTTCATATCCGGATAAATAAGGATATTCATCGGTTTCTGATGCCAGATGAAGTATTGTTTCTTCACTGATCTCTTCATCAAATGAAACCTCAATCGGGACATCTACCCTGCCAAGGCAGCGATCGCATCGTGCCTGTAAAAGAAGCTTTCCTTTACCTGTCAGGTGAAGCTTTCCCTTGCCTGTATTCTGCAGGCTGATGGAAACCGGTCCATTTTCCAGAACCTTGTACTGTCCGCCTCTTTTTTTGAAGAAGGCCGGTGTATAGGTAACGGTAAAATCTTCCGTTCTTCCTTCATTTGATAAAACGTCTGTCAGATTAAGTAACATATCATACTCCCATCCACACTCAATCGATTATACATAACTTGGAATCATTTGTCAACATACCGGTATGATTTTTTTCAATCGATTTTTTAACCGGTTGTGCTGATATCACTCATATCACATTTTCATGGTAATCTGTACAAAGCAAAAGCAGGATACGGGAGTCGAACCCGCCTATCCAGCTTGGGAAGCTGGCGCCCTACCGATAGACTAATCCTGCCTGCGTCATTTATTGTATCACTTTTTTCATATCACTGACAAGAGACATACGGCAGGTTTTACTATCCATATTTTTTATGTTATATTTATGATTGTGATATTATTGAATTTTTCCATATATCCCTCATTTTTCCGGTTGTATCACCGATTACTGGTAAATGCAGTGATTTTCAGATATTAAGTATAACTATTAAATATAACTAAGAGGTTTACAGATCCTATGAATAAAAAGACAGCTCTTTTATCGGCAATCGTATACTCCCTTTATGCGTTTCTTATCCGAAACCATGTCGCTAATATATTTTCAGCCGAGGTTTCCCACAAAAAGATCATGTATGCATCCATTGCCATCGCCACCGTCTTTGGTTTCTTTGTTGTCTACTTCTTTTTTACATATGTCAGTCTGCTGATCAAAAAAGATGTCGTATTTCTTTCTTATATGAAACAGTTTTTCATATATTTTATTCCTTTATTCCTTTTACTGATATTGACCTGGCCCGGAATTTTTAAGGGCGATGATTTTTATGTCTTAAAGGCGGTGCGCAGCTATTCCTTATCTCCCGCGCAGACCGGTATTACCAGTCTGTTTTATATTTGCTGCCTGCGGTTCTTTCCATCTATGGCCAGCATAACCTTTTTCCAGATTTTGATCATCAGCTGTATCTATGCATATATTTTCAAAAATCTAAAGGACATTTATCCCGACTGTCATTTTATATTGTGCCGGATCGTCCTGTTTCTATTCCCGGTACTCGATGCCTGCCTTTTCACGCTCCGTGCGACCCTGACAGGCTTTTTCTTCCTGCTGATACTCTCCTGTTGTTATTTTATATGGAAAAAAGAACAAACAAATCTAAAGCAGATCTTCGTTCTCTGCGCATTGACCGGTCTGGTTATTGCATGGAGATCCGAGCTTATTTACATGTTGCTCTTTCTTCCTATATATATTGTTTTTATTTATAAAAAATTTGCAGCCGGTCAACAGGCTTCAACCTTTGCTGATCAATGTAAGAAAGGACTGATCCGTTTTCTGCTCTGCTTTATTTTGACATTCGGGTTTTATTCCTGTTTTAATATTCCCAATAAAGTGGCGCTAAACGGCAGCAACAAATATCCGATCTCACTTGTCATCAATCCGCTCGGCAACATTTTTGCACAGGATGAAATCCGCGGCGAACATGCCTATGACGATATTATGACGATCAGTGAGCTTCTGGATGTGCAGGCGCTTCGTAAGCATCCATCTGTCCGTAATATCAGTCAGTACTGGAATATCCCGGACATTCTGCCTAAAGAACAGCTAAGTTCCTTTATGAACGCTTCCATGGATCTGATCCTGCATAATTTTGATTCTTTCCTGTATTATCGTTATCAGACCTTCCGGTACACAAACGGCATGGTGCGTGATGAGATCAATCATCCGACCCCGCCAACGACCGATACGATCTATACCCTGACATACTATGATGAAGATTATCACAATTCTTATTATTTTATGAAACCGTTATTGGGCGAAAACCTGCGATGTCGGATCATTGATCTGTTATCCTGCCGTCATTATGAAAAAGACGGGGCTCACACCAATGCCTTGTATCCTGTTTTGTACAACTGTCTGCCCACTTTTTTTATAGCATTGACCTGTATGATCATCTGTCTGATCCGTAAAAAATATGCCATGGCAGGTATCCTTTTTATGTCGGGTGTACAGCTTGTCCTTATTTTCCTGACAGCTCCGGCGATCTTTTTCATGTATTATTTTTGTTTTTATCTGACCGGATATTTTTTGTCAGCTTTAAGCATTTATGAGCTGTGTCCAAGGCTGACTAGATCCAATAAAAAACTATTCAGGGCTAATTAGAATTTAATCAAATAAAAACTAAAAAACAGTCTGCGGAATCACTATACCGCAGACTGTTTTTGTGTACTATTTTATACATTTAGATCTTCATACCAGCTGTGCCTGTACTGCTGTCAGGGCAACAACACCTACGATATCTTCCCATGAACAGCCACGGGACAGGTCATTGACCGGTTTGGCAATTCCCTGAAGCATCGGTCCATAAGCCTCGGCTTTGCCAAGTCTTTGTACAAGCTTGTAAGAAATATTACCACAGTCCAGATTTGGAAATACCAGTACATTGGCTTTACCGGCAACTTCACTTCCCGGTGCCTTGGATTTGGCTACATGCGGTACGATTGCTGCATCTGCCTGCAATTCGCCATCCAAACAGAGGTTGGGATACTGCTCCTTGGCAATCCTTGTGGCTTCAACCACTTTGTCAACCAGTGCATGCTTGGCACTTCCCTTGGTAGAATGGGAAAGCATGGCAATGATCGGCTTGGCTCCGACCAGACTCATAAAGCTCTTTGCAGAAGTCTCTGCAATCGCTGCAAGCTCTTCTGCTGTCGGATCCTGATTTAATCCGCAGTCTGCAAATAAGAATGTACCATTTTCACCGTACTGGCAATCCGGAACATCCAGAATAAAGAAACCGGATACCAGCTTCACTCCGGGAGCTGTCTTTAAAATCTGTAATGCAGGTCTTAAGGTATCGGCTGTCGCATGACAGGCACCGGCAACCATTCCGTCTGCATCGTTGGCTTTAACCATGATAACACCAAAAGTCAGCGGATCTTTTTTGAGCGTTTCCACGGCTTTTTCAGGAGTCATCCCTTTAGATTTACGAAGATCATATAAAAGTCCGGCATATTCCTGGAATTTCGGGCAGGTCTCAGGATCCACGATCGTCGCACCCTCAAGATCAACCTCCAGCCATCTGGCACCGTCCATGATCTTTTCTTCATTGCCGATCATGATCAGATCAGCAATTCCTTCATGCAAAATATGAGCAGCCGCGATCAATGTACGCTTGTCATTGGTCTCCGGCAGAATAATCGTCTTTTTATCAGCTTTAGCTTTTTCCTTAATTGTATCTATGTAGGACATTTTAAGTCTCCTTTCACCACACATTATCTTTATTATAATCCATTCATTTTTTTAGTACAAGTTATCAAAAAGATAAATCATGTATTATTTCTCATACATACCACAATTTTGCCGTTTTTACACAAAATCAGCAAATTAAAGGATTGTATGTTTCCAAAAAAAATGCTACTCTAAGCATACAAAATTAAGTATGTATATTTGCAGAAATCAATAAGAGGTCCATATGAAAATTACCGGAATTATCGCAGAATACAATCCATTCCACAACGGTCACCTATATCAGATCAAAAAGGCCAGAGAATTGACCGGCGCAGACTACATCATCGTTGTGATGAGTGGCAATCTCACACAACGTGGCACACCCGCTCTCATCGACAAATACAGCCGTTCCAAAATGGCTCTGATGGGCGGTGCAGATCTTGTCATCGAGCTTCCCGCCTGCTATGCAACAGCCAGTGCAGAATATTTTGCCATGGGCGCTATTTCTATTTTAAATCAGCTTGGTTGTGTGGATTCCATTTGTTTTGGAAGTGAAAACGGCGATATCACAATGCTTACCAAAATCGCCAATGCCCTCGTACATGAATCAGAGGATTTTATTCAGGCTCTCAAGACAAAGCTGAAAAACGGTGACACCTATCCGGTTGCCAGAAACGCAGCACTTGCAGAAACGATCAATGGTTTTACATCCTTTGATACGATCCTCGGCTTCCCCAACAACATTTTAGGCATTGAATATATCAAAGCCCTGATCCGTCAGAACAGCTCCATCAAGCCCTATACCAATATGCGGATCGGCGCCGATTATCACTCCTACAAGCTTGCCGAAAATTTCAGTTCTGCGATCTCCATCCGTCAGTCCTTATCCATGCAGGACAGTCTGGATATGATCAAATCCCAGCTGCCTCCGGCCGCTTATGACGTGATGAAGGCTGAATTTCACAAGACATTTCCGGTATACAACAGTGACTTTTCTTCCATGATCAAGTTTAAGCTGTTGTCCGAACGCGGACAGGGCTTTACCAAATATTTTGATGTATCGCAATCTATCTCCGACAAGCTGGAAAAAGAAATGTTCTCCATGCAGAGTGTTGATGAATTTTGTGACATATTAAAGAGCCGGGAGCTCACCTATGCAAGAGTTAGCCGTTGCTTATCCCACATCCTTTTGGATATCACCAAAGAAGACTTAGAGTTGTACAAGGATAACGGCATTACATTTTATGCCAGAGTGCTTGGTTTCAACACAAAGGCTGATGCCCTGACCAAAAAGATCAAGGCAAGCACTGCTATTCCATTGGTTACCAAGGTCAGCGGTGTATCATCGGTATTGTATCCGATCGGTTTGAAACAGTTTGAGCAGGATATCCGCGCTGCACATATCTATGAATGTATTGCAGGTACTAAATATCATGCCGGTATGCGCGATGAATACCGCAGACAGATTGTAAAGATCTGAAATTTAATATCTGATATTTGATATTGGAAATTGACTATCTAAAATTCAATGCTCAATAATCAATATTAAATTGGCTATTTGAAATTCAATATTAAAAATTTTATATAAGAAATCCCATCTGTATGAGACTATGTGATATACATAAGAGCCTCATACCAGATGGGATTTTGTTATCTTAATCATTCTTCATAGCTGGGAATACTAACCACCAGCTACACAGCTTTTTAGTTTTTAAAGCTATGGATTGGAGCCGGAATACGACCTCCACGATTGACAAAATTGTCACATGAGAAGGAATTAACCGGCATAATCGGTGCATATCCAAGCAAGCCGCCAAATTCTACGGTCTCTCCTACTCCCTTTCCGATAACAGGAATCACACGGACTGCAGTTGTCTTTTGATTGACCATACCAATCGCCATCTCATCCGCGATCAGACCGGAAATCGTCGTTGCCTTGGTATCTCCGGGAATAGCGATCATATCAAGACCTACGGAACATACACAGGTCATCGCTTCCAGCTTTTCAAGTGTCAGGCAGCCACATTCTACGGCATCGATCATACCCTGATCTTCGCTGACCGGAATAAAGGCTCCGGAAAGTCCGCCTACATAAGAAGATGCCATAACACCACCCTTTTTGACCTGATCATTTAATAAAGCCAGAGCAGCTGTTGTACCGGGTGCACCGGGATGCTCTACTCCGATTTCTGTCAGGATATCAGCAACACTGTCTCCGATCGCCGGAGTCGGTGCCAAAGATAAGTCAATAATACCAAACGGAATACCCAGCATGCGGGATGCTTCTTTTGCAACCAGCTGGCCAACACGTGTTACCTTAAATGCGGTCTTTTTGATCGTCTCGCACAATACTTCAAAGTTTTCACCGCGTACAGACTCCAGTGCTGTCTTGACAACACCGGGACCGGATACGCCGACATTGATAATCTTATCAGCCTCTGTCACACCATGGAAAGCACCTGCCATAAACGGATTGTCATCAGGCGCATTGCAGAATACAACCAGCTTGGCACATCCAAGAGAATCGTTTTCTTTGGTATATTCGGCTGTTTCTTTTACAATTTCACCCATCAGTTTGACCGCATCCATATTGATACCAGTCTTGGTGGAGCCGAGATTGACACTACTGCATACAAAATCTGTCTTGCTGAGTGCCAACGGAATGGAACGGATCAGCAATTCATCTGCATGTGTCATTCCTTTTGCTACCAGTGCGGAATAACCTCCGAGGAAGTTTACTCCTACCTTTTTGGCAGCTTCATCCAAAGTCACTGCGATCTCCGCAAAATCCTCAGGGGTCTTGCAGGCTGCTCCACCGATCAGTGCGATTGGCGTAACAGATATTCTCTTGTTGACAATCGGAATACCAAATTCTTTTTCGATTTCTTCTCCAGTTGCAACCAGATCCTTTGCGGTCTCGGTAATTTTTTTATAAATGTTGTTTTTTAAGACTGTAAGATCTGAATCAATACAGTCTAAGAGACTGATACCAAGGGTAATCGTACGAACGTCCAGATTTTCCTTTTCGATCATCTCATTGGTTTCTTTTACTTCATGTATATTAATCATAGCTTTTCCCATCTTTATTCTTAAATTCGGTGCATCATGTCGAAGATATCTTCTCTCTGACATTTGATCACAACACCGATCTCTTCACCAATCGATGCAAGTGTATCTACAATCGTATCAAAATCAACATCTGTATTGCCTGTATCGACAATCATCATCATGTTGAAATAATCCTGTACAATCGTCTGTGAAATATCAAGAATATTGATCTTATGATCTGCAAGATAAGTACAAACCTTAGCAATGATACCTACAGTATCTTTTCCGACAACGGTAATAATGGCTTTTTTCATTGGTTTTCTCCTTTACCTGTTGATTTCTACCAATTTATGAGTATACCATAGATCTGCACTTATCTCAATCATTTATACAAATTTACAATGGGATTTACAGCAGAGTCATTATCGCACATATTTGTTTCCCTGATCTTTTCCATTTACCGTAACATCGCCCATATCAGCCGATAAATCAAAAGAAATCTTATCTAAATCCCCGGTAGTTGTAATTGTGATAGATCCCATCGAACAATCAGCTTCGATATCTTCAAAGGAACCGTCAATATCAATACTGCCCATGTCAGCGGTGCAGACAATTTTTTCAAAAGAAGCTCTGGTCAGCTCAATACTGCCCATATCCGCATCACAGCTTCCCTGTGAAAAAACAACATTATCAAGTGTAATGGCTCCCATATCGGCATTGATATCGATTACTTTAAACTGAGAATCAGCTATATCAACGCTTCCCATATCAGCTTCAATGGTCAGATCTTTTGCGTAAACATTTGCTAACTCTACGCCTCCCATATCCATATTCAGATCAAGACTTTTCATTTCCAGATCCTTGGGAACGGTAATGATTATTTTATGCTCTTGATAATAATGACGTTTGATTTTCTGCTTCTGTGTAATGATGAGCTTTCCGTTTTCAACCTCAACCTTTGGTTCTGATTTCTTGGGATAATTATATTGGATCTGATAACTATCACCGGCAACAATTTCCAGATCGCCAACATCAATATCAAGATCCATGCTGTCAAATGCTTCGGTATCAACAATCGTCATAGAACCAGCATCTTCATAATCCTCTTCTGACCGGAACCATCCGGAAAATCCGGACGTCCAGTTTAAAATACCGATAACAATACATACGATAGTAACGATTGTCAGCACGATCAAATATATATTTTTCCATGTAGGTTTATTTTTCTGTTCCATATGTCTCTACTCCTTTACTGTCAGATTTGCCTTGATAACACCACTGATAATTCCTGCAATTGGCCAGATAATCCAGGTCAGATGCCAGTCAAATGTGAGAAAGCTCCAGATCAGATATGCGCTGGTAATTGTCGGCCAGTACAGGCTCATGATCGTCTCTACTGTAGAATTGATATACCGCTCTTTTCCCTGATTATTCACATAATTTCCGCTTACAAGGCGGCTGTCATTGATCTTTAATATCCGCTTATACGCCTCCATTGTCATACTGCTGTAGACGATCATCATGACACCAATTCCAACAATGATAAACAAAAATACTGCACCCATATTTTCAAACTGATCAATCCGTCCAAGCGCTGTCTCACTAATCACCATAGACGGCAGCCAGCAAAGCACACAAAGGACAATTCCGATCGTCAGCCGGACTGCATAGTCTTTGCGGAAGCGTGACTGTTCATTTTGCATCACCTTGGCAGTATCAAAATCAATCATATAATTTCCATTTTTGATATAATCCCATTTGCCCATCATAATGCCGGAATATACAAATAAGAAAACAGCTGCCGCAATAAAGAGCATCATCCCTGTCACGCCAAATGCCTGTGACCAGTTGAAGGTTTCGGATAAGATCGGCCAGATCACAGAAAAGATACAGAGCATCACACCGATGGAAACAAAAAATCCCTGCCGGATAAGCTCATCCACATATTGTTTTGCCTCTTCAAACGGAAGCGGCTGTCTGTCATATATTCCCGCATCACCGGCTGTATCATCTTCTGACGGCTGATAGGAAAATGCCTTTTCCAATCCCAGCACACCGGAAAGCTCCTCTAAATTTCCAAATTCGGAGATAATGGTTCCGACCGCCTCATTTTCATTTTTGCCCTCTGCGATCAGTTCCATATATTTATCTTCCATCATCTGCCAAAGCTCATCCTTGGCTCTTAAAACCTCTCTTGTATTTGGCAATTTTGCAAACATGCTTTCTAAGTAGGATTTTAACGTATTCATGTCCTCGCCCCTTTCTGAATAAAGTTTTCAACAACCTCTTTTGTCAAAAACCATTCCTCGCATTTTTCTTCGTAATATTGTCTGCCAAGCTCTGTAATCTGATAATACGTCCTCTTTTTACCATTTCCATTTGCGTCAGGCTGTGCAATAAATGATTGAATGTATCCGTTTTTCTCCATTCTGGAGAACGCCGAATACAATGTCGTTTCTTTTATCAGATATTTCTGATCTGTCATCTGTCTGATCGTCTTGGAAATCTCATATCCGTATGATGGATTTTCCAACAAAATATATAAAATCATCGTATCGTTATATCCACGAATCACATCACTGCTTATCCCAGCCATCCTGTAGCCTCCTTCCTGCAACTGCTGCGTCTATTACTACGTCTGTCGTTACTATGCCAGTCGTACTACGTCAATCGTACTACGTCTGTCGTAGTAAATATAGCATCTATGAATAATACTGTCAACATATATTTTTAATAATGGAGTTTTTGAAACAGGAAAAGGCTAATATCGAACTTGTCATCGAAGACCAGTCCGTTATCTGACCATATAAAGAGCAAAAGGTATGCGGCAATAAAAAAGCCGTTGGATTCTCATCCAACGACATTTTTATTCACAATATAAACCATCTTTTTTCAGTCTTTGATGTATGGTGTTCATCACTCTTTTTTTATCTGCGCTCCACATCGGAGCCATCAGCAGATTTTTGGGACCGTCTCCTGTCAGACGATGTACAACCATATCCTTTGGCAATAGCCTGACACAGTCAGCCAAAAGATCCATATACTCATCAAATGAAAGTGTTTGGAAAAGTCCTTTTTCATAATCAGAAGCAAGATCCGTTCCCTTTAAGACATGTAAAAGCTGAAGCTTTATCCCCTGGCTGCCACAAGCTGCCACGTAACGGACACTTTGCAGCATATCCTCTTTTGTTTCACCGGGGAGGCCTAAAATCAGATGTGTGATCGTATGGATTCCAATTTTATCCAGGTCCCGAATGGCCTTATCATATACCGGCAGAGGATAGCCCCGTCTGATATAGTCCACTGTTTTTTCATGTATTGTCTGCAGTCCCAGTTCAACCCATACCGGCTTGATGTCATTCAGCTCTCTTAATAAATCCAGCACCTCATCCGAAAGACAGTCCGGTCTTGTTGCGATGGATAAGACCGCGATATCTTCTCTTTTTATTACCGGCATAAACAAAGCCCGGAGTTTTTCCACCGGTGCATATGTATTGGTATATGCCTGAAAATAAGCAATATAATGTGTTCCCTTATACTTGGAAGAAACCCTTTTCTTGGCATCCTCTATCTGTTCATCTAAGGGTATCCTCCGGTCGGGCGTAAAATCCCCGGAACCGCCGGCCGAACAGAAGATGCATCCTCTGGTATCCAGCTTCCCATCACGGTTTGGGCAACTCATTCCGCCATCTAAGCTGATCTTATATAATTTTTCTCCAAACTGTTTTTTACAGTATTCGTTTACAGTTATCATAAGCTTACACGATCACACCATTCTCAATACGGATGGCGCACTGTTCCAAATCCACACGGTCTCCGATAAATGTGATACCGTCTGCTTCCAAAAGCTTCCGCTGCACGCCACAGCCACCAAAAGCAAACTCACCGGCAAGCTCTCCCTTTGCATTGACCACACGATAACAGGGAATGTTTTCCGGATCCGGGTTGTGATGAAGTGCATTGCCAACCGCTCTGCTCATTTTGCCATTCCCGGCCAGTAAAGCCACTTGTCCGTATGTGGCAACCTTTCCCTTCGGGATCTTTTTTACCGCTTCATAAATCCTCTTTGTCGGACTGTCTGTAACAATATCATAGCTTTCGGCAATCATCCTTTTGATGTCCTCATCCGGAATACTGCCATCCAGAATGATGGTATTCCAATGCTCCTTATTCTGATGATAACCCGGGATAACTGCTTCATATATTTGCCTGTAAAAATCTCTCCACTCAGGGCTTACCTTGACATTCAGATTTATCAGACCGTCTTTTTCGTAAATCCATAAAAAAGCTTTTTTACTGCCCTTTACCCTGACAAGATCCCAGTTTGGATCATGAAACGGTGCCTCTGTATAGGTATTCGGAAATGACAGTCCATATGCCATCGCTTCATTTCTGGTTTGCATATGCTAACTCCTTGTATTGCATTTTATATTTACTGTCTGTCTTATGAATCAACAGTGGCCTTATCCTGCCACATGAAAAATATGAATTAAAAACAACAATGAAAGTCCATAATATGTCACAACCGCTACAAGGTCATTGACAGTCGTGATCAGTGGTCCGGAAGCAACTGCCGGATCAACCTTGATCTTGTGGAAAAACATCGGAATCACGGTTCCGACAAAGCTTGATATCACCATGGAAACAATGAGTGCTATACCAACACATCCGGAAATCAGGAATGCATGTGGCAGATCATAATGCTTGAAATAACTGATATACAATCCTAAGATCAGGAATGCCATAATTCCTAAAAATACGCCATTTAACAGACCGATCTTCATTTCCTTCATCACAAGCAGAAATTTTTGTTTACCTGTCAGATTTTCATCCATGAGCACCCGGATTGTCACAGCCAGTGACTGTGTACCAACATTTCCTGCCATATCAAGAATCAGGGACTGAAAACAGATCACGATCGGAAGCACGGCAACAACATTTTCAAAGGCTCCGACCACGGAAGAAACAGCCATTCCGAGGAACAATAATATAATCAGCCAGGGAAGGCGTTTTTTCATACTCTCCAGCGTTTTTTCACGCAGATCCTCTTCCGCTGTCAAACCGGCTAACTTCGCATAATCATCGCCCATCTCGTCATCGACAACTTCAATAATGTCGGATGATGTGATAATACCGACAATCTTTCCTTCCTGCGTCAGTACCGGTATGGAATCCTCCGCATATTCCCTGATCTGATCCAGACAGTCGCTGATATTTTCATGGTCAAGCACATAAGGATAAGACCGGATGATCAGATCATCCAGATTTTCATAGTCCCTTGCAATGATCAGGTCCTTTAGGTCAATCGCACCACAGAATAAATCATTTTTGTCTACAACATAAATCGTAGAAATATTGTCATTTTCGCCTGCCTGCCGCACCAGCTCACTCATGGCCTGACGGATATTTAAGTCCTCATGGATGCAGATATAGTTGGTCGTCATGCAGCTACCGATCTCATCCTCATCATAGGATAAGAGCATCCGCACATCTTCACCGGCATCCTTGTCCAACCTCTTTACAATCTCTTCCTTGGTGGACTGCTCCATGTTTTCCAGAATATCCACCGCATCATCGGAATCCATTTCCGATACGACTTTGGCAATGTTATCAATGGATAACTCTTTTAAAAATTTCTGCTCATCCTCATCCAGATATGCAAAAATCTCAGCAATTCTTTCTACTCCCAGAATGGGATACAGCTTTTTACGTTCATCGACAGTCAGTCTTGTCAAAGCTTCCGCAATATCATTTTCATGATAATCGGAAACCGTTTCAATCAGCTCTTTTTTGTTGTTTTCCTGCAGATCCTTACGGATGATACCGACAAGCTCTTTGGCATAATCCTTGTCTTTCAGCTTCTCTTTTTCCATATCGGCCTCCCATTTACATTATTGAGCATCCTCAAAGACCGGATACTTTTTCTTATCAGCCTCTGTTATTTTGCGAATGACTTTGCAAGGGTTACCCGCTGCTATCACACCGGACGGAATATCTTTATTGACAACACTTCCGGCGCCGATAATCGTATCACTTCCGATTGTCACGCCCGGTAAAACCGATACATTGGTACCAATCCATACATGATCTCCAACAGTGATCGGCAGGGCAATCTCCAATCCTTTACATCTCTGTTCACTGTCTATCGCATGACCGGCAGTAGAAAACACACAGTTGGGAGCAATAAACACATCATCTCCAAAAGTCACCTTTGCCCCATCCAGTATCGTAACATTATGGTTGGTATAAAAGTTTTTACCAACGGAAATATTAAATCCATAATCACAATAAAAAGGAGCTGTAATAACCGGATTTTCCTTCATACTGCCAAGAATCTGTTCCAATAATTCTCTTTGCTTTTCCATATCCGACGGACGACAATTATTAAACTCATAACATAAATCCGCACAACGTGTTCTTGCATCTACAATTTCCTTATCATAGCTGGCATCATATAAATATCCCTTTTGAGCCTTTTCCCATTCAGTCATCGTACAGTCTCCTTTACTTTTATTTTTTCAATTGGATTGTACCAAGTCGCTGGCGCGACGGCTAGCCCCAGATACAATTATCCACCACTACTTTTTCAAAAAAATAGCAGTTTTTGTATATATGTTGTATTGTT
>ONHB01000043.1 GCA_900317505.1 uncultured Lachnospiraceae bacterium | reverse complement strand
CTTGCTGAAAGCATATCAATATGCATTGCATCTACATCAAGCGGAATGTGACCAAAGGCCTGTACCGCATCAGTATGGAAAAGAATACCATGTTTGTGGGCAATCTCACCGATTTCTGCCAATGGCTCAATGGTTCCGATCTCATTGTTGGCTGCCATAATAGAGATCAGAATGGTATCCGGACGGATTGCTTTTTCCAGCTCCTCCGGACTTACCAAGCCCTTTTCATCTACATCCAGATAAGTCACTTCAAAACCATGTTTTTCCAGCCATTCACAGGTATGCAGAATAGCGTGATGCTCAATCTTGCTGGTGATGATGTGTTTGCCTTTATTGCCATAAGCCTCTGCTGTTGCCTTCAATGCCCAGTTGTCTGACTCGCTTCCGCCACCGGTAAAATAGATTTCATCCTTTTTAGCGTGAATAAGCTCTGCCAGTTTCTCTCTTGCATCTTCAACCGCTTTCTTTGCTGTCTCGGCAAATGAATATACAGCAGAAGGATTTCCATAATATTCTGTAAAAAAAGGAAGCATTGCTTCAAGTACCTTTGGGTCGACCTGCGTTGTAGCAGCATTATCCAGATAAATTATCTTTTTCATATTTTGCCTTCTTTCTGTCAGCACCCATTTTCAGGCTGCAGTTACTTCGTTTTCATTTCCTACCTGTTTGGTATGAATTACATTATAATTATAGCCCCATCTTCCTATTTGTCAACAAAAAGATAAGGCTAAATATGCCATTTTGCTGTATTTTATTGTTCTTTTTGCCATGCAACCATATCCGCCAGTGTGATATGATCCACAACATCATTGACCGCATCATTGATTTTTTCATAAATACGCACTGTGATGCAGGATGCCTTTCTGTCACAGACCTCCTTATCGTCGCCGATGCAGGCTACCGGTGCCAGATTTCCCTCGGTCTGTCTTAAGATCATTCCGACTGTATATTCCTTTGGATCCTTGGTCAGACGGTATCCACCCTGGGCGCCACGGATACTGTGTACATATCCTGCCTTATTTAATAAGGAAATAATCTGTTCCAGATATTTTTCCGATATTCCCTGACTTTTTGCAATATCCTTGATGCTGACCGGCTGATTGTCTTCTCTGCAGGCAAGCTCCAACATCATACGCAGGGCATATCTGCCTTTGGTTGAAATCTTCATAAAGTCTCCATTCTGCTATGGATCGGTATAACAGGATCACAATAGCATTTGTAACAAAACAAGCTTGGAAAATTTAATTCCCAGTAATTAAGTATATTATCAACCAGATGGGCGTAGAATTCAAGCATCAATTTATTTTTGTAGGGATTTTGGCTGTTTTTTCCCACTTTTCCCAATGCTTTTCTTTCCTCTGCATTGTCATATCCGGACTCTTTATCGTCAACTCCCTATGAAAAATGTGAAAACTGTGACCGTACTGCTTTCCAAAAGCAAAAGAGAAATGCGATAACCGCAAAATCCAGTTGGAGAAAAATATAAAAATATGACGGCTGGTTGTGAAAATCTTATGTTCCTGCTGGTATGGTGCAGCACAGCCACCACACTGTTTACTGCTATCCTCTCTCCGGTTTTCCTTAACGACTGTATCACTTTTTCCGGTACGATAGGAAAAGGAATGCATTGCACTGTTACTTCTGGTGCATGTGGTCTATATCAGAATCCGGTGTTGTGTGAAAGACTGGCGGGAAGAACGGGGATATTATTAAACAGTTATTGTTTTGGAATGAAATAAAAATTCTCACGATATTCACTTGGTGAAAAACCTGTTTTTTCACGAAAGCATTTTCCAAAGTGGCTGACATGATGAAACCCTACCTCAGAAGCGATAGTTTCAATCAACTTATCTGTATTTTTCAGCAAATCAGCCGCTTTGGACAAACGATATTCAACCAGATATTTATAGGGTGTTGTCTGAAGTGTAGTTTTAAAGCAACGAAGACATTCTGATTTGCTTACATTTGCACTTTTGGCGAGCAATTCCAGTGTAACATTTTCCGGGTAATGAAGTTCGATATATTGAAGAAAAACAGCCATTCGATTTGTAATCTGGCTATTTTTCTTATGAGCTTCGTTCTCGGGAATTTGGACAGCACGACAAAAATCTAACCAAAGAACAGAGAGTGTTGACAGCACCTCATAAGGATATAGAGTCGTTTTATTCTGTTCAAGAGAGGATAATTTTCTCAAGGTATTTAATACAGCTATATTTTCCTTTCCATTTACAATTGGAAAAACAGGAAAATCTTCCAGGGAGGTGATCTGACTTACAATCTGTTCAGCAGGACTTCCCAGATAAAATCTTAAAAAATAGTCGGGAAATATAAAACTGTTATAGTGACAGACATCCACCTTATCAACTAAATGTACAACATTTTTGTTGATAAAAAAGCCATCTCCTTTGTGTAATACTGTTCGACTTTCTAATGTAACCACTTCAATTTTTCCATCCAGAACGTAAATAAATTGAATATCTTCATGCCAGTGCATAACATGAAAACCGGGATTTCTTGGATAGCTGTTTCCATTGATCACATTTAATACCAGATATGGAAAGTTTGTGTTTTGATTTAGGTTGACAGAATTTATATATTTATCATGACTCATAGATACACCCCTACTTATTTTGACGATTTTGTTATATTATCTGGATATAATTTGATAATCACATCAGATAAATTGCGATATAATCATAGCATAGAGAACAAAGAGATACAATAAGCAGTTTGGAGGTGGGCTATGTATTTTGAATATGGAGAAAATGAAATTTTATATCTCAAAAGTAAGGATAGAAAACTTGCTGAAGTAATTGAGAAAATTGGTTTGATTAAAAGAGAAACAGATACAGATTTATTTTCTTCGGTTATTCATCATATTATTGGGCAACAGATCTCTACAAAAGCACAAGCAACTATCTGGCAGCGAATGCAAAAGGATTTAACGGAAGTGAACGCCGAAACAATTCTATCGGTGGATATTTCTAAATTGCAGTCTTATGGGATGACGTTCCGAAAAGCGGAGTATATCACCGACTTTTCTGAAAAAGTTCATAGTGATACATTCAATCTGGATGCAGTCTGGGAAATGTCAGACGAGGAAGCTATCCGGGAATTGAGCAGTCTGAAAGGCATTGGTGTCTGGACTGCGGAGATGATCTTATTGTTTTGTATGCAACGCCCCAACATTTTTAGTTATGATGATCTTGCAATCCAACGAGGACTGCGTATGACATACCATCATAGGAAAATTGACCGTAAGTTGTTTGAAAAATACCGTCGCCGGTTCAGTCCTTATTGTAGTGTGGCAAGTCTGTATCTTTGGGTGGTAGCAGGTGGCGCAATACCAGAAATGAAGGATTATGCACCTAAAAATAATACGAGGAGGAAGAAAAAGTGAATAATAAGGTGAAATTTTTACAGCGAAATGTTCACTGTTATCTCTATGAAGAAGATTTGATTAAAAAACATTGCCATGCTTTGCTGAATGCAATGCCGGGAGTGGATTTCTTGTATTCTATTAAGACAAATCCGTTCATGCCGGTATTGAAAACAGTTGCCGCACAAAGCTTTGGTGCAGATGCGGCTTCTGCAAATGAGGTGTTAATGGCGCATGAGGCTGGAATTCCGTGTGATAAAATATATTATTCTGCACCAGGCAAAACATTACAGGACTTAGAAAAAGTATGGGGAAAATGCACGATTATTGCGGACAGCCTTTCCGAACTTGCCCGTCTGGAGCAGTATGCGGAAGTGAAAAACGAATGTATCTCTATCGGTGTCCGAGTCAACCCGAAATTTTCCATGAACGGTGAATCTGTTGTATCAAGCAAGTTCGGTATTGATGAAGATCAGCTGAAAACAGCTGATTTATGCTTTCCACATTTGAAAATCATCGGGATTCATGTACATCTGCGTTCACAGATTTTAGATGCAGATATATTATGCGGATATTATCGAAACTGTTATATGCTGGCTGAACGCATAAATAAACTGAATGGTGTGAAAATTCAGTTTATCAATTTTGGCAGTGGTATCGGTACCGTTTATGACAGAGAAACCGAAAAACCACTTGCTCTGGAAAAAGTAGGTCAGACATTGCAGAGTCTCAGAGCGAAAAATCAAAATGGTTTGCAGGCAAAGTTCATTCTGGAAACCGGGCGATTTGTAGTCTGCAATGCCGGAACTTATTATACAAGAATCGTAGACCGTAAGATTTCCTGCGGAAAAACATATCTCGTGGTACAAAATGCAATGAATGGTTTTCTGCGTCCTGCCATTGCAGAGCTGCTCAGGCAAAATGTCGGAAAATTTCCGGAAAGCGGACAGGAACCGCTGTATACTTCTGGTTCACAGAGTGAATTTTGTATCGTGGGGCGAAACGAAAACTGTGAAACCGTCGATATTGTCGGAAATCTTTGCACCGCATTGGATGTGATGGCAAAAAACATTACGCTCCCACACGCGGAGATCGGAGATATTCTGGCGGTTTCTAATGCAGGCAGTTATGGCTGTACACTGACACCGTTGCTTTTTTCAAATCAGGAGACACCAAAAGAATTTTTATGGACAAAGGAGAATGAATAATGGCAAATATTATTGTATTGTTTGAAGTGAAACCTACTAAGGCAGGTATGCAGAAATATCTTGATCTTGCTGCCATGCTGAAACCTATGCTTTCCGGTTTTGAGGGATTCATCCGTGATGAGCGTTTTAACAGTCTGAACGAGGAAGGTAAACTGCTTTCTATGAATATCTGGACGGATGAAAGTGCTGTTGAGCGCTGGCGCAATGTGATGCAGCATCGTATGAGCCAAAAAGAGGGACGAGAGAAGCTGTTTGAAAGTTACAAAATCACCGTTTGCTCGGAGATCCGTTCTTATACCGATACGGACCGGACGCAGGCACCGAAGGATTCAAATTCATTTTTTGAGGTGTAAGTATGGTGTGCACATGTAGCTATAATTCACCGATAGGAAATATGTTGATAGCTGCGGATGAAATTGGACTTACAGGTCTGTGGTTTGAAGGGCAGAAATATTTTGCCAATACACTTCCGGATGAGCATATTTCACAGGAGACCAGGATTCTCGCAGAAACAACAAAATGGCTGGACGTATATTTCTCAGGAGAGGAACCGAAATTTACTCCACCGCTTCATCCGGAAGGTTCAACATTCAGACAGGCAGTGTGGCAGATTTTATTACAGATTCCATATGGACAGACGATTACCTACGGAGAAATTGCCAGTAAATTGACTGAGACGAAAAACGGCTCACATATGTCTGCACAGGCAGTAGGTGGTGCAGTTGGACATAACGAAATTTCCATTATCATTCCCTGTCATCGAGTCGTAGGCACAAATGGAAGTCTGACAGGATACGCAGGGGGGATTGATAAAAAAATTTCACTGTTGGAACTGGAACATGTGGATATGAGCAGTTTGTTTATTCCAAAAAAA
Source organism: uncultured Lachnospiraceae bacterium (assembly GCA_900317505.1). Lineage (GTDB taxonomy): Bacteria > Bacillota > Clostridia > Lachnospirales > Lachnospiraceae > UBA2882. The sequence goes on along the minus strand of ONHB01000043.1, from coordinate 6,606 downwards.
GGAACTGCATTATAGGGAGGCGTTTAAAACGAATCATAATGATACAGTCAGACGGTCATTCAAAAAACAGGCTGAAAAATTTGCAGTATATCATATGTCAAAAGCGGAATATACAGACTATCTGATTCAGAAAATAGCAGCAACAGGAGAAGAACATGCATTAGAAGTAGCTGCCGGAACCTGTATTTGTGGCAGGGCTCTGGCTCCTTATGTAAAGGATATTACCTGTCTGGATATGACGGAAGAAATGCTGGCACAGGGAATCAGACTTGCCGGAGAAAGTCATATAAAAAATATTTACTTTCAAAGTGGTAATGCCGAAAAACTTCCATACGAACCCGAAACCTTTGATCTGGTGATCACAAGGCTTTCTTTCCATCATTTTGACAATCCGGAGAAACCTTTTGAGGAGATGAAACGTGTCCTGAAAAAAGGGGGAAAGTTGGTGGTCTGGGATATGGAAGCTGCCGAGGAGTCTTTACGGGAAATTGATGATAAGATTGAAAATATGCGTGATCCTTCTCATACCAGAATTCTCAGCAGGGAAGAATTTGAAGAAATGTTCAAGAAAGATTTTACGCTGCAATGCGAAGACACTACTCTGGTGCCGGTGAATTTAAAAAGCTGGATGGAACTGACTGATACTCCGGAAGATGTGCAAAAAGAGATAACAAATTTGATGAAAGCTGAATTGGAAGGCGGTAGAAAAACCGGTTTTTCACCATATAATAAAGATTCACAAATCATGTTTGATCATAGATGGCTATTACTAATTGGTGTAAAAAAATAACTCATTCCTTCATTTTAATTGCCTCTTTTGATTTTTAACTTCGTCATTTTTAATAGTATGACATAGTTAAATTATATAATTCATCTCACCCATCTCTTCCCTATCACAAAATAACACCCCACACAAAGCACCAGCTGAAGCATCGGCTGATGCAGCAAATTTTCCAACGATCAGCAGATCCACCGCCCCATACATGGCCTGCAAAAACAGTGCAAACAATACCGGAATTGCAAACAAAAGCAGTGGCTTCATGATCTTTCCTTCTGTAAACTGATTCTGTTTTTCCATTATAAAAACTTCCAAAAAAAAATGGATAAGATGCAGATATCCAAATCTGCCATCTTATCCAGCGATTGTTTTGTCAACAATTCACCCTCCGATGAACACTGCTGAGTATACAACATATAATTTTTATAGTCAACTTCTTTTTATCAGTTCTTATCCGACAAGAAATCCAGATACTTAAAATGGTTTCTGTTAAAAGCCTTCTTTTTTTCGCACCATACGCATTTTACGCCGTTTTTCACCGGCCTCCCATTCTGCCTTTTCGGATTCGGTTTCTATGATGAGACCCGGAACGGCACAGGGCTTTCCGTTTTCATCCACGGCAACGATGGTCAGATATGCCCGGTTGATCGGTCTGCGGATGCCATCCATTGCCTCTACATAGGTATCGACACGCACTTCCATGGATGTATGTCCGACATAAGTGACCTTGGCAATCATGACAATAAGCTCGTTAACATAGGCACCTCTGATAAAATGCAGATTGTCTACGGATGCAGTGATCACATTGGTCTGGGAATGACGGTTGCCGACAAGGCATGCCACCTCATCAATCCACGACATCAACTGTCCTCCAAACAGCCGTCCCATGCCATTCATATGCGTGGGGCGCAGCTTGTGAACCTGCTCTATCATCGAATCTTCTACTCTTTTTTCCTTGGGTATCTCTGTCATTTTCTTTTCACAGCTCCTATATGTTATTTTAAAACTCCAAATTCATCAAAGACATGCGCAGATTATGCAAATACGTAAATTACACGGCGATCTGGCATCATAATCTGATATCATGGTAAGTCAATGCTAACAGGTAAAACGTTTCACCTGCGTTTCCAGTGATCTGGATAAATCCTTTAATCCGGAACTCTGTGTATCCAGATCTTTTCCTTTCTGGTTGAAGTCATCAGACATGCCCTTTAATTCTTCACAGGTCGTCATGACCATAGTCGTGCTGGCTGTCTGCTCCTCTGTGCTCGCTGCCATATCTCCTGCAACCTGTTCAACCACAACAAAGGCCTTGGACAAGGCATCCATGGTATTCTGGATATTGTCAATGTTGGCTGCAATATGTGAAAAGATTGTTTCCGTTTCTTTTACGACCTCTCCACCTTCGATCACGGCATTGTTGCTGCGTTCTGCTTTATCCAATACAATATTGACCAGATTCTGGATATTGGCTGTCGTATTCTGGATCTCTGTAACGGAATTATTGGACTGGTCAGCCAGCTTCTGGATCTCGCTTGCAACAACGGCAAATCCACGTCCGGCCTCTCCTGCTCTTGCAGCTTCAATCGAAGCATTTAAGGAAAGCAGATTTGTCTGGCTGGCGATCTCACTGATCATTTCCACCATCTCAGAAATTCCGTTCAAGCCTTCATTTACATCTACGATCGCCTGTTTTAAGTCATCGGATAAAGAGGTGATCGCTGACATCGTCTCTGTCATATTGCCCATAGTCTTGTGACCGGCATCAATTTCTTTTTTGGTCTTGGTGATCACACCGTCTGCCAGATTGATCTCATCGGAGGTCTCAGAAACCGTTGCAGCCAGATTGGTGGCACCGTCAGCAATCATTTCAATCGCATGGTTTAATTCATTCATGGTATCTGCCAGTGTATTGACTGTATGATACTGATTGTCGGAAGCCCCGGCTAACGATCTTGCTGCCGTGGAGTTTAAATTGGCATTGGTATCAATATCTGCAATGGATTTTTGCATATCCAGTATCATGTTTTTGATGCTGGTTGACATCGCATTGAGCGATATCGCGATCTGTCCGATCTCATCCTTGCTGTTGATGTCAATCGGTTCGGAAAAATCAAGCTTCTCCATTGCAAGAATGGAACGGTTTAATTTGGTAAGCGGAGCCAGACCGCCTTTTAAGATCAGATAAACGGCTGCACAAAGTACCAGAATACCGGCAACACTGATCATAAAGGATTTGAGGCGGAGCTGATTCAGATCTTTGAAAACAGCTGCCTTATCCGCTGTAAACACAACATAAAATCCGGTATCCGGAATATTGTTGACCCAGATATAGGTATTGTCGAGCTGCTGGAAGCTGTTGACCTCATCGGAGGAGATCATTTCAGCAACCTTTTGATCTAAAGCATCTGATGATTCAAAAATATTTTTTTCTTCAGTCACATCTTCATCGACAAAAACAAGGCCTGTATTTTTATCAACACCGTAAATCTTGTCGCCATTCATGATGTGTGTTTCCTGAATAACGGATACAATGGAATCCATCGGTACATCAGCTGAAATAACACCTATAACATTGTCGGATTCATCTTTGATATTGGCAAAAATGGAAATAATATACTTGCCGGAGTCGGCATCCAGATACATCTCTCCAAGTGTTACCGTATCGGCCTTCAGACCTTCTGTATACCAGGGGCGCTCTTTCATGACCCAGTCTGAACCCGGTGTCCACATCTTGTCTATATAGGTTCCGCTCACAAGACCACAGTAAATACCGGTCGGAATGGTCTCAGGATAAGCATCACCGATTGAATAAATATAATCCTTGATTTCTTCCTCTGTCTGACAGCTTCTCTCGACCGAACACTGTACATTTTCGATCAGTCCCAAAATCTTGTTGAAATCAGACAATGCGTGATAATCAAGCGCGTCAATTCCATTTTGCACCTTGCTTTCTGTTTCCTTTAAAATAATGGTCCGCGTCGTAAAATAAGTGACCATGAAAACAGCTAAAAAGGCGATCACGAGGAGTGGAATCAACACAATAATCATTTTTTGTTTTAAAGATTTTAAATTTTTTCCCATATGTAAGCCCTCCGTTTTTATTATAATCGCTCAAAAAGTAGAAGTAAACCCCGCAACCTCATTCCGACACCCTATATGCGATATTTTTATTTTTTGTCGAAAAAACGCGCTTATAATTATCATTATACTATAGTTTCATACAGGTTTTTTGACAAATGTTTTAGATTGTAATAATCTGTTGAATAGAATCTATATCAAAAATTGTTTGATATGGAAAAAATCGGAAATACTATTATAAAACCGGAAGGAAATAGCCATGCTCGAATTGAAAAACATTCATTGGAAAACCCCGGATGGGGAAGAAATATTAAAAGGTATTGATCTTAACGTACCCGAAGGCAAACTGACCGTCATCACCGGACCAAACGGCGGCGGTAAAACTTCACTTGCCAAGGTCATTGCCGGACTTTATGAAATCAGCGAAGGAAGCATTATTTATAATGGTGAGGACATTACCCATATGTCCATCACAGACAGGTCGCGCAAAGGAATCGCTTATGCTTTCCAGCAGCCCGTCCGTTTCAAGGGCTTATCGGTCCGCGATCTTTTGGAGCTTTCCGGAGAAGAAAAGCTTCCTGAGGACAAGCTGTGCAGCATGCTTTCCACCGTTGGTCTGTGTGCGCAGGAATATATTGATCGTGAAGTAGATGCATCTTTATCCGGTGGTGAAAGCAAGCGTATTGAAATTGCCACTGTATTAAATCGTAAGGGTGCCGAGCTTTTGGTTTTTGACGAACCGGAAGCCGGAATCGATCTTTGGAGCTTTTCCAACCTGATCAATGCCTTTGAAGCAATCAAAAAAAACAGCAGCCGCTCTCTGATCATCATTTCCCATCAGGAACGCATTATGGAGATTGCCGATTACGTGGCTGTTGTAACAGACGGTCGGATCACAACCTTCGGTCCAAAGGAAGAAGTCCTTCCCGGACTCTTATCCGATAACCGGCAATGTGCATGTCCGATGCATATCACAACAAAGGAGAACTGTCACGATGAATGAGATTACAGAAAAGCTTTTAGCAGAAGTATCTGATTATAAAGGAGAATTTAAAGGAGCCTACAATATCCGTGAAGACAGCGGATGTGTGGCCAGACAATCTTCCAAGCACATTAAGATCACAGCCGAAAAAGATAAGCCCGGTATTCATATCCACATCAGCTGCAAGGATGAACAGGAATCCGTATACATTCCGGCCTGCGTCACACACAGCGGTGTTCACGATGTTGTATACAATGACTTCATCGTAGAGGACGGCGCCGACGTTATCATCGTAGCCGGCTGCGGCGTCCATTCCGACGGTGCCGAAGAAGCCAGCCACAACGGCATCCACCGCTTTCTCATCGGAAAGGGTGCCAAAGTCGTTTACAAGGAAAAACATATCGGAACCGGTAAAGGTACCGGAGAAAGAAATATCGATCCGGTTACAGAAGTAGAAATGGCTGAGGACTCCTATCTGGAAATGGATACCATGCAGATCAGCGGTGTCAGTCACTCCAAGCGTTCGACCAAGGCCAGGCTGGCAGCCGGGGCCAAGCTCATCATCCGTGAGCGTCTGCTGACCGACAAGGATGAAAAGGTCTCTTCTGATTTCGATGTATCCATGGATGGTGACGACAGTGCAGTTGATCTGGTGTCCCGTTCGGTAGCCAAAGGTAACTCTTTTCAGGAATACCATTCCGTTATCCGCGGAAACTGCAGATGTACCGGTCATTCCGAATGCGACGGTATCCTTGCAGGCAATGGTATTGTCAATGCAGCACCGGAGCTTCATGCCGGCAACATTGATGCATCCCTGATTCACGAAGCAGCCATCGGAAAGATCGCGGGCGAGCAGATCATCAAGCTTTGTACACTCGGTCTGACCGAAGAAGAAGCAGAACAGAAAATCATCGAAGGATTTTTGAAATAATTAAAAAGCCCCGTGTTTGTATGTTTTTTCATACAAACTCAGGGCTTTCTGTTTCATTTTATTTCTGGTTTTTTATTTTTCTGTTTTTATCTTTCTGGTTTATTCTGTTTTTATCTTCAGTTTTTTTCTTTCCGTTTTATTTCCGTTTTTATCTTCTGTTTTTGTCTTTCTATTTTCTATATCTTATCTTCATTTTTTCTCTTTCCGCTTTATTATTTTTCTTTCTGCTTTATTCCTTCTGTTTTTTATTTTTGCTTTTTCAGGTCTTATGCAGTTTTTTCCATGATGGAATCTGCCCTTTCAATTTCTTCCAAGCCTTCATCTCATCTTCCCTGATGCCTAAAAGCCTGGAAAAATCCATACTCAGATCTTCCATTTCACGGACAGCCTGCTTATAGTAACTGCTGATCTCCATTTCACCCAGCTGCGTCCTCGTCATAACAAAAAGCTTGGTGGTCACAGTAAAAAACCGGCTGGGACTTTTTTTATAATGGCGCTCACTGCCTTCAGGTAAAATCTCATATCCCATTTCCCGCAGTGTGCGGTATGCCTCATAGGAAGCATCCAGCGAAAGTGCGATCTGCTTCATAGATGCTTTATACAAATTGCATTCTAATGCATAAGTCAGATAAGCCTGTGGCAGGATCTTTGCCAGATGGCATTTATACCATGCATCCATATCGGAAACCCAGTTAAGCTCATAACCTGTTTTGACAAACATACCTTCAAGCATCCGGCGGACTTTCTCATAACCGGCTGCCTTTTCTGTGATTTCATCCCGGTTTCCGGCTGCGGCAGCTCTATCCGGCTTTACCGGACCGATCGTCATGCTGC